>CP029803.1:1865000-2465000 GCA_003226295.1 Candidatus Moanabacter tarae | reverse complement strand
AACGACAACCGTCTACGGATACCTAGGATCACGGTACGGCTTAACAGCCCAGATGGCAGCTAGCTTCATGTTTCTAATTGGAAGGCTGCTCGCCTCAGGGGCTCGACTATTCATTGCCGCAATAGCATTTGCATTGATACTCACCGGTAAAACCACGGCTGGAGATCTCGTAACCGCAATCGTACTTTTTGGCATAATCGGACTAGTCTACACCACGTCTGGGGGAATAAAAGCGGTGATTTGGACCGATGTAGTTCAAATCGGCATTGTTGTTCTAACCGCAACTCTCAGCATCTTCCTACTACTTGAGGCAATCCCTCTTGCCGGAAATGAGATCTACGCTGTCCTGAGAGATTACCAAGGGCAGGATAAACTTAGGATCCTCGATTTTCGCTTTCAGCTCGATCTCTCTTTCACAATCTGGACGGGGATTATTGCCTCAACATTTGTGTCCACCTCCGCCTACAGCGTTGACCAGGACATGGTTCAAAGAATGCTCACAACCCGAGGCTCCCATGAAGCGGGTCGGTCCTTGATCATTTCAATCCTGGTTGGGATACCAGTCGTTTGTCTTTTTCTCTTCATCGGACTCCTTCTCTCGATTTACTACGGCCGTCCTGATTTAATGGGGTGTGAAGCTCCTTTTGATTTTCTGGAGGATACGAAGGGTGTCTTTCCGTATTTTATCCTCAACCACTTGCCTGTAGGGTTGAAAGGCCTTGCCATGGCAGGCCTCCTCGCCGCCGCCATGAGCAGCTTCGATTCTGCTGTCAACGCTATGGCCAGCAGCGTCCTGGCGGACCTGTACGAACCTTGGAAGAAAAAGGTTCTGCTTCGCACTGAACTAAATCTATCGAAAAGCAATTCGCGAGGGGACCTCCATGCCTTCTCTTTGTCACTTTCTGCACCACGAACTGCAGTCGTCTTAATGGGAATATTGCTGATTCTCTTCGCTGTTCTCGCCGTTTACCTCCAATCAATGGGTAGCAAAACCCTGATTGACTTTGCCCTCGGGGTAATGGCATTCGCCAATGCTCCTCTTCTGGGTATATTCTCAGCCGCGATCTTTACGAAGAGAGGAAATTCCCAAAGCGTCATTATTGCTCTCGTGATAGGATGCTTCCTTGTTCTTCTCCTGCAACCCTATACCTTGCCGCGTTGGTTCGATCTCACCCCGATCGCTTGGCCCTGGTGGTGGGTCGTTGTAAGCCCAGTGAGCTATCTGGTCTGTATTGCTGGAAATCCAAGGTTGCTATCGAAAGGAGACACAATCCCTTAGAACTCTTTAATCCCCATCATCGCCTACGGCTTCAACCGGGCAGCCCTCGTTGGCCATGATCATTAGCTGGATTTCTTCCTGTGTTTCCGGCTGTTTGGAGACATACGAATAACTACCTTCGTCATTGCGGCTGAATAGGACAGGGGCGATCTCTCGACACAAATCGCAGTCGATACAAGAACTGTCGACATAGTATTGCCCGGATACATTATCGGGGTATTTGAAGGCTCTATCAGCCACAACAGTTACCAATGCTCTGAATATTTGAGGTACTGTCAAATAAGATTCAGAATGGATGTTATGACCTTTACATGGGACTTGCCCGGCAGATATGCATATCGCTTTACCTGCTTAGAAAGCGCGACAAGCTTTGAATCCTACTACACTGGAAGAGTGTGACAATGAGATTTGTAGGTCATTCCCGGATCTTTTTTGGTCCTATTTAAAGACCAGGCCAAAATTAAAATTCTCTATTTACTTCGGCCACTTAAAAGTAGTGCAATATAAGCCCCTTCTTTTCAAAGAGGCTCACTCGAGGCCTAATGGGACTTATTGTAATGACCCAACTGAGCGTAAACCTTAACAAAATCGCCCTCCTTAGGAACTCACGCGGCGGGGACTACCCTAATTGCCTCTCCTTCGCCAGAAGATGCATCGCATGCGGAGCGAACGGCGTTACCGTTCATCCACGTCCGGATCAACGACATACACGATACTCTGACGTCCGAGACTTGTCTGCTTTCCTAAATAATCAAACAAAAGTCGAATTCAACATTGAGGGAAATCCCACTCCTGAGTTCCTGGAAGTCGTCAAAGAAGTAAAACCGAATCAGTGCACCTTGGTTCCAGACTCACCCGATCAAATCACTTCAGACCACGGATGGGATCTAAAAAGTAATTCTAATCAACTAATACCGATCATTCAGTCACTAAAAGCTCATAATATTCGAGTTAGCATCTTTATGGACCCAGATATCTCAGAAATTGAAAGGGCACAAGATGTGGGGACGGATAGAATCGAACTTTATACTGAGTCCTATGCCCGAGCCTTTGAGACAGGTGATCGGATCTCCATTTTCAATCAATTTCAACGGGCTACTGAATCGGCCCAATCACTTGGATTGGGCGTAAATGCAGGCCACGACCTTAACCAGAGAAACCTACCTCTCTTTTTAACGATTCCCGGAATCCTAGAGGTCTCTATCGGCCATGCTATCATCGTCGAGTCCCTGGATCAGGGATTCGATTCAACTGTCCGAAAATATCGAAGGATTGTGCAGGGAAGTTGCCCTGTCCCAGGCTTTTTCTGACTAGGCATATCAATTGCAACTCACTGAAAGTCGGTAGAGGAGTGGATTAAAGGCCTGATGTTCACGCTTCGTTCTATCAGATCTCCTTAGCAAAATTCTTAAGAAAATCCCGGAAAAGAATAGTCTCACTAAGGTTGTCGCTTTCATTGTAATGTTCCCATTCGATCCAGACGTAATCGAGGGCTTGGTATCCCGAGTAGTTTTGATCGTTCATTACCTTTAGTACGCGCCCAGAAGAGGTCGGCCGAACGCCGAGAAGCGAAATTAAAATCGCAACCGGATGCCACCATTGATCAACCTAGGGGCACCAATGGAAACGATCCCATTTGATGCACGACCGGACTCGAACTCAGTTTCGGTGACATTTTCGATGGAGAAAAAGAGGCTAAAGCCTTCCTGAATTGTGAGGGCCATTGACCAATCGAAGACGAGGAAAGAGTCGAGCTTAAGAGAATTTAGATCGTTCTCAAATTGTGTGCTTGAATACCTCAATTGGAAGGTATTTTGCAAGCGACTAGTAGTACGCCAAAGAAGCGTCGCGGTTCCACTATGCTTTGGAGTCTGTGCCAGTCGGTTATTAACCAAGAACGGATCATCATCACTTTGCGTGATCTGCGAATCGCTGTAAAGATAGCGGACTGTAAAAGTCCAATTTTGTCCCATGGGAATGAGGCTTTGCAGTTCGAAACCACGGGCCCTCACCCCATCCAGATTCCTTCTTTGTCGGCACGACCCCCCTGTCGGCACAAATCCACATGGGGCGACAAACCCTGGCCCAGAATCTAATGTAATGTTCGTAACCGCTTCTTTCAAAAAATTATCAAAATAAGTAACAGAAAATCGCTTGGTTCCCAACGCCGCCCACTCTACTCCAATTTCACCACCATAAAGGCGTTCCGGTACGAGCGCTGGATTAGCCTCGGTTATATCCGATCGAACTCGAAAAGGACGGAAGAACTCATTTAAAGTCGGAACTCGAAAGCCCGTAGCAACGTGTCCTCGAACCCGGACACTGTTAGACAACTGGTAAGCGACTCCTAGACGGCCATTCCCCACCCAATCTTCCCGAGCGGCAAATTTCTCGTCACGAACAACCTCTCCGGTTCTGAGATCGGTACGCTTTCTGAATCCAGCTTTATTTTCCCAATAATCAATCCGAGCAGAAAGAGTAATCTTGAGTAGCGTTCCCGCATCCCAGGTGTCTTCAACGAACATCCCAAACAGAGTTTGATCTCCACCTGATTCCCTTTGGAAGTTAAAGGTTTCGCCATTGAAGAAAAATTGCTCATTAGTCTCGCCTGCCACCCATCGTGTATCAAAACCAGCTGCGATGCGATGCTTCTCTCCAATCGATCCACCTCCAATGAGTCCCCCACCGAAGGATTGTGCCGGGACATTAAATTGATCAAGGGCAGGACGTTCGCTAGATCGGTCCTCTGACACGGCGGAAAAGGAGCTACTGAAGTCACGTTCCTGAAAATAGAACAGAACCTCTATCAAGCTGTCTTCTGCTGGGAATTGATGTCTCAGCCGGGCACTGAAATTATATCCTTCAGTTTCATTGCCTGCCAGAGGTGTTCCATTCCCACGACTCTCCCTAAAATGGGAACCTCTGGATGAAAAAAGAGTTGTTTCGGCAATCTTAATCTCCACTCCACCTTCAACCATCTGGGCCTCAGAATATGCATTTTGATCTACTAATCCTCTTTGATCAGCGCGAATAACCGAGTAGCCATCAGTAGTAAAACTTCCAGCGGTGATAAACGCTTCCCCGGCAAAAAAGGAACGCCGGGCACTGAAAAGTACATCGGCTGTATCTCGGTTACCACCCGACGTTTCAAGAAATGTGAAGTTCTCCGATTCCCGACGGGAGAAAAGCTGAATTGTACCAGCAAGCGCAGCATTACCCCACAATCCAGCTCCTCCCCCCTGAAGAATCTCGATCTCGCCAATACGACCGGTTGGGAAACGGTTCCAATAGACCCACCCTCCAAAAGGATCGTTCATCGGCACACCGTCCAATAGAACTAGAGTTCGACCTGCACCATTCGGTCCCAAATGGCGCAAGCTAACACCTTGGGTTGTGGGATGGGCTACCTTGCTACTAGCTCTCCTAAACAGACTAAAGCCGGGTATAGCTCGTAACCCATCGTCCAGTCTTCGCTGCGGGAAAGATTCCAGATTGGCCCGATCAAGAAAGTCGACCGATAGGAAACCCTCGGTTGGGGTACCATTATAGCGCCGCATTGTAACCTCCATTTGAGCGAGCTCCTCGATGTCGACGGTAGCCTGCGAGCTCGTGACTGGATATATTAGGAGTAGAAATACAGCCCAAGGTTTGAATCGTAGTCTCAAGAGCATGTAAAAGGGGGAAAGGAAAACTTCTGAGGAGTCAATAGAACCTATATTGGGATTGTACAAGATTATGTTGGGTTACTGGATATCAAACATGAGTACGTTCCTCCCAAAAATTGCGGGCACTATAGACAGATGCTCCGATATCGCTTAGAGGAATTATAGGACATTTCTATCTATCGGCCACCAAATCGACTCAGGACTATTTGTCTACAACCACTCCCCACGGCCCCTTGCCGGTGGGAACGGTACCGATGACTCGATTGGTTAAGGTATCGATAACGGACAGATTGCTAGAAAGACCGTTGGCAGCATAGAGTTTCTTGCCATCCGGAGTCAGCGCTATCCCCCACACTCTTTTCCCTACCGGAATGTACTTCACAGCTTTAAGAGATGCCAAGTCAACCACCGCAACGTGATTGGCCCGGCCTGTTGCCACATAAAGACTGGATCCATCGGAAGTTACGGCGACACCCATAGGTTTAACGTACTCGCCATCAATGGACAATCGCACCTCCCCGATAACCTTTTGTTCTTCAACATCAATGACCGACACAATGCCACCAATCTCTGCTGTAACGTAAGCCCACTTACCGTCGGAGCCGAACACAACTGCTCTTGGCCGAACCCCTACTAACAGGATATTTACCACCTCATTCTTCGTTGTATCGATAACTGAAATCGTGTGAGTCGATTCCGCTGTAACATAAACCCAGCGTCCATTGGGACTGACCGCAACACCCTCAGGTTCGATACCCACAGGGATTGTCGCGATCGTCTGCCCTGACTCCGTGTCCAAAATTGTAGCGGTGTTGGCGTCTTCATTAGATATATATAGCCGCATCCCATCCGGGCTGAGTGCAAAAGCCTCCGGATCGCTACCCGAGGGGAGAGTCCCCACCATCTTCCGGGAATCAGTATCGACGATTCCGATGACATTATCGTTTCCCAGCGCAAGGTAGAGTTTTTTGCCTTCGGGGCTCAGCCCAATTCCCCTAGGTCTGTCACCTACCTCAATTGTAGCGACGACCTTATCCGTCGCAGTATCAACCACAGTTACAGTATCGTCGTATTCGTTAGATACGTAGGCGAATGGCTCTGCGTTGCCCTTCTCCGGAAGCAATGGGAGAATCGCCCCAAAGCACAACAAGACACGAATCAATATTGCCTGGTCCCTCACCTTGAATTCATACGATAACGGAAAATTATCTCTGGATCTTTCAAAAACCATTTTTCTCGTTTTAAGACATAGAGAGTATGGGAAAGCTGACGTCTTTTCAATTCCAAGATTAGCGAAAAGCCCTTATGGCCATCGAAAGGCGGTTGACTCTCAAAGTATTGAACAAGCGAATCCGAATCCGCGTTTTGAGTGCGGATTACCGCCTCGGAGACAAACTTTATCGCAGCCCAGTTGACCCACGATTCACCGTCCATGGGAACCTGGAATCGCTTTAGAAAGCGCGAGTTTAGTTCACGGGCACTGTAACGGAACAGTGACTGATGCCAATTCTCGGCCCAATACAAATCCACCTCCAAAGGATCATCATCAAATCGAGTGAGTGTTTCCTTCGATAGATCCACGATAGCCAGGGGCTGAGAATGGCCACTGGAAAGGTAGTGTTCGACAAACTCTGCCTGTTCATCTCCAAGTAGCCCGATCAGAACTAAGTCCGGTCTTGCCGATCGTACTAATTCGAAGTGAGGGGTTCCCGTTGCACCATCGACGGGTACAGAAACCGTTTTCACTAATTCGCCTCCTACCTCGGACAGAACTGTTCTAAGTATTGCCTCGAGATTTCTGCCTCCACGATCATCGGAACGAACGAAAACCCACCTGCCTAATTCCTCCTCTCCCACCAAGTACTCCCCAAGAGCACGAATATATTCAAAATTTCCCGCTTCAAAATGAAAGCAGTAGCGGTAAGATTTGGAACTCCGTAACGCATCCTTTCCTCCACAATTAATCAAAATGAATTTCATTTCTTGAGCAACTGAGCAAACAGCGTCCCATTCTTCGAGATCGAGATTCCCAATCAGAGCTACAGCGCCCTCCTCTTCGACAGCCCGTCTAGCCTCTACCATAGCATTCGTTTCGTCCTTGATCGAAAAGGGTACTAATTCAAACGATTTTCCAAAAAATCCAGATAGCGCGTTTGCCTCTTCGATAGCAAGAGTAGCACCACGAATGACAGCTGAATCCAAGAGAGTGGACTCGGCTTGCGGAAGAAGGAGCCCGATTTTTATCGTTTCGGTTTCTTCTGCCTCGTTGGCAATACTTAAGCTGATCGTCGTGACAAACGTAACGAAAATAGAAACCCTAACCAGGCACGTAGAAATCCGACTACCAAACACCAGCCAATTCCTCCTCTAAAGCCAAACAACTAGGTGAAGGAACGAACCACACTCGATGGAGAACAAACCTAAACAGATATTTGACAATCTTCATGCTAGGAATCTTCGAATTTGGGCTTAACTTTTTTTTCCGCATTCGATTCTTGATCCATCTTGGTCGATAGATCAACCGACTTCATTGCCTCTACCCATTCTCCCGGGGGGGTCCACTCTCCACCACCTTCCCCAACCTCATCCGGACGCCCACTCGGAAGAACCTTGTCGCTCCTCGCGTGAACGTAATAAAAGATGTCTGTAATTTGCTTATCATCGAGCAACTCTTTCCAAGACTGCATCCCTCTTTCTGCGCGTCCCTCTTTCACCAAATCGAGAAACTCCGCGTAGCTGAGAACCTTGATCGACTCACGTAAATTAGGAGCGAGGGTACTCCCGAGAGCATCGAACCCGTGACACCGGTAACAGTAAACATGAAACCATTTCCAGCCACTATAAATTCGGCCATAAATCTCCTCTCCTTCCTCATATGCAGAATCATTTGTCTGACCAAGCATCGAGCTTAAAGCGATCAGGGATGCTATCAGAAAGGAAGCTAATCGCCCGTGTCCCACGGTCACCATAGAAATCCTAAAAACACGAAACAATTTCTTAGTTTTAAGTTGAAAATCCATATGGTTTGCAATTTCCGGACGAGGGTTTTGAACTCTAATTCAACTGTTGATCCGACCCTCGCCTGTGTAAGGCAAGGGTTCTGTTTGCTAATACTAACAACGTATCTTTTAAGATATTCGAATCAAGGTTCGATTTCGACTCTCTAGGACTAAGGCTAAGGCTGATCAAAAATTGGAGAGGTGTTCCCTCCAGCTCCGATTTGGAAGGAATCCGTTCCGACACCCTTCATATTTTTGATAGTTCTCGATCACAAACAGTTTACTCGAAAACCAAAGGTTATTTCTCGAAAGGGAGGACCGGAACACCATACTCTTCGAGAATCCTCATAACCTCGGGCCGTCGCTTTTCTAAAGCCCTCTCGATGCGAAACTTTAATTCCTTATCCCCATGTCTCACTCCAAGAGAGATGTCGAAGGCAAAGGGCAAATCATCTTTCCCCGAGGGCACAGGAATCAATTTCAGCGGAGTCAGTTGCTGCTTGGAAAAATAACCCGCTATTGGCCCCCACACTATGGCGGCATCGATTTCCCCTGACACGACAGCCTCAACGATACGTCCCGGTGGGTTCTCCTCGGTGTAAAAGGTATCAAACCCAATCACGTTGTCCACAATGCCCCGTTTACTCAACTCATGGACCGGAGGCGGATTAGTATAATCATTACCAAGTAAATGGACCCCAATTTTGAGTTTCCTGAGAATAGGGTCATCCAGTGTCTGGAGCTCAAATTCTCCACTCGCGGGATAGACAAAGACATAGGTAGATCGGTAGTAAGGCTGCGTCCAACTTACCAAATCGTAGCCTTTAGGAACCCCAATAACAACATCGCAACGGCGTTCCTCTAGAGTCGCCTTTAGAGTGTTCCTTACAAAGCCCCGCCGTTGACCCCACCAAACGTATTCAACGTCCAGACCCATCTCCTCGGCCAACAATGCTGCGATCCGATTCTCGAAACCCTCCAGTTCCCGATTCGTAAAGGGCATATTCCCCGGGTCAGCCGCAACCCGAAAGGTTGAGACAATCAAGGCGTTTTCTGAAGCAACAGAAAAAAGGGTGTTCCCTCCCAAAAAACAAACCACCAAGAAAATGCAAACCCGCATCGATTGGCCTAAAACACTGCTGTGATTTACGGGCTAAAGGGAAAAGACCATCAGGACTCCGCCGAGGTTACTTAGCTGGGCAACATCACCAAAAGCCCCGAGAGCTCCGAGTCCAGCAGTTGGATCTTCTGCTCCAATCCCAGCGGCTGCTCCAATCCCGGCCCAACCTCCGACTCCGGATAGGATGGCAACGTACTGCTTTCCGTCCGGACCTTCGTAGGTTATGGGATTACCGATAATCCCAGAGGGGGTCTTGAACTTCCACAAGACTTCTCCGGTTTCAGCATGAACCGCCTTAAACCACCCCTCCATGGTACCATAAAATACAACATTAGTACTCGTCGCGAGTGCACCACTCCAAGCTGCTAAGTTTTCTTTTATACCCCACTTTTTTTCTCCTACTTTTGCATCCCAAGCGATAAATTCACCCCGGTTTCCGCCGGGGCCAGGAAACATCCTGACAATCGCGCCTACATACGGTTGGCCCGCCTGGTATTTAACCTCAACTCCTTCGTAATCCATCCCGACATTGATCGTAGGGACATAAAACAAACCGGTCTTCGGAGAATATGCTGCCGGTTGCTGATCCTTAGCTCCCATAGCTCCGGGAAAAATATCCTTAGTATTCCTAGTTGAGGAGGTTCTTTTTCCCGGCACTTCAACGGGTCTCCCGGTATTCAAGTCAATGCTAGTTGCCCAGTTAACTACACCGAATTTCTCTGCCACAAGCAGTTCGCCGTTGGTACGATCCACCGTGTAGGCAAATCCATTTCGATCGAAATTGACGAGAGTCTTGCGCAACTTCCCGCCGACCATCTGATCAACCAAGATGTTTTCATTAACTCCATCATAATCCCAAGCATCGTGGGGCGTTTTTTGGTAGGCCCATGACGCTACACCCGTGTCGGGATTCCTGGCAAAGATTGTCATCGACCACTTATTATCCCCAGGACGCTGATCTGGGTTCCAGCTCCCCGGATTCCCTGTTCCATAAAAGAGAAGATCCAACTCGGGATCATAGGTGTACCATCCCCAGGTAGTGCCTCCGCCACGCTTCCATTCATCGCCCTTCCAAGTTTCCACAGATCCAGGATAACCAACTTCATCTGCTGGACCAGTGCTGTACATCCGCCAAACCTGCTCGCCAGTATTGATATTGTTTGCGGTTACGAACCCTCGCACCCCGAATTCACCACCACTAATGCCAGAAATAACCTTGTCCTTGATCACTAGAGGTGCACTGGTTAGAGTCATGCCTTGTCTGTAGTCGCCCTGTTTGACTTTCCAAATCTCCGTTCCATTAGCAGCATCGAGAGCTACTACATGTGTATCAAGTTGGGAGAGAAAGATTTTACCCTCGGCGTAAGCCAGGCCACGGTTTACAGTATCGCAGCAAGCAATCGGGACAACTTCCTCTTCCTGCTGAGGAATGTACTTCCACTTCACAGGAGCGCCTTCCCTGGTTAAATCCAAGGCGTAGACGATGTTCGGAAACGGCGTGTGGACGTACATCGTATCTCCGACTACAAGCGGCTGACCCTCGTGGCCCCGCAAAACCCCTGTTGAAAAGCTCCACGCCGCTTTCAGATTCTTAACATTTTCAGTGTTAATCTGATTCAACTTGCTGTAACGAGTCCCAGCATAGTCTTTTCCAGGCATCACCCATTGCTTATCATCTTCCTGTAATTTGAGCAATTCGTCGTTCGCCACAATACTAGGAGGTGCCCAAGCCAGCAGCGCTACTACCAATGAATTCCACAATCTTTTCATAACCTTCTCCTCCTTAATTCGACTCCGAGAACTAACTCCTGTTTTACCCTTTAAGCAAGCCTATGCTGGCGACACCAACCGTACAATATGAGACGACTAATAAACCCAGGCTAGTCTGGGCGGGCAGTCGACGGTTGCAAGTAGAAATGGTCGATTTTGGCCATTCCTAGAGCTGCAGCAAGCATGTCAAGGCGATCCCATGATTCTGAACAACAAACGGGCTAGATCCGACTGAATTTCTGAACTCGATCGGAAATAGCAGCCACCTCTGAAACGTAGAGATCTCCAAAAGAATCGACCCAAATACCGTGTGGAGCGGAAGCAAATTGACCCGGCATGTCCCCTTCCTCTCCCCAGCGGGCAAGTAATTTACCCTCCAAGGTGAAAATACTAATCCGGTGGCAAGCCTCAGAGAGGTAGACGATATTATCACTCCCTATAAAGACATCCATCGGTCGGATCACATCCTTCCATTGATCAAGGAAGTTGCCATCGGCATCAAATATTTGAATTCGATCATTTTCCCGATCCATCACCCAAACCCGATTCTCTCGATCGACCCAAAGGCTATGGGGAAGAGCGAACTGCCCAAAATTACTTCCTTCTTCACCCCACCCCAAAATGAAGTTGCCGTCGGCATCAAATCTCTGAATTCGAAATTGCCCATACCCATCGGAGACGAAAAGATCACCCGAAGGCGCCCGCATGGCGCGAGTAGGACGGTTGAATGGCATCCCAGGCTTGCCTGCGGTGCCTAATGTTCCGACGGTTTCCACCAAGTCCCCAGCTGAATTGAAGATTTGGACAGTATGGTTGTCACAGGAAGCGCAGTAAACCCGGTCTTGGGAATCAATCCACAGCAGATGGGGATTCGCCACCTCCTTCTCACCCCATGTTTCCAAATACTCTCCCTGACGGCTGTAGACCAGGATTGCGGAAGGTTCTCGACGGCCGAGGAAGACGCGCCCCTTTGAATCTACTGCCACGCCAGGAATTACACCACCCATCACCTGCCCTTTTGGGCCAAACCCCCAGCCTTCGACTACTTCAAACCTGAAATCTTCTGTGCTCATATACTAACCCTTTTTTGACTATTTCGCTTCTGGACCTCAACAATCCGTCTATTACTGATTTAAACTCAGTCTACCGTATAGTTTAAAGATGAAGGTGATTTTTATTCTCCCGCCAGATCAACCATACGATCCTTTCTCATGCTTACCCAACATTCGCAAGAGCCGGTCGTTAGCTCCTTCGAGGACGTGCTCCGGCATACGGTAGTTAAGAAAAGGGTAGAATCGCTGCGCCATGAAACGTTGGCTATAGGCTACGGTTGCTATATAGCGTACCCGTTGCGATTCATTCACCGCCCCTCTATGCCAAACCTGATTGTGGAAGAGGTAGACATCTCCAGCTTTGGCATAGATTGAAACCGGGCCCTGTCCGTCGAAACTAGGGTTATCTTCGACAGGAGGCTTCCGCCCAGAATAATGACTTCCCGGCACAACTTGCGTTGGCCCATGCTCAATCGAGTCAATGTCAGTGAGGGGGAAAAGCGCGTTGAACGCGTAACAGGATATACGTAGGCGCGGATCATGCCTTGGGATCTCATCCGGACAAGGGAAAAACGGACCCTGATCGACATGCCACCTGTCGATTCCAACCCCATGACCATTCCTGAGTGCGTTCATCGCCATCATGTGACAATCTTCCCCAAGAATGGCCTCTGCCAGTCCCGCCACAGGTTCCTTCACTATTAGGTCCCTGAAGGACTGATGGAACTCAAACATCCGCATCAAGCTTACCCCGCGAACATGATCGCCCTCTTCGTCGCTATGCAACCTTTCATCGTTGTATTTCCGACGCATTCCCCCCTTTAAGGCCTCGACCTCGATAGGGTTTAGAATGTTTTCGAGATGAATCCATCCTTCACGATAAAATTCCTCCACCAATTTCGCCTTCTGAGCATCACTGAAAGGTTCACCTTTCTCCAATGCATCACTGCTATAAGTTTCACTGAAAGTGTCAGCCGATATCATTTGTTTACCCTTTCAATTTTAGGTCGTCGGTAAAGACACAAAACTGAGCCAGTCTCCAATACTAAATCGACGGAAGTCCAGAAGATTACTAATGCCCTCCGCTTTTGAACTTCAAAACCGTCAATAAAATAAAACTTACAAACCCCAGTAGCCGATTTACCTGGATTCAATGACCTTATTGATCTTTTGCATCTGCTCTTCACTTAACTCGAGGGTAAGTGACTTGGCATTCTCTGCGACCTGATGGGGACGGGTAGCTCCTACGATCGCAACGGTTATACCGGGTTGATGCACGGTCCAGTTAAGAACCAGTTGGACTGTAGAAATCCCACATTCAGTAGCTATCTCTTGTAAAGCTCTGTTCATAGCCTTAGTGCGCGTGAACTCCTTTCCCCTGAAGGCCAAATCTGTATGGCGACTGTCTTCTGAAGGATATTCCTCCCCCGGCTTGATCCGATCAGTAAGAAGACCTCGCTCCAGCGGACAGTAGACACAAATCCCAATATTTCGTTCTCTACAATACGGAACAATTTCGTTCTCAATCCGACGATCGATCATACTATAACGCGGCTGCAACGAATGCAGAGGGGAGACACTGCAAAAAGATTTCATTTGCTCAACGCTGTAGTTGCTAACTCCAACCGCACGAATCTTTCCCTCCTCTAGGAGTAAAGCCATCATTTCTGCGGTTTTCTCAATAGGGGTATTTTCATCCGGCGCATGAACCTGGTAAAGATCTATAACATCGATGTTCAATCGCCGTAAACTTTCTTCCACCTCGCATTTAATTCGTTTTGGAGAACTATCGCGAACCATTTCTCCACGCACCCAATGCACTCCGCATTTGGTGGCAACGATGGCTTCATCTCGCCGACCAGCAATCGCTTTCCCCAACAGAATCTCAGACTCCCCGTTCTCGCCGTACATGTAAGCAGTATCCAGAAAATTCATTTCCTCATCCAAAGCTTGTTGAACCGCGGCTATGGAATCGCGTTCATTCACATTACTCCAACCGACTCCGGCAATAGGCCAGCCACCAAAGGCTAAAGCGGAAACATTGAGGATCGAATTCCCATATTCTCTGAAGATCATGAGTGACCTTTTAAAGCGTGAGCGTCCTGCGAGTAAACGCCTTTATTAGTATTTTTTATCCGCTTCCTCTTGCGGTCTTAGGTTTACTATCGATTCTGTGTAGTCGGGACAATCCAATCCTGAAGGCGGTCCCCTTACCCTGAGTATAGTCAAAACAGCCGACATGGGTTCCAACTCAGTTCCAAGTCGATCGGTTCATTGAACCTTAGCACTGTCGAATATGTTTACCTATAAGATAGACGTTGCATCTAAGCCGATGAACACAAACGCTCTCAGAAAACAATTATGAAAATTGCTATTCTCCACGGCCCCCGTGATCTTCGGCTCGAAGATCACCCTCTGGACACTCACAATTTGAAGCCCAATGAAATCTGGGCAAAGACAGAAATATCCGCCTTCAAAATTGGAACAGATCGGGGCAACTACGAAGGAGCCGAGCAAGTGCCTGGCGCTCCAGACTACCCAAGATGGGTTGGTGACAGTAACCTCGCTGTAGTACGTGGGATCGGTAGTCAAGTGACTCGCGTCAAAGTCGGCGATCGAATTGTTACCCGGCAAGCTCATCAATCCGAATACGTAATTTCTGAGGCTGCGAGCTTAGTAAAGGTACCACCCGGAGTGGATTCTGAAAACGCCGTCTACGCCCATCTCTATGCATTAAGTGCTCACTGCTATCATAAAGCTCAGTTCCGACCCAGTGAAAACGTGGCCGTGGTTGGCGTCGGGGTCCTGGGTTTGGGAGCAATCGCTTTGGGCCCCTTGTTTGGAGCTCGGGTCGTAGCATTGGCAAACAGCCCACTCCGGCTGGAGATGGCTGAGCAAATGGGGGCCCATGCTGGCTTCCTTACTGATGACCCATGCTTATCACAAAAGCTGTCCAAATTTTCCAGAGGTCGCGGTATTGATCTCGTCATTCTTACAGCTAATCCCTGGCCTGCTTTTAAGACATCATTACAGATTGTACGACCAAATGGAAGAGTATCCATTGTAAGCCTCTTAGGAAGGGGTGAACCACCCCTCGATTTTAATCCGCTGCCAATGGAACTCTTTTATAATAAAGGCATTTCCCTTATTGCCGTCTGTGGTCCTGACGGCGACCTCTACCCAAGCGCTTTCGAGCCCAGCAGGGACGCTTCGATTGTGGCTCAGTATCGAGACATGGATCGAACCGCGGAGCACATCCTAGACCTAATGGCAGATGGCAATCTGTATCCAAAACGACTCATCACGCATCGCCTTCATTACACCGAAATGATCAAAGCCTATGAAATGGCTGACAGACGTGAAAAATCAATGTTGGGCGTAACATTTAACTGGAAAGAACAATGACACACTCTAGTAAACGCAAAATCCAACAGCACACCGTCGCACGCTCTTACGATCTTTACGACCGCGCTGGCGAACTGATTCCCGGCTGGACCCAGTTGATCAGTCGCCGACCCAGCCAATTTGCCAAAGGAGTAAGTCCAGTTTACGCCCAACAAGCCAAAGGATCCCGCTTCGTTGATATTGATGGAAACGAGTACATCGATTGGATAAACGCGGTCGGAGCCATCATCTTAGGACATGCCGACGATGTAGTCGACTCTGCCGTTAAGAAGCAGATTGATCGGGGGAGCATTTTTACTCTCAACAGTACCCTCGAACTCGAACTAGCTGAGCTGCTTAATGAAACCATTCCCAGTGCTGAGATGGTGCGCTACACTAAGGGCGGAGGGGAGGCTTGTTCGGTCGCAGCCCGCATTGCGCGAGGCGTTACAGGTCGGGACAAGATCCTCATCTGTGGCTATCATGGTTGGCACGACTGGTACCAAGCAGCCAACTACGGCGTCGATCCCGAAAGCGGTGAGTTTCCCTTTGCTGGAATCGAACCAACGGGCGTACCTAAATTGCTGGCCGGGACAATCATCCCCTTCACCTACGGCGATATAGACCTCCTTTCCAAACTATTGAACGAGAATAAAGGAGAGATAGCAGCCATCATGATGGAGCCGGCTCGGTCCGAGCTACCCGCATCCGGCTACCTTGAAGCAGTTCAGAAGCTTGCCCATTCGCATGGAGCCATTCTGATCTTTGACGAGGTTTCCTGTGGGTGGCGTCTCTCGGTCGGCGGAGTCCAGGTCACAGTCGGGCTGACACCGGATATGACCGTGGTAGCAAAAGCAATGTCTAATGGCTACCCTATGGGGGCGGTGGTCGGATCGCGAGAGGTTATGGAACCGTCAGGTCAGATGTTTATTTCCAGTTCCTATTGGAGTGACAATACCGGTCTAGCGGCGTCATTGGCAACCATTCGAGAGTTGAAAAGACGGGATTCCGAAAACCGTTTTAGGGAAATCGGCGAGGGATTGCGTTCGGCCCTCAATAACGCTATCGAGCAAGCGGGACTGCATGGGGCGTGCAAAGGCCTGCACACTAACCCGGCCATCGAGCTCAATCTGCCAGAGGAAATCGACAAACGGAAAGTGTCCACTTTATTCATTCAGGAAATGGCGCGGCGTGGCGTTTACTGTTCCATGGGGTTTAAAGCCACCCTCGCCCACAATCAGGAGGATATCGATCAGACCGCCTCCGCAGCAGTAGAATCGTTTGGTATCATTAAAACCGGACTGGATAACGGAACCCTAGACGAATTGCTATTGGCCGATTTAAAAACGGAACCTTTCCGTCGTTTGGTACGATGACCAGCAAATTTTGAAATCCCGTAGTATTTTGGCCTGTCTAGTGAAATCAAGCACTCCACCGCCTACTCCGCCGTTCCCAATGTTACGCGAACTGTCGGCCCCAAGGATGTTTCTGGCTATCAGTACAATCTTCTGGCATTCGCTGTCCTTTTTACTTTAACAACTTCTCGATACTTTTCTTTCATAGAGAATTGACCATGGCAGAAGATAAAAAAATCCAGACCTATTTTGATGATTGGATCGAGAGAGAAGCTATTGCCGAAAGGATGGTTCCTGTAATCGGTAGCCTTTATCGGGAGAAAGGACTCGTCATTACAATATTCGGACGCTCTCTAATTCGCAGCTCCCCCATCGACATCATTAAAGCTCACCGTTTTGCCCGAAGAATCCTGGGCGAGGAGTTACCTCTTAAACTGGGATCTAAGATCGTAGAGACACTCGCGAAAATAGACCTGCCTGCCTCGAGAATCGATATTGGGAAGTTGGCCAAGATTTTTCAAAATGAAAATGGAGGGCTTGACGTTTCCACATTCATCAGAGCTAGCCTGGATGCTTGTAAAGAAACATCTAACGTCATGCAGAACAAACCCAAAGACATCGTCCTTTACGGTTTCGGCAGGATAGGCCGAATGGTGGCCCGTATCCTCATCGATCGCAGTGGCGGTGGAGATAAGTGGAGGTTGCGAGCTATTGTCGTGAAAGGCCGAGGCCCTGAGGAGCTTACGAAACGAGCTAGTTTACTACGACGTGACTCTATTCACGGTCCCTTCAAAGGAACAATTCAGATCGATGAAGAAATGAATGCTCTGATCATAAATGGCAATCTTGTGCGTATCATCAATGCCGATTCGCCCGAACAGGTTGATTATGATCAGTACGATATCGAAGATGCCATAATCGTGGACAACACAGGTGTCTGGCGGGATCGCACAGGACTTGAAAAGCACCTCATGTCCAATGGTGCGGGCTACGTTATCCTAACCGCACCAGGGAAAGGTGATATTCCCGATATTATTTATGGAGTGAACAATCAAGACATTCAAGAAGATGACCGCATCATTTCTGCCGCCAGTTGCACAACCAATGCCATTGTTCCTGTTCTTAAAGCCATGGATGACCGCTTTAAGATCAAGCAGGGCCACATTGACACCTGCCATTCCTACACTAATGACCAGCACTTAATCGATAACTTTCATCGCAAAGATAGACGCGGACGCGCTGCACCCCTCAATATGGTCATCACTGAAACCGGCGCTGCGAGCGCCGTCACTAAAGCCCTTCCTGCGCTAGATGGAAAGCTCACAGCCAATGCCATTCGAGTCCCCACTCCAAATGTCTCTTTGGCCATTCTAAAACTGAACCTCGTCGCGACAACAACGGTTGAAGAGGTCAACGAATACTTACGTGCTATCTCCCTGGACTCACCACTCCAAAGTCAGATCGACTACACTACCTCAAAGGAAGTGGTATCGAGCGATTTCATCGGATACCTCAAGACCTCAATCATCGATTCGGAAACTACAATCGTGCAGGGTAAACAATGTGTGCTCTACGTCTGGTACGATAATGAGTTCGGTTACGCCGGCCAGGTCATCCGAATCATCCAGCACCTCACTCGCCTTGAACTACCTTCATTTCCAAAATAATCATCGAGCAATTCGCTATCGCCTATTGCGTGATTTCTCTCTTGCTTCCACCCTCTTCATATGAAATCGAAAAACATTAGAAGTCCGCACCCGCCACGTATTGATGCCCACGTGCACGTATTTGCAAGGGCTTCCAGGCAATTCCCGAGGGAAGTCAGCGATCTACTCCCTGCCACCCGCGAGGAACCAGTGGAGAAGCTACTGGATCAAATGCAAGCGAATGGAGTATCTCAGGCAGTACTGGTTCAAATTGGCGGTGCAAGCTTCGAGCACCACTCCTATCTTCGCTACTGCCTAGAGACGTATCCCAGACAATTTCTTGGCATTGGACTGATTCCAACAGATGAATTGAAACCGGAGGAGCATATGGACCGTCTCGCCACCAACGGTGATGTGATTGGATTCAGGCTTAGTTCGATCGGCGGACCCGCCGATCCGTTGGCACCAATGGATATTCGGTCCTTCAGAACTTTTCCAATTTGGAAACATGCCGCTGAGCGAGACTACGTGATCTGGTTGTATCCCCAAGCCATCGACGCGCATTGCCTGCCTTTTATCATCGAAGCCTTCCCCGAGGTACGGGTTGTATTCAACCACATGCTGGCGTTGCCGGGCAAGGGAAGCTTTAGCTGGGATAGCCAGGGACGGCCGCGAGTCGAGTTCACTGCCTTGCCTCCACCCTCACGTTACTCCACAATGGGATTACATCAGTTTGAAAATGTCTCCGTTCACCTATCAGGGCAGTATGCCTTCAGCAATGAGGAATGGCCTTATCGCGATCTCAAGGAATGGCACGAGCGACTATATCGGCCACATAACCGGAAGCAGGGATTTGGGGCAAATCGCCTGCTATGGGCAACTGACTTCCCATGGATTACAGAGAATCCAGGCTATGAAAGATTAACTCAAATTATCGAGGAATTACTACCCGATCTAAATGAGGATGAAATTTCCGAAATCATGGGTGGAACAGCACAACGTCTCCTGCGTTTCCCAGAAGCTCCAACCTAAACCCTTAGAAAATCATCCCGTGTCAAAGTATCTGTACAAACTAGGCGAGAATTTCAGCTTTCGACAGAGAAACCTTAGAGGCATGAGGTTATCCTTTTCTTTTGGACGCGGAACGTGCGTGTATAGGCAATTTAGTCGTTTGGCGTACCAGACCACCCTCACTAAATGGTATCAGCAGAAAAACTATAAATGAGACAAGCAACAGAAAAACAAATTAGTCAGTGGGAAAAAGAAGGATACCTCATAGTAGACCGGGCCTACAAGGGTAGCGATCTACTCCGACTACAAGCTGCCTTCGATCGTTGCGCGGCTGAAGCAAAACCGGAATGGCTAGACGCAGTCGAAGCTGGAACCAGACCGGCCGCCTATTTCGACATACCGGACCCTCTGCAAAAGGATGACGTCTTCATTGCTCTGGCCGACCATCCCTCCTACTTCGGCCTCTTGCAGGACTTACTGGGAGAAGATCTATTCTTTGAGGGCGCCCAAGTGCGTACTGTTCCACTGAGCCCGATTAGTTATATTGGTTGGCATCCAGATATACCGTATGATCAACCCCCACACATTAAAGTACAGATCTATGTTGAGACTGTCCCTGCCGAAGGTGGTGCTTTTGCATTCGTGCCTGGCAGTCACAAAGCAGATTCAGGACCCTATCCAAACTGTGAAAGACTCGAGGAGATGCCCGGACATAAGGTCTTCCCGGGAACCGCGGGCACTGCCATCGTATTCAACAACTACGGGTGGCACACCTCCATGATCAACCGGACTGATAAACCACGAAAATCAATTATTCTCAGCTACGGGGAGCGTGACTATCGAAGCCAGGCCCGCAAAGCTGATCTCAAAAGAAAAGGGAAACCCCATTTAAAGCTCAAAAATCCAGACCGGCACCAAGTAATCGATGCGAGGCTTACGTCCTCCCATCGTCGTAAACTTTTTGGACTTCAGAGTTAATTTGTACACCTTCAACTTGAACGTGTATTTTAAGTGTTCTACAAAGCCCCTTGGGCTTGCTATATTTCTTTACTTCAACCACTATCCATTTTTTCGAAATGAGCCAGATAAGGACGGCGCAGCCGGTTACCAATTATGAGTGAAACATTCAAACAACGTCTTAAGAGCGGAGAAGAGGTTCTCTTGCTCATAACTTCCATCACAACAGGGCGCACCGAACTTGAGGATTCTCTTGCACTAGGATCCTACGACGCGATTTTCATCGATGGCCAACATTCTACTTTTTCTGAGGAAAGGCTTGAACAGTTTTGCTCTGTGACCGAGGACCTAGGTGTACCCACTCAGATCCGGATCCCTCACACTCGATTAACTTATATGGCAGGCCGCTACTGTGATTTCGGTCTATCCTCTGTAATGGTCCCTGAGGTGATGGAAGAAGCTTCTGTTGATGAGGCTATCGAGTATTTTTACTACGGCACTCTGGGCCGACGGAGTTGGGGTGGTGCATCCCGAGCCGGTGCAAAACACTTTGACACCAGCTCTGACCAATATCGGCTAGAATATGCCAATTGGTGGAACAACTTCGGTGTGCTTTGCGTGCAACTCGAATCCGTCGAAGGGGTCACCCGGGCACGCAAGTTCGCCATGAAGGAAGGAATTGATTATCTCGCCTTTGGCCCAAACGATTTAATGTTCAACCTGGAACGCCATCCTGGTTACTCGCTAAAAACAGTTAAGGAATGTGTCTTAAATGTCGCAGATCAGGTGAAAGACCTTGGCGTTCCTCTCTGTTGGGCCATACCCACTACCGCCGAAAATCGTGACGAATACCGAGAGTTAGGAATTAGTGTCTTCTGGGAAGGGTCCCAACTCAATGAATAAGCAACTCGCAACAACACCGGCGAATTACTATCGGTAAGTAAATTGGTCGATTAGAAGATTAAACCCGGCCCAAATTTCTACACTTCATCGTAATCTGTCAAATCCCGGATCCAGATATTCCGGAACCGGGTCGGATTCCCGTGATCCTGTAATATCAACGGTCCTCTAGGGCCGTGAACTTCACTGTAGTTCGACAGGCTTCTGTGCCCACTCGGACCAAGTGCCTTTTGTCGGTGATGCACCACCAAGCCGTTGTGTAATACGGTCAGATAGGCCGGCCTTAAAAGTTGGTCTCCGTCGTAGAGAGGTACCTCAAAGACAATATCAAAGCTCTGCCAATCTCCTGGGGGACGACAGGCGTTCACCCTCGGCGGATATTGGCCATAGATTGCCGATGTGGTACCATCAGCATAAGTTTGATTTTTGTACCCATCAAGCACCTGGATCTCATAGAGCCCCATTAAAAACACACCACTATTCCCGCGCCCTTGGCTATTCCCTTGTACATCAATCGGACTGGCAAACTCGATGTGCAACTGACAATCCCCGAACTCAGCTTTGCTTCGTATATTGCCACTCTTAGGTACTACTTCCATATAATCAGACTCAACCTTCCAATCAGCTTTATTACCATCAACTCCCTGCCATTGAAAGAGATCGGACCCGTCAAATAACACTACTGCGTCGGAAGGAGCTTCTCCCCCCCTTGCTCCGGGCACTACCACTCTGGGTTGCGGCCGGTCTACATCGTGCACCCGCCATCGACTACCGGGCAAAAAGGGAGTGTCATCATAACCAACCGGGGGGTTTGTGTGCTCTGCCATAGGTTTATTCCTTGATGATTTGGTGTCGCCCTGAGAGCCACGAGAACAGAAAATATTCCCACAGCCCACATCTGTATCCTTTCCATGCAGTCTATGCCAAGAAGCAGACAAGAAGGCAAGATCGAAGACAAGACATCATCGGGGAACAGAAGGATAACAAGTAAATAGGTCACTCCTTGCTAAAGTTTGGACTGGGAACATCGAAAGACTCCAGTCTGGACATCAGGCACCTCCTGGTACATTTTGTTTATGGCCTCCTTAGGATCTCCTTGCCAAATCTTCCTGCATATATTGAAGTCTGAAACGACAAATCGAGCCGATCTCGGACTCGATCGATTATAATACATGCGGAGCTAAAAAGAGATGCCGTTTTCTTGATTTGCGGGGATGAGAGATTGAGCAAAGAATATGAAATAGCCTTTTCGGAACCCGATTCGGATAGGCTGGATCAGGAGTTTGTTAGCAGAGGGATTGTTATTTTGACTCCTGAGAGTCTTGGTATTCCTTTGGAAATCCACGACCAGATTTATAAAAAGGAGAAAAAAGCTTACCTGGCCGATAAGCCAATTTCCCCTGCGACCATTCCAGAGGTGCTAGAAGTACTCAACGCGCCCGGCCTTGTCACTGCGTGTAATCGACTAGTAGGCGATAACTGGGCCGTCGTTCCCTTCACCCACAATGCACATTTTGCCAGCGGCCCGAGGGATCAACATTGGCACAAGGATGACACCGGCCCTTTGAACGCAAGAAAACAGCGCCACTACCAGGCAATACAGATTGAGATGCTCTATTATCCACAGATGGTTCGAGAGGATATGGGGCCCACAGCAACAATCCCATACTCGCACTACTGGACGTTCAACCACGAAGAAAATCAAGACAATTTCGCCGGAGCGGACCACCTCGACTTCAACTACCACCTCAGCGGTATGGAGAACGAACCAGCCAGTGGCCCGAATTGTAAATATGAATTTGACGACATTGTTAATCGTCGCACTCCTCACGACATTCGAATGAGGGAAGCCGTTACTAAAACCGGTTGGCCCCTTGTGCAATCATTCGAGGCAGCCCCTCTTCGGGCTGGAAGCATCGTCCTATATTCCCACAATCTCTTTCACAGAGGGAATCATCGCCGCGATAACTGGAAAACTTGGGAAGACAACCCTCGCTTTATGTGGCGATTCTGGCTCTACCGGACTACCGACCCTTTGCACTGTAGCAATGAGACCCTAACGGAAGCATCTTGGTTTGAACCCTCTGTGGACCCGCTGACTAAGATCGACCTATCCCACATCGACGAGGATGTTACGTCGGTATGGCGCTATCACTATTACTGGATAAAAACGGGTCAATCGCCACCATCTAAGCCCAAAACTTTGGAAACGCCATCCCTAGCCCGCCAGAAAGAGGCAGAATACCTGTTCGCCCAGTTGTACGCGAAAACCGATGAAAAAGAACCGGCCAGAATTGGAGCTGCCTACAGGCTCGCCTCAATGGGCAATATCTCTCTGTCGATTCGGCTTCTCGGCCAAGCGCTGTACGACGACCGAGAGAGCGTAAGGCGCGCTGCTACCTGCGGCCTTATTGCTGTTGGACCAGAAGCGACCAGAACGTTTCTTGAGGGAGCCACTTCTCCTGTCAAATGGGTAAGAAAGGCCAGCATCTATGGACTGGGCGACACCGCTCCTCTAAACGATGAAGTCCTACAGGCTGTTATAGGACGTTTGGAGAATGATCCGTCAGTTTATGTCAGGTCCGTCTCTGCGGGATCTCTCGGGTGCTTGGGTCGCCGCGCAATCGCCACCGGGATTGGTCAATCACTCGTACCCGCTTGCCTGGATGCACTAGTAGAGAGTTTATCTCATGAAGAGAATCGACCGTGCGCCAGTCAAACTCAGGAACGGTCAATTAACTTAGTGCGCCCCACCGACGATAGCGACATCTGCGAAGGATCTGGCGTTGATTTTGGGTTAGATCGTTTCGATCCGGTCCGCTCGGCAGTACGGGAGAACGCGCTCTGGTCAATCGTCATCCTTTGCTCCCACGGAGCCGAGGTTGTCGGGCCTGCGTTAAAGACAACCATAGAATCATTAAAAGGAGTGATTCGTGAGGACAGGAACGTGATTTGTGTCGGATTTGCAATGGACGCGCTAAACCGCATAGCCAACCTTCGGCGAAAAGGTAAAGAAATGCCGCCATTAATCGACGAGTTACAAGCTGATCTTCCGTCGATTCTTGACCAATCACCCGTGCAAGCTTGGGAGGCTCTTGTTCGCAGCAGCAGTTCCATTAGGGAAAGGATCGCCCAATTCGATTCGCCCGTCTAACCACCAGCAAAAGCAATTAATCAAACCTACCTCAAACCTCTTGCGGAAATATAATCGTTCGATTATTAGAGAACCAAATCACACATGAATTAAAAGACTAAGATATGGCCAATAGACCGATTCACGTTCTGCTTGTAGCCGCCCATCCAGCTGATACTTTCGATCAGGCTGGGGGCACGTTGGCACACCACATCGAACAGGGCGATACCGTGACCTGTATTATTGCGACAACTGGTGTGCGCTCGCACCATTGGGAACTAGCAGAGGAAAAAAGACAAAAGGGTGCTTCCTTGAATGTCGAAGAGCGGGTACAAGCAGCCGTAGAGGAGAAACTGGAGGAGACCCGGAGAGCCTGCCGCATTCTGGGATTTGATGATGTTCGTGATCTCGGCTTCGAAGACGACGATATACTCGTAACTCAAGACAAAATTGAGGCGATAGCCAATGTTATCCGTACCGTAAAACCAGATCTCATTATTAGTCATCATCCCTATGAGACCGGTGGTTTAAAGATGCATGGAACAATCGGCCAATGCACAGTCTACGCTTCCCAACTGGCTAGAGGCGCTGGTAGAGGCACCCAGCAACGGCATGTGGTTCCCACCATCTACTTCATGAACCCAATCGCTTATATAGGAGCTAATAGCCTAGAGTATGCTTCGACCTGCCGTGTCGATCTCCTCGTCGACATAAGCGATGTTATTGAGAGAAAAGTTTTGGCCCTAGACCAAATTGCCAGCCAGTATTACGGCGGACCCTATTCACGGAAACGCGCAGAAACCGAAGACGGCCACTACGGACAAAAAGGGGAGGTCGCCTACGCCGAAGCATTCCAGCGCTTTGAACCAATGGTACGGTACACGATACCCGTAACCGACGCAGAACTCATGACGATCAATTTGAGTCAAGAATCTGCGATGGGGCGACGAAGCGAGACTTCGGGTGGATTGATGCCGCTCTCGGATGGCATGGCTTACAGTTCGCAATACCGCTTCACAAAAGAGCAATACGAGGAATGATAAGCAACGAACAGAGCAAGGTGCATCTCCTCGTCAGCTCAGACCGTGCTAAAAGGCATCTGCCGCAAAAGGAAGAATCTTGAAAACTGAGCCACCTTATAAGGAAAGGATACGCAAGGAATCCGATTTAGGACTTGCTCGCCTAACCGCCGATCCACACCAAGTGGGATTATCGGAGGAAAGCCTTAGGAAAATTTCTTTAACTGTCCAAAAATTCATCGACAGCAACCAACTCGCCGGCGCGACCACGATAGTCGCTCGACACGGGAAGGTGGCATATTTCGAAACCTTGGGAATGAGAAACCTTGAGGAACAGAAGCCCTTAGAGAAAGACACTATCTTTCGCATCTATTCGATGACTAAGCCAATAGCCGCGGTAGCGGTGATGATGCTCTGCGAGGAGGGCAAACTGGAGCTCGATGCCCCGGTGATGAAATATCTTCCAGAATTAGGCAGCATGAGTGTGGCGAAAAACAGCGAGTCCGATAAGGTTACGCTGGGCAGCGCGAATCGGGAAATGACGGTCCGGGATCTTATGCGACACACTTCCGGCTTGCCAGGTGCCATCCGATATATGGCCGGCACAACAGGCGTTGATAAACTTTTCCGCCAAGCTGGTTTAGACCGTTTACACGAATGTAACCTCGCCGAAATGGTCGCACGACTTGGGTCCGTTCCCCTTCTCTACCATCCTGGAGAAAAATGGCACTATAGCATTGCTGCCGATGTTCTCGGTCGGTTAATCGAGGTTTCCTCCCAGCAATCATTTGATGTGTTCTTAACCGAGCGAATCTTTCGACCACTGGGAATGGTTGATACTGATTTCTACGTCCCTACTAAGAAAAATGACCGGCTTGCGGCAATGTATGGCCTAAACCCCAAAGGTAATCTAAGGACAATTGATGCACCGCAAGGAGGAACTGGCAATCTCAGCCCAGTTGCCTACACTAAGAAGCCTAAATTCCTCTCCGCTGGCGGGGGCCTAGTGGCAACAGCTACTGATTTCATGCGGTTTTGCCTCATGCTTTTGAACAAGGGCACTCTAAACGGCATTCGCATGCTTGAACAAGAGTCCGTAGAGGAGATGACACGCAACCAATTGCCGCAAAGCCTGATCCCGTTGGACAAAAAACCGGAGGAACGTTACACCGGCCTAGGGTTCGGTCTTGGTGTCTCAGTCCGCGTCCACCGGACCAATTGGGTTCCTTCATCTCAGGTCGGAGAGTACGGCTGGATAGGCGGAACCAGCACTGAATTCTGGATATCACCTCAGGATGAGCTAGTTACAATCACCCTAGCCCAACACCTGCCCTTTTCAAATTTGAGCGAGATAATAAAACCGATGGTGTACGCGGCAATCGTGGAGGGGAAGTAGCTACGTGGTTCATTTCATTTCCTGTCCTATCGAAAGAAAATTCATCCATGATTATAAGAAATAATCCAGAGCCAGTCAGCAGTAACCAAGTTGTCCTGTTTCCTTTCGACGACCATAGTATACCGTTCCAACATGGCGTCCGATTGCACCTTGTTCGCTATAGGGCCGGTGTAGATCGAACCCGAATAGTAGTGCATCCCGGTCCTCCAGGGTCACCAGACAGTAACGGTGTTATCTACTACGGCTCGGTCCATCGTGTCGGTAATGAATTATGGATGTGGTACCTTGGACAAGGAGAAGGAGATCAATGGCATCAACGAGTCTGCTTCGCGAAAAGCTTAGATGGATACAAATGGGAAAAACCTGATCTCCAATTGGTCGAATACAAGGGGTCGAAGCACAACAATCTGGTGGATATGTTAGGAGGAAAACATCACATTTCGGCCTGTGTCATATTCTATGAACCAGAGGACCCTGATCCTGAACGCAGATTCAAAGCAGTCATCGAAACAAACAAATACACACCAGAGTTTGCTGTCGTGTTCAGTCCAGACGGTCTACGGTGGCACGAACCCACCACCCGCTCGGACCCGATTTCATGCGAGATGACCGGAGGGACTAAATTTAATAATTGCTATTACTTAAGTGGACATGGCGGCCGGCACTTTGGATCTTTGAGGCAACTAGTCACGTTCGCGTCCTATGATTTTGAACACTGGATCGAAGCTTCCTGCCTGGGATTCCGACGCGAGAACATACCACCTAAGCCAATGGTTTACGGTGACCATCAAGGAGAACAGGTGCACCTAGGAGCAGCCTTGTGGAATCGCGGCAATGTAGTTATCGGACTATACGGCCAGTGGCATGGGCCGGACAACGACGACCGACGACACGTAACCACGGATCTCGGGCTTGTCGTCAGTAACGACGCGCTCCATTACCGAGAACCGATACCTGATTTTCGGATGGTGGAAGCAGCAGAAGACGATTTTGAACACTTACCCACCCCCTTCAATTTTAAACACGCGGGGGTAGCACAAGGCCAAGGTTTCGAGAACGTAGGTAATGAAACACTTTTCTGGTATGCACCTTGGCCAGAACAATTAAGTAACGGAGTCAGAGTTGCAAACTGGCAACGAGATCGTCTGGGATATTTTCAAGCGTCGGACCTCAAGCTGCTCTCATCTCAACCAAGACACATCATTTCAGCTCCAATTGATCTCGAAGAGAACCCAGCCCGAGTGTTTCTCAATGTAGATGGCTTATCTGAATACAGTCGAGTAACAGTTGAAATTCTTGATGAACGATTCCAGCAACTGAATGGTTACTCACATGAGGAATGTTTGGCCTTGGAACCAGGATTCCGCCAGGAGGTGGCCTGGCAAAAACATAAGACGATTGGAAGGGGAAAAGGAACCATCCGGATCCGGATCAACTATGAAGGGATTCGTCCAGAAGACCCTAAAGTCTACGCGATCTATTTGGAGGCCTAATTTGATTCCTGGTGCCGTTGTATCCGGTGAGGTCTGGACACCGGGTCCCTGATCAGCTGAGACTAATGACCGCATGAAATTCCTCGAGGCGGACTGAGACCGGTATTGACCCCAGAATCACGATCGTATTAGGGGGAAACTTCGACCCCAAGGAATCCTTGATCCCAATCCGCTTTCATGCTGCAATCCGTTGCGAATCCTAAAATACTTATAATGACTAATAAAGAGGTAAGATTAGAGAAGATGACACGTCGCGAGTTCCGACATGGAATCGAAGAAGGTAAATTCCTGTCGTGTATCATTCCTACGGGTGCCGTGGAACAGCACCTAGAGCATCTGGCGATGGAACATGATATCCGATCTGCAAACACTATTGCCTTGGAGGTCGCCCGTAGGATCTATCCAAAAGCTGTAGTAGCCCGACCAATCAATTTTGGCATGTCAGAGCACCACATGATGCACAAAGGAACGCTAACGGCTAAACCAGGGTCGTGGCTATCTGCCGTCTTTGACGGTATTGATAGTATGATCCGACACGGATGTCGAAACATCCTGGTCCTAAACGGCCATGGCGGCAACGAAGCTCCAGTCCGTGGCATTCTCAATCAATGGCAGTTGAACTTGAAATTGGAACATCCGAAGGCGAACCTCCAGTTCCACTCTTATTGGAATCTGAGTCGCAAGGAAGCCGAAGAAATTTGCACGACGAGCGTTCCTGGACATGCTCAAGAGTACGAAACCTCAATCGCTCTCCATCTTTTCCCTGAAAATGTACGGCACGATGCCATGAAAGATCAGGAGGATCAGCTTCCTCAAAAAGCTACTGCCGAAAAGGGGGAAAAGCTTTACCAGGCTGCAGTCCAGAAATCTTTCGAATGCCTACAGGAAATGATTGATTCAAATAGCTGATATCTCGTTACCACGCCCCTACTCCTTTTGACTTTCTTGTTGGAATATCATGAAGTTATTTACGCTGGGCCAACCTTACTTGACATCCTCTTTCACGGTTGCCGCAATAGCTTGGATCGCCACTGCGAATACTCTTCACGCAACACATTCCGATTTTCCCCCGCACCCCTCAACTCCGACCAAATACGCAGCAATCCTAGAATCTAAAGTGCCAAACATAAAGAAGGACACCTTTGGAACGACCAGCAACGGTAAACCAATCGCACGTTACACGCTAGAGAACCGAAATGGGAGCGTCCTCAAAGTAATTGAACTCGGGGCCACCACAACGGAATTGCATGTCCGTGATCGAAATGGCAACCTAGAGGATATCATACTCGGCTTCGATACAACGGCCGAGTATGAGGAGAATACTCCATACGTCGGATGCACCACTGGACGAGTTGCTAATCGTATCACAAATGGCAACTTTGTACTTGATGGGGTGAACTACCAACTCGCAAAGAATTTCGGCGAAAATCATCTTCACGGGGGTGTTGTTGGCCTCCACCAGAGAGTCTGGAACTCCGAGCCTGTGGTCCATAAGTACGGTCCAGCAGTACGTTTCACCTACCTAAGCCCAGACGGAGAAGAGGGCTACCCCGGCAACCTCATGATCACAGTAGTATATATTCTTACTCAAGATGATGGATTCCGCATTGAATATGAGGCCACGACAGATAAGCCCACCCCGGTTAACTTGACGAATCACACTTACTTTAATCTTGCTGCTGGGGGAAAGAAGGAACTCTTCAATCACCGCCTAACGATTCACGCCGACAAGATCACCGAGCGGGGAAATGAAGGCATCCCGACTGGAGCCATTGTCCCGGTCAAGGGCACTCCGTTCGATTTCACCAAGCCAAAACGTATCGGCAAACATATCGGCAACCTCGAAGTCGGATATGACCACAACTATGTTCTCAATCACGGCAGCGGCGAAAATCCAGCACTATCAGCTGAGGTCTTCGATCCTGAAAGCGGAAGGGTGATGCGGCTCTTCACTACAGAACCTGGCGTCCAGCTTTACACTAGCTATTACATGGAAAATATTTCGGGCAAAGGCGGCTCCCTATACAGTCAGTGGCAAGCCCTCTGTCTTGAAACTCAGCACTTCCCAGACTCCCCAAATAAACCGAACTTCCCCAGTATTATTCTACGCCCGGGCAAAGTCTATCGGCAGATTACGGAATACCGATTTTCAGTGCGCTAGTTTGAAGATCGAAGATTCCAAAACTAATACCACAATCGCATCGGAAGGCCTCGCTCTGCCAGATCTTCCTTGATTTCTCGGCAGGTATAATGGTCGTAGTGAACCATGGAAGCAACAAGAGCGGCATCTGCCTTTCCTTTGGTCAAAACATCGTAAAGGTGCTCTGGTCTTCCCGCTCCCCCAGAAGCAATGACTGGGATAGAAACCGCTTCGGCGATGGTGCGGGTAAGCGTAAGCTCGTAACCATCTTGTGTCCCGTCAGCATCAATGGAATTCACAACCAGCTCGCCGGCACCAAGTTCCTGGCCGCGCTGTGCCCACATTACAACATCCAGCCCCATTGGCTTACGTCCTCCATTAATCACAATCTCGTAGCCAGACGGCACCTCAGATGAGGGTGCGACCCTTCTAATATCCATCGAAAGAACCGTATTCTGGCGTCCAATAGCATGCGCAATTTCAGAAATAAGCTTAGGCCTCTGCACCGCAGCCGAGTTGACGTTAATTTTTTCGGCACCCGCTAACCGGAGTTTGGTCGCGTCTGCTTCGCTTCGAATCCCCCCTCCAACTGAAAAGGGAATGAAAACCTGAGCAGCCACTGCCTCGACCACGTCGATCATGATTTCACGAGCATCGCTTGAAGCAGTTATATCGTAAAACACGAGTTCATCAACTCCACCTTCGTAGTACTCTCGTGCCTTAGCCACAGGATCCCCGATGTTTTTAGTATCGACGAAATTGATACTCTTGGCCAATTGACCATCGCGTACGTCGAGACAAGCAATAAGTCGTTTAGTTAGCATTGCGAGTCACCCATCCCAAAGCGTGAATCGTTTCAGGAGATCGAGACCCCACCGGCCACTTTTCTCTAGATGAAACTGTGTCGCGAAAAGATTGCCTCTCCCCAACATAGCACAGAACGGATGGCCGTACTCCGATTCACCATAGACGCAATTTGTGTCTTTGGGATCGGGATAGTAAGAATTGACGAAATAAAACTCTGCTCCATCAGGAAAGCCATCCAACAAAGGATGCGCTTGCCTAACGACCACCTGGTTCCAGCCTATGTGGGGAACTTTGAGCTCAGAGGACTCAGGGGAAAAACGCCTACACTTCCCAGTTACAAGCCCCAGGCAATTTTCGTTCCCCTCTTCGGAATGATCCAGAATAATTTGTGCACCTAGGCAGATTCCAAGAATAGGCGTTCCACTAGCAAACGCTGATTTCAGGGCCTCATCCAAACCTGTTTTTCGAAGAGTCCTCATCCCGCTCTCAGCCGTTCCTACACCCGGGAAAATTATCCGTTCGGAAGTCGCGATTCTCTCGGGCTCCGCAACCAGCTCGGCATTGGCCCCAACCTCACGACAAGCCCGCGCCACACTGCGAAGGTTACCCGCTCGATAGTCAACAATTGAGATCATAGGTCCTTTTGGAGAAATTTTAATCAGCTACCCCAATCAACGACCACCTGCAGGCTCCTAATTCTGCTGAGTGACGCCAGAAGAGGTCTCAAGTACAATAGTGCTACCAAGACCATATTCTGCTGAATTTTAGGATCGCTTACTGTACGACTGGCAGATCCTTCCATCATTCAATGCCTCGGCCTAGTGGGCTTGAGAGCTCTATCGTTTCCCATGGTAGATCACTCTCTAGAGAGCTACCTGGCAATTATTACAAGAGGACATTCCTTTCCTATTTTCTGCGATTGTTATGCTTTCTGTTTTAGGATTAACCTTTATTTGTGAAGGTGATTCTTGACCGTGCTCACGGGAATATCAAAGAAGGACTTGATCTGATTAGGGGGGTAGTGTGCAAGTAGAAAGGATCCCGAAGGATTATATCCAGTGCATTCTGTAGCTCGGCCGTTCGTTTATAGGTTTCCGCGAACGAGTTAAATTCGCACTTGCGTCCCGCTCCGCGATGATTCAAGGGAAGCAAGATTGACGCGGAGTGTTTGGATTCCCTCCTCAAGACTGGATAACTGCGTGGATCTGCCCTCGATTTGGTCAAGGAAATCATTTGCTTGAGTGACGAAAAGGATGTCCCTCTCTCCATGATTCGCGTCGCGCCAATTCCAATTCTCTTCTCCGGACGCAAGCGTCCCCCACTTTTGATTTTGGACATCACCCATGACGCTCCCCCGTTCGCAATGTATCCAAACCCGATATTCGTTAGGGGCCTGAAATAGGTTATACGAGCAGTTGATAAGCGTTTTCCCACTGCGAGCCAGTATATTAACTGTGTCTTCCACTTCTACTCCCTCGAGAAGCTGGTGAGCAGCATCACAGTAGACCGTTTCGATGGGTCCCGTAATCCACTCAATCCAATTGATGAGATGGGTTATCCCATCCTGAATAGCACCGCCACCCTTTTTGTGGTCGGCAAAATAAATTTCGCGGTAGGCGGGCCGATAATGCGCGAAATCTTGTCCACAGGTAATAGTCAGCAGTAAAATATCCCCGAATTCACCCGATCCAAGAAAAGACTGAATGGAACGCAGAGTTGGAATGGATCGGTGAACATAGCCCACTGCTGCTACTAACCCTTGCCGGTCGCGCAACTCAATCAACCCCTCCGTTCCCTCCATTCCAACCGAAAGGGGTTTTTCGATCAAGACATGCTTGCCGGCTTCCATAATCATCGTAGCCATCTCGACATGAAGATTTGCTGGCGTGGCGACAACCGCTGCTGTCGTGGTCGGATCCTGTAAAGCTAATTCCCAATCGGTCGTAACAGGGGTATTATAATTTTTGTTGATTTGAGCAAGGAGTTCCTCATTCACATCGCAGCCCGTAACGGCAGCACGTCCCGTACTCAGGAAACACCGAAGATGCCTCTCTCCTATACTACCACAGCCTATGACCAACACTTTGTGAGGCTTTTCTGAATTCATCCACTTCCTACTTCACTGTTTATTCCAACACTGGAGCTGCCTGGTCCGCTCCAAACCATAAATCGAAGCATGGAACTTTCTTGGTGAGTTTCAAACACCGATTGGTTCGGACTTTAGTTAACTCGTTGAATGTGATCAGAAAAGGCAGCAAGTGGCTGGAGCTAACCTTAACTTCAACAAATTTTAGGATCAGCCAAAGATTCGATTTAGATTGGATATCTGTCACTTCATTTGAGTCTTTGAGACCCACGTCTTAGTTAGTCCGCTGATGTCATCAATTTTAACTTCGCCCATGTCGAAAGACCCCAGCAATCTAATTTTCCGATAGCACTTATCCCTGATGTTATCTCCGGAGAATTGTCAAGGCCCAGAACCGTCCTTCCAAAGCGTAGGCACAGTCGATCATTTTGGAAGTGCCATGGGAATAAGTATTAACGGCGTAAACAGAGCCTTGCCCCACTATCCAAAACTATCCATTTTTGGATATAGAAATCTCTGTTTTAATCGAAAAAAAATCACCATGCCAAAACTAAGAATTGTAGGGGCGGGGACGCCCAACCCTACTCCCTCCCGCTGGGGAACCTGTTTTATTTTGGAAATTTGCGGCCAACGTCTGATGATCGACTGTGGGCCTGCCTCAACCTATAAAATGTATAAAATGGGGATTCCAAGTACGTCAGTTAGTAATCTCTTTTTCACCCATCTGCATTCCGATCACGTCGCTGATTACCTCTGTTTTCTAATGACTCGATTCGATCAATCGATAGGGACGGAGCGCGATTTAAATGTCTACGGTCCGAGCCCCATCAAGAAAATTACCGAAACAATCTGGTCTGCCAATGGTGGAGTATTTTGGTTCGACGTGGAGGCACGCATCAATCATCCTATGAGCATCCATGCCTTCCATACTCGGGGAGGAAAAGGAGACAGACCGCCACCCCAAGTGAAAGTGACAGAATACATCGAAGGGAAAGTCGCGGAAGGAGAAGGCTGGGTTTGTTACGCTCGCGAAGTTAAGCACGCCCAACCCTACATCGCATGTTATGGCTTCCGTTTCGAAACCGATGAGGGAATAGTCGCCTTCAGCGGGGATACTGCACCCACTGAATCGGTTGTAGAATTGGCCCGGTCCGCTGATTTATTCGTCATGGAAGCTGTCCATCGAGAGGAAAAGATTCAAACTTTTCCGAGTGTTATTTCTGAATCCGGCACACTGAGCGCTGGCCGTATGGCCGCCGAAGCCGGTGCGAAACGGCTTGTGATTAATCATCAGTCCCCCACTCTCGACCCGCCCGAAGAAACTACCCAAGGAATCTCGGAAGTCAAAAGCGTGTATAACGGGGCTCTCTACTGGGCACATGATATGATGGATATATCATGGTAAAACAAATGACTCACCTTAGTTCATCGCAAAACTACCCATCCCGCAAAGGAGAGATGCTTGCTAATCTAAATCAAACAGTCGTAAAGTAGGGGAAAGAGAAGCCGAATTCCCGGGTTGACCAATTCTCAGAGAAAAACGGGACAATTATGCCTAAAGAACTGAATGAAGATGCCATTGCCCAATACCTCAACGACGGATATTATTTCCCGGTCGAGATTCTGAATAAGGACGAGGTGGCCGAAAACCGGGCCAATCTTGAGAAATTTGAGTCTGAACAAGGCAAACCGATCGGCGGGGCTCAGCGCAACAAATCTCATTTGCTGTTTGTCTGGGTTGATGACCTTATGCGTCATCCCAGAATTCTCGACGTGGTTGAAGATCTGATTGGTCCGGATATCCTCTGCTGGAACACTCTCTTCTGGGTCAAAGAGGCTCATAGCGAAGCATTCGTTTCCTGGCATCAAGATCTCAACTACTGGGGCCTGGATACCGACAAGCTTGTCACCGTATGGCTGGCGCTTTCCCCTGCCTCACTGGAAAGCGGATGCATGAGGGTACTTCCCGGTAGCCATAAGGGCGACCTTATGCCCCATCAAGACGAGTACGCTGACAATAATATGTTGACCCGAGGGCAGGAAGTTGCGGTTGAGGTTGACGAGTCTCTCGCAGTATCCATGCCTCTCCGGGCAGGCGAGATATCTCTCCACAACGGGCGGTTGGCTCATGCTTCGCTTCCCAATCGCTCTCCCAATCGAAGAATTGGTCTTTCCCTCCATTACATGCCTACAAACACCAGACAGATCATCGGAGATTGGGATACAGCTGCCTTGGTTCGCGGTGAGAACAAATTCAATTATTTCGAACCCGCACCACGTCCAGCTCAAGACTTGGATCCAGAAGCAGTTGCCTTGCATAAAAAAGCGACCACCGCAGTACGTGACATCCTATTCAAGGATGCAAAAAAAGTGCGTTCAACAATTTGACCGTATCTAAGAATTCTACGGAAAATATCTCTCATCTAGCCATGTCCATCGAACCATCCGTCCAGGATCTCTTCAATCTCACCGGCAAAAAGGTTCTCATAACCGGCGCATCGGGCTACCTTGGATCCTCCATGGCGCGGGGATTGGCGGAGGCTGGCGCCACCGTTATCGTCGGGAGCCGTGAAACAGCTCGTGCCCTTGACGTCGCTAAGGGTCTGCCAGGGAACAGAAACCACTGCGGAGTCGCAATCGACCACATGAGTGAAGCCTCGATCAGGAAAGGCTTTAACTCTGCTGTTGAGCAGGTAGGAACGATCGATGCGCTCGTCAACAACGGACACGAAGCGGTCAATAAGGATTGGACCGAGGTCGACGCGGAACAATTTACCCAGCTGCTGGGCAATGCCACTGGTTTCTTTCTCCTCGCACGCTTGTTGCGCGATCACGCAGTGAAGCAAAAAATACCTGCTAGTATAGTTATGCTCGGCTCGATGTACGGAGTAGTTGGATCTTATCCTGACGCCTACCAGGGTATAGGCAGCGCTAGTCCGGTTGGATATCACACCCTCAAAGGGGGAATCATTCACATGACCCGCCATCTTGCAGTTTACTGGGCACAAGACAACGTAAGAGTAAATTGCCTCAGCCCAGGGCCCTTCCCCAATTTTCCGAAGGTTCCATCTGAAATGGTGAAGCGGCTCTGCAAAAAAAGCCCAATGAAGCGTATGGGGTTGCCCCACGAGCTCAAAGGATCGCTCTTACTGCTGGTAAGCGAGGCTGGCAGCTACATCACGGGCCAAAATCTCCTCGTTGACGGAGGGTGGACAGCATGGTAAGAACAGTGAATATCATGCAAATAAGGGCTTGCAATCGCTCCCATTTGGCCTAACTTTCTGCCCGGCTTAAGGGAAAGTCTCCGTAAAACCTCCTGGGTTGCGGTAGGCAGCCCCCCCAAGTCAGCTCTAGGAATCAACGCCATCGTCCTAGACTGTCCAATCCAGGTGGCGTATTTATCAGTAAGTAGAAAATGGATATATACGTAGGTAATCTGCCATACGAAATCAACGAAGAGACATTACGCGAAGTTTTTGGTGAATACGGTAGTGTTGAACGAGTGAATGTAATCATGGACCGAAATACCGGGCGCGCAAAAGGTTTTGCCTTTATCACCATGCCCGATAACGAGCAGGCCCAAAATGCAATCAAGTCCCTCGATGGGGTCACTGTTGAAGGGCGTCCGATGAGAGTCAATCAGGCGCAGCCTAGGGAAAACAGGCCTCCGAGAAGGGATCGGTACTAAAAGCTAAAGTTACATTCCAGTCCCTCCGTGCTCAATTCAAGCATGGAGGAGTATTTGAGGGAGCTGTCTCAAGGCACTTTTGGGCTCGTACCCGCACGGTCTTATAACAAGGCCGAGGGGGCGGGCAGTCTTGTGATTACTGGGGCAGGTGGGGAGCAATAAGAAAGTCCTACCCGATTGAGTGGGGCGGTTCTGTCAGGCTAATCTCAGTTCTTTTGCTTCCAATTGTCTCCGTTCGATAGGGTTAAGGGGGATCATCTTTCGAAAGACAGGGTGGGCCGTGCTCTTAATTTAATTTGTGTCATTTGGTTTCCACTCAGTCTAAATTTGAGACAGTGGAATAGCCTTGACTGTAGGTGATCAAATCTGATGTAGCACGAAAAGTTGGTATTAAGTTTACCCGCTATAGTGATAGCAATCGAATCTGTTGTCCTTCCTTAAATGTAGTTTTGCAAAATCGCGTACGGTGTACTGCGTAATTGTATAGATTCGAAAATTAAGGTCTAAGATGAAAATTGGTTTACAATTCTGTTGGTATTGGCGTTCGCCTCTATAGCAAGTTATCATTCTCTTTATGCCGATGGGCATGAGGCAGATGAATCAGAAACAGCGATTGAGCTGGATGCGTTCAACGTGATCGAAGCCGATGATCGTCGAGGTTATCAGTCCAATTTGATTATTGGGGCTAACCGTATGGTGGTAGCAATCGATGACTTAGCGACCAGTGCCTTCGTTATCTAGCGGGCCGTTTGGGACATACTGGATTAGCAACGGTCGCACGATGACATGGTCTTCCTCCTATCGATGGTAAGATCTCCATCTCCCCAATAAAGGTGTATTTAGACAGGCCTCTCCAATCGGAGAGGCCTATTTTTTTCTAGCAACGGCAAGCAAGGCGATCTACGGTAAACCAATATGGCACTAGGCGAATATTCGACTGCACTGGTCACTGGAGCTTCTAGTGGCATCGGGGAAGCGACAGTGCGAAGTCTTAGTCATCGAGGACTTACGGTACATGCAGTAGCTCGCCGACAACCACGCCTTGTTAAGCTAGCGAAAGATACCGGATGCTGCGCACACGTCCTTGATCTCCGCGATACCGATCGGCTTTATCAGGAACTATCTCAATTGGAAGTCGATGTTTTGATTAACAATGCCGGCCTTGGGCGAGGATTTGAAAGGCTATTTGAGGCTAACCCACATGATATTGATGCAACTCTTCAAACCAATGTGATCGCTGCCTTTCACGTGCTGCGAGCTTTGTTACCTGGAATGGTAGCAAGAAAATACGGTCATATATTCAACATCAGCTCAACAGGAGCCCTCTACCCCATCGGGTCATCTGTCTATGGAGCAAGTAAAGGAGCCATACATAGGCTCAGCCAGAACCTTCGTCTCGAACTAAAAGGAACTGGCGTACGTATGACCGAGATTTGTCCCGGCCGCACCAGAACTGAGTTTTTCGAAGTAGCCATCGACGACCCAACCACGAGAAAGAAAATTAAAGACTCTGGCATCAGCGATCTTCAACCCGACGACATCGCAAATGCAATAATCTATGCATTGGATGCGCCACCACGGGTTAACGTGAATCTCATCGAACTGCAACCTACGGAACAGGTCTTTGGCGGAATGTCTTTTCATCCTGTAAGCTAGAATTCATCGGAACAAGTCTCATCCCAACCCTAAGCTTCATTTCCAAACGGTTGGATCGTGATCGCGAAGTGGTCCCACACAATTTAGACGAAGCGGTTAATGCCTTGTTCAACCTATGGGGAGAAGACCCAATCAGATAGAGTGTATGTAACTATTTGTTGAAAAAGTACTAACATCTTTCCATATCTCTGAGACCCAAGGGAAAACAAGAAACTGACAATCAGGAATCAAACAGAGTCGAAATCTGCTTCTATCAACCGATCTAAGACAATGTATCAAATGGTTTATTCAAAGAATCTTTAACAGAAAGTGCATGCCCACCCCTCTGCTTTCCCAGAAATCAAAACCCCCGTTCTCAGTTTAACTGTCCAGCTTAACCATCACCCGCTAACCCAAGGGGCGTATGAATCTAAGACTGACTATAGTGCCTTAAGTGTCTTATAACCAATATTTTAAAAAGTTGGCGAGACCCAGAATCGAACTGGGGACACAAGGATTTTCAGTCCTCTGCTCTACCGACTGAGCTATCTCGCCGTATCCTTTAAGGGCCTCAGAACCTATCGGACTTTCCCTCAGATTACTCTCCCTAAGATAGATCTAGTCCGGCCGATTCTTTAGCGAGGAAAGGCAAAATTCTATCCGTAATTACAGGGTTTCGTCAATCGAGTTCTGTCGGGAATAGGGTTTTGGAGTTCAGATTTCAGGCTTCAGGCTCGGCCATAATCCTCCAGCATTTCGGCAAAGGTGCTAATCCAATCGCGGTCCCCTGAAGGAAGAAACCTCTACCTAGGCTCTCAAAGAGCTTGTCTAAAACAACACAAGATCTTTGAACAATCCATCATGTCACCAACTATACCTCATAAATGCTGAGTAAAGACAAAGTAGATAATCCCTTCCTCGACATGGGTTTTGACATCCGTTGGTCACAGTTAACACCAGATCTGGTCAAGCCGGCCATATCAACCGCCCTTTCCGAGGCACAACAACGGATCGATGCCATCGGGGAAAACAAGGCCCTTAGCTTTAAAAACACTTTTCTAGCACTCGAAGCTGCAACAGAAAATCTGACCCTAGCCTGGCAGAAGGTTTCCCTTCTGGATACAGTTTGTAATTCAGAAGCCCTCCGACTGGCCCACAATGAGATGCTTCCGAAGGTTACGGAATTTTGGGCGAGGATTCCCCTCAACAAACAGCTGTGGAAAACACTGAAGCGCTACGCGGAATCAGAGGAAGGGAAAGCACATTCAGGTATCCAACTCCGCTTCATTGACGAGACGATGGCGCACTTCCAGGAGCACGGGGCAGACTTATCGCAGGAAAAGAAAATCCGGTTGGAAAAAATCTCGCAAGCGCTTGCGGAAAAAACGCAAAAGTACTCCGAAAATGTATTAGATTCTACCAACGCTTACGAGCTTGTCATCGAGGACGAAGTTTTACTCGACGGCTTGCCAAAACTCTCTAAAGAACAAGCTCGGCGTGACGCGTTGAGAAAAGGATACGGGACGGAAAGAAACCCAAAGTGGCGGCTAACTCAACAGATGCCTTCGATTCTCCCAGCCATGAAGCACCTTCATGACGAAGGGACGCGAAGAAAACTTTGGGAGGGATCTATCCGGATCGGCCATACCAAGAAACACGACAATACCAATCTAATCTGGGATATTCTCTCCCTCCGCGATGAGAAAGCGCGCTTGCTGGGAAAAGATCATTTTGCCGATTTTGTATTGCAGCGAAGAATGGCTCAAACCGGTCAACTGGCGTTGGCCTTTGTAGAAGATTTTTATGGCCGGGTGAAGGCTCCCTTCGACCGCGAGTGCTGCGAGTTGGAGATGTATAGCGCCGAATGTCGCGGTGGGAAACGGGAACCAATTGAACCTTGGGATTCTCCCTATTGGTCTGAAAAATTGAGACGGGATAGGTTCGACTTCGATGATGAATCCCTACGTCCTTACTTTTCGCTCAAGCAAGTCGAGAAAGGAATGTTTCGTATCGCGGAAAAAATCTTCGATATTCGCGTAGAGGAGAGGCCGACCATATATTGTAGCCTTGAGGAAACCAAAAAATTACAATCCTCCCCACCAAAAAACCAGGATAAGGCAATCGAAACCTGGCACCCTGAAGTTAGATATTATGATGTTTTAAACTCGTGTGGAGATCGATTAGGCGCATTTTATACCGATTGGTATCCGAGAGAAGCCAAAAGAGGAGGAGCCTGGATGAACTCCCTTCGCACCGGGCAGCCACCTAACGGGGCCGACAGGGAGCCGCACCTAGGATTGATCTGCGGCAACTTGACTCCGCCGATTGGGGATATACCCGCCCTGTTAAGTCATGACGAAGTCCAGACAATTTTTCACGAGTTTGGCCATCTCCTCCACCATCTACTAGGCGACGTTCCAATTAAATCGCTCAACGGAATCAACGTAGCATGGGACTTTGTCGAGCTACCCTCTCAAATCATGGAAAATTGGTGTTGGGACCGCGAGAGTCTCGATCTTTTTGCCCGCCATTATGAAACTGGCAAACCTATTCCAGATGATCTTTTCACAAAGATGCATCAGGCACGCAATTTCCATGCTGCCCGACTAACGATGCGGCAGCTTTCCTTCGGCAAAATGGATCTTGAGCTCCATCTCCGGTACACCGACTACAATGGAAGGAACCTTGATACCCTGCTCGAGGACATGCTTTGCTCCTACCAGCCCCCAAGCAAAACCAAATCGCCAGCTATCATCCGTCGCTTTAGCCATCTTTTCTCAAGTAGTACAGGCTATGCCGCTGGATACTATTCTTACAAGTGGGCTGAAGTCCTCGCAGCCGACGCCTTTACGCGTTTCCAGGCTGCAGGGATTCTGGACAATAGGATTGGACGTGAGTTCAGGAAGGAAGTCCTCTCGAAAGGGAACAGCGTAAATCCGGGCGTCCTGTTCCACAATTTCATGGGCCGCAATCCAAAAATCGATGCTCTCCTGAAACAAAGCGGACTAAAGTATTACGAGTCAGAATAACTTTATTAGTGAGCTTCTTCCTATACCAAGCTGGGGCGAATTCGACAGCTAGATCTTCATTATTTCAGTCTGCACATAGATAGAACCGGACTTGCTAATACCGTATTTAAGAGTATATAACGATCCTAACATAAAATTCGGCAAAGGATAGTTATGGGAGTTTGGTTCATTTTAATTGGAGTACCGCTGATACTAGGGATCTGGGCTCAAATGAAGGTGCGGGGGGCGTATAAGCGTAATTCCAGCATACTGGCGAGAAGCCGCATTTCAGGAAAAGAGGCAGCCAAATACGTAATGCAGAATGCGGGAATCGATGACGTTGAAATCGTTCCGATACCGGGCCACTTAACGGATCATTACGACCCAATACACAAAAGATTGGCGTTGAGCGAAGAAAACTATACCGGAACTAATCTCGCAGCTGTCGGTGTCGCTGCCCACGAAGCAGGACATGCCATACAGCACGCCGTGGGTTACAAGGCTTTAAAGCTTAGAATGAGCCTGATCCCAATCACGAATTTTGCTTCCAGCTTGCTTCCATTTGTCATCATTGGGGGGTTCTTTTTCGGGATGTTGGGGCTGATCAAGCTAGGAGTTCTAGTTTACCTAGTCCTCTCCGTCTTCCAACTCGTGACCTTGCCGGTTGAGTTCGACGCCAGTCGCCGGGCAAAGGCAGAGCTCGCCACCCTCGGAATTATCGGACCAGATGAAGTGTCTGGAGTGAACCAAACTCTTAATGCTGCCAGCCTCACTTACGTCGCGGCATTCGTAGCATCGATCGGGAATCTAGCATATCTCTTCCTCCTCTCGCGCGATTAATCGAAAACGCACCCCGCTATAAGAAAAGGTTTCCTTAGTAGTATTCAGAATCTTGGCTAACCCGTACTACAACGAAAGGCAAGCTTTGAGCCCAATCAGAATCTGCGCATCAAAAGTGGCTAAAAACACTCCGATCCGAAATCAAAAAATCAGGCATTCGTCCGCTGCGGCCCAGATACTATAGGTAAGTGGTAGATCTGAGATTGGCTGCAACTTGACCAGGCCACCAACAGATTCTACAAGAGCAACGCCAGCAGCAATGTCCCACAGCTTAATACCCTCCTCGCAATAAGCATCAAAACGACCAGCCGCTACGTAGGCTAGGCAGAGCGCAGCGCTACCAATTTGGCGGGTTTTTTTAAAGCGCCGCGTTCGCGTGATTAAATCCTTTAAATTTCCTTTACTATAAATCCCTCCGGCAGCAAATCCCATCGCGAGAATCGCTCTCTCTGGAACCTTCTCCCAGCAAGGTTCAATTTTTCTACCGTCGATTTTCAGAGGATCATCCTGTGTCGCTGTGAATATCTCATCTCGATTAAAGTCGTAGACCACTCCAGCCTCCGCATTCGCTCCTCGCATCAAACCGATACTGACACAAGTCTGAGGAATCTCGCGCAAGTAATTCTGGGTGCCATCGAGTGGATCAATCACCCAGTAAAGCTCGTCTCGCTTATAAAGGCTTGCGTCTCCCCCTTCTTCCTCACCGATAATGGGCAACCCTGTTGACCTTTCAAGCGACAATCGAATTAGGGTCTCAGATTCAAAATCAGCTTTAAGTTTAACATCTCTCCTGTCTTCGAATTTGACCAATCGAAGCTCTTCAACTTCTTTTCGCAACAAAGCTCCCGCGTTCCTTGCGGCATCTTCAGCCACATCCAGCAATTCACCATTACCCATAAAGACACTGTAAACATGCTCCAGTCAGAAACAAGGATGGACTCTCAATCCATTTGATTCAGCCCAATTATTCTCTTGGGTTTACGTACTGTTTAGATATCTATCCGACTTGAAGCTTGTTAGTCGCTCCCGAGTCCCCCAGATTTCCCTAAAAAACCTGTCATGACAAAAATCAATGAGAACTTCCTAAAGCTGAAGACATCCTACCTATTCAAGGATATAGCGGATCGAATCCTGGCTTATGAAGAAAGGAATCCTGGACAACCCGTTGTCCGCCTAGGGATCGGAGATGTTACTGAGCCCCTCCCAAAGGCCTGCCGTGATGCTTTTCACAAGGCAGTTGATGAGATGGGAGATCGGTCAACCTTCCGAGGATACGACGATACCCCCGGATATTCCTTTATTCGCAAGGCAATCGTGGAGAACGATTTTAAGTTGCATGATGCCCCGATTTCTAGCGATGAAATTTTCCTTAGTGACGGGGCAAAGTGCGACACAGGAAATATCCAGGAGATCTTTTCCCTTGAAACGAGAATCGCGATTCCCGATCCGGTCTACCCCGTCTACCTCGATTCCAATGTCATGGCTGGCCGATCCGGAATTAATGAGAACGGGAAATATAGGGGGATTACATATCTTGAATCAACCCCGCAAAATGATTACATCCCCGAAGTTCCAGATTTCAAGGTTGACCTAATCTATCTCTGTTTCCCCAATAATCCAACCGGCGCTACGGCCACGCGAGAACAACTCGAAATGTGGGTCCAGTACGCCCTCAAAAATCAGTCGATCATCCTCTTTGATGCAGCTTATGAAGCTTTTATCGCCGATGAATCATTACCCCATTCGATTTATGAAATCGACGGCGCCCGAAAGGTTGCGATTGAGTTTCGAAGTTACTCTAAAAATGCCGGTTTCACTGGCGTTAGATGCGCTTTTACAGTCATTCCAAAAGATCTTTTCGCAATCGATGAAAAAGGAAAAGAGCAATCCTTACACGCTCTTTGGAGTCGCCGTTATGCCACCAAATTCAACGGAGTCTCCTACCCAGTGCAACGGGCTGCAGAGGCAGTATACTCACAGGATGGGAAGCAACAGGTCCGGGAGCTTGTTAACTATTACATGGCAAACGCTAGGCTGGTACGCAAGGCTATGGGAGATGCCGGCTTCTCATGTGTAGGAGGGGAGAATTCACCTTATGTTTGGATCAACGTGGGCGGCGATTCTTGGGAATTCTTCGACCGACTACTTAACGAAGCTGGAGTTGTTTGCACACCGGGTGCGGGTTTTGGATTCTGCGGCGAGGGTCATATCAGAATTAGCGCCTTTAACAGCAGGGAGAATGTTGAAGAGGGACTTAGTCGGATTCGTAGAATCCTTTAATCTGCAAGCCTCAAGCGAATCTCTTGCTTGAGTATCTCCGAGACGTCTAGTCTAGAGCAAGTTCCCGCTCAAACTTGGGCCCTTCTTCTAGAAGTATTCGAGGTAGCGTTCAATCTCCCAATTCGAAACATGACGCTCGTATTCGAGCCACTCCATGTTTTTTACTTCTATGAATTCTTGGATGAATTCGCTGCCTAGTTGTTGGCTAAAAAGCGTATCTGCTTCAAGTGCATTGATCGCCTCTTTCAAGGACTGGGGAAGTATTCCTATACCCAACCTCCGAATCTCATCCAACGAATAATTGTAATGATTAAAGTTCTGCGGCTTGCCCGGATCAAGCTTGCGATCGATCCCATCGAGTCCGGCACAGATGACAGCTGCTGTGGCCAGATATGGATTACAACTCGAATCACTCAACCTAAGCTCAAGGTGCCCATAGGGAACCCGAACCATAGTGGTGCGATTGTTATCGCCGTAGGAAATATATGCAGGAGCCCAAGTGGCACCGGAGAGCGCCCTTCCAACTACCAAACGCTTATAGGAGTTCACCGAGGGAGCAACAAGAGCGGTTAGGGCAGCAGCATGTTCAAATAAGCCTCCAAGAAAATGATAGGCCAGTTCCGAAAGACCTAGTCCATTCTTATCGGAGTCATCCCCAAATAGTGAAATGCCGTTTCCATCGTCAATCGAACAATGCATATGCATACCGCTGCCTGTTCTCTTAGCCATAGGCTTGGGCATAAAGGAACAGATGACCCCGAATTCACGGGCAATCTCACCAGCCGCCATCCGAAAGAAAACATAGCGGTCAGCCGAGGTCATAGCATCGGTGTAAGTAAAATTTATTTCGAATTGCCCATTCGCGTCTTCATGGTCGACCTGGTAGACGTCAAACCCCACCGCCAGGAGTGAATCTACTAATTTCTCAATGAATCCCCGACTCCGAGACAACCCCTTGTAGTCGTAACAAGGCTTGTCCAACTGGTCGCTTTCGTCGGCCGGCTTCACTGATCCGTCTTCATTTTTCACTAGGAGCATGAATTCAGGCTCAAGTCCGGTGTTGAATATCCATCCTTTATCGGCCATCCTGTTAACCTGTTGGGACAGAATGTAACGTGTGTCGAAGGGCCAAGGTTCACCGTTTACTCGTCCATCACAAACAATCCTGGAAAATCCAGGTTGCCAGGGCACGAGAGAGAGCGTGCTAAGATCACCAATTGCCATGAAATCCGGGTCGTGGGGCTCCTGCCCTAATCCCCAAACCGCAAATCCAGCGAATCCAGCTCCATCCGTCAAAATGTCTTCAAAGTGAGCTACGGGAACGGCCTTTGTTTTCGCAACTCCGTGGACATCCACGAATTGAGCGAGGACGAACTTTACTTCGTTCTCTTTGAGGAACTGTTTGGCCTCTCTAATCGTCATTTCATCCTTCTTACCTATCATAACGTTCTATTACTACTGTTTGAATTTCCAATTTAATTAAGTGAAATCTCTTACACTCCCCATGCCAACAGCGTGCCCGTTGCAATCTCTTACAATTTCGAATAGCACTCTCCATAGGTAAATTGCGTAACTAGGTATCAACCAGATTCTGAAACCTGGAGCAAATCCATCCGTCATGGGTAAAACCATGCACGATACACCTGCGACTTGGGTCATTGTTAAATTGCTCCCGTCTCCCGAGAAATCAAAGGAACAACTCTGTTGTAAAACATCGAGTGCTCGGTTCCCGCAGAGAAGGAGACTGGCATCCTGTCGGTTAAAATAGAAGACCCTCCCAGTTTCCTCTCCAACTACACCGGATAGCCGTTTGACCGTCGTACCCTCGAACCCTTCCTCGAGGAAGTACTCGTGATGATCCAACCGAACCACTAACCCGTTATTCGGAAGAGCCAGATGTTGGTATATTCCCTTAGGGATCTTGATTTCCTGCTGTTCCAACCATTCAGTTGCTCCGTCTCCTTTTATTCCAATTTTTGGGAAAGCACTGAGGTCACATAGAGCAAGATCCTTTAAATATTCCCTCTCTCTCTCAATGCTGTAAAATTGCTCAGGAACGGACATAGAGAAATATTCGCCTAAAATGGGATTCATCGTCTCCCATTCGCTCCGTAAGGGACTGGTTCGTGGGTAGGAACTTCCTTGACTGCTATCCATGGCGAATCTTGATGAAGAGTTGAAGCTAATTCATAAATTTCCAGTTTCAGCTTTCAGTTCTCCGGGTATATTTCTACACGCCTTAGCTGAGGCCTGAAAATATAAATACCTTAATGGCATATTATATAATCGAACTACTTGGTTTCTGCCGGTAATTATCAGGATCAAAGAAAGGAATTGCGACTACAGTAGCTTGAATCCTGTCCCCATCATCGAGTTTAATATTCAGCTGCGAACCAGGTTCTTTCTGGAAAGGAGCCACATATGCCAAACCGATAGGACAACCCAGCGCAGGACTTCGCCCGATGCTTGTTACGCGGCCCGTGATTTCTCCTTTATGGATGACGAGATTACATTCTTTGGGAAGTGACCGCCTACCGTCAGAGGGAAGAACGAAACCCACTAATTCGCGTAAAGGCTCCTTCTTTTTTAAAATCATTAGACTTCTTTTACCTACAAAGAAAGGCTTGTTCATCCTGATTGCCCAGTTCAAACCGACCTCGAAAGGGTTTGCTAACCCGTCCGTATCCTGACCGACGATTAAGTGTCCCTTTTCCAAACGTAAGAGACGCTGTGCTTCGACTCCGAAGGGCCGTATCCCAAATTTTCTACCCGTTTCCATTATCGAATTCCAGGCATGCAGCCCTCCATCCGCATTAAGGTGAATCTCGAAACCCATTTCTCCCACGAAACCAACACGCGAAAGCCGTGCTGGAACCCCTGCCACTCTGCCCTCTCGTAAGCCAAGATAAGGAAAGGACTTTGGATCTAAATCCACGTCAGTGAGGCTTTGTAGGATATCGATTGATCGTGGCCCAGCGACGTTACAGGCGAAATAGTGACTAGTCGCATTGAACAAGCTCACCTTCATCTTCCACTCGATTATACAACGCTGCATCATACGATAGATCCCGTCCGCACCGGCTGTCGTGGTGCTGAGGTAGAAACGATTATCAGCCAATCTTCCTACGATACCATCATCGATCACCACACCCGATTCATCGCACAAAACTCCGTAACGAGTCGTGCCGACCCTCATTCGTTTAACCACACCAGTATATATGCGTTCCAGAAATTCCACAACGTTGGGACCGCTCGCTTCAATCTTTCCCAGAGTTCCGAGATCGATCAGACCTGCTCTCTTTCGAACATTCTTGGCTTCAGAATAGATACAGTCTTCTCGTGACTTCCCTTCCACCGCGAAGAACTCCGGGCGTTTCCAATTACCGGCATCCATAAACTTCGCTCCACTAGCCTTGTGATAGGGCTGCGCTGATGTCCGTCGAATAGGAGTAAAATTTCGACCTGCCAGGAACCCTAATTTTACCGGGCTAACAAATGGGCGCGCAGTTGTATTTTGTATCCCGGCCATACCTTCTCCTCTCAGTTGAGCAAGGATTCTCAAAGCGAGAAGGTTGGAGTGTTTACCCTGGCTAGGCCCCATTCCAACCGTTGCGTATCTTTTGAGTAGCTCCGGAGTGTCAAAGCCTTCGGAATGAGCATTCTCTATGTCCTTTAAGGTTACATCTTCATCAAAATCAACAAAACACTTTCCTCGGGGATGACTGAATATCGGGTATGAATGGCTCCATGAGCGTGCCTCCCTTTCGGTCTGTTTTGCAAGTCCCTGGCCACTTGAAAATCCGCACCACTGTGCTGCTTCCAGACCAGCGTTCCGGCCATCTTCCATTCTTTTCTCCAATCCAAATATGCCATTAACCGAACCCGCCAAATAAACTCCGGACGGTCTCGACCTCGGGACAAACCGTTCGTATTTATTATCGTACTCCATTGTGATGCCTGCCTGCCGCAAAAGCCCATCTGCCGGAGTCCAACCCACACTCATAGCAATACCGTCACACTCTATCCGTTTCCACTCCTCAGAGACTGTTGCCCCATCCTCGAGAATACGGCTTATTTTCACTCCTGCTACCGATCTCTTTCCAGGGCCTGGAAGAGCTTCTGAAACAGCGTTTCCCTTATGAACCACAACTCCAATTTTGTTCAGCTCATCCTCTCCTATCGTATCAGCACCATCAGGACGGAGATCGACTATTGCAGCTACTTCGATACCTGCTCTGGTAAACTGAATCGCGGCTTCATAGCCACCGGTGTTGGCCGTCAGGATCACTGGACGCTCGAAGGGTTTTACGGAGTAAAGCTGGATCAGCCTTTGAGCAGCAGACGTCAGCATGACACCAGGCAAATCATTATTACGGAAAACGGCCGGCTGCTCGTAGCAACCTGTTGCCATTACCACCGCTCCAGCTCGCATTTTTGTGAGCCGTGTCTTCTCTACCAAAGCAACCCAATGGTCAGAATAATAGCCAGCTGCCAACGCCGGCGCTATCACTTTGATCTTCGGACTCTGATCGATTTGCTCCCGCAATTCGCCCAGCCGCCCGGCGCCAACATGCCGACGGAGACAACTCCCCCCTACTACTGGGCTTTCGTCCACCAGGACAACGCGGGCACCCGCCGCACCCGCCGCACCCGCCGCCGATAAACCTGAAGGCCCAGCACCAATCACCAAAATATCACAAACCCCATATTCCTTTGGTGTCAGCCGATTACGCTTGAGAGTATTAACCTCACCTAATCCAGCAATCTTTCTAATCCCTCTTTCGTAAAAGGGAAATAGCCTCCTCGGAGTATGAAATGCCTTGTAGTAGAATCCTACAGGCGTGAATGCGCTAAATCGATCCAGTATGCCCAGAGCATCTCTATCCACACCACCACGCGTGTTCACCGCCCATAAGTCCATCCCTCTTTCAATAGGTGTGATATCACCTCGTATATTTGTCTCGTCAGCCGACTCCATCATCGCATTGCAATCAATGTCAGCCATGCTGAAGATACCTCGAGGACGATGGTACTTGAAACTGCGTCCCAAAACTCGCACTCCGTTAGCCCAAAGCGCAGAACTAATCGTATCCCCTTTGTACCCTTGGTAACTTCGGCCCTCAAAAGAGAACTGTACCGGTTGGCTCCGGTCGATAATTTCATAGAACTGTTTAGGCAATCGGTCTTTCATCTCTCGGGAAGATAAGTCCGAACAAACTCGTCTTTCAGAGTGTCACGCTCAGCGATAAACCAAACCCCGCTAGCGACATGGTACCACCACTCCTTTTTTACACTTGGCTGGCCCGAACGATTGAAGACATAATTTGCCCACTCTGGATCGCTCTTCTTGTCGGGTTCAGAAAGTGGGCGGTCCTCACCTCCAAAGGCAAACTCCTGCAACGGCCTGACCCCGTTAATTGGACATCGTAATACTTTCATTGTTAAGATCCTTTCAGACTGGGCGTCAGCTCTCCTAAATATGATTCCCTATAAAAGGGAAAACGGGTTAATGCCCTATTGAAGCCGCTCCTTTTTCAGCAACCAAATTGAAGTTCTCAAATCTCGAGAGACTAAACGGTCTTATCAGTTCATGTTCTTCGTTATGGGCAATTGTGTAGGCCATCGTCTTGCCACATACCGGGGTTGCTTTAAATCCATAAGTTCCCCATCCACCATCAATGTAAAACCCGTCAATTATTGTCTTCCCCATAATAGGGGCAAAGTCTGGAGTCATATCGGCAAGTCCGGCCCACTGTCTCAGCACTTTAACATCACCGAGAAAAGGAAACAATTCCAGTAGATGGTCTGCTAGTCCCTCTGCGAAATCAAGGGTTGATCGAGTCGAGTGCACTTCGTAGGGGTCAAGAGCCGCGCCCATTACTAATTCTCCCCGCGCCGACTGGCTAACGTAAAGATGCAAGCTCGCCGATACGATGATTGCATCCAGCCATGGCTTTAAAGGTTCAGTCACACAAGCCTGAAGTGGATAAACAACAATAGGGGTCCGAAGGTCGACCATTTCTGTTATCCGCGGGGTATACCCTGCTACCGCAGACAGAACTGTTCTTGTCTCGATATATCCTTTAGTTGTCTCAACTCCCTCTACCCTGCCATTTCGTACCCTAATTCCAGTAACAGCCGTATTCTGATGAATTTCAACTCCCCGCATATCGGCTCCACGGCCATAGCCCCATGCAACAGCATCATGCCGAGCAATCGCACCGGGTGCGTGGTAAAGCGCACCCTGGATCGGCATATTATTCCCGCAATCGAGATTAATCTGTGGACATCTCTCCTTGATAAACCCCCGATCAACAACTTCGCTTTGAACTCCTAGATGCTTGTTTACCTCGGCTCGCCATCGCATCGTACGCATTGCTGCATCGGAATGGGCTAACGTAAAATGGCCACGTTCTGAATAGAAAAGGTTGAGGTCGAATTCCGTCGAGAGATCCCGATAAAGCTTGACGCTCTCCTCGTAAAGCAGGGTGCCCTCAGGCGTGAGGTAGTTGGAACGAATGATCGCCGTGTTTCGTCCGGTCCCTCCACTTCCAATATAATTCTTTTCCAGTACAGCAACATTGGAAATCCCGTGATCGCGCGCCAAATAGTAGGCAGTAGCCAGACCATGCCCGCCTCCGCCAATAATAACCGCATCATATTTCTTCTTTAAAAGATCCGGCCTTCGGAACATTCTTGGCTCCGGATACCTTTGCTTTAACGCAAATCGAAGTAGACGGTAAGGCATCGATTAGCTAAGAGAGTCCAAATATCTTTCCTTCATCATCTATTCCGATGTTCTCCAAATTGGACTGTTTTGGCATTCCAGGCATCAGCATTGTCTGACCCGTAATGGCGACCAAAAACCCTGCACCATTATTCAACTTTACATTCCTCACTTTGAGGCGCCATCCTTTTGGTGCTCCCAACTTCTTGGGATCATCCGATATGGAGAATTGAGTTTTGGCAATGCATATTGGCAATGCATCCAGATGGAGGCGCTCGAGGCGCCGAATGTCCGCTTCAGCTTCTTCATGAAATTCGACACCGTCAGCGTGATAGACCTTCCTGGCAACAATCTCAATCTTTTCACGAACAGGTGCGTCTTGCTCGTAGAGGAACTGAAATGAGGACGCCTTACCTCTCCAAGCATGTAGAACAGTGAGGACTTTTTGGGCAAGTTCAAGTCCTCCATTACTCCCTAAACTTGCTACTTCAGAGAGAGCAGCTTCGACCCCTTCGTCTTGGCAGAGGTTGAAAACCGTATCAAGTTCACTACACTTATCTTCTGGAAAACGATTTATTGCGACAATTACGGGAATTCCAAATTCGGCAAGACTTTTCAAGTGGCAACGGACATTTTCGAAGCCCCGTTTCAGGGCTTCTATATCGACCCCAGAAAGTTTTTTCTCCCTTACACCCCCGTGTCTTTTCAAGGCCTTACAGCTAACGACAAATACAGCTGCATTCGGTTGGATTCCGGAAGCACGACACTTTATGTTTATGAACTTCTCGGCCCCAAGATCAGCAGCGAAACCCGATTCGGTAACAACATAATCTGCTAACTTGAGGGCCAGTCGTGTGGCCCTGACGCTATTACATCCATGTGCGATATTCGCAAAAGGTCCACAATGAATCAGTGCTGGAGTATTCTCAATCGTTTGCACCAGATTAGGGTTGAGGGCATCTTTTAACAGAACCATCATGGCACCAATGCAACCAAACTGGTCGGCGAAGACAGGTTCGTCCTTCCTCGTATAAGCAACGATGATTTTCCCCAACCTTTCCCGCAGGTCCCTGGCCTGGGAAGCAAGGGCCAGGATGGCCATGACTTCGGATGCGGCTGTTATATCGAACCCGTTTCGATGGGGAAATCCATTAGTTGGTGGCCCGAGTCCAATCTTGCAATCTCTAAGTTGACGATCGCAAAGATCCATGACACGTCGCAATATAATCTTATCGGGATCAATCCCGAGTTCGTTTCCCTGGAATACATGATTATCAACCGTTGCCGCCAGTAAATTATGTGCGGCCGTCACAGCATGAAGGTCGCCTGTAAAATGTATATTGATTTCCTCCATCGGCAGAACTTGAGCAAATCCACCCCCAGTAGCCCCGCCTTTAATCCCGAAAGTTGGTCCCAGAGAAGGTTCCCTTAGTACAAGAAGATGTAAATGGTTCAATTTCCCAAAAGCCTGAGCAAGCCCGATACTAGTTAGCGTTTTACCCTCTCCGGACCGGGTTGGAGTCATCCCTGTAACGAGGATCAATTTCCCGTCCTCTCGGTCAACCAAGCGGTCGAACGCATTCTGTTTTACCTTGGCCTTGAATTCACCATAAAGTTCCAATTCATCATCGTTAAGTCCGATCTCCCGCCCAACGCTGGCTATTGGCTCTAGCGTTGCCTTTCGCGCGATTTCTATGTCTGAGGGAAGAGGGAGAGCCCCTTCGAATGACTTGGTCCTACCAACCGCTCCCTCTAAATTGGATTTCGCCATAGTTAAAAAGTTTTTAGAAGTTCGGTCTTTAAGGAATCAAAAGGCTCACCGTTAAAACAGAAGTGTATAGCCTGGAATCGGGATCGCAAACGAGCAATTTCATCGCCAACCCCCTTCTTATTCCTTACCGCATCACTAAAAAGCGAGGCAAGCTCCTCGAAGTCTTTCTCTCTCATCCCGAAACGAGTCATCTCCGAAACCCCAAGCCGCAGCCCGGAACTGGTTGTAAAACTCTCATCGCCCGGAACGGCCTGATAGTTAACAACAATATTGTTCTCTTCCAAAGTTCGGGCAACCTCGCAGCCCTTAGCATAACCGACGTACACGATCACTTGGTGGGTCTCCGTAAAATCTAAATCTGGATCTCCCATGACCTCAAGCCCTTCTTTATTCAAAGCTCGGGCAAATGCTTTGGCGTTAGCAATAACCAGCGGTTGGTATTCCGATTTATATGCATTCATCTCCAAAGCAGCCATGAACAGAGCAAGCAAAGTTCCCAAGTGATGGTTGCTTACCATACCCGGGAAAGCACGTCTCCTGACTGCTTTCCAGAGCGGATGTTTCACGTTGCCATCCTCAAAATCGGCTCCGATTATCCCGCGCTGTGGACCGAAGAATGTCTTGTGCGTTGACCCAGTGACAAAATCTGCACCCTCCTTAAAAGGATACTGGAAAGATGGCCCTATAAGACCTAGGACGTGAGCCATGTCATAAAGAATGATAGGCTTCTCTTTTTTCGCGGATACTATTTCTCTAATTGCGGCAACCGGCTCGGGATGCAGAACCATACTCTTACCAAATATTATCAACTCTGGGTTAAGGCTTTCCAGAACACGCTCCGTGGCTTCAAGGTCGATTCGAAATGGGTTATCGTCGCACACAGGGAAATTTTCCACCGCGAACCGTTCCGTTTTGGGATTCTTGGCCACAAAATCCCGTAGTGCTCCCAGTGGTTGAGCACTGAGATGCCCACCTTTCCCAAGGTGATTATTCAATACCGACTGGATACGTTTCGGTTCGCTCTGTCGATCTCCTAGATTTCGATGGTCCAGAAGGGCACCAAAAACCGTCATATTCGCCATCTGACCGCTCATCAGCCGCGCCTCAATCAGGCCGCAGCCTAGAAAATTCGCCATCTCCTCAATCAGTTGGTTTTCTACCCACCCAATAAAATCTGTTCCTTGGTAAAAGAAAACCTCCTTCCCCAATGCGGTGAGTAGCTCTTTATGTTCCGCATATCGACCCACCGGATCTGAGACCTGGAGCAACCGCACTAAAGGTGATGTCGTCATTTCCGAAGGGATTAGATTGACGCAACGCCGTTGCCGCCACCCGTGATTTTCGAGACTCTTATGCAGTAGAGTCTCCGCATCATAGGCTAAATCTCTCTCTTTCCTTTTCGATTTTTTCTTCATAACCTGATCGACTAGTATTGGGTGAAAATGGGGAGGAGCTTCCGTCCGTCCGTGCCAGGACACAATCCTGGCATGAAGTGAGCGATTTCGCACTTTAATCGTCATCTCCTGACCAATTCGAAGGCCAATATCGACGTAAGCTATTCCGATGGGGCGCCTTTTTATTTCATCTGCGATGCGCATCGTTACACCCTCATCAATAAATTCCCAGTAGGGAATCATGGTGCCGCTAGTCACCACCCCTACATCTTTTTCATCAATAAATATACGGTCATCCTGTCGAGCTACTCCTTTATCCATTAGCGCGAACAAACGAATCCGCCTTTGGAGAATTTTGGTTTGCCCAGGGTGGCCTCGGCGAATTCTACGTAAATCGGATGCTTGTTCGGCCAGTGCTTCTCCGCCAATGAATTCACCCTTCTCCTCGGAGAAACTGACCGCGCCCCTCGCTGCGGGGACAGCCATAGCAGGAATTTCCTCTCCATCCAAAACTCTGCCCGACTCGTGTCCATAGAGCGGCAGTCCAGCTTCCATTCGAAGCGTGTCCCTTGCTCCTAAACCAACCGGCAAAACTCCCCTCTCAACGCCTGCCAAGTAGAGTCGCTCCCAAACCTCTAGAGCTCGATCAGCTCCAAGGAAAAGTTCAAAGCCGATTGGTTCACCAGTATATCCTGTACGGCTAACACGAACTTCCACCCCGCTCAAGACAACTTCGGAAAGACAGTTGCGGAATGGATCAGGCAATTTCCCAAACTCTAACTCTCCCTTGAGTATCTCCCGAGTTAGAGCACCCTGAAAAGCAAACATAGCCGAATCTTCGGTTTCATCCTTCAGTTCAAGGTTCGAGAACCCCGCACCTTCTTCACGGAGGTGCCTTAGATCTGCTTCGAGGTTAACCGCATTCACGACAATAACGAATTCGGCATCTCCAAAACGGTAGAGGTAGGCATCATCGATCAGCGCCCCCGTTTCATTAGGAATCAGTGTGTACTGGGCCCGCCACGGCTTTAGGGCTGCTGCATTGTTGGAGAGAACTCGCTGAAGAAATCGCATACTGTCTTTTCCCTGAACCAATATCCGTCCCATATGGCTGACATCAAACAACCCTCCGTATCTGCGTGTTGCAAGGTGTTCAGCTAAGATTCCGGTGTAATGCAACGGCATATCCCACCCTCCGAAATCCATCATCTTGGCACCTTTTTCCAGATGCCAAGAATGGATAGGAGTCCTTCTCAATCCAGCGGTGGGCACAGTACAACAAGCTTGAAGATAAGTTCTAATTGAGCTCCTCGATGATCGATTGTGTGACCCTTTCAGTCGTGAGAGAGCCTCCTACGTCTGGAGTTGAAATCCCAACTGCTAACACTCTCTCAACCGCGTCTCGTAAAACTTCACCGGCCGGTTTGAGACCTAACCAATCGAGCATCATAGAACCACTTAGGATAGCGGCAACTGGATTAGCTATCCCCTTTCCGGCAATATCGGGCGCAGATCCGTGTACCGGCTCAAAGAGGGAAGGATGCCTTCTTTCAGGATCGAGATTGGCCGACGGATTAAGCCCAAGACTACCAGTGACAGCGCCAGAGAGGTCGGTTAAAATATCCCCGAAAAGATTCGAGGCAACAACCACGTCAAATGTCTCAGGACACCTTACAAAATTCATCGAGGCGGCATCGATATGTTGTTTGTTAACTTCGACTGCGGTGTAGTCAGCCCTTACCTCTTCTAGAATTTCATCCCAAAGGACAAACCCGTAGCGCTGCGCGTTCGATTTTGTGATCATGGTGAGCCGATTGCGTCTTTTTTGAGCGAGGTCGAAGCTGAAACGCAGAATTCTCTCGATCCCGCGTCTTGTGTGTACCGCCGTTTGCAGAGCTACCTCCTCGGCCTTACCCTGATGGAACCGCCCACCGTTGTTAACATACTCTCCCTCTGAATTCTCTCGGACCACAACTAAGTCAATATCAGCCCCTCCAGCCAACGGCTTGGGAACCCCTTGGAAGGTCCTAGCCGGCCGCACGCAGGCGTAAAGATCGAAAGCTTGTCGAAGCTTTATCAACGGTGAAAGGGTAATATGGTCAGGTAATCTCTCAGGAAATCCAACGGCACCGAGAAATATTGCATCAAAGGAATCGAGCGTCTGAATAAAGTCGTCTGGCACCACTATGCCATGTCGGTCATAGTAATCGACGCCCCAATTAAAAGTTACCATTTCGAGTTGGAATTCGCATAGCTTGGACTCCAGTGCCTTAATTACTCGAACCGTCGCCTCAGTTACTTCAACCCCAATACCATCACCTGGGTACAAAGCTATTCTAAAGGACTTCATGATTCTCCCTTAATCAATCGCTCATATTCCTCACTCGAAAGGAGGGACTGTACCTCTTCAGGATTCTTGATTCTCAACCGTACCAACCAGCCTTCTCCATAGGGATCACTGTTGACTAACTCAGGTCTGTCCTCCACAGCAGTGTTAATCTCGAGGATTTCCCCACTTAAAGGGGTGAAGATATCAGATGCGGCTTTAACCGATTCCACCACTCCAATGACATCTCCTCTATCGAGAACCAATCCAATCTCGGGAAGTTCTACGAAGGTAACATCACCAAGTTCCTCCTGAGCAAAATCCGTAATGCCTACCAGACCGGATTCGCCATCAATCCGAATCCACTCATGCTCTTTCGTAAATTGTAGATGTGGTAAAATTTGATCCACTAGTTTGAAGATTAATAAATGCTGATTTCAAAGATTTACTTGTCAATCTCATGTCGCTGTCCATATTGATCAAAGTATCCACATACACAGTGGATTTTCGGCGGCCCCTTTAAGGGTGATTCCGTCGCACTCATGACAGGCCTTATATTGCCAATTTGTTTTACTCTCGGCGTTTCCGGCTTCTGCTCCCTTCTTGAGGCCTTCATACTCAGTACTACGACCTCGGAAATCGAAGCGCTGAGAAAGGAATCCCCAAGGCAGGGGAGTCTTCTTGAAACTTTTAAGAATGACATAGAATTGACCAGTTCGGCTATTCTGACGCTCAACACAATTGCCAACACCATGGGAGCGATGTGGGTCGCGAGCGTGGCTAAGGATGTAGCAGGAAATCTAGTCGGGATAATTTCGTTTTTCATGGTTCTAGGCATCCTTATTCTTTCTGAGATCCTTCCTAAGAATATGGGTGTGATTTATCGAAGGGTTCTTCAGAAGCGTCTTGTCTACCCTCTTCAGCTAGTCCGCTATTCTATGTACCCCTTAGCTTACCTGACGATGCACTCGATTCGGTTGGTAGTCGACAAAGAAGCAGTAGAAGCAGTGGCTGACGAAGATGAAGAAATAACACTGTTGGCCGATAAACATGCTAAGGACGGTTCGTTGACAAACAGCGAGCGGGATATGATCCGCAATGCACTCAGTCTCGATGACGTGCATATTAGTGAAATTATGACTCCACGTACTGTTGTTACGGCGTTAGATGCTAACCTCACTGTAGAGGAAGTTTTCATCCAGTTTCGCAATATCCCTTTCGGCCGCCTGCCTGTATATCAAGAGAGCATTGATAACGTTGTCGGTCTAGTCCGCCGTCGCGACCTCTTACAAGCTATGGCAAATGATCAAAATAACAAGAAGGTCAGTGAACTGATGGGTGAAATGACCTTCGTTCCTGAGACATCTTCAGCCGCTGCCGCGTTGCAGCATTTTCTTAGAACGCATCAACAACTTGCCATGGTGGTAGATGAATTCGGTTCCACTGTAGGTGTTGTTACCGTGGAAGACACCATTGAACACATCCTCGGAAGAGAAATCTACGAGGAAACAGATGTTGCAGTCGATATGCGCGAGCTCGCACGGAACCAAGCTGAGCAAAAAAAGGCTGAGGAGTCCCCCCCAAGCAACGCGCCTCAATAAATAGCGTTAGACATCTACATCTGCAGGCACGCAAACGGGACCTCTCGCTCAGTCTCTGAACAAAATTAATCATAACTCGCGCTCCGCGAAGGTCTCAAAAAGCACGTGTCTTCAAATTTTTTAGCCTACTTCCAGCATGACCTGAATCCGGTTCTTCTTCCAATTTATGGAGATTTTGCTATCCGATGGTACGGAATTGCTTACATACTAGGATTTATCACCGCCTGCGGACTTCTTAAACTCTATTTCAAGACGCAACGGTCAACCTGGAATTCCGAAGCCCAAATAAACGCCATCCTCTACCTTGCCATGGGGACAATGATCGGAGGCCGGCTGGGCTTCATGCTCCTCTACGACCTGAACACATTCCTCCGCAATCCTCTTTCTTTCTTCGAATTTTGGAAGGGGGGAATGGCTAGCCACGGCGGTTTTGCAGGCTGCCTTGTAGCTGCTTTCCTTATTGCCAGAAGAAATAAAACTCCTTTCCTCAAAACGACTGACCTAATTGTTACCGTTGCTCCTCCGGGACTCCTTTTTGGCCGAATTGCCAATTTCATCAATGGCGAACTTTGGGGTAAACTTTCCGACGTTCCCTGGGCTGTAATTTTCCCAACGAGCACACTGCCTAATACTCCCCTGGAACTTGTTGCTCCCCGACACCCATCCCAGCTCTATGAAGCAGCTCTCGAGGGCCTTGTTTTAGGGGTCTATATACAGATACGCTTCTGGCGATCCAATCCGCAACGAATGCCGGCTGGTCAGCTTTCTGGTGAATTCCTTATAGCCTATTCAATTCTTCGCATAATTGGGGAGGTTTTTCGTGAACCCGATCCAGCCGGTCTCATCCTCGGTCTTAGCCGCGGTGTCTTCTATTCTATCATCTTAGGCACCCTCGGCGTCTTTTGGGTAGTTTGGGTCCGTAAGACTAATCCTTTTCCAGCAACTCGCGAGTAATCTTCTCTATCACCAAATCTTCTTGAAAGAAAGATCCTTAGGCCGATCTCCACAAAATCGATCCATAAACTGAATGCTCTCTCTTAATGGGAATATCTATTAATGCTCATTTTAGTGTACCCTGTTTCGGGGATTTTAACCCTCGATCTCAATCAATTTTTATCGTGGGCTCTGGCGTGAACCTTGCTACTGGGCATAATCAGCAAAGTTCGAGATAAGATTACAATGATGGTTTAATGGTCCTTTCCCGAACGTAGTTTTCCGTATAACATTTGATGTACCCATCTTGTTGTACTGCAAAACTCCTTAGCAGGTATCGGATACCAGACATCTGGAACACGGAGATCCCGTCGATGAAGCAATCGGGAACCACCGCCTACCGTCCTTTATGGAATAACCTCGAGGACCGGAACAATCAGGCTATTTAAACCTCGTAAACGTTTCTTGCAGCATTTGCAACGAGGAGCGCCCCTGTGACTTCTCACGAGCACGTGCGATCAGATTAGACTCAAGGGCATTCTTGGTCGGCCGCTCTGCCTGGTAAAAAACACCGAAAACACCCGGCCATGGCAGATCAGCCAATCGATAGGCTTCCGTTTCGTCTGAAACGTCATGTCTTTTCTCATCCTCAGGAGAGCCATCATGTCTCTTTTCCTTAATCAACTCGAACTCTCCCCCCTTTCTGGGAACGCTGGCATCGAAAGCGCCTCGGTAGAACTCAGTACATTCAGATAGACACTCAATGACGGAAAATCCGTCATGAGCAATCGCCCGCTCATACATCTCCGTCATGTGTTTTACTTGGGTGGCGTGAGTACGAGCGATAAAAGTGGCACCACTGGTGACCAGCTTTTTCATGGGATTGATCGGTTGATCTACGGATCCCTCTGGGTCTGTTTTCGACTTAAACCCAATAAAAGAGGTGGGAGAGGTCTGCTTTTTAGTCAACCCGTAAACGAAATTGTCCATAATGACATAAGTCATCTGGATATTCTTTCGAGCTCCGTGATCGAGATGATTACCCCCCATTGAGAATCCATCACCGTCCCCACCGAAGAGAAAGACATGTAGATCCGGTCGAGATATACTGACACCTGTCGCAAAAGGAACCGCCCGCCCATGGATAAAGTGCCCACCGTGGGTATTAACAAAATAAGGAAACCGGGAGGAACACCCGATTCCGGCAAGAGTCACGATGTTCTCATGTCTCAACTGTAACTTTTCCAAAACCCTATAGAAAGCAGCCAAAACTGCAAAGTCTCCACATCCGGCACACCAGGTCGGTTTGTCGGCGGTCAAGATTTTCTTGTCTACCCGCGGCTGTATTCCTTCTGCCAAATCTTCTTTTCCTGCTAAGAGGTCGCTTCCCATCGATAATCGTCCTAACTACAATTTTAAAATAGGTAAAACTCAAGGCGATTGCGTGTATATCGTGTATCCCTCAGAAAAAACTGTCCTCATCTACACAGAATCTTTAGGAAAATGAGAGATGCCTTCTAGTATCTCCTTCACTTTAAACGTAAGTCCATCAGTTTTAGTAATACTTCGAATGCCGGGGTGGCAATATCGGGCTCGGAGCAACCCTGCTAACTGGCCATAGCCGTACAGACCCTCGTCATTCATCTCAACGACGAAGGTCTCGCGATAGCAACTGAGTATTTGCTCTATACCCTTGGGAAACGGATGTAAATGATGTAGGTGAATACATCCAACCCTGCGACCATTGGAGCGAGCTTGATCTACTGCCTCATGTATGGGGCCGAACGTCGATCCCCATCCTACCAATAAAATGTCTCCTTTTACGTCACCATACACTTCAGGGATTCCGATCTCTTCGGAAAGATTTTTCAATTTTTCCCTTCGCTTGGCGGTCATCTGCGAGTGGAGGCGGGGATTAGCCGTAGGATGACCTTTCTCATCGTGCTCGAGGCCGGTCACCACTGGATACTTACCCCCTTCCATAACCGACCCCGGAGGGGCATGATTCGTAATCGCGTCAAGATCATATGGCAGGAAATCGCTTCCTCGGGAGCTGAGATCGAGCACCGGATCAACTACCAATTCCTCCAAGTTGGGTTCGTCGAATGCCTCGATACGAGTAGCTAGTGCCTGATCGCTTAGTATGATTACTGGGGTACTGTACTTGCGGGCAATTTGTCCGGCTTCCAAGGCCACGTAGAAGCAATCCTCAACATGCCGAGGCGCCACAACAACTCTTGGAGTATCCCCATGGCTGCCATATATCGCCTGCATAAGATCACTTTGCTCTACGTTGGTCGGTAATCCAGTACTGGGCCCTCCCCTCTGCACATTCACCACCACTAAAGGAATCTCCGCCATCACGGCCCAACCCAGAGCCTCCATCTTAAGAGAGATACCCGGACCGGCACTGCCGGTAACCGCAAGATGTCCGCTGTAGGCGAACCCTAACGCGATCGATATGGCCGCAAGTTCATCCTCCGCCTGGACAAAGACACCTCCATATTTTGATAGTTCGACCCGTAACAATTCCATTATGCTGGACCAGGGCGTAATTGGGTAACCTGCTCCATAGCGCACCCCCGCCGCGATTAATCCATACGCGAGAGCCTGATTACCATCCATCGTAACCTGGGGCCTACCTGCTCTTCGAATCGATTTATCGAATTGGTAATAACGGGTCAGGACGTTATCCATCGGATAGCCAAACCCAGCGTCGAACGCTAGGTAGGCATTGCGCAATATCCCCTTACCTTTCCCCCCGAATCGCTCCTTCATTAGAAGCTTCAGCTTCTCTACATGTAAATTAAAAATCCGAGCGATCAACCCCAGCACAAAAATATTCTTCCCCTTGCTTTTAGCATTACCACCTAGTGATTCAATGGTGAGCCCAGATATCGGGACAGCAACATTGACAAACCGTCGGTCTTCAACATCCGGCTCAACATGATCCGCATCATAGATGAGCACGCCTCCTTCCTTAAGGGATTCTATATGCTCATCGTAGCTGTGTTGGTAGAATGCAACGAGGAAATCAGCCGCATCGCCGGCTGAAAGAACATCTCCCGATCCTATTCTAACCTGGAAAATAGAAGGGCCTCCCGCGATGGTTGACGGGATGGTCATATAAGTCATGACATCCTGGTCGCTCCGTCCAGCCAGCCGCGCCAGGAATCCCCCGATCGTCTGTATTCCGTCCTGCGAATCTCCAGCCAGCCGGATAACAGCATCCGTAATCGTCTCCTCTCGGAGAGAACTGCGGTCAAAGACCGAAGTCTGACTCGAATCGGAAGTGGTCACCTTTAAAGATCGCCCTTCCTAAATTGTCCGCGTTAAATGTCAATCGAATTGGCGAACTACAATATTATGTTATAGTGTAGAAATGCTGGCAAATTTTAGGTAGTCTCCTTGCTATCTTCCCCAGTCTGTTGATAAATGGACGGTATTCAACCAGACCAAGGAATACAAAGCGACCAGTTAATATCATCAAGACTACATTCAACAGTTTTTTGAACAATTCCTTTGGCTTGCATTCTGAATATCACTTATCTTCATTGTTTTAATTTCAACTACAGCCGCGAAAATGAGCTTATTTCATAATCCTATTCAATTACTTCCGACTCTTGCACAGGCAGGAGGAGCAGGATCTGGAGGAGGATCAATCATCTTCTTCTATATCCTTCTCTTTGCCGGACTCTGGTTTTTGCTATTGGCCCCCCAGAGGAAAAGGCAAAAGGCGCATGCCAAACTCCTCTCAGAACTTCAATCGGGCGACTATGTTATCACCTCTAGTGGAATCTATGGTGAAATCACCAACGTGAAAGAGGACCGGTTCGTTGTGAAGATCGCTGAGAATACGAAGATCGAGCTGAGCAAAAACGCGGTACAGTCTAAAATCGAGAATTAGATGGCTGGTAGCATCATATGGAAGAGCGCTCTTGCCATGGCAATCCTGGCATGGGCGATCCTCAATATAATCCCGGTTCAGGACTCACCCTTCGACAGCTTTATCCTGAGCCAGGCAACGGCTGAGCTGGAGGAATTTAAGCAACTGCACGAAAGAGCAATTACCCAGGTCTCAGCCGGTGAGGCCAACTCCTTCTTCATCGCTTTTCGCAACATTCTGAAGAACGAGAAAATCGACCTGCAGAAATTCTTTCCCGAGATCAATGCACGGGACATTCGGAACCTAGAGAAAAGAAACCAAATTTTGTTAGACGAGCTGCGCCTGCGTTCCAAAGGAAAAATTAAGCCTGGCTTAGATCTAAAAGGAGGAGTATCAGTCACTTACAGAGTAAAGGATACAGAAAATGCTGAAATAAATCTAGGGGTTGGCGAAAGAGAAGAACTAACCGCAGCCGAAAAAGAATTTTTTAGAGAGGCCGAATTAAATAAAGCAGTGGAGATCCTGCGTAAACGGGTTGACGGATTTGGAGTAGCAGAACCAGTAATACGCCTTATTGGGGACAAACACATCGAGGTACAGTTGCCTGGCCTAGAACTGAGCAAAGATCCAGGGATGGTCGCTGATATCGGCAAACCGGCACTCCTCGTATTCAGTCTTGTCCACCGCACTGCTGTCCCCTCTCTGGAACAGGATCCGCCGATCGGATACCGTTCCATGGTTGAGCTGCGAGAAGACCGTAAAACCGGACAAATCACGCAGACACCATATTATATCAAGAAAATTCCGGAAATGGAGGGGGATATCATAGATGAAGCATTTGCCGCACCAACCGAGTTTGGAAGCTTTCGAGTGTTGCTCCGATTTACATCAGATGGAGAAGAAGCCTTTGCTAGTGCCACCCGAAGAATCGCAGAGGAAAATGAACGCACACAAACTGTGGGCCAACTGGCTATTATCCTAGATGGAGAACTCTACAGCGCCCCAACCGTTAGAGAGGAGATTCGTGGAGGAGCCGAAATTTCTGGCCAATTCACACAGCGAGAAGCGCAAGAGCTTTCCAATGTTCTGAACAATCCCCTTAAAATCGGACTTGAGGTCGACGAGTTGAATGATATTGGTCCGACCATGGCGGCTGACGCCCGAGACTCCTCCTTTACCGCCTTTCAAATTGGCGCCTGTGTCGTGATCGGCTTCATGCTGCTCTACTACATGTCAGCGGGCATGATAGCGGTCATTTCCGTAATCATTAATATTGTAATCGTCTTCGGCACTCTTTCCAGCTTTGGTGCAACAATCACACTTCCAGGAGTAGCCGCTCTGGTCCTCACCCTCGGTATGGCAGTCGATGCTAATATCCTTATCTTTGAACGTATTCGCGAAGAGCTAAGGGAGGGGAAGACACTCCCTGCCGCCCTAGTATCCGGTTACGACAAAGCGCTTTCCACTATCGTTGACGCCAATGTGACCACCCTTATCACCGCCTCAATTCTTATATGGTTAGGGTCCGGTCCAGTCCGAGGATTTGGTGTGACTTTGGCTATCGGAATTATCTCCTCAATTTTCTGTGCTCTTATTGTTAGTCGAGCATTGCTGGAACTGATTATCAATACCGGTTTTGTGAAGAGTATGATGAAAAAGAGCCTCTTCCGTATTGAAGGGGTGCCCTTTCTCAGCTACCGCAAGATTGCCTTCCAATCCTCTTGGGTAGTTGTTCTCATTGGGATTGGCGCCATTGCCGTCAATTGGAACCAAATCTTTGGAATTGATTTTCTGGGCGGTGATGAGTTAACCGTGAACTTTGAAACGAAGCTCACCTCGCAAGAGATTGACGCCGTAGCCCAGAATAACGATCTAGGCGAAATCAACACCCTCTCTCAAACTTCCCTCGGCCAGGCAAAAGAAACCCTCAAAATACAAACTGAAGGTAAAAGAGGCGGCGAAGTGTTCCAAGCCCTCAATAATGCATTTCCTGATGCCGGACTTGAGCTTCTGGGCAAGTCTGAGATCAGTCCTTCAGTGGGAAATGAAATCAAAATCGGTGCCGTTCTGTCCGTTATCTTAGCTCTTCTCGCCATTCTCGTTTATGTCGCCCTTCGGTTTGAGATTGGTTACGGGATTGGTGCGGTTATAGCTACAGTTCACGATATTTTCATGAGCATTGGGCTCTACGTCCTATTAGGAATGGGGGGAATCGGGAGTGGACAATTCACTGCTCCCATGGTGGCTGCGGTTCTAATGATTATCGGATACTCCCTTAACGATACCATCGTTGTTTTCGACCGGATCCGAGAGGAACTCACTCTGAACCCCGGCACCCGACTCGAAAGAATCGTCAACGTCGCCATTAATCGCACCCTGGCCCGAACAATTCTGACTAGTATTACCACACTCCTCGCCACATGTCCTCTCTTCTTATTTGGAGCTGGTGTTGTTGTCGATTTTGCTCTTGTTTTCATAATAGGTATCTTCACCGGAACGTTCTCATCGATCTTTATCGCTAGTCCGGTATTTTTCTGGTGGCACAAGGGCGATCGACGCCATGTTGAGGAACGAGGGGATATGCTTCCCAAGTATGAGTGGGAAACATCGAAGAAAAACGTCACCTGAGAAACGATGCGCTGGTGCTATTCTCCTGTCCCGGATCATCGAATAGAAATCCTCCGGAACAGTCTGTCTATTAACCCAATCGTTGCTCGCATACTTTATCGACTCGGATTCACGGAAGCATCTGCTGCCCATGATTTTCTCAATCCGAAGCTCCGGAATCTTCGTAATCCTTTCGAGATCAGAAATCTTGATCTAGCTGTCGAACGCCTCCAGCGCGCCATGAGGGAACGGGAATCAATTCTTGTTTTCGGGGACTACGACGTCGATGGAGTAACCAGTACTACTTTGCTCGTAAGTTCTCTAAGACATTTAGGAATTTTCCCTCGGTATGTTGTCCCTCAACGTCTTTCTGATGGCTATGGGCTCTCGCCCAGCGCCATCAATCGCGCCCTTGCACAAGACCGCCCTGATCTTCTAGTAGCGGTAGACTGCGGAACAAACTCCAGCGGAGATATTGCTCACCTGAGGAGTCTGGGGGTTGATGTGATCATTCTTGATCACCACTCTTCAAAAGACAGTCTCCCAAAAGATTGCATCCTGGTCAATCCGCACGTTCATGACAGCCCGAGTGCACCCTGGCGTCATCTCTCAAGCGTCGGTCTGGTTTTCAAGCTGGTCCACGGACTCATTAAACAACTCCGCGATGTAGGAGACGAAGCCGCTCATGAATTTGAGCTCAAGGACCACCTAGATTTAGTTGCTCTGGGCACCATTGCGGACCTAGTACCTCTGTTAGGGGAAAATCGAATTCTCGCTAGCCATGGTCTCCTACGACTGCGAAGTGCACACCGGCCTGGAATAAACGCCCTTCTGGAGGTGAGTGGAAAATCGATCGGTGAGGACATATCCCCTTTTGATGTCTCTTTTCGTCTTGGGCCGCGCATTAACGCTTGCGGCCGGTTGGCCAACGCACTCTTGCCAATCAATATGCTTCTCAGTGAAAACTGGACGGAATGCAGCAAGGCGGCTCGTAAGGTAGACTCTTTCAATCGCAAAAGACAGGAAATTGAAAAAGCAGTCTTCCTCCAAGCTGAAGAGCAGGTTAATACGGAGCTCGCCGGAAGTTCAGGGCTTGTCCTTCACAACTCTTCCTGGCACCCAGGAGTAGTCGGAATTGTCGCTAGCCGACTTGCTCAACTCTTCAACAGACCTAGCATCGTTCTGGGAGAAGAGGGTGGCTTCGCCAAAGGTTCTGGACGCAGCATATCGGGAGTCAATCTCGTCGATTTACTGCGATCATGTCATCATCTTCTCGATAGCTGGGGTGGACACCCAATGGCTACGGGGGTTTCTCTAAAGGCTGAAAACGTTGAGAAATTTCGAACAGCCTTCAACCAAGTAGCAACCCACGAGCTGGGTGGCTCTATCCCTGAAAAAGAGCTGGAATTAACCCAGTGGATCCAACTTGAGGATATTGATGAGAGGCTTCTTGACGACCTCGAATGCCTTCACCCCTATGGCCAAAACAATCCTGAACCCATCTTCGGACTTAAGAGAGTTTCCCTGAATCGAACGCCCTCAGAATTCGGTAATGGGCACCTACGCTTTCAACTAAATGATTCCTCCCGCCGCCCACTTGCTGGAGTAGCATGGAAGATGTCGCAAAGGCGCCCACCAGTTGGAGATTCCCTCGATCTAGCAGTGAGGGCCAACTGGAATACGTGGAACGGTCGCCGGAATCCCCAAGTTGAATTAGTTGACTGGCGTATTTCTTAACCTTGAAATCCTAAATGGGATTTTGAGCCTAGGAAATACGCTCCGCTATATAAGTAACTATTCCCTCCTCCGAAATCCGCACTTGTTCGGTGGAATCTCGATTTCGGAGCGTAACTGTTCCGTCCTCAAGTGTCTGGAAGTCTACCGTCACCCCATAAGGAGTGCCAATTTCGTCCTGTCTTCGATAACGACGACCGATCGCTCCGGTTTCGTCGTAGAATACGTTCCAGCGCGAGCGGAGACAGTCGTATATCCCACGAGCCCTGTTCACCAGCTCAGGTTTATTTTTTAGCAGAGGGAAAACCCCAGCTTTGTAGGGCGCAATTCGCGGATGGAACCGAAGTACATCCCGCTTTTCACCACCAATCTCATCGGTTTGATAAGCACTGCAAAGAAGCGCAAGCAGAGTCCGGTCTACCCCCAGAGAAGGCTCGATCACATGGGGAACATAGCGTTTGCCGGTGGCATCATCAAAATATTCCATCGACTTTCCAGATCCCTCGCTATGACGGCTAAGGTCAAAATCGCCCCTCGCCGCAATCCCTTCCAACTCTTGGACACCGAAAGGAAATTCGAAAGTAATATCAGTGCAAGCCTTCGCATAGTGGGCGAGACTGTCCTGTCCGTGAACATCACAACCTAAGCGCTTCCTCTCCAACCCGATAGCATCAAACCAATCCAGCCGAACGCCAATCCATTCTTCATGGTACTTCTCCCACTCATCGCCAGGGGGTATGAAGTATTCAATCTCCATCTGCTCGAATTCTCGGGAGCGAAAGATGAAGTTACGTGGGGTTATCTCGTTACGAAAAGCCTTTCCAATCTGGGCGATGCCAAAGGGAATTTTCAGGCGGCCGGAATCAACGATGTTCCTAAAGTTGACAAAGATCCCTTGGGCAGTCTCCGGCCGGAGATAGGTGATTGCAGATTCATCGCGCAGGGCTCCAACATAGGTCTGAAACATCATGTTAAAATCACGCGGTGGAGTGAGAGACCCCGGCTTCCCGGTGGCCGGCGAGGGAATCAATTCGATTTCCTCTATTTTGGCCTTAGTAAAATCACGCAAGTTGATCGGGTCCAGTTGCCCTCGGGCACCAAGTTTCCGCTTTAGTCTATCCGCCTCCTCCTGAGCCTCCTCAGTCATCGCAGGAGATTCAAGAACCGAAACATAACCTATCGTCTCACCGTCAACCACAACATCGGAAAAGAAAATCTGGTCCGCTTTGTACCGTAACTTTGATTCTCTACAGTCAACCATAGGATCGGCGAATCCATCAGCATGGCCTGATGTTTTCCATACGTCACCGTGCATAATAATTGAAGAATCCAAGCCGACGATATCATCACGGAGCTGAACCATATCGTGCCACCAAGCTTCCTTGATATTTCGGCGCAATTCTACTCCGACCGGACCGTAGTCAAAAAACCCATTGATTCCGCCATAGATTTCGGAAGACTGAAAAATAAACCCCCGGCGACGACAAAGCCCGACAATGCGATCCATCCTAGACTCGTTCTGTGGAGAAGAAGCCATGAGCGCCCAAAGGATGGTTTTTGCTGGTAGCTGGTCAAGCACCAAGCGATTCCGATTTAGAGTTAGGGGTCCGCAATAATTTTGTTTTAGGAATTCTCCTCCCACCAATTCCTAAATTTCAAATGGAATTTCGAGCTGCTCGATGTTCTCTGGTGAATCTTCTTGAAAACGCGCTCCAGCCCCCAATAGCCGAATCCCTTCATTGCTGCGCGTATAAGCCTCTTCGAGAAGCCGGTGTAAAACAGGAAATGAGAACTCTTTGCTCACACATTCTCTCGTCGTTTGACGAAAATTGGAGAATTTCAGTTTTACAAATATCTTGTGTATAGCACGCTGAGCACCTTTCCCCTTGAGATCCTTTGCTAGTGCATGGTGAAGCTTTTTCAATTCGTGAATACTTTCCTCGAGACTGCGGAGATCTTCGTCAAATGTCCGTTCGGTGCTCATCGATTTCCGGATTCGGCGAGGTTCCACTTTACGGGAATCTAGTCCACGGCAAAGTCGAAAGATTTCTGCTCCGAACTTTCCCATAAGACTATGCAATTGTAACAGAGTGAGCTTTTGTAGTTCACCACAGGTCTCTATACCACTCCCTTTCAAAAGAGTCGTACTTTTTGGTCCGATTCCCCAGATATTCTCAACAGGGAGCTCATGCATGAATGCAGTTGTCTCTTCCAATTTTATCTCAAACTGTCCATCAGGTTTGCGCCAGTCACTAGCTATTTTTGCTAAGAGTTTATTGGGGCCGATCCCCGCAGATGCGGTCAGAGCAGTAGCTTTCCAAATGCGTTTTCTAATCTCCTTCGCAGTTGTCCACCCATCCCCAGGTAGTGAAGTTATGTCAAGATAGGCCTCGTCGAGAGAGAGCGGTTCAACCAATTTTGTATAATCTTTAAAGATTTCCCTGATTTTTTCAGATTCTCTGCGATAGAGCTGAAACCGGGGAGAAAGGACGATCAGTTCTGGACAAAGTTGGCGGGCTCGATAGCTGGGCATAGCAGAGCAACAACCAAATTTGCGCGCCTCATAATTGCAAGTTGTGAGAACCCCACGCCTTTGGCCACCAACGGCCACGGGCTTTCCCATTAATTCGGGCCGCTCGCGAATCTCAACCGCCGCATAGAAACAATCCATATCAATATGTATGATGCAGCGCTCCAAATTTGCCTGGGATGAAAATGTTTCGGACATTTTATTTGGAAAGCTAGCAAAGTCCCAATGTTTACCTGACAGTCCCCTGATCTATATTAATCTAAAAATCTGTATTGTCCGGCACTACCGTGTCTTTTGGGACGACGAGGACCCCATCCCGGATCACAATTCCACCGTCCTCATAGAAATCAGGCTTCCCTTCAGGAGAAAGTTTAACATTAGCACCAATACGAGCATTTTTATCGATAATGGCATTTCTGATAACAGCTCCCCGCCCGATTCCAATATGGGGGATTCCCTTTTCGACATTGCTCTCCCGATCTTCAGGGGACTCACGGAAATCGGCACCCATCATGACAACATTCTCCAAGAGACCTTCTTCGCGAATCTCGGAACGGATACCAATAACACTGTGAATGACCTCCGCATCCGAGATTACACATCCATCGGCTACCACTCCTTGCTCAATCCGACATCGATTCAGTTTTGAAGCGGGCAAGAATCGAGCATGGGTGTAAATAACTCTGTCCCGATCGAAGAAGTTGAAAGGAGGAACCCGCTCAGTAAATCGGAGATTAGCTTCGAAAAAGGCACCCACGGTCCCAATATCTTCCCAGTACCCATCGAAAATGAAGGCATGTAACTTCGCTCTCCCGAGGAGCCCCGGAATGATCTCCTTCCCAAAATCGTCAGCATTGGAATGCTCAAGTGCATGGAAAAGAGTCGATTTATTAAATATGTAGATTCCCATTGAAGCGAGACAGCGTTCTTCATCACTCTCTCTATCCACTTTACCGATCATCTTAAGTCCATTGATCACCCCGGGCTCCTTTGGCTTTTCAAAAAATTCCTCTATCTCTAGACTCTTTCCAACCCTCATGATCCCTAGGCTCTCAACCTGAGAGATCGGAACCGGTTTCGCGGCTATCGTCACTTCGGCACCGCTGCGCTGATGCTGCTCAATAATGTGCCGGAAGTCCATTTGGTAGAGCTGATCCCCGGACACAATAAGAAATAGATCTTTTTCTCCTGCGTGAAAATGGTGGAGATTCTGCCTTACCGCATCAGAAGTTCCTTGATACCAATTATCTCCCGCTTCTGTCTGTTCCGCCGAGAGAATGTCGACGAACCCCCCTCCGAAGGCATCAAAAACATATGATTCTCGGATGTGGCGATGTAACGAAGCAGTGTTAAATTGAGTTAATACATAGATCTGATTCAGCCCAGAATTTAGGCAGTTGCTGATTGGAATATCGACCAACCGATATTTTCCCGCTAATGGAACTGCCGGTTTGCAACGCAAGCTTGTCAGCGGCTGTAACCGTGTCCCTCGGCCACCACCCATAACCACACTGACAACTCGCGGTTTCATTCTTTGTATATCGCCTCCAATAGTAATTGTATCGACCGTAGCACCCGAACCCAATAGGAGGATACCTACAGACTTCTAGCATTCTGCTTGAATCCAAATCAAATTCCAATATCTTTCCACACCTCTATGTGTGGGATTGTCGGATATGTTGGAAAACAGAATGCCACCCCGATCCTTCTTGAGGGCCTAAAGAAACTGGAATACCGCGGCTACGATTCTGCAGGCCTCACTGTTTGGAAAAAGGACGGTCTCCAAACAATCAAGAAAAGCGGCCGCGTACAGACACTCGTTAACGAGATTCGTAAGGTCGAGCTCAACTCAAATCTTGGCATCAGTCATACCCGCTGGGCAACCCACGGTAGTGTCAGCGACACCAACGCTCATCCTCACCTAAGCCACGACCGCAAGGTGGCCCTCGTCCACAACGGTGTAATCGAGAATTATCTCAGTATTAAGAGATTTCTCGAAGACAGAGACATCCAGTTTGCTTCCGAAACTGATACTGAGACTCTTGCTAATCTGATTGCCTATCATTATGACAAGGAAGAGCCGATAAATGGGAAAAATCGCTTTCTCGAAAGTGTGCGCAAGAGCCTCCTTCACGTGGAAGGAACCTATGGGATCGGGGTAATCTGCACCGATCACCCTAACGAGATCGTGGGTGCCCGGAAAGGATCTCCTCTTGTCGTTGGCATTGGGTCCGGAGAAAATATCCTGGCCAGCGATATCTCCGCCCTTGCCGGTCGGACGCAGAACGTCGCTTATCTAGATGACAACCAAGTTGTCCTTTTATCCCCTGACACCTTCTCCATCCTAACGGTCTCAGAGGAGACCGTCGAACCGGTTATCGATCGAGTTAACTGGCAAACCGAAGATTCAGATTTGGGCCGGTTCTCTCACTACATGGAGAAGGAAATCTTCGAGCAACCAACAGCTTTAGAAAATAGTATGCGCGGCCGGTTTTCTAATGACGGCTCAACCGCTTTGTTCGACGGTCTCAATAATATCGGGCCTCGTGAGTTAAGACAGATAGACCGCATACTCTTTTGCGCTTGTGGAACTTCTTGGCACGCATCCCTAATCGCAGAACACCTTATTGAACGATTTGCGCGCATCCCTGTTGAAGTTGAGTATGCGTCAGAATTCCGTTACAGAAATTCACCTCTCGACAAAAATACCCTTGTTTTCGTCATCAGTCAAAGCGGAGAGACCGCAGATACTCTCGAAGCTTTGCGAGAATCTAAGAGAAAGGGTTACCGTACCTTCGCTATCACTAATGTTGTCGGATCCACCATCGCGCGGGATTCCGATGATGGAATTTACCAACATGCTGGCCCTGAGATCGGGGTTGCCTCAACCAAAGCCTTCAGCTCCCAAATCCTTATTGCCTCGATGGTGGCACTTTACTTGGGCCGGCTTCGGGATCTAAGTTTTAGCGATGGAGTCGCAATGGTTAATGCATTTCGACAGCTACCGGGCCAGGCCAGTCAGGTTCTTGATCAAGCTGACCGGATTCAGGAGATTGCTCAAAGATATGCACACTTTGAAAATTTTCTATTTTTAGGAAGGCAATTGATGTTTCCCTTAGCTCTGGAAGGTGCTCTCAAGCTCAAAGAGATATCTTACATTCATGCTGAAGGGTATCCTGCAGCCGAGATGAAACATGGTCCAATTGCTCTAATCAGTCCCAAATGTCCAACTGTTTTCCTCGCCAACAAAGGAGAAATTTTCAATAAGAGTTTATCCAACATTCAGGAGATACGAGCACGCAAGGGCCCAATAATCGCAATTACCTCGGCAGGAGTAGAATTCCCGGAAAATGTTGCTGATGAAATTATCCACATTCCCGATTGTCACCTTTGCGTACTGCCAATTCTTGCTACAATCCCTCTCCAGCTTTTTGCCTATTTTATTGCCGCTGAAAGGGGATGTGACGTCGACAAACCCCGTAATCTAGCCAAGTCTGTAACCGTTGAATAGACTCTACAGATGGGGCAGTCGAATAATCTGATTGATTCGTTGTTAAAATTTGCTTCCTTACCGTGAATTACCCCGCATTCCGATATCTTCGTACCACTCGCTCACCTGCTCCCACTTGAATCGTAATCATTTTTGGACCAGGCATTTATCGATCTCCGGATCTCCTATGAAAATCTTCCCTTCCAAAGAGGAGTTCCTGCGCCTCGCGCAAAAAGGCAATCTCATACCTGTCTACTCCGATCTAATGGCCGATTTTGAGACTCCCGTCTCGGTTTATTCCAAACTGAATCGAACCGGACCTGCTTTCCTGCTCGAATCAATTGAAGGAGGGGCCAACCTTTTTCGCTATTCGATCATTGGCTGCCAACCGAGGAAAATCCTTAATATTTATCTCGACCACACCGAGTTGATAGACCGCAACGGCCAGATAACGCAAATCAAGACCCCTGCCGATCCCTTGACGGTGGTTGAAAAGGAGATGCGAGATTACCGCCCTGTCGCAATCGAAGGTATGCCGAGATTTATCGGTGGCGCTGTGGGTTTTCTTGGTTACGAGTATATTCATTGTATTGAGCCCACCGTCCCTCCTGCTGAATGTGATCCCCATAATATGCCAATACTTCACTTTATGATCACGGACACGGTTGTGATTTTTGATCGGGCCAAACAAACTTTGCGTCTCCTTATCAACGCGCATATCGAAGATGATGCTGCGTCCGCTTACGCCACCGCGATTGCCGGAATCGAAAATCTCTACACCACTCTTCAACAGGAAAGACGTCTTGCTCCTATTCCACTTTCCGATCCCGGGAAGATCGCTCTCCCGCCAAGCAATTTTAGAAAACAGGAGTTCGAGAATCTGGTCCTTCGCAGCAAAGAGTATATAGTTGAAGGGGACATCATCCAAGCCGTGCTCTCGCAGCGGTTCGAAGAACCCTTCTCCCATTCTCCACTCGACCTTTACCGCACTCTTCGGACAGTAAATCCCTCCCCCTACATGTTTCTCTATGAAGCTGCCGAATTTGCCTTGGTCGGCGCCTCGCCGGAAGTACACGTACGGCTTACCGATGGTCGAGCTGAAACGCGACCAATAGCGGGAACACGGCCTCGTGGCAATTCCTCCAAGGAAGATCTTGATTATGAAGAAGACCTTCTGTCAGACGATAAAGAAAGAGCGGAGCATCTTATGTTGGTAGATCTCTCCCGTAATGATCTGGGTCGAGTCTGCGAATTTGGAAGCGTGACAGTGCCGGAATACATGGTAGTCGAACGCTATAGCCACGTAATGCATATAGTGTCACAGGTGGAAGGAAGGCTCTCCCTAGGCCGGACTGCCTACGACCTTATGCGCGCAACGTTCCCTGCGGGAACCGTGAGTGGAGCCCCAAAAATACGAGCTATGCAGATCATTAGTGAGTTGGAACGTCAACAGAGAGGCCCTTATGCAGGCGCGGTTAGCTATTTCAGCTACGACGGGAATCTAGACTCTTGCATCGCACTTCGAACTGCTCTTCTAAAGGATAATACCGTATATATCCAATCGGGCGCTGGACTTGTGGCCGATTCAGAGCCTTATTTAGAGTTTCAAGAGACACTGAACAAAGCCAAAGCTATGTTCTCCGCCGTAAAAATGGCAAAAAAATTGGATTCGTAACTCATTTAAAGAAGCGAGAACTCCGAGAAAATGATCCAATCCTACAAAACTTCGCGCCTAGACAACCACGCCTTCTCAAACAGGAAGACCCAAACTCCCTATCTTTTTGTCACAGGTTAGACCTCCCTTCCCTCCAAAGAGATAAAGGTTAAAGCCACGCAATTTTTATTTCGTGGCTTCGTCTAAAATATCGCCGAGATTTGTTAGTTCTTCTCGTCCAATCGACTCGTAGACAGCAGTCTCAGCCGCCAGCTGCTCGGCGTCATAGTGAGCAGCCTTGATACTAAGACCTATGCGCCGTTCATCGCGATCAATCTGAATCACCCTAGAAGTAACTTCCTGCCCAGTTTCGAGCACGTCCTTTACCTTTTCTACCCTCTCCTCGCTGATCTGGCTTATGTGAACGAGCCCATCAATTCCATGCTCCAATTCGACAAAACATCCGTAGGACGTAATCTTACCAATCTTCCCGTTGACCACATCTCCAATCTTATAATGGGTATCTATTTCGCTCCAAGGATCGGCCGCCAATTGCTTCATTCCCAGCGCAATGCGCTGATCTTCAGGAATAACGTCGAGCACAATAGCATCGACCTCATCCCCCTTCTTTACGATTTCACTCGGATGGTTGACCTTCCGAGTCCATGACATGTCAGAAACATGGATCATTCCGTCGATCCCCTCTTCCAATTCAACAAAGGCTCCGTAACTGGTCAGATTACGAATCCTTCCACGCACCCTGGCCCCAACTGGGTAATTGTGTTTCGTCATGTCCCATGGATTCGGTTCCAGCTGACGAACACTCAACGAAATCTTTTGCTCCTCTTTTTGGATCCCCAAGACAACTGCTTCCACTTCGTCCCCCACATTGAGTATCTCGCTAGGCTTATTAACTCGTTTGGTCCAGGAGAGTTCAGTGACGTGAACTAAGCCCTCGACACCTTCCTCCAGCTCGACGAAAGCACCGTAGGGCACGAGGTTTACAACTTTCCCCCGAACTTGCACGCCGACTGGATAGCGGCTGTCGATACCTTCCCAAGGATTCGGCGTCGTCTGTTTAAGCCCAAGCGAGACGCGCTCTCGCTCCTGATCCACTTCGATAATCATCACATTGACTTCTTCCCCCACCGTAACCATTTCGCTTGGATGTGAAATTCGGCCCCAGCTCATATCCGTGATGTGCAATAGGCCGTCAAGTCCGTCGAGATCGATAAAAGCGCCGTAGTCAGTGATGTTCTTTACCACTCCTGTTCGAATATCATTTGGATTCACCTCTTCTAGGAGTTGCCGCCGCTTTACCTGTCGCTGCTCTTCAATTAGTTCACGGCGGGATACTACAATATTCCGGCGATCCTGATTAATTTTTAGAACCTTAAAGTCGAATGTCTGCCCTACATATTGATCAAGATTCTTGGGAGGTTGAACATCGATCTGTGAAGCAGGAAGAAAGGAATCAACGCCAATATTGACAATTAACCCCCCCTTGACTTTAGCCTTAACACGGCCCGACATGACCGTTCCTTCTTCACACTTGGTTAGGATATGCTCCCAGTTTTTCTTCTGTTCGGCTTTGTCATAGGAAAGGATTGGATTACCATCTCGATCCTCTAGTTTTTCAAGGAAAACTTCGATTTCGGCCCCAATCTGCAACTCCCCCACATCAATGAATTCAGAAGCGGAAATCTCGCCTTCGGCCTTGGCCCCAATATCAATCACCACATCGCTATCGCGGATCTCAGTGATCGTTCCTGTTACGATCGCACCCTCTTTGAGATTTTCAAAGCTGCTCTCAGCGAGCAATTCCTCCATTATAGTCGAACTCATAGGCTCTTTTCAGTTCAAATACTCTTCGTCAAATTGACCGAAGGGATTAATGTTATTAGGCCGCGAGAGATAATGCCCCCAAACAAATAGATCTCGCACGGCATTCTAAATACGCGAAAAAGCAAACAAACTGGCCCTAAACATTGATTCGTGCAAGGAAAAAGCGGTCTGCACTTTTGTGGGACTTTGAACTCCGGACCAAACTGACTCTACAAATTGCAGGTCGATGAGACAGAAATAAGACCAATTCAGTGGCGGACGATTTCTAGTAGATAACTTTATTCAATGCGTACTCGATAATCCCCTCCGCCCCGTTGGATTTCAGAACCGGAATGATTTCCCGTACTATTGTCTCGTCGATAATCGTTTCCAGTGCCACCCATTCTGGATCCGCTAGCTGATTCACCGTAGGGTTACGCAAAGCGGGCAGGTTTTTTAAAATACTATCAAGGTTGCTTTTTCGACAGTTCAGCTTCAACCCGACCTTGTCCTCGGCTTCCAAAGCTGCCTTTAGAAGTAAGGCAATTGTCTCGATCTTATCGCGCTTCTTCCGATCTTTCCAGCTCTCTCGGTTCGCAATGACCCTAGTGCTTGTCTCAAGCAGGGTCTCCACGATGCGCAGCTGATTTGCACGAATTGAAGCCCCAGTCTCGGTAATATCTACAATTGCATCCACCAGATCAGGGACTTTCCCCTCGGTCGCGCCCCAAGAGAATTCGACTTTTGCCTCAATTCCCTTGGTTTCCAGATACCGCTGCGTGACCCCAACTAATTCTGTAGCAATACGTTTTCCCTTTAGATCTTCAATATCACGGATCCCCGATGACTCAGGAACTACCAACACCCATCTTGAAGATCTATTCGAAGCTTTACTGTACGGGAGCTCACATACCTCCACCACATCGGATCCATTTTCCACAATCCAATCGTGTCCGCAAAGACCGCAATCAAAATGCCCCATCTCAACATTCATACTGATCTCTTGGGAGCGCAGGAAATGTCCTTCCAATTCGGGGTCGTCGATTGCTGGTTTGTAGGAGCGCGCGCTGGCTGAGACTTTCCAGCCTGCTTTCGCAAAAAGGGCTAAGGTTGCCTTTTCAAGGCTGCCACTTGGCAAGCCTATCTTAAGTCTAAATTGTCCTTCAGTCATCTCTTTGATAACCTTTTGCTTTAGTCGTCCAAGGTATGTTGTCAGGCCGCATGATGGTGTTTAATTGGATACGACCGACAAGTAAAAACTAGATAAAAACATTGTAAAATATAAGCTTCCCCAATTAAAAATCGATCCGTGCCCAGCCTATTACGCAGGAACGAGGTTACGAGACCAAACTTGCTGATTCTCAGAGCTGAAGATGAGCATCAACTGATCTGACCACCAAGCCACTGACAGTAACTTAGGCGGTGGCAAGGCTTTTATTATCGGGCCTGCATCACTCATCAACTACTTGAACGAAATCCCGTCAATCCCCTACCACTCAATATCAACCTATAGTCTTTCCATATTATTCGCAATAACTAATACTCGATCGGAAGGATCCATCCGGTATACAATCGAGTCTGTGACCCTTAAATAAAATACAATGGTATCGCTCCCCTACAAAATTAGTGTCTTGCTATATGTTCGGAATACTAGAGGCAGTTTTCTTCTGCTGAAGAGACGAAAGCAGCCCAATCTTGGGCTTTGGAGCGGGATCGGAGGCAAACTTGAAATGGACACTGGAGAGAGTCCTTTTGAATGTGCCATCCGCGAGGCGCGGGAGGAGGCGGGACTGATCCTCTGTGAAAAAGATCTCCACCTCTTTGGCATGGTTGCGGAGAAAAACTACGAATCAGCCAACCACTGGTTGATGTTCCTCTTCGACTGCAAAAAGCGAATGGTTAACCTCCCAAGAAATATCCCAGAGGGGGATTTTGATTTCCATTCCCCTGATGCGATTAATCATATATCCGTACCTGAAACCGACCGCAAGGCGCTCTGGCCAGCCTACTTCAAATATCGGCACCGTTTCGTTTCCATACGAGCCGACTGCAGCCCTGATTCAGATATTCGGATTACAATCGAAGAGATCTATTAGGATCTCGCTTCCTCTCGGCCTACTCGAAACTCACCATCGTTAATGAATTAACGATGGCTCATCCCAATTCGGACGGAATCCTAAAAAAACCGAACAGATTGGGATTGCGCGTTCATTTGCGCATGCTGTTCATCTGTGCAAGGAGCATCAATCGGCACGCCGGCCTCCGTATCACTGGGGTTCACTAGCCCATTACCCAGAAGATAGTTTTCAACTTCCTCACCACTCACATCAGCCAGCATTACGCCATCAATCTCCACACACGGGGAAAGCATTTGGCCAGATTTTTCAACCATCTCAGCATAGATCGCCGGGTGGTTAATAATGTCCTTGTCTTCGTACTCCAAATCATACTTTGCAAAGATCGCTCGCACACCCTTGCTCCATCCACATGTCGGTTTAAGATAAGCTTGAATTTCCATAGAACTAGTTCCCCCAAACAATATGTTATTACAAATTGCGAGGGTTACCTCTAAAAAAAACCACCCCATATGCCAAGAAAATTCTCTTAGCACCACTTTAAGCAAATACTAATCGAATAAAAAGTGAAACATCCCCCATTTCGTACTTTCCGGCGACAACTAGGAATGGAATAGAGTCTAAAGAAGTTGCGGTTCAGTGCTTACGCTTTTAAGGGAAAGCATTTCCAAAGTCTGAATCTTACCGGAAACAACACCCAGCATTCGTGGTCCCTTTATAGGGTAGCTCACTTTTCTGTTCGTTGTAAAACTCGATATAGATGGGTTTCCATGCGACAGAAAAGTCACGAATATCTTGCGATCTAGTCACGTTCATACCGACCAATCGTCTCGAGCAGTCTCTGTGTAGTCGGAGTTCCGGCCCCCGTGCCTTCGTAGAGGATTTCATACATGGTAACCCCTCCCATGCGGTAATACCTCTGATTCGCTCTGTTGCCTGGTGTCAAAACACCACCCTCGATAGAAACTCCCGCAAACAGTCCTGTAGCATTTGAATAAACGACGATCGGAGGAAGTCCGACTCTTGTATCGGCTTCGAATCCCACAGGCCCCCCAGTGGCTGCCGCATTAACCCCGATCTTAAATCTCGCCCGTGCAAGCTGTCGCATCACACTGGAATCAAAAACTACCATAACAGCTGAGATCTCATGCCCTCCGGCTTGCAGACCAAAACTTCCCTTCCCTGTCTTAATGAAAGAGGGAAGACTCCACTTTCCGGTTTTGGGATCCCGTGCTAGCGCAACTCCATTGCCACCTCGAACACCAACGAGAAGCCCAGCCTCGAACTCCTGGAAAATCACGATCCCCTGGGCACGACGGAGAACATAGCTGGGAATTTTGGTCCGCGACTTTCCGGCGATCAATTCGAACCGGTCGGTCAGCTTCCGGATACGTTCGTCTAGTTTATTCTGGTCAGCGGCCCCCATGACTCCGAGGGAAGGACCAAATATCACCAGAACCCAAAGCACTCCCTTTCTCAAATTAGAAAATCTCATCGACCTTGATAATACTACCGTTGCGCAAGGAAACTACAATACTCCCTCCAATGGGAGCAAATAAAATCTAGGGCCCTCAACTCTCATATTAGGTAATCCCCCAATGGTTCGCTGCAAAGCTTAACTTCGATGTGAATTTGGGCCTCTGAACAGGAGTCGCTGGTATTTTCTAACTAAAGCTGAAAATGCTTAAAGATTCTCTCCGGAATTATTCTAATCCCCCACATAATCCAAAACCAGTACCAAGGCGTATAAACAACCTCTCGCTTTTTCCGAAGCGCCTTAACAATATCCTTGGCTATGACCTCCGGCTTCACGTAGAAACGATTCTTAACTAGGTGCGCGGTTAGCGGTGTGTCAACAAATCCTGGCTTAATCGTAAGAACATGAACGCCCTTTCGACAGAGTCGGTTGCGCAGCCCCTGCGCGTAGATCGAAATCGCTCCCTTGGTGGAACCGTAGATATAGTTGCGCTTTCTTCCCCGATCACCTGCCACAGAGGTGATAATAGCAAGTGATCCGCTACCTTGCTTCTCGAAAAAACCGGTTAATAGATTTAGGATAGAGGCAACGCTCGTGAAGTTGGTTGTGACCTCCTCCTGTACACGCCCAAAATTCGTCTCGCATTCCCGCTGATTACCCATGGTGCCGTAGGCAATGAGAGCCAAATCTAATCCTCCAAGTGCCTCCTTAGCGCCCTCCATGACTTCAGAATGTCGCTCCATCTCCACAAAATCAAAAACTTGTTCCGAACAACGACAAGTACTGCGCGCCCTCAAGTCAGCGCCAACCGCTTTAAGACGCTCCCTATCGCGGGCCACCAAATGAAAATCATAATCCATTCGCGCCAACTCCCGTGCAACCGCCTGCGCAATACTTGATGTAGCGCCCAATATCAGCGCCTTCTTTCGCTCCCTGGGCTCCATCTAGTCCAATTGTTCCAGTTCTGAGCAATAATTAACGGAGAAAGCTATGGCAAGGTTCTATGTAATGGCGTACTTATTTTCAAGGGATTTTGTCTGCCTTTGTTAATCTTCTATTGGGAGCTGTATAGCTGTCAACCAAGTGGTTGACAGCTGCGTGAAGTAGAGGGCTGTTTCTAGGAGCGTTTCCTCAAAGGATGTTAGGCCCGGACTATGTAGAAATTTTAATTGGGGTATTCTATGGCAAATCGTTAAACTCGAAAACAATTGTCTTTAGTACCCGGCTTACTCGTTACCCTTTTCCAAAACCCCGAATTGAACCGCGGATCAACAAACCTGACGAATTTTTCAACTGCGCTATAGCCCTGCAAAAACATATCGGCTGACATCCTCGTGTCTTTCGCTGGATAGAGCCTCCCGTGGTGACCTATGACCCAATCGTCCAACTGCCGGTGGAGACGCTTCGTTCCCTCTCCTTGATTTGGGAAATCAATAGTAAAAGTGAGGCCGGGCATCGGGAAGGAAAGCATTCCCGGTGACTTGATAGTTCCGAATCTCTTAATTGTCACAAGCGGGATTGGGAGGTGAGAACCAGCCATGAAATTCAGAATTTCAAGCATTTCCCCCTCGTCGCACGATTCAGGAACGACAAGCTGATACTGATGAAATCCTCTGCCACCATAGATGCGGTTCCAATTGGTAAAACCATCCAGCGGGAAGAGAAAGGAATCATAGTGCACCTGTCGTACCTTCCCTTCTAAACGCTGGCGATAACAATAGAGCCCATTAAACATTCTTGTGCTATGACGATTCAGTAACCACCGAGGTATAATCATCCCGGGCAATCCGCCGCTTGAATGGGCAGTCAGTCTTTTCCCAGTAGCGGAGGAACAGTGATTGGCACGAAAGTAAACTCCCCGGCCAACCTGACCTCTCCTCGCCATCCCATCCACCCAAGCCGCAGAATACTCGTACTCTTCCTCATCTTTAATCAGTCTGAAAAATTCACTGAGATCCCGAAATGGAATCACCTCTGAATCGACGTACGCGGTTTCGATCTTCTTCAATCGCAAATCTACCCCAGTGATCAGCCCAGTGAGCCCCAGACCGCCAATAGTGGCAGAAAAGTAGTCGGGGTTCTCCTTCGAGGAACAGATTAGTCTCTGGTCATTTGATCGCAGTAGCTCAAATCGCTCCACGTGACACCCAAAGGTTCCTGCAACATGATGATTCTTCCCGTGTACATCGTTAGCAATCGCTCCTCCTACACTAACATTTTTCGTCCCGGGGCAAACCGGCAAGAACCAACCACGTGGCACAATAACTTTCAAAATTGAGCTCAGTGATACCCCAGCCTCACACCGGAGAATCCCTTGCTGGTCATCGAATTCTATAAATCGATCTAAACCTTCTGTCTTCAACATGGCCCCACCGGGATTCAGACAGGAATCACCATAACTGCGACCGAAAGCGTAGGATAGGCATGTTTCACCTTCACGCAAATACGGGAATGATTCATTTCGCCAATAAACGGGTTTTGCTTCTGCCTCACACTCTACCGTCCTCCCCCAAGATTTGAATTCGGCCATCATATTAGGAATCTATCGGGCGGTCTCGTTTAATTATAGTATAATTTTGAAAGTGATCCGATGGATTCTTGGGGCGTCATCGTCCCAATATCGGACTCGAAAGTAGCACACAAACTATAATCAACCCCAAAATGACATAGCTAGTTCGATCTTTGATAGCAAAAATTATGGGATCGTCATCCAATAAGCCACGCTTTGCCCGGTACCAGACTCTCGAGATCCAGACAAGCGTCAAGAGTACCCCGATCCAAATGAATTCTGCCTTGCGGTACAGCGTATCAATATGACCGCTGTTCATATAGAAAGCTAAAACTACTATAGAGAGGACTCCGCTCCCCACCCCCAAAAAAAGAACAACCCAGCCATCTCCAGTCCCATAGCCCCGTCCTGGGATTTTTGTAACTGGAAGATCCGCAATTCGAAGCAACTCAACATAACGCTTTGACAGAGCCAGACTCAGAAAGAAGAAAAGGGAAAAAACAAATAGCCAAGGAGATACAACAACATCCACTATTTCAGCTCCTGAAAGAATCCTTATGAAGTAGAGGCCTGTCAAAACAACCACGTCGACCAGATAAATCTGCTTTAAAAAAAGCGAATAAAGATTAGCTCCCAGCCAATAAATCAACAAACAGGCAAGAAAGCTCTCAGGTAAACCCAGCGATAGTAAAACACCTACTGCTAATAGCCCTAAAGCGAGATAAATCCCCTTTGAAATCCGAAGCTTACCCGAAGCGATCACTCGAGCTCGCTTCGATCGGTGCCGCCGATCTGATTCTATATCAAGCAGATCATTTACCAAGTAGGTACTCGAAGCGCAAAACCCAAATGCAATAACCCCTATCATCAGTTTGGTCCATTCCGAAATATCAGCAAAGCGATGGGCCGCCACAAGCGGCACAAGCAACAAAGCGTTCTTGATCCAATGGTGCATCCGCAGAGCACGGGCAAAATCGCACAAATTAAGATTTAACATTGGCATCTTCTCGATATGACTTCCCATATCGCTCATCCGCCTCCTCAATCCTTCTGAAGCGTTGACTACATAGGCTATTCGAGCCTGTTCCCAAACGGCGATATCGGCTTGGTCATTTCCAACATAGTCGAAACCTTGCTTCCCATAGGAACCAACCAGGGCCTCTGCTTTTCGTGGTCCCTTCAAATTGATCTTCTCATCACTACCTAAAGCCCGATCAAAAAGACCAAGATACCGCGATACGATGTCCGCAACCGACTGGTTGGCTGCTGTTGCCAGGACGAGAAGGCGGCCCTTTGCCTTCTCATCGTTGAGAAACTCTAAAATCTCCTCGATGTACCCCAAGCATTCGGGCTCGAAATTGACCCTCGAAGCGACCTCAGCCTTAAAGTGGGCTCTCCCCCGCAACAACCAGAAGGGAAAGCAAACAACCATCCATGGCCAACGTCGTAGCAACCTGATTACGCTTTCCCACGAAGTGTCCGAGTAAACCAGTGTACCATCGAGATCCACACACAATGGGACCTCATTAGATTCCTCAAAATGTGAATCTGTCGACTTTGATCTTAGATCTTCTCTAGCTCCTGTTGATTTCTCTTCTTTTTCTGTCACCTTCTCTGCCTATTGTTTGCGCTTCCTCACCATTACTAATAAGGCATATTAGATTTCATTATCTCTTTCTTTATCCTACTCTCTGTTCCAGTTCTTTAACTTTACCTCCCCTCTTTCCATGTTTGGCCTACCTCGAAACGGTATTACCTTACCGGACAGTAACTACGGAGAAGAGATCTAATTTTTGCTGATACTTTCCCATCGGGCTTGTAAAACATCCTCTCACGTCAAATTTATTCGGGGACGCTTCCCTTTTTCAATTATACCATACCAAAATTGCTTATTCAGCTCCCAAAGCATCTTTCCATCGAATTCGATGGCCCAGCTTTGATCAAGGCCCAACGACGCAGAGCTTGAGGTTTCCGAGAAGCACTCTTAGATCTATCGACAATCTCCTCAAATGCCTTTTCGTCTACGAAAAAATTACCAAGAACTTTTCGCCCAGGCCTCCCATCAAAGGACCGATTGGGTGCAACCAGTTTGCATTGTGATACTGGGAATTACTGGCGTGTTTTTCATCTATTCGGCCCAAGCTTATAGCGAATACTCCCAGTGGATGAGACAAATCGTCTGGCTTTTTATTGGTGCCAGTATCTATCTCACTCTTGCTAGGATCGATTACAATCTCTTCCTGGAAAAAGGGCATCTCATATATTATGCGTGCATCGGACTCCTCCTTATGCTGGAACTCTCCTCTCCCCCTTTTAATCTTCCCTTCCTCGGTATCAAACGATTCAACGCTTGGCGCTGGCTTGACTTCGGTGTAGCCTATATACAGCCCTCCGAAGCGGCTAAGATTGGCGTCCTCATCATAGTCTCAAGTCTACTCGCTCGGTCAGAGATAGGAACTTTTCGCGAGTCCCTAGTTGTCTTAGGAAAAGTCGGTCTCGTCGTCCTTATACCAATTTTATTGATTTTTATGCAACCGGACTTAGGATCGGCCCTCGTATTTCCCCCCGTGGTGTTTGCTCTTCTATACGTATCGAAACTATCCAAGCGGTTCTTTGCCGCCGTCTTTGTTATCTTCCTCCTGTTAATGGGGATACTAACGGTGGACATTTATCGATACAACGTCTTTCTGAAAGAGAATGATATCCCTGCCTTTCAAATTGGCGGACGGTTTGAAAAACATTCGTGGGTTCCTCTCAAGGACTTCCAGCGCAATCGAATTCTTGGCTTCGTGGCTCCTAATGCTGTCGATCCCAGAGGTATCGGGGTGAGCTGGAACCTTCGCCAGTCGCTCATCTCTGTCGGTTCTGGTGGCCTCACCGGAAAAGGTTGGAGTGAGGGCACGCAAGCAAAACTGGGCTACCTTCCCCAATCGGTTGCCCATAACGATTTCATTTTCTCGGTACTGGCAGAGGAAAAGGGATTTCTCGGAAGTGTGGTTGTGATAGGTTTGTACATGCTGATGCTGGGGAACGGCATTCGAATAGCCAGAAGCGCTAGAGACCGCTTCGGAATGCTTCTCGCCGTCGGTGTTAGCATTATTTTTATGGTACACGTCTTTGTCAATATCGGCATGACAATCGGTCTAATGCCTATCACCGGCCTACCGCTTCCATTTCTAAGTTACGGAGGGTCCTTTATTTTGAGCTGCTGCATTCTTCAGGGTCTTGTCCAGAGTGTCTACCGTTATAGGAGGGACTTCTCGTGAGGCAATTCTGCGCAAAAGCACATCCATACCCTGAGATGGGAATGCAACCCAAGAAACGGGCCCATTAACCCCTTTATTACTGATGCATTATGAACTCATCAGATGCCCTTCGCGGTACAGAGATTTCTTCAGAAATTGAAGAAGACCTTCAACACGCACCCAAAGAAAATCCGGTTATAGATGTAAGTCCCGGAAGGCTTGCCCAAGAAGCTGAAGAGCGCTCCAAGGAGCGCCCCATCGTCCAGCGATTGGTCAAAGCATTAAAGCGGGATGATTCTCCCTTCCGCGAGATTATCATTAATTCGGAGCCCCTTCAGCATCGCGTCGCTCTCCTAGTTGACGGTATACTCCAAAAATTCGAACTCGAACAACTGGGCGAGGATCGAGTTGTCGGGAGTATTTACAAGGGTCGCATTCAGAATCTCGAGCCGGGGTTAAAGGCCGCGTTCGTCGATATTGGTATGCTTAAGAACGCCTTTCTCCACTACTGGGACATTCTCCCCGCCGCCAACGATTCCTCCATTGAAATCGTCCGGGACACCCGGAGCGCGGCACAGAGGAACAGCAAAGATAAAATCACTCTAAAAGACATACCCAAGCATTACCCCGTAGGCAAAGAAATCGTCATTCAGGTGACGAAGGCTCAGATTGGGAGCAAAGGACCTCGCACCACCACTAATATCGCTATTCCCGGACGTTACCTCGTTCTGATGCCCTTCTCCGGGCAATGCGGAATATCCCGCAAGATAGAGACGGGAAAGGAACGGCAGCGCCTCAAGCAGATCCTTCGCACTCTCACCATCCCCGAGGGAATGGGAGTCATTATACGCACCGCTGGTGATCGAAAGAAGCTTCGATATTTTGTCCGCGACCTTCACATTCTCCTCCACCAGTGGGAAGAGATCCAGGCCCAAATGGAAACTTCCTCCCAACCAATATGCCTTTACGAAGAACCAGATATAATCGAGCGAACAGTCCGAGACTTCCTTACCGAAGAAGTCGATCGCGTGCTTATCGACAGTGATGAGGATCTTGAACGTATTCACGCCCTCGTTGATCGTATCTCGCCTCGCTCAAAGAAAAAGATTGTACGCTTCACAGAGAGCATTCCGGTCTTTGAAAGGTTCAATATCGAGAAACAGATCGAGCAGACCTTTCAGCGTACTGTTCCTCTTCCCTCAGGAGGCGAGATTGTCATTGAGGAAACTGAAGCTCTCGTCGCAATCGACGTCAATACTGGCTCTCACAAACAAAAACCCGGAGACGGCAAGGATTACATCCTTCAAGTCAACCTCGAAGCGGCCCAGGAAATCACGCGCCAGATCCGCCTTCGCAACATCGGGGGGCTCATTATTATCGACTTCATAGACATGAAGCAACGTCGAGACCGGAATGCAGTCCACAGAAAAATGCGCGATGAAATGGAAAAGGATAAAGCCAAGAGCAACATCCTCCCGATTTCTCAACTCGGTATCATGCAAATGACTCGCCAGAGACACCAGGAAAGCGTCTCTTCGGGAATCTACTCTGGTTGCCCCTATTGCAATGCCCGCGGCATTGTCAAATCGGCTCGTACCATGAGCGTCGAAATTCAACGCCGTATCATAAGTGTCCTCCGTCGCCTCCGCTCCCAGATCGAAGATCCCGATAAGCCCATGGTCCTTCGTATTCTCTGCCATCCCAACGCGCTGGAACGGCTCCGATCCGAAGACGAAAATCTCCTTATTGAGATCGAAGACCTTTACAACGTTCGCTTGGCCTTCCGCGGCGATCCCGTCTATCACTCCGAAAACTTCAAAATCCTCGACGCTGAGACCGGTCAAGAATTGCTTTAGGCAATCGCATCCAGCCCACAGGAATGGTTTTCGACCTACAATCCCATTCTGATTTATTTCCTCAACGGTAAATCTCCCTCAGCTCCCAGTATCTGGCATCCAATTTCATACGCTTATTATGCTTTATATGTACGCCAACGCCATGCCCTACTACGGCTCACTGGAGAGCTGAACGGGTAGCGAACATGAGCAAGAAGCTTCAACTAAGACAGCTCAGGCCTTGAAAATGGTTAGAAATAGAAACTAAATCCTCATATCAGCAATTTAAGACCTACCATCATGTATTATGTCATGGCCGGCTTTCTTTCTCAATCTGATTCTCTCCGAGATCGCTACCGGTTCAGTGATTAAACCGTTAACCTGATTCTTCACCATTGCGATTACTCTTAGCATTTGACTCTTTCAAGGACTCGATGGCTGCGGCAACAGCCTGTCAAATAGCAGTTGATGTGATTAAGTTGGAAAAGCCGGACTGGGAAGTGACGAGCACACCACTAACCGACGGGGGTGAGGGGTTTTGCACAATTCTTACGGAATCGATGGATGGCGAGCTGGTAGAAAAGGTTGTTCGGGGGCCGCGCTTTGAGGAAATCACCGCACAGTTTGGTCTAGTGGATCTAGAAACGCTGGGAAAAGAGTTTTGTGATTGGCTAAGATTCCCAACTTCGGGGAAAATCGCCATCATTGAGATGGCAGAGGCAAGCGGGCTGGAGCGAGTCCCAATGGAGGCGCGGGATCCAGGGGTGACCTCTAGCTTCGGCACAGGGGAGCTAATCGATGAAGCGCATCAATGCGGGGCAGAGGCAATCCTTCTCGGAATCGGAGGCAGCGCAACTAACGACCTAGGCCTAGGTGCACTGGAAGCTCTTGGACTAAAGTTTCTCGATTCTGAAAAGCATTCAATCGAGAAACTATCACCATCGAAATGGGACAAAGTCGCAACTTTCAGCGCAGGGGTACCCTCGGATCTACCGCCAATCCGAATTGCTTGCGACGTTGAGAATCCACTTTTTGGGAAAAACGGTGCGGCGGCAATCTTCGGGCCACAAAAGGGTTTGGAAGCTGAGGATTGGATAAAGATCGAAGAGGGTGGAAAACGGATGGCACGTATGCATTGCCATTATCACAGCGTAAGTAAATCTCTCTGTGAAGAGAAAGGTAGCGGGGCAGCAGGCGGAATTTCTTTTGGGCTCCGTGCAGCATGCGGTGCCACCCTGGTGCCGGGAATTGAGCTAGTGTCTCGATGGCTCAAGTTGAAAGAGAAGATGGAATGGGCAGATCTGGTTATAACAGGAGAGGGGAGATTCGATCGTAGCTCACTTCAAGGCAAGGGGCCAGGAACGATGGTCCGGGAGGCACTAGAACAAGGGAAAAGCGCCTGGGTTTTTGCAGGAGTACTCGCCGGGGATCTGCTGGGGCAGTTGCCGAAAGGACTTAAAGCAAGTGACCTAGTACAGATTGCTCCGGCTGGATACTTGCTCGAGCAGTCAATTGCTGAAGGGAAGGGATTGCTAAAGGAAGCAGTTCGGGAGAAAATAAGAACAATTGGGTGACTAACTGTCCCGTTCGGCTGATTTGATCTAGGGTTGCCAACAAAAATCCCGACTTTGGCAGCTATAAGTTTAAAAAAATCAGCCTCAAGCTCACTGTAACATTAGCCTCCTTGGGTCAGCCGTGACCGAAGAGCAAACCATTTTCAAGTCAGGAAACTCCGGTGACTGATGATTTCTCAAACTTTGATGTCGATATACTGGAAAAATTGAATATCCTTAGATGTGAAATTTTAAGTTCCCTAAACGATCAGATGATCAAGGCGATGCCTCCTGAATTCACAAATCTTAAAGAAAAGCATTTTTCTCGCATTCGCCGGGTCAAACGACTCCTTCGCCCACTTCCGCGGCGAGCAAATCTGCATCGGTACCCTTTCATCAAATGGTTTGCCAAGACGGCGCGCAACCGGTCCTTTCTCTGGTCTTTTCGCACCACCCATGTCGTACCCTCCCTTTATGCAGGTTGCATTCTGGCTTTTATGCCTCTCTACGGAGCTCAGGTTCCGCTGGCCCTGGTCACAGCATTAGTTATCCGATGCAATTTGCCGATTCTGGTAGGCCTGCAATTCCTTTCTAACCCACTTACTCTGCCAATCATATATCTTTCGGCCTACGGTATCGGAGATTTTCTTCTAGGCATTTTTGGTGACAGTAACAGCATGATCGCTTTTTGGGGAACAGATGGAGAGAAAACCCTTCTGATGGAATCTGTTTACACTGTGACGGCTACAGTTGTAGGCGGAATAATCATAGGCTACTTCGCGGGCGTCCTGAGTAGCGTGGTTTACCGAATCGCCGTCTATAGAGCCGCTAAGACTTTTCATCCCCCTAGCGAATTTCGAAAGGCAGCAGCTGCACCGATGAAAAACCCCTCTGACTTATAGAAGACCTCGGCGGGAAATGGACTATCATTGATCTCCAGCAATTCTCCCTAATCGCGAAAAAGATGAAAGCAGATATGACTTAAACATTCCCAGTAATTTGACTAGCTTAAGGAATACAACGGTTAGCAAATTTCAAAGGGTACACCCTATTCGTTAGGAATGATTCCCGCTGAGATGATATTGAAAGAGCACTAATAATCTATTTCCTATTGGACAAAGCTCAGTGGACAAGACTCGAGAAACACCTACTAGGTTAGTCGACGTTGCCTTTTCAGTTCTGGCATCAACGATCTCACTGTGCGTAAGTTGGGCCAGATTTCGGTGGATTCAGTTGCATCGGTTACTTCAGGACCTCTCAAGTCCCCAAAAGGTAAATCTCGTCGTAGAGCTTATAGAGCGATTTAGAGCACTCAGGAGTCTCGCCCGGTTAAATCAATCCGTCCTTCTATTCGCATTTTTCCTATCGAACACACTTCTCAATGGAACCAAGTGCGAAGCGACCGTTTACCTTGGAATTGATGTTTTAGAGCAACGCGATTTTCAGATCCTCAAAGGAAAGCGGGTTGGACTTCTAACGCATCCAGCTGGAGTCAATCATAGAGGGTTAAGCACGATTGATATTCTTCGAAACAATAAGAATGTTAGTCTAGTGGCGCTCTTCGGGCCAGAGCATGGTATCTATGGTAATGAGAAGGCAAGCATTCCGGTTGAGAATCAGTTCGATCTCAAGACTGGTTTACCGGTTCGCTCTCTCTACGGTAAATTCAGAAAACCAACCCCGCTAATGCTAGATGGGATTGATGTCTTTGTCATCGATCTGCAGGACATAGGGGTCCGCTCCTACACTTTTGTCAGCGCCATGCGTTTAAGTATGGAAGCCTGCTTCGAAAAAGGCGTGGAAGTAGTGGTTCTGGACCGTCCTAACCCCCTGGGTGGACTGAAAGTGGATGGCCCTTATCTGGAAAAACGTTGGATGAGTTATGTCGGCGCCTTCCGCGTACCATATGTTCATGGGCTCACAATTGGAGAATTAGCCAATATGGCCAAAAAAATTCCTGGGTGGATGGAAGTAGACCATAAGACACAGCGGCGGGGTAAACTAACCGTCATTCCAATGCGAGGATGGCGACGCGACATGATGTGGCCTGACACCGGACTAAAATGGATTCAAACATCACCTGCGATCAAGGATCTTTCAGCGGTCCTAGGATACGCGATGACCGGACTAGGCTGCCAATTGGGAAACTTCTCCCACGGCTACGGGTGGCAACATCTTTTCCGAATTGTACGATATCCAAATAAAAGTCCGGAGGAAATTCGAACCGCACTGTTGGAAAGGAGGATACCAGGCCTCCAAGTGGTTATTATTCCTGTTCGTCAATCTGATGGAAGGCATGGGCAGGGCGCCTATCTGAAGGTCGACAACTGGCATACGCTCCGGCCAACCGAGGTTAGTTTTCATATGATGCAAATCGCCATTAGATGGAGTAGCGGGAATCCCTTCAATTCTGCTGGCGAGAAGGAACAAATTCTCTTCAATAAACATGTTGGCTCGACTAAGTGGTGGAGGGCAATCACCCGTAATGGGATCACGGTAGATTTGGATTTATTTATTAACCAATGGCAAAATCAAGCGAAGGCGTTTCAGGCTATGAGCAGGAAGTATTGGCTCTATTAGGAATCCATCGGCTGAGAAGATAGACGGGAAATGCACGTAACAATCTATTTTTACTCCGGTTAACTGCAATCCTTGATTGAGCTAGTTCCTTATCCTAAAAGTTATGAAGATTCATCAAAAGTACGTATCGCTTATTATAAAGAGGATTCTATTCGGTTTCGGCTTTTTTTTGATTCCGGGACTATCGAATGGATCCGAGACATCACTGCCGGCGGAGCCAAACACGGCCCTGAAGCAAGCTCGAGAGGCAGTTCGAACCCAGAAAGAGACTCGGGCAGAACGTTTTTTCAAGGATGGCACGAAATTGATGACATCAGAGGAGTACAGTCGGGCCATTACAAAGTTGAAATTGTCAGTGCGATTATGGCCAGATTTAGCGGAAGCTCACAGCAATCTCGGATATTGCTACCGGAAACAGAAACTCTATGGAAAAGCGATTTCCGCCTATCTTGAAGCGATAAGGCTCAAACCCGATCTGGTAGAAGCACGAGAATACCTAGCCGAGGCCTACGCTGAGCTTGCTGCTTTGTATCGGGAGAAGGCCAGAGAGGAATTGGAAGTATTGAAAACCCTCGATCAGGAGGAGGCAGACGCAGTAGAGATGCTAATGAGGAAATTAGATCTTTAAGTCGCCCGCTAATTCAGCTTTCAATGGAATTTGGACTAATAGTTAATGATCTTTCCTTCTTTGATTTCCAAGAAGTTAGAGATAGAATCCAAGAGGTCACCTGGATGATGGGAAACCATAATCACCTGGACCCCTTGGCAAACGAAAAGGTCAAGGCAAGCACGTATGGTCTCGCGGTTATTTGCATCGAGACCTTCGAGGGGTTCGTCAAGCAGGAGCATTGAAGGGGAATTGACTAGTGCTCGAGCAATCATGATAAGGCGTACCTCTCCGTAGGAGAGCGCAGCGATCGATTGCTCAGCGAGGTTGGTGAGGCCCATTGCTTCTAGAAGACCGCGAGCATGGCTCCATTGATCATCCGTTGGACTTTCAATCAGGCCTATGCTGGAAAAAAAACCACTAGCCACAACTTCAATGACGCGCGAGGACAATTTGTGGGCAGCCTGAAGGTCCGGAGAGACCAACCCTATTCGATTTTTTGCTTCTTGAGCACTGAGGATGCATTGTCCTTCTATTCGTTCGATCACTCCGCCAAAGGCAGGAGTAAAGTCACCGTAAATGAGCCGAAGTAAAGTGCTCTTGCCAGAGCCATTGGGACCGTTGATTGACCAATTTTCATGGGGTTTGACCACCCAATTAATTTTCTTAAGGATCTTCCGTCCTTTGCGAAAAACGTCGGCTTTTTCGATTCTTATAGAAATTGGTTGAGACAGACTTCCAAGGCCTTTCTTGATCCCAGAAATTATTGGCAATGGAGGCTGCTTTAGAAATCCAGCTTTGGGAAGATCTTCTTTAGGGTCATCTTTTCTCAGCAGCATCCCCTCCTTCAATTCTGCTATCCGGGTAATTCCAGCAACCCTTTCATCTTCCCTGTGGGTCGTCATCACTACTTGAGAACCGTTTCGAATCACCTCGGCGATCAAATCGACTATTTGGTTACGAACGTAGCAATCCAATCCCCCACTCATTTCATCAAGTAGAAGAACAATTGGCGATTGTACCAACGCCCGTAAAATGAGAATTCTCCTCAACTCTCCCTGCGAAAGCTCCGAAATTAGGGACTTCCTTAGAGACATCAGGCCGTAAGTAGAAAGGAGAGCATGGGTCCGCTGCTTTTGAGATCTACTCGGGCGTTGATAAAGGAGGTCGGTATCCTCGAATCCGGTCAGGATAACTGCCTCGGCAGAAAGATTCCAATCGCTTCGCTGGTAGCGCATCTGTAACTCGGGGGATACTAGTGCTATCTTTCCATCCAAGCCCACAGAACTCTCAGTCACTTCGCCGCCAACATTATATGTGCGTCGTCCTCCGCCGTTTGGATCCGGCCCAACAAACCCCTTGAGAAGTCGCAAAAAGGTGGATTTGCCACTCCCATTCGGACCAGAGACAAACCAACTCTCGCCCTTTTGCAGTCTCCAGGAAATATTTCGAAGTACTGATTGCCCATCCAGAGCTACATTGACCTGATCGAGCTCGATTAGGTTATTAAGGTTCATCGTATAGCGATCTGTTCCTTTCTCAGTGATATGAGTTCTGCCAAATAAAGATTCCCGCTTGATCTGCTAGGGTATCCCACCACACTTCATTCCTCATCCTCGACCTAACTATCAAACCATATCGACAAAACTTACCAAGTGGAATATATAAAGTTGGCAATATTTGAATTCGGGGTTGCCCCGATAGGGCGCTAAGCATTGAACATTGTGGACTGGAATGCGAGATATGTTATCGGAGACACTCCTTGGGAAAAGGGAGGTCCTGCTCCCCCGCTTGCAGAATACTTGGATTCGAATGAGGTAAAGGGGAAGGTCCTAGTGCCCGGCTGTGGGTTAGGTCATGACGTCCGCCTCCTAGCTCGTGCTGGTTGTACTCCCATTGGATTCGATCTTTCTCAATGTGCTTTGGACCAAGCGCACAGCTTCCCTCAGGTTGGAAAGGAAAAATACGTGCTCGGGAACTATTTCGAACCTCCTGCTAATTACTTTGAAACCTTCGACTGGATTTTCGAGCACACCTTCTTTTGTGCCTTCGATCCATCACTTCGGAGGGATTATGTTACAAGGACTCACTCTTTACTGAAAACACGATGCTATTTCCTTGCCATTTTTTTTGTGGAGATTGAAGACCCGGAGGGTCCACCCTTCCCTGTTTCTACTAAAGAAATTGATCAGTTGTTCGGAGATCGATTTGAAACTGTCAAGGCGTGGGTGCCGACAAAGGCCTATGAAGGGCGGGAACATCTTGAAGAGATGCGGGTGATGCGAAAACTGTAGTAATCTGTTGGACTTTGCTATTCCTATACATGGCATTTTTCTCGGGAAAATCTGATCTTACTTCCAACATCAAGGCGTTTGTCACTTAAACTTGCGGTCGCAGTGGCCGCAAATTAATGAGATTTCAGCTTCATTGAGTTCAACAAACAAAATCTTCCTTCCTCCCTATACTCGCATCGGATCGGAGGGGGAAAAGACGCTGATGCTAGCACTGGGCTGTTGGGCATTCGCAGGAAATGATTGGGGTAGCCAAGATGACAGGGATTCGCTAGGAGCTATGAAAGAAGCTTGGGATCATGGAGTGCGACATTGGGACACGGCCATCGCCTACGGAAGCGGCCACTCGGAAAGACTTTGTGGATTGTTCCTAAAAGATAAATACGACGAAGCATTCGTCGCTTCTAAAGCAAGTGTAGGAAAGAAACCTGGGTCGATTGTCCGCGCACTTTATAAGTCTCTTTCGAATTTGAAAACGGAGAGGATTGATCTCTATTATCTCCACTACCCAAAGAGAGGCGTTGATATGCGTCCCCACATGGAGTTACTAGGACGTGAGAAAGAAAGGGGCCTGATCGGAGCCATTGGTGTAAGCAATTTCTCTCTGGAAGAAATGGAATCGCTGCGCGAAGTAGGAGAAATTGACGTCTGTCAGATCGGATACAACCCCATCTGGAGAAAACCGGATGCGGATATCCTACCTTACTGTAGGAAACATGGGATACCTGTTGTAACCCACAGCTCGATCGGGCAGGGAATTCTGACCGGAAAGTTTTCGCTGGACCCTAGGTTTCGAGAAGATGATGTCCGCTCACGCAATGTTTTATTTGATCAACAACTCTGGTCCAAGATCCACCCATTGATAGAGGAGATGAAGGCAATAGTTCTTCCCCTGGAACTCCCCCTCCACCACCTGACAATACAGTGGAATCTCCGTCAGCCGGGAATTACAACAGCAGTGATCGGATCTCGCAGCACTGAGCAGTCAGCAGTAAACTTTTCCGCCCTGAACTCTCGGTTTTCGGAAAAAGCCTTCAGTGATGTTACAGCAATAAGCAATCGACTTCAGGAGTTACTACCAGATGAGACCAATTTATTCCGTTGGTACCCCTAGCATGGGTTTTTCACACACCACTAACACTGGGGGCGCAACTCGAATAGACACCATCAGGTTACTAACTGAAGATTCTAAATAACTTTATGCGATAGTCAGATCCCAGATACCAAGATCAGCTAATCAGTTACTTCAGGGCACCCCATCTTTGGGTGGCCAGCTTGGGCAAATGTGATTTGAGGTAGAGCGTCACGTTTAACAGCAACTAGCTCTGCTCGGAAAGTTCCCCACATGGCTCTTCCTTGCATCCTAACAGGAACCCGGTACTGATCGTTTGATACCCAAACTTCGGCGAAAGCTCGTTTTTTCTTCCCAAATGCAGTCGCAATCATTCCAAAATCCAAGGTAACGATCTGGACATTGAAATCACCTGCCTTATTCCTATGCCGGCGTTCTTTCCCGACTTCGATTTTGACTTTCTCCACATACTTACCATCAGTCACATTCATTGAGTAATTCGCACCTTTTTTTAACTCTAACAACCGGGCCGCGAAGATTGAGGATAGAGGGTCGAGAGCTGACTCGGGTAACGGCACGGGATCACGCCTCACGCCTTCTCGAATGTATTGAACACTCTGCGTGTGCCAGTTGAAGACAATGTCAACATTTCGGCTTTTCTTGTGCTCATTCTCCCGTCTTGTATAAACAAGGGCTCGTTTTAGGCCCAGTCCGGCAAGGCTGGTGTACCTATTGCGCACTTTGTAGAATAAATCTCCAAAAGGGTTAGTCTTGACGAAAAAAGCAAACTTGTAGGCGCATTCATCGTCAACATTCCGAAACTCCTTCACTTCTGAAACCGCACTTCCCACACCAAATGGACCCCAACTTAGCTTGTACGTCAGCCTCTCTCCTGGGGAAAAGGGAGAAAGCGATTGCGATGATTCAGAGGCCAATGCTACTTTGCCTGAGAAAAGAATCGCCACTAAAAAAGTTGCGAACATCTTCGGCTGAACATCTAGCTGATGCAGCAGTAATTCACGAGCGTATTATCTTCAACAATGATTCACTTATAAGTGTCCCTGGGAATTCGGAAGCGAGAACATCAAAATCTCAGGTTTGGTATTGATATTGGATTGGAATACCTCTCCTGCTTGGAGGCAACGTACTCGAATCCTGATGAACTCAAAACAGTAGCCTTGTTAGCAGTAGGGCCACACTGGTGATATACCTCATTATTCACTTTCTCTTTGACACCCCATTCAGCAAATTCTCAGAGCCGCGAGGGCTTGCAATGGGAAAGCGGGCAAAACAATAAAAGAAGGGAGACGTAATCAGAAAAACAAGAGCTAGCATTGCTTTCAAGTAATAAGATTTAAGCAATCTGAATAGTCTAATTCTCTACGCGTTGTCACTGGCTAACCCAGGGATCGTCAGATTCCCGAGCTAAAAAATAATAGCAAGCCCTTTCCCTGTTAAGCCCGAAACCGCATAGCAATTAGATCTGAAGGTCAGAAAGCACCCTTTAACCTTCTCTCTAGATCAGCTCGAGAGAGTTCCAAGAAAGTGGGGTTGCCACTGGTATCGGTCAAGGGATTTTGACAGACAAGAAGCCGAACGGGAAGGGCCTCTATCTCCTCTCGAGAAGGTTTCGGATCAACCTTAACGGGCAAAAATGAGGCCCGCCGGGCTAACTCTTCATGTAGAAACTCACGATTGACTGGATTGAGGCCTCTTTCTTGAATCAAGCCCAACAGGTCCCGCAGGAGATCCTCTGCCTCCGACGGTTTAAGCCAATCAGGCAGGGCCTCGACTCGATAAAAGTTTCTACCAAAAGGTTCGATATTGAATCCAGCATCGGCAAAAAATGAAAGATTCTCTTCCAGAGTTGCAGCGAGAACTGAATCCAGCTCCAAATGTGCAGGAAAAAGTAGTTGCTGTTTCATGATCTCCTTATCTCTAAGTCCCTCGAAAATCTCCTCGAAACGAATTCGCTCAATTGCTGCCCTGTAATTGAGGATTACGATGCCCGCATCCGTCTCGTAAATAGCGCAAACACCATGAGCCAATCCTAAGTATCTCCAAGGAGACGAGGAAGGGACACCGTCAGTCTTGCTGGACACTGCTGTTTCCAATGAAGATGCTTGAATTTCTTTATCTAATCGGGGAGGTTCGTCAGTGCCAATTACAGGGAGCGTAGTGTCGTCTAGTGATGAAACCGCCTGAGAATCAGGGTTTATGGGTCGAAGGGAATCTCTGGGAAGGATACGTTCTTCTGAACTAATGGCCGTTTCCGAACCTCTACCGGCAATTTCCCGAAGCCGTGATAATACCTCGCCTATGACGAACTGGCGGATCCGTCCCTCCTCGCGAAATCGAACCTCTTTCTTGGCCGGATGCACATTCACATCGACAGTACTGGGATCCATGTCGAGAAAAAGAAAAGTTATGGGATAACGCCCCTTGGGAATAAAGGTGTGGTAAGCTTCAATCAGTGCGAGATTAAGCGTTCGACTGTTGACCAAGCGTTGATTTACAAAGGTAATAAGTTCCTGGCGAGTGGATCGCCCCACCCCGGGTTTTCCAATTAATCCTCGCAGGCAAAATCCATCCGTTTCAACGCGAAGATCAATCAGGTTGTCTGCCAACTGTCGTCCAAAAACCTCTGCCACACGAACTTCGAAATCCTCGGTGACAGGAGATTGAAAAATCTTCTTGTCATTTTCCAGAAGAGTGAAGGCTATCTCCGGATGTGCTACAGCATAGAGTCGGGCAATATGAACGATATGCCCAGCTTCTGTATTATCCGTCTTGAGGAATTTCCTTCGAGCCGGAACCGAATTGAAAAGATTCGCAACCTCAATTCGAGTTCCAACCGGCATACCACAATCCTTACGGTGGATAAATCTACCGCCGTTGATAAGAATCTCTGTTCCGTGATCCCATCCCGCTTTTCGTGTTCTTATCGAAAACCGTGAGACGCCTGCGATTGAGGGAAGGGCCTCTCCGCGAAATCCGAAAGTGCCGATTGCTAACAGATCGCTAGCTTCTCGGATTTTGCTGGTGGCATGTCTTTCCAATGCAAGCAAACTTTCGTCCGGACTCATGCCACCCCCGTTGTCTTCTACTCGAATATAGCTCTTCCCGCCGGCACGAAACTCAATCTCAACCCGTGTGGCACCGGCATCAAGACTGTTTTCCACCAGCTCTTTGACTACAGCTACAGGCCGCTCGACCACTTCCCCAGCCGCAATCTGATTCGCTACTCGATCCGATAATATTCGAATCTCAGGCATCGCTTCTAGAATTTCTGAATTGAGGGAATCAACTTTGCAATCTTCAACGTTCATCTGGGGGAATGAGACTAGGAAAAAGTTCGCTTTCGATTGCTATTGTCCCTCTACGCGACATGCTCGCTGCGCATTCCGATGCCAAATCGTCTTGCAGAAGAAAAGAGTCTATACCTCCAACAGCACGGGGATAACCCTGTTGATTGGTACCCATGGGGCCAAGAAGCTCTCCTGCGTGCTAAAGAAAATGGGAAACCGATACTCGTCTCTATAGGCTACAGCTCTTGTCATTGGTGTCATGTTATGGCTCACGAGTGCTTCGAGAACGATTACATTTCTCAGCTCATGAACGAGCATTTCATATGTATCAAAGTGGATCGAGAAGAACGGCCTGACATCGACCAAATTTATATGGAGGCGGTCCAAATGTTGAACGGAAATGGAGGATGGCCTCTTAATGTATTCTGTTTACCAGATGGTCGCCCTTTTACCGGTGGTACCTATTTCCCCCCGGATGACCGTGGTAGCGGAATTATTCCTTGGCCCCAACTCCTCATCAGAGTAGCGGATTACTTCCAACGCAATCGAAACGAGCTAGAACAAAATGCTCGGGCTATCGTCGGGAATCTCACCGCCAGCAATCAGCCGGTTGAGGCTTCAGAGGAGCCGATTAATACAACCTCAATAATTGAGGCAGCTCAAACGATCGTAGGACAGCATGACGAAAAGTATGGGGGGTTCGGTGACGCTCCAAAATTTCCTTCCTCGATGACTCTAAGCTTTCTTCTCGAGTTACGCGGAAGTGCGACCATCAATTTCAAACATCAAAAGCTGGGAAACAAAATTGACCAGACCGTCAAGTCGACCCTAACGGCCATGGCTCGAGGTGGAATCTACGATCAGATCGGTGGAGGATTCGCTCGTTATAGTACCGATGCCTTCTGGGTCATTCCTCACTTCGAGAAAATGCTTTATGATAACGGCCTTCTCCTTGATATCTACACCAAAGCTTATTTACGATATAGAGACCCGCTTTATCGCTGTGTAATCGAAGAAACGGTAGCTTGGCTGGAAAGAGATATGAGGTCTCCGGATGGAGGCTTCTACTCATCCCTCGACTCAGAAAGTGAAGGGATTGAGGGCAAGTACTATGTTTGGACTCCCAGGGAATTGGAAGAGATTCTTGGGAAGAAAGAAGGCAGCAAATTTTGCCAATTCTATGGGATCTCAGAAAAAGGAAACTTTGAAGAGGGGAAGTCAAACCCAGTCCTTCCGGTAGCCACATTAGAAGAACGGGAGAAGCTTCGATATTTTCGTGAGAAGCTGCTTGCGGCTCGATACCAGAGACCTCCCCCAGCCAAGGATAAGAAGCAACTCACTTCCTGGAACAGTCTCGCCATACGGGGACTTTCGGAAGCTGGTTTTTACCTCAACCAGCCTCAATGGTTCGAAATTGCGAAAAAAGCTGCCGACTGGATATGGGAAGTGATGCGATTTGATAAGTGTCGGTTTTACGCCGTCCATAACGAAGGCGAAACTCGATTCAATGGCTATCTGAATGATTATGTATTCTATAGTGAAGCGCTTCTCAGCATTGCCTCAAAAGCAGAATGGGTCCATCCGGGAGCTAGTAAAGTCTACATCGATCGGGCATGCTACATAATCGCATCAACAATAGCACACTTTAAGGATGGGGAATCCAACAATTTTTTCTTCACGAGCGACGATCACGAAAAACTGGCAACCCGCAAAATTGACTGGTGGGATAATGCTATCCCTTCCGGGACATCTAGTCTAGTCCATTGTCTTTCCAGTCTTTATGCTCTCACGAACGATTCACAATACATAGAGAAACTTATCTCACTGAGCCGGAGCTATTCTGCCTTGGCACAGAAGGTTCCAAATGGGGTCCCGTACGCTTTAGCTGGGCTAGTCTCTGATGCGATTGGTGTTGCGACTATCAAGATCAAGGGAACTGGCAATATCGACGCTCTTCAGGATGAGCTGAGCCAGAGACCCTGGCGCCGCACCTTTCTCCTCCGGTCGGATAAGCATCAGCCTGCTATCTATCAATTGTGTATCGGAACCCAGTGCCTCGACCCAACGGATGACCTTGGGGAGATAGTGAATCATCTCTGCTTTTAGCGCTCATATTCGGAAACTGCACTTGGCTAACCCGCAAATCCTCTATCGCGATTTGTATGATTTATCCGGATTAGTCGTTTATTTTACAGAATAGACGACTCCCGATCGGTTAACCTATTTTAATAAGGAATGACATTTAGAAACAAATGCAAAGTAGTGTAGATAAAGGTCGACAAAATTTTGTTGATCCTGGACGCTCTTTCTAAGTAGATTGCTCCGCCTCTGCCATAGGGCGTTTAGTGTGGTGGAGCTGGACTTCAAAACCAATTCAAAAAAGGAATAGACGATGTCAAAATTCATTCCCATGATCAGTTCTGGTGCAGCCGGACCATTAGGTGTCCTGCACCTTCCTAGACTTTGGCTAAAGGTCTCACTCGATTCTACCGGACAATTGAATGACGAATATCCTGCGGTTGGGGCAGGTTTCGATCAAATGGTCCTCGATGGTCTCGGGATCGACAAAGAAGAATTTCTCTCTTACATGAACGAGAATAAGCCAAGCTACTGCCAAATGGAGAGCTGGATCCTATGCCAGAAAGGAGGCTCTCTTGATCAGAACGCAGTACAGGAGTTGAATGACGCGATCGTTGGATATAATCACGACGACGATACTCGGGCTGGGATTTGTGATCTCGCAGGTCGCTCGGATGACGGATCTGTTAAAGATGCGGTGAATCTAAACAATCTCGAAGACTGGGCTGAATTCCATAAGGAGAATATAGCCTAATTTTTTAATTCGGATTTTAAAGTGATGATAGAGCCGGTTGTCTCCCCGAGGGGCAACCGGTTGCTTTCTTCTATTTTCTGGGAAAAGTGATTAGGTAATATCAAGTATTTTGAGCTTGGGCACCTTTAAAAAATCATCTTGCTCAACTATGGAGGGAACGGGTCCGCAGTTCCTGATCGAGGACAGGGAAAAGATAGTACTAAAAGGGAAATGAAGCAACTCGAGAAACTCGAAGGATTCGGCAATGTTCGTATGATTGAAGTCGCGGATCCCAAACCGGGTCCAACCCAAGTACTTGTTGAAGTCAAACGGAGTTTGATCAGCCGGGGGTCTGAACTCTTCCGCCGCTATATCCTCGATGAAGCAGTAAGTCCCGATATTATGGGCTACTCGGATGCCGGCGAAGTGATAGAAATAGGTGATCAAGTTCAATCTTATTCCGTAGGTCAGCGCGTTGAGGTAACAGCCCCACACGCTCAATTTGTCGTCGCCGAGGAAAAGAGTTGGCGACTCTTCCCTCTTCCCGATCAGCTGAGCTACGAAGCAGCAACTTTTCTTCCCCTCGCTACCAGCGCTGTGATGTGGATGCGCTCTACCCCGATAGAACCTGGTGAAACAGTCGTTGTACTCGGACAGGGACTGGTTGGCGCCCTGTGCGCCCAAGCTTTAAGGGCACGCACCCCAGGTCGAATAATTGCGGTTGACTCCCACCCTCTGCGCTGCTCGGTCTCGAAGAAGCTTGGAGTTGATGTAGTCATCGACCTCTCGGAAAAAGATCCGATAACTGCGGTGCTTGAGCTTACCGAGGGGAAAGGGGCAGATGTCGTGATTGAGTGTGTAGGTGGAGACGCCGGGATTAAGTCCTTTGAACAAGCACAAGAAATGCTGGCCTCCAATGGAGTGATCCACCTTATCTCGAAATACCAAGGAGCCCCGCTTCCTCTCCATGGAGATAATTTTATGAACAAACTCCTCATTGCCGGAATCCGTATCGACCAGCCAAGAGAGGAATGCCTACCTCAAGCAGCCCAAATGCTTATCGACGGACGGTTGCGAACTTCAGAATTGATCACCCATCGTCTCCCATGGAGGCAAACGCCCGAAGCCTACCACCTCCTCTATCAAAAACCGCAAGAAGCATTAGGAGTGATCTTGGAGTGGGACTGAACTCCATAACCGTTACTCCCTATTTAAGACAATAGAGTAACAAGACCAACTGCGAATAGGATGAGCCTCCATGACAATACAGCCTCCGCGTTAAGAAGGGTTGATCTTAACGCGAATCCCTTCCTCCAGTTTGAGCAATGGTATAAGGAGGCAGGGGAATCGGAAATCCTCGATCCCACGGCAATGACTCTCGCTACTGTTTCCAGCAGGGGAAGACCGTCTTCTCGCACCGTTTTGCTCAAGGATTTCAACCAAAACGGCTTTGTTTTCTTCACAAACTACGAGAGCCGTAAAGCAACGGAGATTGCAGGTAACCCATTCGTCTCACTTCTCTTTCTTTGGCTGCCCCTCCGGAAGCAGGTTTCTATCGAGGGCCGCGCAGAGAAGATATCCCCATCGGAATCGACTCGATACTTTAATTCCCGCCCACTCGGCAACCGGATCGGAGCATGGACCTCACGCCAAAGCAACCCGCTTGAATCACGTTCCGTTCTTGAAAAACGTTTTGAGAAGCTAAAGGAAAAATATTCTACTGGGAAGATTCCGATCCCATCTTTCTGGGGAGGCTACCGTGTCTCCCCCTACTCATTCGAATTCTGGCAAGGGCGGGAGGATCGCCTTCACGATCGCTTCAGATACAGATGGTGCGATGTTGGTTCCTGGGATATAGTGCGGTTATCACCCTAGGTGAAAACAGATGGAATCAGCTAATTGGCCCCGCAATACACACGAGGAAGAGCGATGGACGGAAGACGATCGTATTCTGCAATACTCGAGACAAATGTTGGTTACACCTACCTTAATACTATTAATTGGGAATTTTAAGCCTTTGACCGATTTGTAGGCGTCTAGGATCGACACCTGGATTGGCTTTTAAGAAGGCATCGACAGTGGTATTATATTGGTTAGCAAGCCTACCGAAGTTATCACCCCTCTGGACCACATGATACCCAGCATTAGATTCCTCCAACCTTGTTTCCACCCCCGCATCTATTTTGGTTATAGCAACTCCTGTGGCAACTACAGGTTCTTCGACTGCTTGACCTCGTATCCCAGCAACCTGCTTGTCGAATTCATCGATCCATTTGCGATTCCCTTTGACTCCTCGTCGAAGTTCGTCGTACGCCTGATGGTTTTGGTCTCGGACTGCATGCACCTGATTCTTAATACGGACAGTTTCAGCTCCGACTTTTACGAGCCGTGACTCGAGTGAATCCAGGTCAGCCTTGAGTGCAACCGTCTGGGCAGGCCTGGCTTTCAATTCATTCTGCACCGAAAACATCTCGCTGCGAACCTGTAAAGCGAAGTAAAGAGCAACCAATCCAACACACAACCCGAGCACGAGTAGCGCATTTGTAATAAAAGGCCCTACCGTACTGATCCCTTTTCTCTCTTCAGGGAGAAGAGCATCATCAAAGTCATCCATGAATAAGATTGTAGGGCTTCTCTTCGCTGGGGCAAGAAGCTTTGCGAGTAATCTGTGGATCTGATTATCTTTATCTGCGGAACTACAAGGTTTGCTTTAGTGGGAGCAAATGAAACTAAGTGCTAGAGGTCGAAAATCCAGTCATTTGGCTACCGCCAGACCTAAACTATATTTAATTTAAATCGACGACTCCTGATTCAGGTGTCACATAGGACAAGACAACTATATTATGGGAAGACAGGTTATGTTAGAGTTTGGCCTTTCTGAATAACAATCCGATCCACTAAGAAAAATAAACCTAATGCGAATTGACAAAATGGATGTCTATTGTGTGGCCATGCCTCTACTCTATCCTTGGCGAACGGCATACGGTGTTGATCATGAGATTCACACGATCTTGGTAAGGGCAACCAGTGGGGACCACGAAGGGTGGTCAGAAAGCACACCCTTCTTTGCCCCAACCTACCTAACGGAGAGTGCGGGTTCATGTTTCCACCATATCACTGAAATATTCGCACCACACGTCATTGGGCGCCAATTCGAGAATCCAGCCGAACTAAACGAACGTCTAGACACCTTCAAAGGCAACAGTTTTGCCAAAGCAGCAATCGAGATTTGCTGGTGGACACTTCAAAGTGCAATAACAGAAACACCGCTACATCAGTTGTTGGGAGGAGAGACGCGGGAAGTACAAGCAGGGGCTGATTTTGGGATTCAAGACTCATTTGATATGCTTCTGGGTAACATCCAGCAAGCTGTCGACTCAGGCTTTCCTCGTGTCAAACTCAAGGTTGCTAAGGGATGGGACCTTGAGATGCTTCGCACCGTCCGGAAAGCCTTTCCAAAAACTACTTTTCATATCGACTGCAACTCAGGATATACACTCGATGATCTACCGTTCTTTAAGGCCATCGATAATCTTGGTCTCGCCTTCATCGAACAACCCTTACACTACTCCGATATTTTGGATCACGCCACGCTCGCCAGAAAAATTGGAACTCCGATCTGTCTCGACGAGACCATCGTCAGCATCAGGGCCGCAGAGCAAGCCATACGGGCGGGGGCCTGCAAGTTTATTAACATTAAACCCGGCAGGATTGGGGGCTTGTACAATTCTATTGCAGTACACGATCTCGCCAAGGAAGAAGGTATCCCTGTATGGGTTGGCGGCATGTTGGAGAGTGCCGTAGGCGGCTCAATCTGCATCGAATTGGCCACGCTAGATAACTTTACCTACCCCGGAGACTTGCTCCCGAGCTGCCGATTCTATGAAAATGATCTAGCCACACCCCCCACCGAGCTAACTCAGGAGCTAACATTTAAGCCATATGGAGTTGAGCGGCCTGTGCCTGACCCCACGCGACTCCGGAAACACACCCTCAGATACAAAACAATTTTATCCAAGTAGATTTAATCTGACGGGGAGATATACTATAGCTACTTCCTGGATTGGAGGCGGCCAGAACCTTGTCATAATCACCCACATCATTTTCCTCTTCAAATCATTGAACTCTCCTTAAGCTTCATAGTTGATCAACTCCAATTTTCCACCTAGTTTATTCTTACCAGACAATATGGGGCGGGACGTAGCTCAGCCTGGTTAGAGCACCTGCTTTGGGAGCAGGAAGTCGCTGGTTCGAATCCAGTCGTCCCGACCACTTTAATAGATTGGGGTAAGACTGCTATAGTAATCTCAGCGAAGGAAGTGGAGCAGACTAATATGCTTGAGGATACCGAAACTATTCTGCCGGTGAAAAATGAAGAGGTTTCACTCTCTTTTCGTCCTTTCGAGATTAAGACGTTGAGAATCCTCCTGATCTAAAGAATTTCAAGGGGTTCCCATCGATGAACCCAATATCATGGCTTTATTCAGCTAACTCGCGAAGCCCAGGTAAGGAATTCATTAGCTCATTAGCCTTTGAACTCCAGTAAGACGGCTTCCGGAGACCTGGGAACTTCAGCTCCCCTATAAGTTGGAGCTGGTCCTTCATCTCAGAAAATTCTTCTCGTTCCCAGTGAAGTACCGCCAAATGGTACGCAGCTTCAGCCCTTGTTGTGTCAAGCTCATGCAAATTGTTTGCGATTTCCAAAAGTGTCCTGCCGCCTTCATCGCCGTAGCCACTTTGGATTCGAGCCATGGCAAACCCGAAGCGGGCACGACCCTCAAGGGGCGTATCCACAAGTGTTTCCATAGCTAGACGATAATGCTCGGCAGCAGCTACAAACTCCCTTTCATCATACTCACGATGGGCTTCTTCAAGGTAGGCAACCCCACTTAGCGGATTCCCCGAATTTGCTTCGGCAAAAGAAATCCGTTCTTCTCCTTCCGAAGCCTCCTGATACACTCGTTGCAATGCTGCTTTCCTCCTCTCTCCGACATAAATCATCACCTGGTAGCAGACCACGGCCACAAGAAGCATTCCTGCCGCCACCTCAATTACTCGCCGGTTACGATTCCAAAACTCCAGCAATATCTCCTCGATATCACGACCCTGAATATCAGCTCCCTCAGCCTCCGAATCCTTTCCCAATTCAGGGCCCTCTTCTGATTTTTTCTTCTTGGCACTCATATTTCCTATGTTAGGAACTGACCGGACTTAAACTTCAGATCATCGCGTAGCAAGAAACCACCGCCCAGCAGGCTCTCCGTAAAGGTCTGCGCCTGCTTCAGAAAATTTCAAGCTAAATGGAGAACTGAGAAGTCGAGGGTTTGACAGCCCTTTAGGAATAAGTCGAGGTAGAAGCTTGTCGAATTGAACTTTAAAATTCTGGCATGAAGGGTTATTTCTTCGGATAGGCGCCTGCCCCTTCTGAGCCTTCAAGATAGACGATAATGAAATTTCAAAAAAAACTGGAGGAGCGATGGGAAAAAGTCGGATCCCTCCTCTGCGTTGGCCTTGATCCAGACTTCGAAAAGTTACCGGAATCGATTAAGGGCCACCGTTATCCTCTCTTTGCTTTTAATCGCTTAATTATTGAGAAAACCGCGGATTTCGTCTGCGCCTTCAAACCTCAAATTGCATTTTATGCTAGCCGATCCGCCGAGAATGAACTTCTCATGACTTTGGATCTTTTACATAATAACTATGCGGATATTCCTCTGATTCTCGACGCCAAGAGGGGCGATGTGGCAAACACAGCTCAGCATTACGCTAGCGAGGTTTTTGATCGCTACCGAGCCGATGCTTTAACCGTGAATCCCTATATGGGTGGGGATAGCCTGACTCCCTTTACAGAGAGAATGGATAAAGGGGTTTTCATCCTTTGCCGGACTTCAAATCCCGGTTCTGGTGACATTCAAGAAATCAACATCGGGAAACAACGACTATTTGAAATTATTGCATACAAAGCAGCTAAAGAGTGGAACGGAGGAAAAAACGTAGGGCTCGTTGTCGGCGCCACATTCCCGAAGGATCTAAAAAGAATCCGTGAGATCGTTGGAGATATGCCCTTACTAATCCCTGGTTTGGGTGCGCAAGGTGGAGACATTGAAGCAACGGTTACTGCCGGTCTCTGCTCCAGAGGCAGTGGAATGGTGATCAATTCATCCCGAGGAATTATCTATGCTGGCAAAGGGGTTGACTTTGCTGACAGGGCACGATGTGCGGCACGTGAACTTCGTGACAGCATTAACCGCTACCGCTAGCCTAAAAGTGCAACATCATTCTCTTCTGCCGCCTTCTTCCGTTTAACAACTTCATCGACATGATTTTGTTTTTGTCTTGGTTAGGACACTTTTATGGATCCTAAGCTCCTCAACCAGCCTCGCCCGTACGTATTTGACACTGTCCAACAGTACCGAGGACCCGGTTCTGCTATTGCATGAATACGTTACCATCCTCAAGATTAATAGAGATTTCTAGAAAAGATAACCCAAGCGGGCATAGTTTAGCGGTAAAACCCCAGCCTTCCAAGCTGGTGTCCCCGGTTCGATTCCGGGTGCCCGCACCATTCTGGCTGAGCACCGGGAAAGCCATATCCTCCGAGAGATATTCTCGCGGTACGAATTAACCAAAATCAGAATTCGCGGATTCATTGTCGGCTCTCACTCCAAAGCGGTAGACCCCATTTTAGAAAGTACCACCCTTCCTGGCAATTCTTCTTCGGGGTAGACAATAGGGTTCAACTCGCCTAATAAATTCTAGCAATACTAATTGATTGAACGGGAATGCTAACAACTATCTAACTCAAAAACTTCGATTCTGCTGCTCTAACGTGATCAGAGCCCTATCGCTTCAGAATTTTTACGCTGGGTCCAGCGCGGTTTTGGGGATTCCCAACTTCCCGCTCTAAGGTCCACTCCCCAAAATCAAACTCAAATCCTCCCGGTGTCTCGAACACCACACGGGATTGAGATTCTATATTAAGGCACTCCCCGACGAGCCGAAGGATGCGAGAGGCGCTCACTCCCCAAATGTCGTAGGGAGGGTCTACAAAAATTAAATCGAAGGTCCTCCCATCTGTACTGCGCCATCTGAAAACATCCGCTTCGAGAATCATGAAAGGGTCTGGAGAAATCCCTACGCTCTTACAAACCTTACCGAGATTTCGCCGCACAGATTTGACACAGGTCCGATTCTTTTCTAGGAATACTCCACTATCGGCCCCTCGGCTTAACGCTTCCAAGCCATAGGAGCCGCAACCGGCGAAAAGATCAAGAAAGGTCGCCCCCGAAACTCGGGATCCAATTATAGAGAATACGGCCTCACGCATTCGGTCTAGGGCGGGCCTTACCCACCGCTTCGGTACTTCCAACTGAATACCTCTTGCTCGCCCGCCAGTCACACGCATCTTCGCCAGCCTTTTGCTCCTATCCTACCTCCAATCGCCTTTCTCCAGACACAAAGATCTAGGAATTTGAACGAATTCTTTATCCCTTTAGTCATAATTTCTTAGAATTGGCCAGGTTTTTAGTTTGGGTGAACTGTTGTGAACGCTGCCAGTGAACCGTTACTGGTCATTTTTTTTTCTTATTTTGAACATTTCCCCCCTACTTCGATCTAAACATTCAAACCTAGTATCGCGTAAGTTGTATTTGGGAGAAGTTTTACCTGATTTAGAGTTTCAGTTTGGTTTGTAGGTTGTTACGCAGTGGGTGGCGCCGTAGACTTGAGTCTGCGGCGCCTTTTTTTAATCCTTTGCATTCTCCGCCTCCTCAAGCAAGTTAGAGATTCCTCCATAAGAAACATCTAGCCAAAACCAATAGACTATTCCCTATGCCTCGCTACCGCTCATATCTGGATCCTTCAGAATCGACTATCGAGGAGACTTTTTCTCTGAGCTCTGAGGAAAGTCATCATCTTCTCCGGGTCCGAAGAGCAAAAGTTGAAGATCCCGTCACCGTCTTTGACGGTAGAGGAAACGAATACAAATGCTTCCTAGAAGGTGTTTCAGCCGGCAAAGCAACTCTAAGAGTTGATATAAAAAAAACATACGCACCTCCCTCATGTAGAATCATACTCGCCCAGACTATCCTTAAGAGCCAGAAAATGGATCAAGTTATTCAAAGGGCCACTGAGCTGGGAGCCAGCCATTTGGTTCCTGTTTTGTCTGAACGTGCGGTAGCATTGTTATCTAACGACCGATATGAAAACCGGTTTAGAAGATGGAAACTCCTCACCGTTGAGGCATGTAAGCAGTCTGGAAATCTCTTCCTACCCACTATTGGCCCTATCACTGCACTTAAGGATTTTTGCGGACAGCCCCAAGAACAAGAACTCCGACTGATTGGAAGCCTCGAGCCGCAAGCAACAAACATCGTCTGTACAATATCTGAATTTCGCCAAACTCACTCGATCAATAATCCCGCGTCCATTCTTTGTTTGATCGGCCCGGAAGGTGATTTTACGAGGGAAGAGTATCAGATCGCCCATAAGGCAGGGTTTATCCCTATTACCCTCAGCCCCAACACCCTGCGATCCGAAACCGCGGCCACCGTCTCTGTCGCTCTCCTTAGACAATACCTAGATTAGCTCAATTTCTGAAAGGTAAGAAATCAACTAATATTTCTGTCTTATCGCCACTCGTGTCTGGGGAATCGTCCTTTTAATTCCTTTCGAATCTGAGGATAGGTATGGGACCAGAAGTCCTCAAGATTTGATGTAACCTGGACAATCGTGGCATTGGGAGCAAGGACCTCAATAAGTAGCGGGACCTTGCCTTCGCCCAAGGCGACTCTCTTTGGCACGTCGTAGAGCTGTTCGATAGTAGCCCGCAAAAAAGCCCTTCCATCATCATCATATCTAACCCTGCACGGTGTACACTCTCTCAGGAAAACACGTTCGGGAACAAGAGACTGTAGAAGGCCGTGTTGCTCCTCAACCAACCAATCGTTTAGGATTGGCCATACTTCACGGTCCTTGATCTCACGGTAGCTAAAAGCTCCATAACAGACTTGTTCCAACAAAAGTTTGCGCTCATCAGTGTTGATCGAAGGTATTTCTGCTTCAGGGAAATGACAGGCTGCGAAATTGATCCGGTTTATCCAGCTTTCAACTTTCTCATTCCATTTTTTTAGCTTTAATCGCCTATGAAATACCTCTTCTGCAAGGATTCGGGCAGCCTCATCAGGCGAAGGATCGCTATCTCCGCTCGACTCAAGGAGGAGATCTCTAAAGAACCTTACACGCGTCTTAAGAACTCTCCGTAATTTTTGATCGAAAAAGATTTTTTCGTCCTCCACAAAAGATTTAGGGGACAGCTCTCGGATCCATTCCTCCCGTACTTCAGTATTAAGGCCCAGCAAAACTGTGACCTCTCCTCGAACATCGCGCTCCTCGATCTCAGCAGATACAAGTAGAGGCGACTTCCGGACTATGCTTTGACGACGTACTTCCCCTTTTCGACCTCCTACCAGGTTGCAACGTAAGCTGCCTCGATCAATTCGCTTGGCTAGATGGTCAGAGAACCCAACTACCAGGCAGCGCTGAATATCCTCGGCACAAACCGGCTTTTCGCATTCTTTAAGTCCCTGAGCCTTGGCAATTCGAAGGAATTGTTCCATCATCTGGCCCACCTTCCGAGCTACATTGCCATGAATTCCCCATTTCCTGCAAAAGCCCGGGGCAAAATTGTGACTCCGCGCTAAATCCCAAGCCCGCAAGAGGAGGAAGAAATCTGACTTCGAAGTCATTTCATCACCCAATAATTCGTCGCGCTCAGCGGCGCGACGTTTATCATCCAAAGGCAGCAAAAATGCCCGAGCCTGGGTAAAGGCAGCGATCAGGGTAATCGGTCTCAGGCAGCCGGATTGATGAGCGGCAAGGAAAAGACGTGAAAGTCGAGGATGCAATGGAAATGAAGCCATTCTCTGCCCAATCTCGGTTAATGTCTGCCGACCGGACTCCAATGCTCCCAGATTTTCCAAAAGCTCAATTGCACGGTTCATTATTTTCTTCTCCGGAGCTTCAAACCAAGGAAATTCAGCTAGGTTCTCCACCCCGCTTGCGAGTAGATTTAGCGCAACTTCAGCAAGTTCCAACCTGTGAATTTCAGGACGTTCTCGTACAGGACGAAGAGCATGATCTTTTTCTCCCCACATTCGAAAACAATACCCAGGCCCGGTGCGACCAGCTCGGCCAGCCCGTTGTTCAGCTGCTGCCTGACTGATTTTCTGCACCAAAAGTGTATTGATTCCGCGATTGGGGTCAAAGGCCGGTATCCGTGCCAAGCCACTATCAATTACGATCCTAATTCCATCAATAGTGAGAGAAGTCTCTGCAACATTTGTTGCCACTACCACTTTCCGCTTCTCAAAGTGATCCAAAGCCGCATCCTGACGCTCTGGAGGCAAATCCCCGTACAAGGGAAGAAAGATAAAGTCACGTGCTCTCACCCCTGACTGCAGTTCCTCGATTGTTCGCTTAATTTCAAAAGCTCCTGGCATGAATATTAGAAAATCTCCAACAGGAAATCGCTCCACCAACCTCCTGAAATGGTAGCCAGCCTGTTCCCAAATTGGTTTTTTCAAGACGCTTTCCGATGCCTTGGAGTAAGCAATTTCAACTGGGAAAGTTCTTCCATCTGAGCTGAATGAAGCACAAGGAGCTAGATACTTAGTGATTTGCCCTTCATCCAGAGTAGCCGACATCACCAAAACCAGGAGGCTTCTTTTTCTCTCAGCCTGAATTCTGAGGATCTGGGCTATGGAAACATCAGAGTAAAGATTACGTTCGTGGAATTCATCGAAAATGACGGCCCCAGTCCCAATAAGGTTTGGATCTTCAATCAAACGACGGAGCAGAATTCCTTCGGTTACGTATTTGATACGAGTTCCGGGCCCCGAAAAATTTTCGAAGCGCACCTGATAACCAACTTCCTCACCCAGCCTCACTCCCCGCTCCTTAGCCACCCTTTGCGCCAACATGCGTGCGGAAATACGACGGGGCTGCAAAATAACAACATCCTGCTCCGCAACCAATCCTGCATCGATCAGCATCTGGGGAACCTGCGTCGATTTTCCCGAACCCGTCGGGGCCCGAAGAACTAGTCGCTGGTTCGCCTTTAACACCTCGACCAACTTCGGTCGAATCTCATGAATCGGCAAATCCAAAGGTTGCATTTCAATATTATAAGACCCCCCTGTGAATCAGGGTAGGAACCGGATTATCAAAGCAGGCATAGAAGGATAGTACTTCAAACACATTCATAGACCTTGACCGGAACCAAAGTCGAGCAGAGGATACCGATACATTCATCCGAAATAGTGAAGTTAACGATTTTCTCGAGGACCAGATTTCTTAAATTAGGCGAATTTGTCCTCTGTTTCATTCTAATAGTAGAAACTTGTCGTTCACAGGCGCAACATAGAGAGATTTCTGGGGAACTTGACGGTGTTTTTTTCGATATCTTATATCCGGAGAAGTGGATAGGTGACCTCCTAATCTACAATCACGGATTGATTTTTGAGCATCTTCCCCCATCCACTTACCTCGATCCGTCACGAGAACCATTCACTACCCTCCTTGAAGACGGTTGGTTACTTGCCTCCAGCTGTTATCGCCGCAATGGTTTAATCATCGGCGATGCCGTCGACGACGTTCTTGAACTGATTGAATATCTTCGGGAGCGATTTGGAAGGCCGCGAAATACGTTCCTTATTGGTGAATCCATGGGAGGGGCAATCTCCCTTCAACTTTTGGAAGACCACCCAAATCAATTTCAGGGTGCTCTCATTCTCGGTCGTGGGCTCTTTACAATGGATCCTATGTCTCCGTACACCTATCGATACCAACCAGACGCACCCGTTCTTTTTCTGTGCAATATCTCCGAGATCGATCAGGCGCAAGAGTATGTTGCAAAAGCAGCCGCCCGCGGGAAACTTCTCGCTCTCTGGGAAATAAAGCGTGCAGGACACGTCAATATCAACCGTGCAGAATATCTTGCCGCACTCCACAACCTCTTCCTTTGGGCGAAGGGGGAAAAGATCGCGTTGCGAAGGGATGCAACCATCAAGTTTGAAAAAGAAACTAGCACTGCACTCTTTGCTGATGGCGGCGCCTACGGACGAATTAGAAGTATCGATCCAACCTTCGGAAATCTATCCACGACTTTCGTTGGTGCCGATTGGACTCGACTCGGAATTACTATTGGTCAGGTCTTTCACCTTGAAATCAATGGAAAGTCCTACCAAGCCTCCCTCGTTTCGACTTATACTGATGTTCCGAAAGGCCACTGGCTAGCCTTCTGCTCAGCTGACGGTTACTTTACGATCGCGATTAACTTTGACAACGCCGCGCAACGGGCTGGCGTTCTTTCTCCAAGCGAAACAATCTTTATCTCAAATCCCCAACGTCATCTCGATCCTTGATCCCGAAACAAACCGAACCCAGAAAATAGTGCATTCCCTGCTGTAATGGGATTAAGGTAAAAATCATCGCTACAGTTCCTGCCCGGGGCGACGCTCAAATCTTGTGTGAATCCCTCTCTTACAGCCATTGGAGAGACTACTATAAGGCTGTACATCCTTTAGCTGATCTCTATTAAATCCCCCGAAAGTAAAAAAAGGGCCGGTTCGCTTCCGGACCGACCCTCCTTTACTTTCGGTTTATTCTCCTAATAAACTGCCCTAGTTCCTAAGGTAGTAAGGTTTCATTCGCCGATTCTTGCGCTACAAGCAAAAGGGCATAGATGCCGAATCCCGCTGAACACATTCAGAGAGCCAGCACTGTGGGAACGACAGTTTTCTTGCTAGTTTATCGCGATTAACTTTGGTTGCCTCTTTGGCGGTTTCGGAATTAACACGGTCAATACTCCATCCTTCAAATTAGCCTTTACCTTGGAAACTTCTGTTTCCTCTGGAATCCTAACTGATCGATTAAGCGAAATTCTTATCTCCTCATCATTTCGATTTTCGCTTCGCTCCGCTTTCAGTACAATCACCGATTCATTCAATTCCAGGTTGATATTTTCCTTTTTTACTCCTGGAACTTCAAAGCGTACAACAAAATTATCGCCTTCTTCATCCATTCTGACTGACGCTCGGTAAGTCCTATCTTGCGGATCAATTCTAGAAATGGGTTCGAGATGAAGCCCAAAGTTGGCAAACGCATCGTCAAACAATCGGTTGATCATGGAGATGCTATCAATATTAGGTTTTCTGTATCTTAGTATGTTCATTTTATTGGCTCTTGTATAGATTAGGTTTTACTAGTTCCATTCGTTGGAATTTTGATTTTCGCTTCAAAGTAATGCTAGATTAATGCCAATTTTATATTTATCTTAAACATTTAATGTAAAAGGAGTTACGCAATTATTGCGATATTTTAACTGTGCCATTTTGGCGCTATTTACCTGGCGCGGTTGTTTGGCCTCCAGGGTAGCGTCAAAATGGCACATATTGTTAAATCGATTCTGTTCCCCGATCAAGGACCGTTGGATCTTCACGGACCTTGATTTACAGACACGCGACTTGACTCTCGAATCTCCGCCAGTTTTTAGAGGGATTAAATGGTCAGGCTGATTGATCCCTAAGTCGGACGAGGGTGGCTCCCCAGCCGCCCCCCGATTCATCAGCTAACCTGAAACCAATCACAAAAGGCGATCTCTCTAGCCTGGAATGAACAAGCCTGCGTAGCGCTCCAGTTCCTTTGCCGTGGACTATCTGCAAGTCGAGGATTCCATTTTCCAAACAAATCTTGAGGTAATCATCTAGGAGCTCTCTTACACAGGACGGATGAAATGCGTGCAAATCTAAAGTCCCGTCGATCGGCAGGTCGTAGATCTCTTCTTTGCTCACAATTTGTAAGGACGCGATTCCAAGCCTAACCCGTACCTCTTAACCCACCTTACTATCCGGGAGCATTGGATCGGATTCAACGAGTTCTTCAGATTGGGGAGGTGTACCAATTCTTTCGATTGGTTCTAACACCTCAACATCTCGGTCGCTGCCGCTCCCAAGCTCTTTAAATTTCCGTGCAGTTACTAGAACTCTTGATTCCGTAGAACGCACGGCACTATTATAAGCTTCCACGGAACGATTGAGGTGCCCCCCGAGCTTCGAAAAATGGGACGCTAATGTAGCAAGTCTTTCATAGAGCTCTTTTCCCAATTCACTTACTCGATTGGCGTGTTTAGCCATCTTTTCCTGCTGCCACCCATAGGCTACTGCCTTAAGCAAAGCGATAAGCGTGGTTGGAGTCGCGAGGATAACTTTTTCGTTAGCGCCGAATTCAATCAACTCCGCATCGACTTCCAAAGCTGCACTAAAAAATGCTTCACCGGGAAGAAACAGTACCACAAATTCCGGGGTCTCGTCAAACTGACGCCAATAAGCCTTCGATCCCAGCGTTCGGATATGTTCACGTACATGACGGGCATGGTCCTGAATCCGAGCCCTACGGCTTTCTTCGTCTTCCGATGTTAGAGCGTCTAAATAGGCATTCAAAGGAGTTTTGGCATCTACTATGATACGCCGATCGTTAGGCAGACGAACGATCAGGTCCGGGCGCAGTCGGCCTTCCTCAGTAGTCGTCGACTCTTGCTGCAAAAAGTCGCAGTATTCAACCATACCGGCGAACTCCACAGCCCTTTCTAGCTGCACCTCTCCCCACTGCCCCCGCACATTCGGCGTCCGCAATGCTTGAACTAGTTTCGCGGTTTCAGACCTCAAATTAACCTGAGTTTGGTGAAGATCTTTAATCTCCTGTCGCAACTCTTTATAGGCACCTTCCCGATCTTTTTCAATGGTCCGAATGTTTCCGTCCACTTTTTCCAGGGATTCTTTAACTGGCTTTACCAGCTGATCGATTGCCTGCTTGCGCTGCTCTAAATCTCCTTTAGAACCCTCCTGAATCTTCTCGAAGGAGGACTTGGCCAAATCTAGAAAAGATTGGTTGTTGCTCTTAAGCGCTTCCGCCGAGAGTGCTTTGAAGGTATTGGTCAGGCTTTTAGCCGCCTCATCTAACAGGATCAGCTTTTCTTCCGCCGACTTTTTCTCAGTCTCTACCACCGCCTCTTCCTTTTCCAGTCGGCGATTCTCCCGTAACAGTTCAGAAGTTTCGGCTTCTGCTTTTCTGAGTTGCTCTCTCAACTCTCCCTGCTGCAATCGAAACAACACGAACGCCAAGCCTACCCCGAGCGTGAGGCCAACAACTAGAATCATAACTGCCGTCAACGTATCCATGGATTCTCCTGGTGGCTAAAATACCAACCGTCTAATTTGGATAGCCCCTTCTAGGAGCTGGAGATATTCAACTCTTCTCTGCCAACACGTTCAATAGGAATCTCTAATTCAATCTTGGGACCGGCAACAAAGGGAAGGCGCTCCCCCTAGAGCCTTCCAAGGTTTTCTCCTGACCACCAAAATCCAATGCCTGTCGAGGGGTTTGATTGGACCAATTCGTTTTTTCTCTGTCATACGCTATAGAATCACTAATATTATACTACTTTGAAAATCTCAGGAAAGACAGGCTATAGAAGTGTTAGAGCCTGATTTATTTCGTCCATCGTATTGTAGCAATGGGGTGAGAATCGGATCCATTGTTTGCCATCCGGAGTCGCACGAAGCGAAGTGACAATGCCAGCATCAGCCAGCGCATTGTAGAGGATTTGGGTGTCTTCACCTTCTTTCCTAAACGAAGAGATACCCGATAGACGGTTATCATCGCTACACGCTAGGGTATAACCTTTCTCCCGTACCTCTTCACGTATATGTGTCGTATAGCTGGTAACTCTCTCCTCTACTGCCTCGATAGTGAAGTCAAGGAGGAGGCGGAGAGACGCGTTAAGCGCAACAAGTCCCGTCAAGTTTGGTGAACCTGCCTCGTAGCGCCTTGCATCGCTTTTAAATGTTAATTCCTGTGGAGTAACAAATTCCGGACACTCCACGCTGTGCCAGCCTAATAGGGTCGGTTTCAGTTGGTCTTCGATATCTGGATTGACATAAAACAACCCAATTGCCGGAGGGCCAAGCAACCACTTGTGAGCATCAGCAACTAGAAAGTCGAGGGACTCAACATGGGTGCGAATTGCACCCAGTGTCTGGATGCCATCAACGCAGAATAGAGCATTTGATTTCTTAACCCACTCCCCGATCGAATCGAGATCAATCCGAAACCCACTGATGAAGTGCGCGGAGGAAAGGGCGACTAGTCGAGTTCGACTGTCCACCAATTCTTTCAGATCATCCACTCTGATATTACCTGGCTCCCTTGGCAGAACTCTTCGCAATTCCACCCCTTTCTCCGCCAAGTTCATCCAAACTACTGCATTGGAAGGATAGTCACCATGATAATAGACAATGTTATCACCCGACTCAAGCGAGAGACCATTGGCTACTAGCGAAAGCCCAATCGACGTAGGACCCAGAAGGGCAACATTTCTTGGTCGTGCTTGAAGAAGCTTGGCGGCAAGCTCACGCGTCTCCTCGTAGACCCCCTCGTAGCTATCAAAGTCAATCGAAGTTTGTATCGCTTTGTCGATGAGGGCCTTCATCGCCACGCCCACCCGTGTTGGAAGTGGACAAATAGCGGCATTAGCAAGAAAGGCTCCTTCCTTCGCAATGGGAAATTCTCTCAATCGAGTCTCCTCGCTTCGATGTAATTCGGAAAGTTTCATCACAGGAGATCTTGAATTTGAAAATCTTATGGCATACAATTCTTGATTGTTCGACACAAAATGTGTGGCCGCTATGCATTAACAATACAACCAGCTGAGTTATCGCAGCGATTCCTTCTCCGGGAAACTAGCGAAGAGTTTACAACAACACTTAAGCCACGGTTCAATATTTGTCCGGGCCAAACGGTGACGGCGGTTCGAACTTCATGTAAGGACAGATTACGGGAGGGCGTGAACCTAAGCTGGGGATTGGTGCCACCTTGGGCCACAACCTTCAAGGTTGGTTACAAGATGATTAACGCTCGGAAGGAGTCGGTAGCGGATAAGCCCGCGTTCCGCGCGGCTTTTAACCATCGACGATGCATTATCCCAGCAACTGGATTTTACGAGTGGCAAAACCAAGGTTCCGGAAAACTAAAACAACCCTTTTTTTTCAGCTTAAAGGGCAATGAACCGATGGCATTGGCTGGGCTATGGGAACGATGGCAGGACTCCGCCGGAATAAATCGAGAGACCTGTGCCATTCTTACAACCTCAGCCAACAAGATCATGCAAGATGTTCATCACCGCATGCCCGTGATTCTGGAAGAAAAAAGTTTTGATCTGTGGCTTGATCCTACAATAGCGGGCAGAGCCCGACTCAAGTCCCTTTTTCATCCCATCAGTCCGGAAAAGATAAGCCGCTTTCCCGTTTCTAAACTTGTCAACAATCCAAAAAACGATGGCCCTGAACTCCTGAAAGAAGTCAGGCCCGAACCCCAGTCAACATGCCTTCAAGGCTCTCTATTCCCCGACCTTGACGACGATTGAACAAGGCTCAATGATTCAGATCTAGAGTTACAGAAAAGATGCCAATATTTGAATATAGTTGTTCCAACTGCAGTCACAGCTTTGAGCTTCTCATTCTCCCAACGACCAAAATCAAGTGTCCCGAGTGTAACAGTCGGAATCTTGCAAAACAGTTTTCTAGCTTCGCCCCAGGCAGCAATTCGGGCCAAAGCGGATCTTTCGTCCCACCCACTTGCCCCACTTGTGAAATTCCTGGAGGCAGCTGCGGCCTAAACTAGGCCGATTTATTTCAGCCAAATCACTAATTCGGCCACGATCGAATTTATTTTTTTCACCGTTGTGTCCCGATCGAATCGAAAAGGGCGTTATGAATCCAGATGGTCATTTTGGATCGTTCGGACAGTAGTTTACTTCTCAATTCTCCTGCTTACCGCCCGCGGCCACGGTTCAGAGCTAAATACGATACTAACAGTATCGCCTGATGCCTCGCCTGATCTTCAGGCTGAATCCTTTGCTGACCGAAAATTAAGAGATATCATCGGAAGACAAGAGGCGATTTTCGGAGATATCGAAAATAGGGAAGGGAGCTACAGTCAGACCGAATTTGATAATAAGCTCCAGCAAATAACACATTCTTACGAGGAGTATTTGCTTCAAAACCCAGATAAAGTGATAGCCTATATCCTCTACGGTAAACTCCTCTACAAGGTCGGCCAATACGAGCATGCAGTTCTTCAGTTCCTCAACGCTGATAAGCTCGATCCCAACATCGCTGTAGTCAAACAACAGCTTGGGAACTATATGGCAGAAAATGGTAAGGTTGAAGAGGCATTAGGGTTTTTCTTTCAAGCCGTAGAATTAAGTCCTAAAACCGCCCTCTATTACTATCAGCTCGGCGAAGTTATGCATGTCTTTCGATCGAAAATACTCACACTCGGGTTATTTAGTGAAAGCGAACTCGAAGAAAGCATGCTTCAGACCTTTGCCAATGCGGCTCGCCTTGCTCCTGATAACCGCATCTTTCGTTTTCGTTACGCTGAGTCATTCTACGATGTCCAGAACCCAGATTGGGAAGCTGCACTATTGCTTTGGGCCGATCTTCAAAAAGGAGCTACCCCTGGCCTAGAAGCAGACGCAGTTCGATTGCATCGCGCAAAAGTTCTCCTCATGCTGAAGCGATTCGATGAAGCTCTGGATCTGGCCTCAATAGTTGAAACACCGGCATTGGAAACAAGTCGCCAGGAAATCATCGATCACGCCAAATAAAAACATTTCCGGCATTCAGGAAAACTCCAGGCACCCCCATATTCAGCCTAATTCCCGAAAATCTCCCTGGAATAAAGTCTAGAAACATATTTACATCCAGAGAGTAATAAAACAGTAAGTGGACGATGGATCCAGATACGGTCGAAATATTACGGCAGGGGCTTATTGTCTATTTGATTCTTGCCAGCAGCATTGCTATCCACGAATGGGCTCATGCCATCGCCGCCGACCGATTGGGTGACGATCTTCCCCGGCTTCAAGGCAGGGTTACTCTCAATCCGTTGGCCCATCTCGACCCCATCGGAACAGGCCTCATACCCCTCTTCAATATCTTTTCTCCCCTGGTATCCGGTCAGGGGTTCTTCATGCTCGGATGGGGGAAACCCGTGCAGGTAGATATCAACCATTTTCGCGGAAGACCCGGCCACCACATGATAGTGGTTGCGGCAGGGCCGTTTTCAAATGCCATCATCGCTCTAGGAGCAGCATTCCTGGGGGGTATTCTAACGCGGTTGGGCATAAATATCAATCCTCTCATCTATTCTATAATTACTATCAACTGTGCACTGATCGTATTCAATCTCATCCCAATCCCCCCACTCGATGGATCACATTTTCTACGTTATCTCACAGGAATGAGCGAAGAGAGTTTCTACCGGCTCTCAATGTATGGTCTAATAATCATGCTTGTGCTGATTAACCTCTCGCCATTTCGAATTCTCATTGGAACAGCAGTGCAATATCTTCGTTTCCCATTCCTTGTGATCCTGTTCATTGTGGGAGGTTGATGAGAATCAATCTGGGGCTAGATCGCCTACGGAGGCCACGCGGACATTAAGTTTAATTCCGTGATTCTCCCAGGATGCTGTCGTCAATATCGTAGTTTGCATAGACGTGCTGGACATCTTCCAGTTCTTCGAGTTCCTCTATGAGACGAAGAACCTTTTTAGCAGTGTCGCCATCACCAACAGAAATTAAGGAATTGGGAACCCAGGCCAATTCAGATGATTCCGACTCAATTCCGGCCCTTTCGAGTGCTTGGGCAACCGAGTCGAAATCCCCTATTGGGCACAACACCTCGAAGTGATCCTCTTCGGCTCGAATGTCTTCGGCTCCATAGTCGAGAACCGCCTCCATAAGATTATCCTCATTTGTTTTTTCCAAGCCGATCAGAAACTGACCCTGCTTTTGAAAATTAAACGCTAGCGCTCCGGTCCCTGCCAGGTTCCCGCCTGCCTTAGTAAACGTGCTACGAACCGCAGAGGCACTCCGATTTTTATTGTCCGTTGCCACCTCAACTATCAGCCCCACTCCACCCGGGCCGTATCCCTCATAAGTAAGTTCTTCGAATGTCATGCCAGGGAGCTCTCCTGTCCCCTTTTTCACTGCCCGATCGATATTTTCGCTGGGCATGTTTGCAGTCTTAGCCTTGTTCAGAAGAGTACGAAGCCGGGGGTTGAATTCCGGGTTTCCCCCACTTCCCCGGGCAGCCAAGGTAAGCTCTTTGGCAAGGACGCTGAACAGCTTTCCTCGCTTTGCATCGACAACCGCCTTATGGCGTCTAGTAGTCGCCCATTTACTGTGACCGGACATCGTAAAACAAATTATCCGTCCCTGCGCTTCATCCTTTTCCCTTTTCTCTTGGGATTGGTAGGAGACGTAACCGTCTGAGGCGGTTCAGGATCCTTTTTTCGATTTGTTAAATACTGCTGTAAAATGGAGAAGCAGTTTGACATTGTCCAATAGAGGGTAAGGCCGGCAGAAAACGTATAAAAGAAAACTATGAAGACCAAAGGTAACAATCGGTAAATCTTCTGCTGTACTGGCTCCATATTCATTGGCGTCATTCGCATCAAGTAATACATGCTGGCAGTCATCGCTAACGGCAAAGGATTGAGAGGAAATCCTGCAATCGTCGCAATCGTGTCAGGCATGGAAAGATCCCGAATCCAGAGGAAGCTAGCAAACCTTAACTCCGAAGCGCTCCGCAACATTTGAAAAAGGGCAAAAAATATGGGAAGTTGAACGAAGACAGGAAGACAACCGGCGAAAGGATTAACCCCATGCTCCTTCCACATCTTCATCATCTCCTTGTTCAGTTTCTCCTGATTATCCTTGTATTTCTCTCTTAACGCTTGCAAAGGCCCCTGAAGTTGCTGCATCCGCTTAGTCGTTTGGGTTGCTTTAGCTGTAAGCGGCCACATGAGAAGACGGATAATCACCGTCATCAAAATAATCGCCAGTCCGTAGTTACCCACCCAATCGTGGAGCCAAAGCATAAGGTGGAGCATTGCTTTACCAATGGGTCCAAAGAAGCCGAACTGCATTACCAGATCTTGTTTCTGTTCCAACTTGCTGAGGCGCCCGTATTCTTTAGGTCCCACATAGTACTGGAAATTCAACTCCAAGTCTGAATTCGGCTTTATCGTCGGCAGATCGAATTCGATATTACCAGTGACCCCGGTTCGAAGAGGACCTCTTTCGTATTCGGAAGGGAGAAATGAGGGCTCGGCAAGGATCCCGTTGCCAGGATTTTGAGGTGTCAAAATGGATGTAAAAAATTGATTTGTTGTTGCAGCCCAAATGGTTTGCACCGGATCCCTTTTTGAACTGACCGGATCCTTGGCAAAAAACCCAAAGAACCCTCGACTCCCTTTGAACTTGCTGACGTTTATGCTCTCGAAATCCTCGGGGTGATAATACGAAAAATTGAGAATGTACCCGGAAGGATCAGAAAGTGTCGGCGGTGCGGTGCCGACATTAACGAAGATTTTGTCAATATTGAAGATACTACCGGACCGATTTTCAAACCGGGAAACATGATTAAGAATGTAAGGGGCCGCGCCTTGTGTAGCCTGGGATAGTTCGAAACGACGAAATAACTCGATTCCAGAGTGCAATTCGCGGTGAAATTCGATCGCTGAATTTTCCAGCCGAAGGAGCTTGTAAGTAGGAGCGTACTGTTCAAGCGATCCATCTTCTCGCAATCGACTTATCCCTAAAGCAGGCAAGTCACTGCCCTCATTAAAGACATAAGGTCGCAGCTCACCCTGTACCGCCTGGTGTTTCTTCAAAGTTACCTGCCTGATTGCCCCTCCCCGATTTGTAAACTCTACCCGGATAAAAGAATTCTCGAGGACGTAAATCTCTTCCAAAACTTCCAACTCCGGGCTAGAGGTAGGGCTTTGAATTCTAACTAATGAATCTGTGGTCGGAACGAAATTGGACTTCTGTTCTTTTTCTATTTGATCTTCACTGTCGGTCTCGATTGATCCGAAGTTTTCCTGCATCTTCCCGATCTCACCTATGGGATCGAGAGGGACCGATCGGTCTCTGTCCGAAACCGGTGGCTGCAGGAACAAAAATGCTGCCGCGGTAACGATAAGTAGAAGCCCCAAAATCGTATAGATTCTATCCATTATTAGAAAAGCGAAGGCTCGGAGCGGTCTTCGGTTTCAGCTCTTTTATCTTCGGAATCTCCTCCCGGCACCGGATCGAATCCACCATCATTAAAAGGATGGCATTTCGAAATACGCTTAACGACCAACCAGGCTCCAAGACCAAGGCCAAATCGCCGGAGACTAACAAGTGCGTACTGTGAACAACTAGGATGAAAGCGGCACGCGGCCTGGGGACCCAGGAGTCCCTGTTTGAGGGGTGACAGTAGGATCTGGTAACCCCTAACTAACCAAGCTGCCCACCGCCCCATCAGTAAAAGCAGATTCCGACCCCGAATCTTCGGAATTGGGCTGGACCTGCACTTTTCAAAAAAGCGGACCATTAATTTAGAGCCTCAGGGTTATTAAAAGTTTTCAAGTTCATTCGACAGGTTCACCCCCGCTAATATTCAAAGGGGTAAGGCGTTGACAAGCCTGCAAATAACGGATCTGCAACTCTTCATATGCAAAATTGACAATAGTTCTGCGCGCAATCATCACAACATCGACTCTTTGAGGCAAAATCTCCTGATTCGTCCGAAAGAGTTCCCGCATCAGTCGCTTGGCCCGGTTTCGCCTCACCGCCGATCCCATTCTTTTGGACGCAATTACTCCTATACGACGGATTGGCGGGTGACCAATCGGATCCGGAATAACCTGAATCTGCACGACAAAGGGCCCACAATCGATCTTTTTCCCCAATTGCTTTACTGCAGCAAAATCGATCTGCCGATTGAGGCGCTCTCGGCCCGTCAGACGTTGGCGCATTACAGCGGCTGTTCGTCTAAGAAGACCGTTGAATAGAGTTGGGCGTGATCTGTGGACATAAACTTACGATCCAATGTTGGAGTTGTTTACTGGGTACACTGTTAACAGTACTGAAGAGAGGGAAACAACACCCAGCCAATTGCTAGGCGGAGAGCCGCTTTCGTCCCTTACTGCGGCGGTTCGCCAAAATCTTTCGGCCGCCCCGCGTTGCCCGGCGAGCTCTAAAGCCGAATTTCCGTTTCCGACGAATCTTTGAGGGTCTATAAGTTGGCTTCATCTAATCTAGGTACTAAAACTCGGATCTGCTATGACCCCGACGGCCGAATGGGTCCGGCGAATAAAGCCGGGCCAACCCAGCAAGGTCAACCTGATCGAGCCCTTTCTGCACTGCGGAAGAAGACGAAAGCAAATGTCTTCCTCTCTCCTTGTCAAGCGACATTAGAATCCTATCCACATCATTTTCTTATTGCGCCGTAATTGAGTGGACATAATTCTTTAGTCTTCTTGTTTCTGGGTCCCGTTCGTCTAGCCAGGTCCAGGACACAGGGTTTTCATCCCTGTAACAGGGGTTCAAATCCCCTACGGGACGCCACTTTCCACTATGGATCCGGAGGTCAACCCCACCCCGAATTCTGTGATCTCCTCACATCAAGTGTGGATCCTTGCCCTTGCATTCCTTGTGCAACACGCCAGCGGCGTACTGGAAGGGAGTGATAGCCAAGTTGTCGCTAACCGGCTGATCCGCGAAAAGTCACCCTACCTACTTCAACACGCTTTCAATCCGGTTGACTGGTATCCTTGGGGAGAGGAGGCTTTTGAGGACTCAGAAACCGCTAGCCTTATGAATCGGCATTTCATCAACATAAAAGTGGATCGAGAGGAACGTCCGGATATTGATAGTATTTATATGCGATTCGTCCAAGCCACCACGGGGAGCGGGGGCTGGCCCATGAAGGTCTGGCTCACACCAGATCTCAAGCTGGTCTTGGGAGGAAACTACTTCCCTCCTGAGAACCGTTGGGGGAAACCCGGCTTTCCTGTTGTCCTGAATCAAGTCGCTACACTCTGGGAATCACACCGCGGAGACCTCGAGGCGCAGGCTGAGGGAATGGTGCAGGCTTTACGGAAGAGCGCCCTTCCGACCTCAATCAACGAACAAATTCCAGACCTCAATATTCTCGAATTTGCCTACTCTCAATACGCAGCCACCTTTGACTCAAAAGAAGGAGGATTCGATACTCCACCTCAAATCATCCTGGCCGGTCGAGCCAAAGGCGAGAAGACAAGCTTAATGTTGAAAGAAATATTCCACCACTACATTCCGAATAAGGTTGTTCTCCTTGCTGATGGAGCTAGTGGCCAAGAATACCTCAGCCGAAACTTGGGGTTTTTTACAAACATAAAGCCGACGCAAGACAGTACCACTACCTACTTTTGCGAAAACTATACTTGCCAACTCCCAACCAGAGATGTGGCAGTTTTGAAGCATCTCCTGAATGAACATAAAAACTAACCGGGAGGATGTCACAAGCATCTTGATCTCCTGAGTAATATGGAACAAACAAGAAGAAGGGCTCTACGGGCTATTGACAGCTCTTCACGGAAATTTAGGCTGTGTGTCCTTTCTTAGCATTTGCATTGTCCCGTTCGTCTAGCCAGGCCTAGGACACAGGGTTCTCATCCCTGCAACAGGGGTTCAAATCCCCTACGGGACGCCACTTCAATAAACATCATATCCGCGACATCCTTGAAACCGACTGCGAACTAATTGGGTAATGAGTACCTGAAATTAGCTTGGTAGAAACGTCTTATTTTGACTCTCCCGGGTGTCCCCGCTACACAAATTGAGTAACTTGTAGTACTACCTCTAATTGAGCCCGCATGTGCAGCGCACAAGTTCTTATTCGATATTATAAGAACCCAAAAGCTTATCGACCCGAATTTTACTCAGCTGGCTGTAGATTGGTACTCCGTTGTCGTACGGAACTGGTACCTCGCCTTGAATAAGCGGAGTGGCGTATTTTATAAATTGAAAGTTCATGCTTACGCCATCCTCGTTTATCCAGGAAACCGGGATGGACTTCGCCCCATTAGCAACTTCGGAAAGGCTACATAAACCCGTTTCACTTGTGTATTGCTCGTCGTCTCCTCTCAGGAGAGTAACCATCATATCACTCTTCCCGTTAACAACCGCTTCTTTAACTGCGGCTTCCCCTGCGAGAAAGGCCTCATCATTGTCCATTTTTGAGGAACAGTGAGCTGCTGCCCGTTGAGTGATCCCCAGTTTCGCAGAGCGTACTTTAATCCCGAGGTTTTTCTCCGCAAGATTATGTAAGAAATCTCCGGCCCCTCCCAGTTGGGCGTTACCAAAGGAATCGAACTCACCGCCTGTGGTCGCGATATAGTTTCCATCCTTGTCCACCAACCCTTCTCCCACAACTACAAGGCAATATCGCTCCCGACTTAAGACCCTTTGTACGTCATCAAGGAATTTCTCGACCGAAAACGCCACCTCGGGCAGGTAGATTAGGTGGGGCGGATCGCTGGGTCGGTCTCTTCTCTTGGCAAGAGCTGCGCTGGCCGCAATCCAGCCCGCATTTCGTCCCATAACTTCAAGGATCGATACCAAATCTCCGTGTCCCATGGACTCATGGTCGCAAGCTATCTCACGGACTGTTGTCGCTACGTATTTCGCTACGCTGCCGTACCCCGGGCAATGGTCAGTACCAACAAGATCGTTGTCCACCGTCTTAGGAATTCCGATGACGCGTAATTCGTAGCCTTGACTTCGCGCTAGATCTGAGATCTTGCCCGCGGTTTCCTGGGAGTCGTTTCCCCCAACATAGAAAAAATAGCGGATGTTGTGAGCTTCAAACACCTGAACTATACGCTCGATATCCTGAGTTTTATTCAACCGATAGCGACAAGTGCCAAGGGCGGAGGCAGGTGTGTAGCGCAGAGCCCTTATAGTCTGTTGCGACTCAGCCGCCAAGTCGACAAAATCTTCATTGAGAATCCCTCGGACTCCATTGAGTCCACCATAAATCTCCTCGATGCATTCGTAGTTCAGCGCTTCGCTTATGACACCGACTAGGGTTGCATTAATCACCGAAGTGGGTCCTCCCGACTGCGCTACTAAACAGTTTCCAGTAAATTCTTCTGCCATAAAATGGATTTCTTCTTGTTTTTAGAAAATGTGAGGAAAGGAGATATACAAGCTTCCAGAAACGCAAATTCTTTTTTCCTCTTCAGAGAATCTCATTTCGAACCACTCCTTCGGCTTCTGGAAAGCGTTCCCCCCAATCTCGGACTCGTTCGACAAATTGGTCGACCTGCTGAGCCGAACCACCGGCCCAACTACGGAGACGATCAATAATGGCATTGAGTCGACAAAGGTCGATTCCGATACGGTGATCGGAAGCCAATCGCTGCATAAAATCGTTCTGGGATATTCGTCCGGACCGTAGATCACGCAGAACAGCAAACGCGTGTTCCCGAATAAACTCATGGGCTGATTCCCGCCCTACTCCTTTTTGAATCGCTTCCATCAGAATCGAGGTAGTCGCAAGAAAGGGAAGGTATCTCTCATTTTCCTGACGAATCACTTCCGGGAAAACTTCCATTTCATCCAACACTACCAAAAGCGTTTCGAGCAGGCCATCAACCGCGAAAAAACTGTCTGGTAATGCTACCCTTCGCACTACAGAACAGGACACATCCCCCTCGTTCCACTGATCACCAACTAGTCCTGCAACCATATTATGGTAACCTTTTAGCAACGTGAGAAATCCTGCGATCCTCTCACAGCTTCGTGAGTTAACCTTATGCGGCATCGCGGAAGATCCGACCTGTCCTGCCACTATCCCCTCTCCCGCCAATTCATGCCCTGCCATTAATCGCATGCTGCGGGCAAAATTGGCCGGCCCCGATGCCACCGAAGTAAGCACCCCAATAGCTTCAAAATCTAGGCTGCGCGGATAGACCTGTCCCGTCGAAGTCAGTCCTTTATCCATCCCGAGATGTTTATAAATTCTCTCTTCTAAATGGACAACCTTGTCCCGGTCTCCATCGAAAAGAGTAAGACAATCCAGCTGGTTCCCAACCGCCCCTTTTAGGCCGCGAATGGGATAATTCTCAATCAGATAATCGAGACGCTCGATTGCTAACAGCATCTCCTCACCGAACATAGCCAATCGTCTCCCGTAGGTTGTTGGTTGGGCTGGGACATTATGTGTCCGAGCTGTAATCACCAATCTCTTGAATTCACTGGCTCGGCGTGAAAGAGCGTTGAGGGAACTAATCGCCTTTACCCTAACAAACCGGAGAGACCGCAATACTTGCAGTTGCTCAACATTTTCCGTCAGGTCACGACTCGTCATACCCTTGTGGATGTGTTCATAACCGGCGAGATCACAAAAGGCATCAATTCTGGCTTTAACATCGTGCCTGGAAATCGATTCGCGTCTCTGGATGTCATCGAGATCTATCTTTTCCCTGGCCGCTTCATAGGCACTAATTGCCTCGTCGGGAATCCCCAAGCCCAATTCTTTTTGAGCCTTCATGACCGCTATCCAAAAATCGCGCTCCATGAGAATCTTCCCCCTTAGAGACCAAATCTCCTTTAGTTCAGACGAGGCATAACGCAGAGCCAGGATGTTAGGTATCGATTCCATCATTCAGTAGATCAACCTCTACCGCTGAGAAACTGGCAACAAGAAAATTTAGTCCTTCTCATAACTCTCCTGAGAATAAGGCGAGTCCCGGCTGAGACATCTTACAAAAAGATTACGCACTGTCTCCTCCTGTTCTCCAGCACGATCCAGAATCTCCTCAAAGGCGCAGACGAAAGCAGACTGAAATCGGATGAGATTCTTAAGAGAAAATCGGTCCGCATCAGCGCAGAGATGACGGAGATACCACGGACTTTGAGAAAAAAGATTGAAATTTCGTTTTTCACGGCTCTCCCCGAAATGCTTTTGGTAGATATTAGCTGCCTTCTCCAACGACGATGGGTTTAGCTGTCTTCCTCCCATTGGAATCTCTCCACCACCCATCAAGGCTCGTAGTTGAATTAGGAGGCGGTTACGGCCCTGCAAGCTTGCGATTAGCCCACGTGCATCTCGGTTGCCAAAAAAATGGCGCCTGACTGCCTCCAGGGCTCGTTCTATGTCAGCACTATAGAATGCCTCCACCGCTTCGAAGAACTTACCTTCGCCAAATTCTGGAACCAACTCCGTGATATGGATTTTTCTGATTACATTTCCTTCTTCCCCCATGTAAGAAGACAACTTCCGTAACTCCTCAACAATCAGACGAGCATTGCCTCCCAGTTTCTCTACTAGATAATCTTGCGCACCCTCTTCGAATGCAACCCCTAGGCGACCACACTCCTCCTCGATCAATGGGATAATGGCACTATCAGCACCGCGCCCACCACCCGTCATGTGGAAGTCGGAATTCTTCTCGCACCACCTCAAAAAGGAACGTCTTCGATCGACTGGGAATGCGGTGATCACTAGGTCGACGTTCTCAGGATCAATCTGCTCCAAAATTAGTTGGAGGTTCTCCACTTGGATCCGTGTTCCCTCAGCCCGTCCGGTAATTGAATCAGCTAAAAAATTCACCTCTTTAAACCAAATCACTTTTTTGCCACCAAACAGGGGCAACGTCTGCAGGGCTTGGCGCAATTGGGCAACTGCTATTTCTACTTCCTCCACCGTATTGGCTGCACCGGCAACAATCTCCTGGGAGAATTCGCTCTCTAAATCGCGGCTCTTCTCAGCCAAAATCGACTTGCCCATACGGGAGACAAAGTAGTCATCTCCACCGCAAATAAAAGTAAATTTTCTGGCTTCCTTCACCTTAGAAAATCAGCCCTGTCTCCCTCGCTCAAGCTCCTAAAAACGAATAAATCCGAGAACATTTTTGACACTTTATTGTTCAGTTTCTAGCTCGTCATGTCAACCGTACCGATCGTCACACGGTACTAAATTGTCATCCAATCACTAAAATAGTGTCCTCAAAAACTGCAACTAATCCCCGACCGGATACTTGTGGACAATACAGTCCACAGCATGCTTTTAATTATAATATTCAATGGCTAAAGAAAGTCCTATTTAGAGTTAAAACCCACGCCAATCCACCGTAACCAGAGAAACCAATCATCGCTAATTATTTTCAGTGCGCCGCGTCCTTAATCACACTCGCCAGATCTAATAATGGAAATTTAGTGCCTCGCCCAGCGATCTTGTAAGATTAGAGTGAATGCTCTAGATATAAATTCCGTTTCTTACAAATGCCAAAACTTCAAGGAAGTAAAATCAAGGAGAGGCTTCGAGAGCTGCCGCGCCAACCGGGCGTCTACCTTATGAAGGACCGGTTTGGTACTGTGCTCTATGTGGGCAAAGCAAAAGACCTGAAAAAAAGAGTCGCTACCTATTTTCAAACCTCCCGGAGGTTTCTCAAAACCCAGCCCAAGATAGCGGCGATGATGAAGTTAGTAACACATTTCGAACACATTGAGGTGCGCTCCGAGGCCGAAGCTCTTCTTCTAGAAGGAAGACTGATTAAGGAGTGGAAACCTCGTTACAACACTGATTTCACTGATGACAAACGTTTCCTTCTCGTGAGAGTTGACACCGGAAATGAGTTACCCTGCTTTCGGCTCACTCGTATTCGTAAAGATACCAACTCTCTTTACTTCGGACCCTTTGCCCATTCTCGGCTCTTACGTAAAACGCTTGCCGAAATGCGTCGTCGATTTGGGATCCTCCTTGGAGATGGAACCCCCAAACAGATGCCCGATGGTAGTTGGATGCTTTACGACGATGCCCGGTCTGAGATCTACGACCATAACAACATTGTGTTCCCTTGGGAATATCGGGAACGCGTGAATAAGGCCTGCCTTTTTCTCGAAGGCAAGTCACGCGAGTGGCTGGCAGAGCTAAAACAGGAAATGAGTCAGGCTGCAGGAAAAAAAGAATTCGAAAAGGCAGCAGAACTCCGCGACGTCGTCTTTGCCTTGGAAAGAACCATTATCAAAACAAGAAAGTTCATCCGTGAGCCCAGAAGTTACAAACAGTCCGATGAATCCGACGCTCTTGAAAAGTTAACTCGCCTTCTAAAACTTGGGGAAAGACCCCAGCGAATCGAGTGTTTCGACGTCAGCCACATTTCTGGAACTTATGTGGTAGCCTCGATGGTTCACTTTCTTGATGGGCAGCCGGACAAAAGCAACTACCGCCGCTACAAAATAAAAAGTTTTGTCGGCAATGACGACTATCGTGCTATGGAAGAAGTGGTCTCTCGTCGTTATCTCCGACTTCATGCCGAAAAGAAATCCTTTCCTGATCTAATTGTAATCGATGGTGGCATCGGACAATTGGGTGCTGCCCTAAAGGCCTTTCTTGCACAAGATCTCGATCCGCCCCCTCTCATCGCCCTCGCTAAACAAGAAGAAACCATTGTATTTCTCGATCAAAGGCCTCCTCTTAATCTTCCTCCCCACAACCAAGCTCGCCTACTGCTACAGAGAATCCGCGATGAAGCTCACCGCTTTGCTAATACATTCAACGCAGAACTAAGGTCCAGGAGACTCAAAGAGACGATTCTAGACGAATTCAAAGGAATAGGACCGGTGCGTCGAAATGCGCTCCTTTCACATTTCAAAACTTTAAAAGCCCTGAATAGGGCCTCTGTCGGTAAACTCCAAGAGGTAGATGGCATAGGTCCTAAACTAGCTTCTGAACTTTTTTGCTTCCTAAAATCAGAAAGATCAACCCGTTCGAGTTAAACTCAATGCCTCCACAATCACAGCGATTGGCTTTAATGACCCTCAACTGATTTTAAACTTGTTTAAATTTCTTAGGCGGTACTAATATTCTAGATATGAGCTAATATTATGTTAGCAAGCAATTCATCGTACCCACAAATTCATATCTGTGCAAAAGAAGAGAGTTACCCAATCCCAGCCCCGCTCGTTATCAAACGCCTACGCAAATTCGCGCAGTCGAAACCAACACGAACTGGCTGAAGACTATGTCGAACTGATTGACGATCTAATCCAACAGAACGGAGAAGCTCGAGCTGTTGATCTGGCCCGACATTTGGGTGTCTCTCACGTAACGGTATCGAAAACAATCGTGCGTCTTAAAGATGCTGGCCTAGTTAACTCTCAACCCTATCGTTCTATTTTTCTCACCCATAAAGGAAGAAAATTAGCAACCCTGAGCCGCGAAAGACACCATGTTGTCGCGCGCTTTCTATTAAAAATTGGGGTTCCTAGAAAAATTGCGGAACTCGACGCGGAGGGTATCGAGCATCACGCTTCGCCTGCAACTTTGACAGCCATGCGGAAGTTTATTAAGACCCGGAGCTAACCCACTTGTTTTACCTTGACGTTTTCCATAGGAGTGGAGTAGATCGGCAATAAATGTAGCATATACTATAATTTTGTATATTGGCTAATTATACAACCATAGGGTAAATGAAAGATTTGTAGAGGGACTGGAAGTGACAGCCAAAAAAATCCGCATACTTGTTCTCTTAGGAATTCTTCTTTCAATTCTCACAAAAGGGAGTTTGGTGCACGGACACATTGTCCCGGCAGAGACATTTCTGCCTCCTGTAGAGAGTTACCGAAGGTTACTTTTCACTCTTAATCTCAATCCGGTTCCTTGGGAGCTAGTTCGGTCGGATACGGCTGTAATTGTAGGCGAAGTCGAAACTGTGAATGGAGAAATGGGTGAGTGGCTGAATAAACGGATCCAGAGTTTGACGTTTTCAGACCGGACCGATAAGCTATCGCTGGAAGAGCGCACAGAAGTGAGGCAAGAAATTTTCTGCGCGGTAACGGAAGGGATGGCTTTTCTCCTTAGTGATTCTCTTGAGGAGGCAATGGCTAGTCTCAATGATTATCGAAAGGCAACCGCAGTATTGAAGCGGGCCCGCCAGCTCTGGGCCAGTTTCGAACATGAGGTAAAATACTCTGATCAGGATTCTTTCAGAAGACTAGGGCAGGCATGGTTGGAAATGGCAAGTGCGATGGGTAGATACGGCCTATTCGTTTCCGAAGAAAGAGTCCCCGATGTCGCAGCATTTACCAAAGCAGCAGTGATAGTGAAGAAGTATGTGGAAGAAAACTATAGGGAGGATTACATACCCCTTAATCTCAGTTTGCTTTCACCAGTCCCGTGGGCAAGTCCCACCTTTGAAGATGATGCAGTCGTCCCGGTAAAACTGCCCCCAGGCAGCCAAACAAACAAACAACTTCCCCGGCCTCGCCAAATCCTAAACATGGCCGAGCGAGGAGTGGACGAAAGTGAGACCGTACTTATCGCACTAGGGGACATGGGATTCGACAGTCCCTATATTTTTGGCGAGCCAGCCCGCTCTCTTCAGATCTCTTGCAACACTTGTCACAACAAGAGTATCACCAATCCAAAATTTTTCATCCCAGGCCTTTCCTCAAGCCCAGGCGGAATGGATGTTTCCAACAATTTTTTCGCGCCTCACGCTAATAATGGCCACTTTGATGCGTTGGACATTCCCGACCTTCGCGGTATACGTTTTACTGCACCTTACGGACGCAACGGACGCTTCGATTCACTCCGCGAGTTCGTCCGCAACGTAATTGTAAATGAGTTTAATGGACCCGAGCCTGATCCCGTCCTGATGGATGGTATTATTGCCTATATGCTCGAGTTTGACTTTCTCTCCAATCCGAAAATAACACCCAGCGGCGCCCTCAGCGAAGATGCTTCTCCAGCTGCAAAACGAGGCGAGGCCATATTCAACCGTCCGTTTACACAAATGGGGGGGATGAGTTGTGCTACCTGCCACATCCCGAGCGCGAACTTTATTGATCACAAGAGACATGACATTGGGACCGTTGCCGGAAGTGGGAAAAACTCGCGGGATCGAGCATTGGATACCCCTACTCTCCTAGGCATTAATTACAGTGCGCCATATTTCCACGATGGTAGCCAACCGGATATTCGCTCCGTAAATCTATGGTTCGATACGAACTTTGAACTCGGCCTCTCTGAAAAAGATATAGGAGATTTGACAACCTATGTGATGACGGTGGGCGACGGAATCGATGCCTACGAGGCAACGATTCACACGCTAGAATCCGAACTCGAAGAATTTAAATTCTTCCTATCTACCTATGATTATTTAAAAAAGATCGGAAAGTTTGAACTGATAGGAATCACCTTCCAGACCATCATCCAAGAGATTAATGCCCACAAGTGGGACCTTCAGGATCATAGCTACATTCAGATATTAAATAGGATGGCCAGCCTGATGGAAGAAGCATTCGCCGCAAATCTAAAGATGAACCGCGACCAAGTAGACCAAATAGTGGAGGAATATCGCGCGCTCTACGAAGAATATGCCGAATATCTTAACTAGGAGAAATACACTGTGCCCCGTTTCTTGACCTCAAGTCTTATCTGCTTCCTTTTCCTGCCTGTCTTATTGTCTTGGGGTAACTCCCTTTTTGGTAATTCTGGCCCAGAATTGAAAATCGTGTTCATCGCCTACGAGAATCCCGACCAACTCATCGAAGAAGTAACCCCAGTTATAGAATATCTCGAGCGAGAGCTCCAGATCTTGGTCAAGGACTTTGTCGCTACGGACTACTCGGGAGTAGTGGAGGCACTCAGAAACCAGACCGCCGATGTCGGCTTTATGGGGCCACTCCAATATATCATGGCACACCAACAAACTGGTGCGGTTCCGCTCCTCGGCGAAATCTACAACGGGAAATCTACATACGTTTCGCGAATATTCGTCCGTAAGGACAGCGGATTTAACAAGCTCGAAGACCTTAGAGGGAAGAACATTGCCTTTGTTGATCCCATCTCTTCGTCTGGCTTCATGTACCCCCTGGACATATTCAGACAAGCTGGGTTAGCTACTGGGAGACCAGAAGATTACTTTGGAAAGATTTATTTTGCGGGTGGCGACGAACAGGCAATTCGAGCTGTCTATAACCGTTTTGTAGACGCTGCTGGAGCAGGTCAATTCGCCTACCATCTATTGCGGCCGGAGGAGCGAGATTCTGTTGCCTTGTTGGCTGAATCGAGGCCCATCCCCTCCCATTGCCTGGTGGCTAGAAAGGGGCTCGAAGTAACAATTATCAACAAGCTAAAAAAAGCATTGCTGGCGCTGAACAAGGAAGGGCCAAACCACCATCTATTGAGCTATCTTTACGGTGTCGACGGTTACATCGAAGTAACACACGACAATTATGCCGGGGTTGCAGAAATAGCGAGAGCCTATGGATTCATCAAGTGATCAGCTCTTTCCACTGATCGAGATCTCCAACTTACACGTTCTTTTCGGGAACCATCGCGCCCTCGATGTCGAAATACTCCGGGTCAATAGGGGAGAGCGTATTTTTGTTTTGGGTAGAAGCGGTTCGGGTAAAACCACTCTGGCTTGCTTGATCAAGGGGAGAACAAAACCATCGGCGGGTTCGGTTAAAGTTCTTGGTGTGGATCCTGCGACACCTGATGACAATCCAGAATTAGGAATGGGTCGTCGTATCGCCATAATTGATCAGGAATTTTTCCTTGTGCCTCGAATGAGCGTTATCGCTAACGTTCTGACCGGCTGTCTTGGCCGGGTTCCTTCCTGGAAAAGTATCATCGGCTGTTACCCTGAAGAGGAGCTGTTGAGGGCGGAAGCTATACTTCGAGAGGTGGAACTCATCCAACTAAGTGACCGAAAGATCGACACCCTGAGCGGAGGACAGCGACAACGTACCGCCATCGCGCGTGCCCTTATGCAGGAATCGGAGATCATCTTAGCTGACGAACCTGTCTCAAATCTTGATCCGGAACTGGCAGAAGATGCCCTTGGGCTTCTTAACGAATGCGTTCAAAGGCGCGGCGTTACATTGGTCGTCAATTTGCACCAACCATCCCTAGCGCGTAGGTTTGCCGACCGTATAATTGGACTCTCCGAAGGAAGGATCGTCTATGATGGGCCACCCAAGGATTTTACAACGGCAGAGGCGGCCTTCCTCTACCAGACAAAGGGAATTGACTAGAAAGTGGGACTACTTAGCTTCTCTGCATTGGCCAGCAAATATGAGACCTAGGTCCGCAATCGGATGCATCCTCTGAGAAAAAGATGGCTTCAGCAAAGTTTAGTCAGAACGGCAGTTATCATCGTCGCTGGCACTCTAATTGTCTGGTCAATGATCTGGTCCGAATTCAGCCCACAAATTCTCTTTCAGTCCGGTCCTCGCTTCGCTGAATTCTTCACTCGGCTCGCCCCTCCCGATTGGAGCGTTGCCCATCTGGTCATAAAGTCGACCGCGGAAACCTTGATGATAACATTGGCTGGTACAACTATTGCGGTCTTAATATCTCTGCCCCTGGGATTCCTTGCTGCTGTTAACGTCACGCCTCCTTGGATCGCGCAGCCAGTCCGCTTACTATGTGGAATAATGCGATCAATTCCCTTGATTATCGTCGCACTTCTTTTCGTTGCTGCAGTTGGCTTGGGTCCATTCCCGGGTGCGTTGGCGATTGCCTTTCACTCCACAGGTATGCTGGCAAAATTTTATGCGGAGGAATTCGAGACTGCCGATCGTGGAATCATTAATGCGGTCAAAGGGACCGGAGCTTCCTGGCCTCAGATTCTCCGATTCGGGCTAATTCCTCAATGCCTTCCACAAGTTATCACCTTCACCGTCTTTCGATTCGAAATGAATTTCCGCGATGCCGCTGTTCTTGGACTGGTGGGCGCCGGGGGAATTGGCTATTACATCCAACTCTACGTGCGCGGATTCCAATACGAGAAAGTCGCCGTCCTTCTGCTTATCATAGTCCTGATAGTAAGTCTCCTCGACCAACTCACTTACTGGGTCCGTCGATGGGTTCGCTGATACTCCCTTAATTGTTACGTTAATTGAGTATTTTCCTTACATATCTTCCAATGTTTTTTGGGCATCCAATCCGGTTCATGGAAATCCTATCACACTACGGAATTACGGTTAGATGGCTATTGTTAGGGATCCTTATAATTGTCTATTCAGGGCCCTGTTCAGCCAATACCGAAGAAGATGTTAATACCCAAAGTGTGGTTTTCAGCAAAACAACGGGGCTGAAATCGATTCATTTCTCTGGAGTTCGTCCCTACGGATTATTGACTGCAGAAATCGTGGCCAATCTAGAAGGGGGAAATGAGACCGGATCCACAGGGTTGGGTTTGTTCGACTTTGGCATTGATCTCGATTTTGAGGAGATTAGAGGATGGGATGGTACTCACATGCACTTGGGTGCACTGGCTATTTTTGGGGGCGACCCTAGTACGGATCTAGTGGGCGACTTTAATGTCTTAAGCAACATCGCAGCCTTCAATACCGTGCGGCTCTTTCAGGCGTGGCTACAGAAAGAGTGGCTCGAAGGAACCATAGCAATTCGGATTGGCAACATCGCACTTGATGATGATTTTATGGTCTCCGAAAACGCCGGGCTTTTTCTTAACAGTGCCTTTGGTCCATTACCAACCGAGTCCGGTAACATCAGTGCCCCTATTTACCCTTTGGGTGCTCCAGGCATATGGACAAAAGTTAGTCCCACCGATAGTAGTTACTTTCAATTAGCTGTTTACAGTGGCGACGCCGGTGATGAAATAATTAACGATAACGGTCTCGAATTCAGCTTAGGTGGAGATCGAGGGTATGTGATTTTTCTTGAATACGGTGTTGAGGCCCACATACACAGCTTACCTGGAAGCTATAAATTCGGCGGCTTTTATCATACCGGAGATTTCGAAAACCTTGGTACCGGACTTACTGTCGAAGGAAATTCCTCGATCTACTTTTCCGCAGATCAGACCCTTTTTACAGAGTCAGATCCTGATCAAAGGCTTGGTTCTTTTTTCAGAATCGGGTACAGCCCCAGCGAGGACCACAACACTGTCAGGTTCTACAATGATTTTGGGCTGACTTACAATGGAATGTTCCCTGGCAGGGACTCTGATATCTTTGGCATTGCTTTTTCTATAACTCGATTCGGAGACACCTTTCTTATTCCTAAAGCTGCCGCCCGCGATTCATCCACCAAAACCGAACGCATTCTCGAAATCACCTATCAAATTCCGATCACCCAAAACATCATTTTGAAACCCGACCTCCAAGTGATATTTGATCCTCTGGAAGGTGAAAATGATGCGTTCATTTTTGGACTCCGTGTCGATGTGGTTTTCTAGATCCCGTAATCAGAGGGGCTGAACCGATCACATATTTGAATATCTGCCCCGCAATTTAAGGATGTTCGCGGTGTCCTTTTAGAATCGTGGATCCTTAAAGCCGTTCCTTGATCTCCCTTATCTCATCTCGGAATCGAGCTGCTTCCTCATATCGTTCCATGGAAACCGCTGTCTCCATTCGGAACTTGAGGCCAAGAATTCGCTCATTCACAACTTGATCAACCTGTGCCTTTCGCGGGAGTTTTCCCATATGTTCAATCCCTGAATGCAATTTTCTTAAGAGAGGCAGAATTATGCACCCAAATGTTTTGTAACATTGCGGACAACCCAAGCGGCCTTGCTCTTCAAGGGCTTCTAAAGTGAATCCGCAGGTTGAGCAAGAAATACCATCCGCTACCCTTCCCGGCATCTTCTTTGGAGTTCCTTCAATGGTGTCTAAAAGGTCATATACGTGCTCATCAAAAAGGCCGGCCTCTTCCGCATCATCCCAATAGAACGCAGCTGACTTTAAGCTTCCGCCTTGAATAAATGAAACGTAGACGGAGGCGGTTTTCCCTTTTTCCGCTCCATCATTTCCACCAGGCATATATCCATCCAAAAGATCATTAGCCCAAATCACAATCCTTCATTTTTAAATTTACACTTCCATTGCCCTCGAAGGCTACGACCACTCTATCCAATATATCTTCAACAGCGTTCAAATAGTACTTCTCAGCCATATTGACACGGGGTTGCCCTTGAACCAATTATTATACCATAAAACAAATTCAAAGTTCATCTTATTACTGGGAATTGAAAGCAGACTCACACATTTTTTTTGAACGTTTTTCGCTCAATCGAATCGAAGCTAGTGGGTCTGGTGTAGAATTTGCCACCCCTCAGAAAAGGCGTGAGGTAAATTCGATAAACAAGTTGGATATACTATTAAGAGCGGGCGGCTTTTAAGGGGAACGGTCGTTCTTCTGTACTACATCTGTCTCCAGCAATCCGTCGAGAAAACAATTCTGTAGCAAACCCGAGCATGACAAAGAAGATCTATTACCCTTTAAGAAAGGTGAGGTAGACTCCATGGAAACTGTCGAATACCACGGACATACAATCAGAAAGTGGACAATTGGTTCATCTACTTACGTCGCCTGGCCCGAAAGGGGAGCAAGACTGATGGATTGGCACCTGCGACTTGAAGACGGTTCTACTCGGGACATCGTATATTGGCCCGAGACTCATGATCTCACCAAATTCGGCGAGATTCGCGGAGGCAATCCAATCCTTTTCCCATTCTGTGGCCGAACCTTTGCCAACGGAAAAATTGGATTCTGGGAATTCGAAGGAGTGCGGAGGCCGATGCCGATGCATGGGTTCGTCCGGGAAGGCACATTTGCAATCGATGAAATTGACGAAGGAGGTTTCACTGCAAATTTTATCCCAGCAGAAACAGACCAATCTGCGTACGATTTTAAGTACCAATTCTCGGTGAAGTATCGTTTCCGAGAGCTTTCCTTACAAGTTGATCTTTTTCTATCCAACCTAGATTCCAAGACGATTCCTTGGTCCGCCGGTCATCACTTCTATTTTCGACTTCCTTGGCATACCGACTTGGGAAGATCTGATTATCGCATCGAGATTCCCGCGCGGAGCGCTTACTATCACGCTTCCGATGGACACCTCGAGCCAATCAAAAAATTCAGCACTGACATTACGTTCGCTGATCCACAGGCACAGGATCGAATCCATTCTCACTTAATGCGTAATCCGGTCCGGTTTGGCCCTTTGAAGGGAGAAGAAAACATCTCGATGTATGTTGGGGCCAATCCAGTCCCGGACAAAGACGCAACAATTGTAACATGGACTGAGTCCCCCGATGCACCTTTCTTCTGCGTCGAACCGTGGATGGGACCACCAAACAGCCCCGAACACAGATCCGGTTTTCGCCTAGTACCTGCTGGAATGACCGACTCCTTTACTGTAGAAGTCAGTCTTATTTAAGCCAAACACTTGTGAGGCCTCAGACTTACCCCTCCTTTCGGAGTATGGAAAGAGGCGGGAACCGAGCGATACCACGACTATTTAAGAGGCCAATCAAAAGAGTCACGACAGCGATAATAAAAACAGGAAAAATAATGCTAGCTGGGGAGACATGATAGGGAATCTTAAAGATGAACCGAGAGAGTCCCAAGGAAGATATAAGCGAGAGCAAGCACCCAGCCGAACCCGATAGAATCCCCAGGAGAAGGTATTCAACCGCCATAATCAAACGAATGACTTTACTAGAAGCTCCCAACGTTGAAAGCAACACACTCTCACGAATCCTTTGATATCGACTCGTAATCACCGAAGTAGCCAAGACAACCACACCCGTTGCAACTGAAAAGAACGAAATAAAGCGTATTACGAAGCCGACTCGATCCAGTATCGTAGTCATCGTCTCCAAGACCAGAGAGAGATCAATTGCAGACACGTTAGGATAGGCTTCAACCAGACTTTCTTGAAGCCTCACTGTTGCAAGCTGATCGGGAACACGGGTCAATATAGCATAAGAGGTTGGCGCCTCTTCTAGAATACCTCGAGGAAAGACAACGTAGAAGTTTGGCCGAAGGCTGGCCCAGTCAACTTTGCGGATACTCGAGATTTCTGATAAGACCCTGACTCCCTGAACATTAAAAGTTAAAGTATCGCCCAATCTAACCTCGAGTTCTTTGGCAATACTCTCCTCGAGGGAAATAGGAACCGGATCGATTCCACTCGATACCCCAAAAAACTTGCCCGCTATAATTGCTTCCGTATCGATCAGCTGTCTTCTGAAAGTCACCCGGTACTCCCGATTGAGGGCCCAGTGTTCCACTTGAGATATTGGGTCTCTTTTGATAGACGAAACCGGTCTTCCATCGATTGCGTCCAGTCTCATGGTAACTATTGGGACCGTTTCAAGCACGGGATAGCCGGCCATCAAGACTTGCTCAGTAATTCCATCTACTTGATCCTTCTGAACGTCGAACAAAACCAAATTTGGGTGATCACCTTTGCGATCAAATTCCGCCTGTTGCAACAACATCCTCTGGGCGTGGTGGATGGTAAAGATGAGGAATGTGCCCATTCCTAGAGTGATCAAGAGGAAGTGGGTCCGATTATTCGGGCGGTAAAGATTGAGGAGGCCTTGCCGCCACGGATAGGGCCAGCTCTTTGGAAAGAATCGCCTTAAGACCCACATCAGGGCGGACCCAAGTCCTCCTAGAAGAAAAAGGCTCCCGGCTAGCACGCCGACGAAGATAAGTCCGCCGTACCAGCGGTTGGTCTGGGGAATGCTGAACCCAAGAACCACACAGGCTATTAAGAAGACCACAACCCAGAAAAGGGGATCCGTGCGTTGTGATATATTTTCTTCTGATGTGAAACGTAATGCCCTGAGAGGAGTAATCGACCGAAGGGATATCGCTGGAATGAACGAGAAGAGAAGGATCACGATCCAGCAAAAAAACGCACTTTTTATAAGGCTGATCCAAGACACGAATACGGGGACTTCGAATGGTAGAAAGGAAGAAAGAACTGCCGGCAGCAAATATTGCACTGCAATTCCCACCCCAGAACCTAAAAAGACACCTAGTAAAGCAACCGCAATAACTTGAACCAAAATGATCGAAAAAGCCGCGAAGGCTCTAGCTCCTAGACATCGAAGAATGGCCGCTATATTTACCTTCTCCTTAACATAGACCTGAACCGCACCTGCCATTCCGATTCCACCGAGCAAGAGCGCGACGAACCCAATCAAATTAAGGAATTCGTAGAAATTATCGATAGCCCGGCCTAGCCTTCGCTTCCGGCTTTCAACCGTATCGACTTGAATCCTTTCTTCTACAAAGAGTGTTTCATGTGCTCGTTGCAGTTTCGCCTCCACCCCAGCATCAATGCCGCCCGTCATCTTGAAGAAAACTCTGTGGCTCGCAAGACTGCCACGTTGCATCAGTCCAGTCTGGGGAAGAAAGCGCTGATCAATATAGATTCTTGGAGAAAAGAGGCCCCGCACTTCATTCTCTCCAGGAACCTGAATCACGCTTCCTACTATTCGAAAATCAGACTGTCCGAGACGAACCGTGTCACCCACCCCAGCGCCAAACTGGATAAGGAGACTTGCTTCCACCAAGGCCCCTGCTTCGGTTCCATCGCGGAACGCGGCCCCTGTCGGCAAAGTTTTGATCCCTCCGTAAAAGGGATAAGCGCCTCCCAGCGCCCTCACCTGCACTAGTCGCGACTTTCCTTGGTCAACAAAGTAGGCCATCGAGCGAAATCGAACCTCGCGTGCCTGCTCCCCACCCATTTCGGAAATAAATCCCTCCATCTTCCTACTGAAAGGCCTTTGAGACCTTAAGGAAAGGTCAGCCCCAAGAAGAAGTTGGGCCTGAGCATCGATTGTCTGCTCCAGATTATGTCGGAAAGATTCGATCGCAACTAGTGCCCCTACCCCAAAAATAACGCAGAGAGTGAATAGAAATAGTTTTCGACGATGGTCCCTGCTGTCTCGCCAAGCCATTGCCAGAACCCACCGTAGACCAATTAGACTAGGCTTTTGATCAACTCTACCAATCAACATGTCCTAATGCAAATATTCCGACTTGAATTGATTTTCCGCTTGGTGATCGATTCGCGTCCGGTCATGTTACTTTTAATTTTCTTCTTATCAAAGGCTCAGGCAGAGACCAGCTAGAAATGCGCATCAAGTTTGCACCCCGGCCACTTTCAAAACTACTACCCGATCCCGCTTAAACAGAATCTAGCACTCCATCAGTAATTCGCAGGATTCGATCTGTGCGGCTGGCTAGTTCTGTATCGTGAGTGACCAGAATCAGAGTTGTTCCCTTCTCCCGATTGAGCTCAAAAAGCAACTCCACAACATGTTCGCTGCTTGCTTTATCAAGGTTCCCAGTCGGCTCGTCTACAAAAAGTATCCTGGGTTCGTTGACAAATGCCCGAGCCAAGGCCACTCTTTGTGATTCACCCCCGGAAAGTTGGATCGGATAATGCCCCAAGCGATTCGATAGCCCAACCCTGGCAAGTATATCTGCAGATCGGTCAGAAGCGTTGCTCCCCCTTCCCAATTCCACAGGCACCATAACATTTTCAAGCGCCGTTAGAGTTGGTATAAGCTGGAAATTCTGAAAAACAAATCCTACCCAACGGTTGCGAATCTCTGCTTTGCTATCCTCATCAATGTCATTTAGCTCCACCCCATTGAGGATGACCGATCCCGCACTCGCCTTATCCAGTCCCGCACACAACCCCAAAAGGGTTGTTTTCCCACTGCCAGAGGGACCCACAATTGACTCCGCTGCCCCTCGTTTTACTTCAAAACTCACTGCCCGTAGGACGGTTAATTCCCTGCCGCCACTGATGTAAGTTTTACTTAGATTGTCGACTTTCAGAATATTCTCGATGGAAGACATATTGAAGATTCTATAACGGATGAATTCGGCAGTCGCAAGAATCACTCTTGCACAAATCGATTATCGTTCAATGGTATAGTCCGAACTTATAACCGTAATTCGATGTTTTAGGCTTTATCACAGCCTCTAATCCATTTGAAAAGATGGAAAATAATCAACCTTATGATCTCAAATCGAAGAAATCTATTACCGGGAATTCATCGGAATACGAAATTAGGTTCCTGTTTAATATCCTGTCTAGATCCTGCTTAATTCGTTTTGCCCTCTTTCGAGATCTGCCCTGGATTCCCTCTAGATTCTTCGCCCTGCTAGTCCTGGGTTTTTTCCTAACGGCAAGTATTTCCGCTGGGGAGACGGAAATGCCTCGTATTCTTTTTTTTGGCAATAGTCTAACAGCAGGATATGGTATCGATCCGAATTTCGCATTTCCCGCTCTCATACAGGAGAAGATCAACAAGGAAGGCTTGCAGTTGGTCGCAGTAAACGCAGGCCTAAGTGGTGAGACCTCCGCAGGCGGTTTTCGGCGGATAAATTGGCTAATGAAAAGCCGGATCGACTACTTTATCCTCGCCTTGGGAGCAAATGATGGGTTGAGGGGGCTAAGTCCGGAGGCGACTGCAACTAATCTACAGTTGATTATTACTGCTGTTCGTAAAAGATTTCAGGATATTCAAATTATTGTCGTTGGGATGAAGGTTCCCCCTAATATGGGCCATCGTTATAAGAGTCAGTTCGAGGCGATTTTTGCCCGTCTTGCGAAGAAAAACAATGCAGTCCTCCTACCCTTTCTCCTAGAGGGTGTGGCAGCAATTCCCAAATTCAACCTTCCCGACGGCATCCACCCAAACGAAGAAGGCCATAAAATCATCGCCGAAACAGTCTGGAATTACCTAGAACCTCTTATCCAAACAGAGCTCTAGCTGCGCATGTTCTTTCTGTTTCCAACGAGGCTCATTAATACTCACAAGGATATTAAGAAAAGCTACCAGTTCCCAAATTCCGACAGCCAACCCAATGTTTTCTCTCACTTAGAAGAGAGTCATCCCCTGCCAAAGGGAACGAGAGAACCAAGACCGAGACGGGGGCGAAGCTCAATAACCCGAAGACAATTATCCAATCCACCGGGAACTCTCGGCATCGCTCTTGACCAATTTTTCACAGAGGGATTGGGTGTTAGCCATATTCGCATATACCCACTACGGGGAACTAATCGATATTATGCTTAAATTGAAAGTTGAGACCAGAGATCTTGGCGAATTCGGGTCTCTGAAAGATATTTGGAGCAGACATTTCACAATAGGAATCTGCATCGAAATGACAGGATATTCTGGTAGATCTGGTGAGCCCAAAAGACTATATTGTTGAGCAAACTAGGCTGCGACAAAGTCCGCCACTGCGTTACATCTGTCCCATGTGCGCTGAGGTGGAATCGGACAAGCCCAGCGACTGTCCTTGCTGCGGTATGGCTCTGGAGCCCATAGGCGCGGTTTCTCGAGAGGATTGCGAGGAGGATGAGACCCGTACCCTGAACCGGAAACTTTGGGCGTCCGGGGGACTCAGTTTACTAGTGCTGTTTCTCGCAATGGGAGAGTTTGTTCCAGGTCTAGAATTAAGAAAGCGGTTTTCACCTGTCGTTGTGCAGTGGGGACAGTTGTTTCTAAGCACACCGGTGGTGGTTTGGGCTGGAGGTGTATTTTTTGTTAAGGCTTGGATATCGCTCGTCAACCGTAGCTTAAACATGTTCACCCTCATCGCAATGGGGGTAGGTGCGGCCTATCTCTTTAGCGTCGTAGCCGTTTTGTTTCCTGAGATTTTTCCGGAGCCCTTTAAACGCAATGGCGAAATAGGACTCTATTTTGAAACAGCTGCAATAATTACGAGCTTTGTACTGCTGGGTCAACTCCTCGAGGCCAAAGCACGAAGCCGCACCGGACGGGCTTTGAAAATGCTTCTCGCTTTGCCTGCACAAATAGCACACAGAGTCCGAGGTAGGCTGGAAGAGGAGGTTTCAATTGAGGATATTAAGACAGGCGATCTCTTACGTGTCCGTCCGGGAGAGAAAATACCCGTCGACGGAACCATCGTCAATGGGTTGAGCAGAATCGATGAATCGATGATTACTGGCGAGCCCACTCCAGTGCAGAAAAAAGCTCCCGATCCGGTAATTGGTGCCACTGTTAATCAAGTCGGCAGTTTTATCATGCGGGTCGACAAAATAGGAAACGAGACCCTTCTATCTCAGATAGTTGAAATGGTTGCTGAGGCACAAAGAAGCCGTGCTCCCGTCCAGAAAATGGTAGACACCTTAGCGGGTTTCTTTGTTCCAGCGGTCGTCGTTATCTCACTGATTACATTTGGAGTCTGGGCTCTTGAGGGACCCGATCCGGCCATGGTTTATGCTCTGGTTAATGCTATTGCGGTTCTAGTTGTCGCCTGCCCCTGTGCTTTGGGACTGGCTACGCCGATGTCGATAACAGTGGGGGTAGGTCGTGGTGCGCAGATGGGTATACTCATCAAGAATGCCGAGACAATTGAGAACACAAGTAATATTACCCATCTTGTCGTAGACAAGACGGGAACCTTGACAACAGGGAAGCCCTCAGTGGCTCACTGTGTTGTATCTTCCAGCTTCGAGGAGGATTTGGTTCTTCAGATCGCCGCATCTCTTGAGAAGGCAAGCGAGCATCCGCTAGCTCGCGCCATATTTAAAGCTGCAAGAGACAGAAAGGTTGTTCTAGTTGAACCGGAAAACTTTCTATCTAGTGCCGGCGAAGGAGTGACTGGGACCATCGAAGGAGTCCAGGTCCTTGTTGGGAAAGCTAGTTATCTTTTGCGACATGGGATCAAACTCGAAGAAAGGCTTTGGGAAAAAGCAAGAGAGTTACAAGCAAGTGCCCATTCCGTTGTTTGGGTTAGTATTGGCGGAAAAAGTGCAGGCATTTTTGGAATCACCGACCAGGTTAAGAAGTCGACCCCTGGCGCGATACGCGATTTGCATGGAATGGGCCTAAGAATTGTGATGTGCACCGGCGATAATCAGAACACTGCTGACTATGTGGCTCAGCAACTGGATATCGACGACGTGCATGCCGATATGTCATCAAAAGAAAAACATCTCTTCGTTAAGCAACTACGCTCCATGGGGGGCGTCGTTGCAATGGCCGGCGACGGGATCAATGATGCTCCTGCCCTTGCTGAAGCCGATGTCGGCATCGCGATGGGTACGGGAACCGATATTGCTATCCAGAGTGCTGGAATTACGCTTGTCAAAGGAGACCTCAAAGGTATCGCTAAATCTTTAGCTCTAAGCCGTGCCGTAATGCGCAGCATCCGACAAAATCTTTTCTTGGCTTTTTTCTACAATGCCCTAGCCATCCCCATCGCAACTGGGTTGCTATATCCCTTTACCAACACTCTATTAAATCCGATGATTGCCGGTGCTGCAATGAGCTTGAGTTCTATTTCAGTCATCGCCAATGCATTGCGATTACATAATGTCAGATTCTGAATCCATAATATCCCGATGGGACATCAGCAACTAGGTACTATTTCCAGCCCGCTTACACCACAGAAACTGAATGTTCTGGCGCTTGACCTCACACATCAATTTTTGCACAGTCCCCCCCCTGTAGTCTCGGTTCAAACACAAACTAACGTCTCACCTTATCAGGCTGTAGGCCTTCAGGTCGATATCACACAAACATTTTGTAACAGATAAAAAACCATGTGTGGAATCGCTGGAATCATGTATAAGGGAGCCCCAAATAGGCAACCAACGGGCAAATCACTTGTCGGCATGTTGGACGGTTGCCAGCACCGGGGTCCGGATTCAACCGGTTTTGCACTTTACGAACAGGACCATGAAGGTGAATTGAAACTCCGTTTTCTCGTCGGGCGAGACCGTGAAGCGGATGAAGCAATTAAGCGTATACATCAAGCCCTTAGCGAAAATGGTGCAGCTCTAGCGCAAGAAGAAAAGATTGGGGATAACTACCGTGTGACAGTAACCTTTTCTGGAGACCTACAATCATTTGCCTACGCCGTCGAGCATGCAGCCAAAGTGATCTCCCTGGGCACTAGCCTAGATATTATCAAGGATGTAGGCAGTGCACAAGACGTGGACAACCGCTACAACGTAGGAAGTGTCAAAGGGACTCACGGTCTTGGCCATGTGCGCTTGGCTACTGAGTCCGATGTTAAACCTGAGGCAGCCCACCCTTTTTGGGCAACTGGTTTTGCCGATGTTGCAATCGTACATAATGGCCAAATCACCAACTATTGGAAGATGAGGCGGCGGCTTGAATGTAGGGGTCACGAATTTCGCACGGATAACGATAGCGAACTTATCGCTGTTTACCTCGCCGAAAAGCTCACTACAGGGACACCTCTGAAGGAAGCTCTGAATTCCTCTATCGAAGATCTCGATGGTACATTTTCTTTCCTGGTTTCGACCAAGAATGAGATTGGCTACGCCAAGGATCGATTGGCTGCCAAGCCCATGATAATGTACGAGAACAAGAATTTGATCGCGATCGCTTCCGAAGAAGTTTCCCTCAATCGGCTCTTCCCCGGCCAGGCCCTCAACACATTAGAGCCGCCGCCCGGCAGCTTTGACACATGGGCTCTATCGACCTAGCTAAGACCACGGTCCGGGCGGCCAACGAAGTCATCCGAAAGCACGGCAGTAACGGTGAGGATATTGAAATTCTAAACCCAGATGCGCGTCATCATTTAGGTGTCGGCCTAACCGAGAAAATTAACGTCAGGATCAAAGGATCAGCTGGCTACTTTTGCGCTGGACTAACTGACGGACCTCATTTTGAAATCGCCCATAATGCCGGATGGGGATTAGCTGACAACATGTACCGCGGTTCGGTTGTGGTAGGTGGTAATGCCGGCGCCATTGCTGGGGTAGCAATTCGCGGGGCCGAAATAGTAGTCCGTGGAAACATTGGCTCGCGCGCCGGGCAAGTAATGAAGGCAGGGACACTCTGTTGCGGCCGCAACGCCAACTTCATGGCTGGTTACATGATGTATGGCGGCCGAATCATCATCGTAGGTGACTCGGGCGAACGAGTCGGTGAAGATATGACCGGCGGAGAAATCTATGTTGGCGGTGAAATACAATCGCTCGGATCCGATGCGATGCTTGTTGATGCTTCCAGGCAGGACATAGATTCGCTCATGGAATTTCTAGCCCGGTACAGAATTTCGGCTAAAGGACCTTTCAGGAAAATCATAAACGCTGGAAAGAAGTTACGTTATGAAACCAGCGAACAGCAGATGCGAAGCATTCCGTTTTCCACTTTCTCAGGCACCTCCGATTACTGGAACGATAAGGTGCAAGAGGATATTCAGATCAAATCTCAGATTGGGCGCTATCGCATCCGTGGCTACGGCGGTGCTCGCACCCTTCCCCATTTGGAAGACCTGGCTTTTAAACAAGACCTGTCTCGGGCAGGATCAGATCCTGACGTCCTCTCTAAGGTAAAGATGTACACCGAAATCGGAGGCATCAATGGGGCTAATCCGCTCCAGCTCAGTATGCCCGTAATGATCGCACCAATGAGTTACGGTGCCTTAAGCCGTTCCACAAAACATGCTGTAGCGATGGCCTCGGCTATGTCTGATATCGCGGAAAATACGGGAGAAGGAGGCATGAGCGACGCCCAGCGGAGCGCTGCTAAGCAGCTTATTTTCCAGTGTTTGGGGGGACGCTTAGGCTGGAACATACACGATATGAAACGTGCTGACGCTCTTGAGATCTACATCTCTCAGGGAGCTAAGCCTGGCCTTGGAGGTCAGCTCATGGCCAAGAAAGTTACCAAGGAACTTGCTACCATTCGCGGTATTCCCCAAGGAATCGACCTGCGTTCTCCATCGCGTCATCCTGATATCTTAGGAGCTGATGATTTAGTTATTAAGGTCGAGGAGTTTCGCGAGGCCACTGGATATCAACTACCCGTAGGCGTCAAGCTCGGTGCCGGACGCGTCAGCGACGACATAAAAATCGCAGTAAAGGATGGTTTCGACTTCATCGAGCTGGACGGAATGCAGGGCTCAACAGGAGCAGGCAGCTCAGAAGTCATTGATCATGTTGGAATCCCGACCCTCGCAGCCATCATGGAAGCACTCGACGCACTCGATGAAATTGATCGCCGCAAAGACATAGAAATCGTTTTGATGGGCGGACTGCGTGACGGGATTGACGCCGTCAAGTCACTGTGTTTGGGATCTAATGCTGTGGCTTTTGGATCTGCGGTCATCATAGCCGGTGGTTGCATCGCTTGCATGCAATGTCATGTTGGCCAGTGCGTAACTGGTATCGCCACCCAGGACCCCAAACATGAAACCCGCTACAACCCTTCTGTGGAGGCACAGAATATCCATCGTTTCTTGGAGAGCGTTCGTTGGCAAATTGCAGCGATCACCCAGGGTCTTGGTTACACCAGTGTTCATGAGCTCTGCCGGGAAGATTTGGTCGCATTAACTCCGGAGGCAGCAACAATCACCCGCCTTCCTTACGAACCAGGCTACAGGGATCGTGTCTCTAGTGAGCTTGAAATGAAAGCAGGATGAGCGTCTACGATATTAATCGGATCAGTGTGCCTCCGGCACCCCCGGAATTTAAGGACGATACAGATGACCGTCATTTCGTCCCCGCCCCCTGCCAAGTAGCATGCCCTGTTGGAACTGATGCCCCTTCCTATCTCGCCTATATTTGGGAAGGGAAATTCCAGGAAGCCTTTGAGGCTATCACCGCTACTAATCCGTTTAGTTCCATATGCGGAAGGGTTTGCGACGCTCCTTGCGAACCGGCCTGTCGACGTACTGCAAGTGACGGTCCTATCATGATTCGTAATCTTAAGCGTTTCGTGATGGACAAGGTGGGACACAATTACGATCCACCTTCAATTCCGGTGACCAGAAAAAAAACAATCGGAATTGTCGGTGGCGGTCCTACCGGGCTGACAGCCGCCCACGATCTCTGCGAGATGGGCTACGAGGTACATGTTTATGAAATGACTGATCGCTTGGGCGGCCTAATGGTCTGGGGTATTCCCGCATTCCGCTGTCCTCCCGATGTCATTAAGGAAGACATCGACCGTTTAACGACACGTTGCCCGGGCTTGAAGGTACATCTCAATAGAAGCCTAGGAAAGGATACCAGTCTTACCGAGCTCAAACACAATCATGATGCGGTACTACTCGCAATCGGCGCTTGGTGGGGAAAGCAAATGCAAACTCCTGGAGAGCAAGCTGCTGGGGTAGTGGACGGGGTAGGCTTTCTCCGTAAAGTGAATGATGGAGAACGGCCGCATCTTCCTGAGACGGTTATCGTAATCGGCGGTGGTGATGTCGCCATGGATGCCTGTAGAGTAGCTAAACGCTTACCTGGCTGCAAAAATGTTAAGGTCATCTACCGGCGGGGCCCCAAGGAAATACCGGCCCGACGTATTGAGTTAGAGGGCGCTATCGAAGAAGGTGTTGAATTTATCTACCATACTCTCCAGGTCCGAGTTGAACGCAATAGACACGAAATCATCCTACATTGTGTAAAAACAAAGTTGGGAAAATGTGATGAAGACGGTCGACGACACCCGGTCAAGATTTCCGGAAGCGAACACACCATTCGATGTGGTATGGTCATTGCAGCCGTAGGACAACAAGCGGAGTGTGCAGAACTGAATAAACTGGGTATGATGTTGCCCGATCGTGTGCGTGCTGATTTCAGCAATATGCGTACCTCCGACCCAAAAGTCTTTGCCGCGGGAGACGGAGCCTTTGGCGGGTCTACCATCGTCATGGCTATGCATCACGGCCAGAAAGCAGCATACTATATCAATGCATTCCTCGAAAACCGATCCGATCCATTGCCCTACCGCACACCTTACCGCACCCGACGGGTACCTGTAGCTCAAGACCTTAGGTGGGAAGTTCTACCGCAACAGGAACCTGAGTTCTTCGGTCTCGGCAAGAAGCCGGTCGAATTTCCTGAGATCGAGTCAACCTATAATTGGGAAACGGCACGTAAGGAAGCTGCTCGATGTTACCGATGCGATGCCGAAACCGGTTCGTCAGACTATTCTATCCAACATCGTGAGGATATTTTTTCCATGGCTCGCGCTGGCTCCGAGGAACATCTCAAGCAAAAAGTGATGATTAACAGCAGGCTGAAAATGCGAGACAACCCTTTCCCAGAGGGGCGCGAAGCAACTATTGATGATCTTGTTTTCCTTCCGGCTAATCTTTCCCGGCTGGTGATTGATCCTTATCGTGAAAATTGTTCAATAGAAACCACAATTTCAAGTAAATTGCCTCTGACACAACCTTTCCTTGTATCAGGTTTCGATTATGCGCCTGAGGAAATACGCGAGGCACTAGCCTCAGCCCTGGCGAGAAACCAATGTAGTTACATCGGTGTAAAACCGATTGGGAATTCCGTACCTTGGTGTCAAGTTCTGGACTCAGGCGGACACGGCGTCCCTTCCGCCCAGGCCGCGGCACAGATACACAAAGTTGAAGAACCCTTTCAGTCCGTGGACCCAATTCGACTCCATTCCAACCAGATTCTAGGCCTGGCGGTATCATCCAGGGCATCACTGGAATATGCGCTCTCATTCGCCCTGGACAAAGGATTTGACATGCTGCTATTAGACGGCGCCCCTGGGCTAGGTCAAAGGTGGCCAGAACTAGGCGGGGCGCCGCATCTGGAGATCCTTCGCGATGCTATTCGAATACTGCGCAAGCTCAACAGCGAAGAAGCTATCGATCTGGTCTATTTTGGGGGAGTACGGTCAGGCACCGACGCAGCAAAGTTGATTGCTCTCGGGGCCACCGCAGTCGTATTTGAGCTCTCAGTGGCACTCGCCCTCGGAGGTCAAATTACAAGAGAGAACGGGGTGGAATTCACTACTGACCGAAGCCGTGAGGAGAGGACTAAGGCAGTTCAATGCATTCTTGATGCTAGCACCGGTGAGGCTTCTATGATGGCCCGCTGTACCGGTAAAACTAATTTGCATAACCTGGAACCTGAGGATCTTCGTTCTATCACTCTAACGACGGCGGAGTCGACTGGGATTCCGCTAGTAGGGCTAGGAGCCTGTCCGGCTAAGGGCCCGTAACCACTGGCCTCAGTACTTAGGACCGGAGGATCGGCTTGTATTTCAGATCCATTAATACTCAATGTGCCTCTTCTAATAGGTATGTCATCTCTGGTTTTGAGCGTGCTCTCCGCCATAATTGGCAGGAATTTAGCGATGTCCTGGCGGGTGACATTTGCTGCTAAGTGATTCTGGGGGGTCTCATTGGCCTATCCGGAACCCTCATTACCCCTTTTATGTCACAATAGTTTGCAGGATGTGCAACTGGCCAAAATTGCTCACCCACACGAAATCCAGATCTACGATTAGGAACTAAAATAAGTAGAAATTCGGCCATTTCTACAATTCTACAATCTCTTTTTAGAGATTGGCCCGATTCTGGCTTGAAAGAGGTCGTGATTCGCAGGAACCGAATGATAACCAACAAGCATATGAAAACGATGAAGCTTAAATCTTTCCATACATTTGCCACTTTGTGCTTTCTCATTCTTTCAGCAACCGTTTCTAGTACGGAGGCAGCGAAGGATTGGTCAATCAGCACCACCTTCGGCTATGAGTCTGAGTATGTCTTCCGTGGAGTTCAATTTGCTGACCACTCATTCCAGCCAGCCGTTGATATCGCCTATGGTGAATTCTATTTCGGAACTTGGGTAAATCAGCCTATCGTTGATCCTAAGGCGATGTTTCTCAATGAGGTGGATTTCTATGGCGGTGTTGCTTTCGACGTTAGCGACAATTTAAGTCTTGATTTTGGCCTTACCTATTACTGGTTTCCGGAGGAGCCTGCAACAGACACTCAAACACGCGAACTCTACTTAGGGGTTTCAACTGGAAGTTCTTGGGCTCCGGATGCAACCTTCTATTATGATTTCGATCTCGATACTTTTACATTGGAAATTGCTAAAGGCTGGAGCATCCCTTTGGATGGCAGCCCTGCTTCACCCTTGACCCTTGACCCAGCTATTTACATAGGCTACGTCAGTCCAAAAGGAGGGGATAATGGGCTCTACTATGGGGGCTCAGTCGATATCAATTACTCTTTTAATGATTATGGTTCTGCTGGTATTGGTGTGCGAGCTTCCGGTATTGACGATGCGCTCACCAGCGGTCGTACCTCCAATATGTGGTGGGGAATGGTCTTTTCGGTTGGATTCTAAAGGAGGTCGTCCTGGCTGGGCACATTTCCCTTTTCCTCAGGGGAACAGCATTGTTCTAGCGTTGGGCACAATACTTGCCTAAGCCGCCATCGCCTTAGGATCCTGCGTCTACATCTGAGAACACCATTGCACCTAGGGTCTTAATCAAAACTCAGCAATGGGCCTAGGGCTAAACCCCGATCCCTAGCTCTCATTGGCCACGAATATTGACAAACGGTACTCACCTATCATTCGTCGAATTAAACAGCACCGTTTGCTGTTAGGCCAATGAATGCAACCATCCCTACTCCGCAGTAATCTGATAAAGTAACTCACTGTTTCTCCATCCGTCTTGGTATCCAGGAACACATCTTCTTTGTCTTCGCGTATAGCCTATCCGTCACCTTCAAGATAAATAGTTGAATGAATCGCCTCATCCAGATTCCATAATAGCGAAATGAAAGTTATAGCTGATCTTTGCATCGTGCCTCTGGGGGTTGGATTATCGATTTCCGAATATGTAGCGGCCTGCCAACAAGTTTTATCAGAAGCAGAGCTTAAAATCCAACTCCACGCTTATGGGACAAATATCGAAGGAGAATGGGAAGTTGTGTTCGATGCTATCCACCGTTGCCATGAGATAATCCATAAGATGGGGGCTCCCCGAATTTCGACAACTCTGAAATTTGGAACTCGTACAGATAGGAATCAGACTATAGAAGAAAAAGTGGTAAGCGTTGAGCAAAAAATGTAGATGGGTACCCTCGCAAATCTTCTCGCTGCATTTAGAACAAAATCTTAAGCCCCTCGCGGTCGAATCGAGAATTACAGATATTATCATCAGTCCAACATTTCTAGAGGAAGCCCGTGCCTCTCGCATTGGTTGGGTTACCAAAGTACGGGTATTGCCCTTATTCAACATTCTTATTCGAATGCCGTTGATTCCTGACTATTGTCTAGTTTCTTGCGGGACTATTGGCGCCCACCTCAAAACTTGAATGTTGCTCGATGAATAATCGTAGCTGCATTCGTTGCCCGTGGGTAGATCTATCGAAGCCCAAATATATTGAGTACCACGACCGGGAGTGGGGCGTGCCCCTGCACAACGATAGAACCTTCTTTGAGTTCATCACTCTGGAGTCGGCTCAAGCGGGACTGAGCTGGTATACGGTGCTACGCAAGCGTGAGAACTATCGTCATGCCTTTGATTTATTCGATCCCGAGAAAGTCGCCAGCTATAGTAAAAAAAAGATCGAACAATTAATGACAGATAAGGGAATTATCCGAAATCGCCTTAAAATCAATGCCGCTGTCAACAACGCTCAAAGGTTTCTTCAGGTACAGGAAGAGTTTGGCAGCTTCGATGCTTATATATGGCGTTTTGTTGGGGGCAAGCCGATCGTGAACGAACTCAAAGCAATGAGCGATTATCCCACAACGAGCCCCGAATCAGATACCTTGAGCCAAGATCTTCGAGAACGAGGATTTAAGTTTTTCGGTTCGACTATCTGTTACGCTCACATGCAAGCAACGGGAATGGTTAATGATCATATAGTTGATTGCTTTCGAAGGGCCGATATTCTCAGCCAGTTTTAACTCGACCAACGGATCACTATCGAGAGTTATGACAGTCAGAGAAGCTGAACATCCATTCTACTAAGATACTTCCTCGCCACTCAGTACTCGTCCCAGCTTTTGATCTCCAAACTTTGGAGATCCTTTTCACAAAGGGCATTGGCAAGGCGTTCAGCGAGCTGAATATTTGTAACCAGAGGAATACCGTGATCCACTGCTGCCCGGCGAATTTTGTAGTCATTTTCGAGTTCTTCCCCACTCGAATCTTTCGGAATGTTCACAACTAGATCAATTTCCCTCTTTTGAATGAGCTCGAGGGCATTTGGCGATTTGTCTTCAAGAGGCCAATAAACGGTATCGGCGGGTATATTTACATCGGACATGAATTGCGCCGTGCCAGGCGTGGCGTAAAACTGTACACCGCTTTCCCAAAGCTTCCTCGAACTTTTTAGAAAAGAAGCCTTTGTTTCAATTGTGCCAGTGCTCAGGAGAATGCTTTTTATGGGCAAATTGTACCCGACAGAAATAACCGACTTAAGAAAAGCATCGTCGAAATCGCTGCCAATGCAACCCACCTCACCAGTGGAAGCCATCTCCACCCCTAGAATGGGATCAGCTCCTTCCAGGCGGGTGAAGGAAAATTGCGGCGCCTTCACGCCGACATAGTCTAATTCGAATACAGAAGCTTCGACGGTGGGAATCGGCCGGTTCATGAGGATGCGGGTAGCCAGGTCGATCAGGTTCACTTTTAATATCTTGGACGCGAAAGGAAAAGAACGAGAAGCCCGAAGGTTACACTCAATAACCATAACATGATTATCCGTCGCAATGTACTGAATATTAAAGGGCCCATTAATACTCAAAGCTTTGGCTACTTGCGCCGCAATCTGTCGGGCCCGGCGAGTCGTCTCTACGTAGGTGCGCTGCGGAGGGAGGACAAGAGTTGCGTCGCCAGAATGAACTCCAGCATTTTCCACATGCTCGCTCATCGCGTAGACCTGGATCATTCCATCGCTAGCTACAGCATCAATTTCGATCTCCTTTGCTCCGGTGATAAATTTCGAAACCACAAGTGGATGCTCCGGTGAAACATCGGCAGCCCGATGAAGGACTTCGCGTAGACTTTCATTATTCTCCGCAACAGCCATCGCCGCACCAGAAAGAACATAGCTAGGTCGGACGAGAACTGGATACCCGACTTCTCTAGCAAATCTCTCTGCTTCCTCAATAGAAGGAACTTCGCTCCATGGAGGTTGTTCGACACCTAGATGATCACACAGCGTGGAGAATTTATGTCGGTCTTCCGCCGCATCAATGTTATCAGGTGAAGTCCCGAGAATACGAATGCCGCATTTTTTGAATTGGGGCGCAAGGGTATTAGGAGTCTGCCCACCTACCGAAACAACCACTCCATGGACTTTCTCTCGGTCATAAATTTCCCTCACCGTCTCTAGAGTGATCTCGTCAAAGTAGAGCCGATCACATTCATCGTAATCGGTGCTCACCGTTTCCGGATTGCAATTAAGCATGATGGTTGGATATCCCAAATCCCTTAAGGTCTTTACGGTATTCACACAGCACCAATCGAATTCAACCGAACTGCCGATTCGATAAGCCCCGCAGCCGAGCACGAGAACGGAATTCTCTGAATTGAAATCAACATCATCCTCAGACCCATGGTAAGTGAGGTAGAGATAATTTGTAACGGCTGGGTATTCGGCCGCGAGGGTATCTATCTGCTTTATGTAAGGTCGAATGCCGGCAGCGAGGCGTGCTTTCCTCACCCCCTCAACGCTGTGGCCGCTAAAATCCGCAATTTGCCGGTCACAAAATCCCGATTTTTTCAGTTCCAGCAAGAACTCAGCATTCAATTCTCGCCCTTTTTGCTCCCGTATTTTTGCCCCGAGAACTGTGATTCGCTTTACTCTCTCGAGAAACCAGCTATCGATTCCGGTGAGCCTTTGGGTTTCCTCAACCGTCATGCCCATCTCAAAAGCACTTGCCAATGCAAAGGCCCTACGATCGGTTGGTTCACGGAGTTCGAGTTCTAGATCATTAAATTCCACTCCCTTTCCAGGCATCACTCCAAGCGCACCTACATCGAGCATACGAAGGGCCTTCTGAAAAGCTTCCTCAAAGGTTCGCCCAATACCCATTACCTCCCCTACTGACTTCATACCCGATCCGATTCGGGTCGAAACCATTCGAAACTTCTTAAGGTCCCACCTTGGAACTTTGACTACAATGTAGTCGAGAGCCGGCTCAAAGCAGGCACTAGTAATACCTGTCACCTTGTTCCCAAGATCACTGAGAGGATATCCAAGCGATAATTTAGCCGCCACAAAAGCTAAGGGATAACCCGTCGCCTTAGAGGCCAAAGCCGAACTCCGGGAAAGTCGGGCATTCACTTCAATAATGCGGTATTCGTCGGACTTTGGGCTGAAAGCAAATTGAATATTGCATTCGCCCACCACCCCAAGATGGCGAATCACTTTAATGGAAACTTCGCGGAGCTTATGGTACTCGTGATTAGTAAGGGTTTGGCTAGGAGCTACGACAATCGATTCTCCGGTATGGATCCCCATCGGATCAAAATTTTCCATGTTACAAATCGTAACACAATTATTGTACTGATCCCTCACTACTTCGTATTCGATTTCCTTCCAACCTTGCAGCCACTCTTCGATCAATACTTGCGAAGCATGAGAAAACGCTGCGGATGCCCTCTGCTTCAATTCCGCTTCGTCAAAGCACATACCGGAGCCCAGTCCTCCCAGCGCATAGGCAATTCGTAACATTACTGGATATCCAATTTTGGAGGCAGCATGCAGGGCTTCTTCTACCGAATGGACAGCTGCACTTTGAGGAAGTGAAACCCCAATTTCGTTAAGCCGATCCTTGAAAAGGCCGCGGTCTTCAGTCTCACGTACCGTTTGAACGGGGGTTCCCAGAATTTGGACGCCATGCTTCTCAAACACACCTCTGTCCTCGAGACCGATACCACAGTTTAACGCAGTCTGTCCACCGAAGCCTAGAAGGACGCCATCTGGTTTCTCCTTTTCAATAACCTTTTCGACAAAATAGGGTGTAACGGGGAGGAAATAGACCCGATCCGCTAGATGTTCGGAAGTTTGAATAGTTGCGATATTGGGATTGACCAGGACGGTCTCGATCTTCTCCTCCTTCAGAGCTTTGATGGCCTGGCTACCCGAATAGTCGAATTCGCCTGCTTCGCCAATCTTCAAAGCAGAGCTTCCCAGAAGAAGAACCTTTCGCGTAGAAGTATTTGTCATTAAACCTTAATGAGAGATACAGGGGTTTCCTTCACCAATATCGATCTCAGCCCCCAAATTCTTTGTTTCTATAATGCTCAATTCACCCATCGTATTAACTAATCATGTCTACAAATCGATCGAAAAGGCCTACTGTATCAGTTGGACCTGGAGTTGCTTCAGGATGGAACTGAACACTTCGAATTGGTTTCCACTCATGTCGAATTCCTTCATTAGTTTGGTCATTTAGATTAATAAACCATTGCCGCCACCCATCGGGTAGTGTTGACGCGTCGACAGCAAATCCATGGTTCTGAGATGTAACATAACAGCGAGTCGCACCCACTTCCTGACACGGCTGATTTTGCGCTCGGTGCCCAAACTTCAGCTTGTAGGTATCAGCACCCGCGGCTAAGGCCAGCAATTGATTTCCCAAGCAAATTCCAAATATGGGAACTTTCCCTTTCAAAGCTCGGCTTAAATTAGCAATCGTCGCCTCGGCTAATTTTGGATCGCCAGGCCCGTTGGACAAAAAAATCCCATCGTACTCGTCGTCGAAAAAGTCGTAGTCCCACGGCACTCGGAGAACTCTCGCTCCCGCCTTAACAAGGCACCGAATGATACTTGCTTTGACTCCCGTATCTATAAGAACAACTCGCGGTCCCTGAGTGCCATATTCTTCAGGCTCTGAAATGCTAACCTCCGCAACCAGGTTTCTAATATTGGGATCGTGGAATGGGATGTCCTCCCCTTCCGGCACGATCTTACCCAACATAGTCCCCTTGTCACGTAGAGTCTTTGTTAGTTCTCTTGTGTCTATCCCCGAGAGTATTGGTACTCCACAGGATCGAAACCAGTCATCAAGAGTACACTCCGCCGTCCAATGTGAAGAATCGAAGGAAGCAGTTGAAATAATAAGCCCTGAAACCTGGATCCGGTTGGATTCGAAATTCATTGGTAGACCATCCTCATCCAGCTCAAAGGAAGGAACACCGTAGTTTCCCACAAGCGGATAGGTCAATGTCAGGATCTGGCCGTGATAGGAAGGATCGGTAAGAGCTTCAGGGTAGCCAACCATTCCCGTGTTAAAAACCACCTCTCCAGCCGACGATCCTGGAGCGCCAAAAAGCTGCCCCTTGAATTCAATCCCGTTCTCTAATACAAGCTTCCCGTTAATCATGTATCGTACATTCCAGAATTCTCGTCAGATCAATTGGGGCCTCTCGAAAAATTGCAACGAAAAGTTCAAAATGAATTAGAAATATTGCATTTACTTGTCACTGCACAAAGTTAGGGGTTTTCCCAGAACAGTCGAGTAAAGCAATACATCAACAGTGGTTTCCGGTGAGAGGCCCATTAAAGATTCGGCATAAGCTTTAAGTTGACTTCCGTAAGCATTCATCAATTTGGTAACCGCATTGACTTTTGTTTGGTCTGTTTTCCAGTCGACAACCAGCCAATTTCGCCTTTTTTCGTTCCAGGCAACTAGGTCAATAAACCCTTCATAGGCAATACCTTTTTTGTTTTTCCAGAGAATGGGCACTTCGGTAGTGATTTTGAGTTCTGGAGATAGAAGTGCCTGGACCAACGGTGAATTTCTAAAAAGCTCTACTTCGATTCTGCCCCGATTAGGATCGGGGCAGAATGTGAGACTCTTATTGAAATGGAGAGTCCATTCCTCAATGTCTTCTTTCCAGTGATTCGTTTCCATCATCTGATGCCACCAATTGCCATAATCTATTCCGTCCTGTCTCTGCTGAATGACGAACATTTCAGGAAAAGACGGGAGAGCAGCAAGATCCGATTCCTCTCGATGCAAAGATGCTCCCCCTGCCACCGCGAGGGAACTAGGAGTAACTCTTCGGACAAAACAACTTGCTACTCCAGCTGCCTCGCTAACTACGGAAGGATCAAATCGGTCTACTAGTTCTTTCGCGCCTAGAGCATCTGTAGGAAGTTCTAAGTCAGAACTTTGTAATTTTGGATCCCAAGGCATACTATTCCAAATGGGATGATTTTCCTCCCCTGGGAGAATTCGCAAAAGTTCACCGAAGGAGAACCCGCGTCCAGTAGGACCGTTCTCATAGAAGGCCGAAGAATCAACCAGGACCAGCGACTGCCTTGCTCGTGTAGTGGCAACGTAAAGAAGGCGTTCGCATTCTTGCATCCTATTGCGGTCAAGTTGTTTTTGCGATTCTCCCAAATCCTCCTCTCGGAACAGGATCATTCTTGAACTCCTTTTTTGGGGGGCTCTGACGATTCTAGGATATGGATCGGAGAAGAAATTTATCTTGCGAAATAAAAATGGGAGAATCACGACATTCCACTCTAATCCCTTTGCTTTGTGACAAGTGATGAGGGATATTTGATCGGAACTTCCCTCAACATCTTGGACTTCCTCCTGGAAGCGATTGCGTAAAAGAGCCGCCACTGCTGTTAAAGAGTGGCCTTGCTCCTCCCAATCCGCTACCTCCTCGAGCAAAGCATCCAAAGTTGCCATAACCAATTCCTTAGGATAGCCGGGCAAAACCGAGAGGCGTTGGCGTAGTTTCGTTTTCTCTACCAAACTAGCCAAAAGCTCATAAAGCGGCAATGAGCCTACATCGGAACGTATTTTAACAAGAGAATTCAATACCTCTATGACCTGTCCTTCTCCCATAATTGGGTCACATATCCGAACAGGATGGAATTCGTTATCTACATAGCTGTGTCTTTCTTCCACATACCTCGCAAGGTCATGATCAGAAACTCCGAAGATCTCGCGAAGAACCCCGACAATCTCGAAAGAGTTCTCCGGCTCTGCCATAATAACTACCAAGGCGGTTAACCAAGCAACTGCCGGACTATCTCCACAGATCTCTTCGTTAGATTGCAGCACTGCTTTTAGACCCACTTCTTCAAAAACGGAGGAGAGTGTGGAAAGCCATCTCCTCCTTGGACAAAGGACAGCAACTTCCGCCCATTCTTTGATTCCAAGTCCTTCCGTTCCAATACTCTGCAACCAAGCTGCCAAAGATCGAGCCTCAGCCATCGACGAAGCTTCCACATCACGATCTGGCTGAAGGGCCTCAGTCGGCCTTAGTCGGCAGCGAATAACCTGCCCTGGGCCAGCATCCGGCCGTGCTGTTAGCCGTTCAAACCCTACTTGGCCATAGCAGTCTTTGAGAATAGCAGGGAAGCAGTGATTCACTGCGTCAACAATCCGTCTATCACATCGAAAGGTCACCGAGAAGTTCAGTCCTTCCCCAACCCCATGTTCGACGAAGCGCCGATGAATATCGAGATATGTTGGAAGATCAGCTCGACTACTGTAGATCGATTGCTGCGGATCGCCAACCATGCAAAACCGGCCAGGCTCTGGCGGCGGACCTTCCCCGTTCAACCATTCGCCTTTCGTATTGCCCGATCGAGTAAGACCAAGCAGTACTCTAAATTGGTCGCGGTCTGTATCTTGAGCTTCGTCCAAAATGATATTATACGCTCGTGAGCGAAGCCTTGGGCCAGCAACCGGGTGTGCTAAGAGCAAGATGGCAAAGTACACCAAATCATCGTAAGTAAGAAGACCCCGACTTACGCGATAGTCACGATAGTCACGTGCTACTTGCTTCACAGCTTCCATCCCAAAATTTTCCAACCACGTGCGTAGAGGAAGAAACGCTTGGTTCCAGAGCGCTTGAAATTCCCGGCCACCCTTACTAAATCGAGGTAAAGGCAGGTAAGATTGATTTCCTTCAAAGAGTTTCTCCCAGCGATGTAAAATTGCTTTTCCTTCTTCCACTCCTTTCTTTGTGCGCCCATGCGGTACAAAATTAAGAAGCGGCGTCAGGTCCGGCTTCGGTAAGGGTTCCAACGTCTTGTTGGTTGGCCCCGAACCTCGCCACTCCCGGGCTAATTCGATAACCTTTCCAACCTCAGAATGACGTCGGAATCCGTCGAGGTTATTGCCCTCCATTATATCTATGACTTGGTCATTATCGCGAATGAATTGCAACCAAAGGGAGGAATGGTTATTCGCGATTTCGATCGCAGAAGATAGTCCCAAGAAATGCCCCTCCGCTCGAATAAGATCGAGGCAAAAGCTGTGAATAGTCCCGAAAAAAGCCTGGCTCAAACGAACTAGAGATTCCGGCCGGGCGCCCTGCTGAAGCAGGGCGTTACGAGATCGGACTTCCATATCACGCGCCGCTTTCCGAGTATAAGTGACGATTGCTAGTGGTTTTAAACCCGTCCCTTGTCTCTTATCATCAATCTGGACAATATTTACTACGCGATCAACGATTGCTGAAGTCTTGCCTACCCCCGCGGGTGCGATAACGGAAAAATTACACTCGAGCTCCTGACTGAAGCGTCTCCGCGCTACTTCATCTTTTAACGGGGTTTTAACCTCTCTCCCAACATTCGGTGACTTCATTCCTCAGTCTGGGATTTCTTACCCTCCCGCTTCATCGCCCGTTTGCGCTCAATTATCGCTGGATCGACCTGTAGGGTAGCGATAGGATAGTCCCCTTTGAAGGAAAAGTTGGACCGCAGCTCACTCGACTGGCCCACCACTCCAGTATTGTGAACCCTAGCGATTTCTTGCCAAAGCGTATTTGCGGTTGTCAGGTCTTCTTGGTTAATCTGAGGTCTTAGTGGAGAGTGTGAGAGTGCTATACTCATAGAAATGGATTGGCATCCCATGGTGGCCAGAGACTGTGCGTAAAGGCCTATTTGCAGGCCATATCCTTTTAAAAAATTACGGGATGTGAGAGGTCTCGCGCCGGCACTAGTCTTGAAGTCGATAATCCAGGCCGAGGCATCAGCAGGCCAAGCATCGTCACATTTACAACCTTCGATGGACCCGTTAGCAAGGATGAGGTCCATCCGCCCCTTTATAGGCAATCGCGTGCCATCCGGCAATAGAGCAGCGCCATTTGTCGGGAGAGGCCGTTCGCTTGCCAGATGGGTCCATTTAGCGATGCCGGTTAGGCGCTCAAGGAACTGTTCAGCGACTTCAGTTGCTTCGTTCCATTGAGAAAGCCACCAGTCCGGAACCTCGCGTCCTGCTTTACGATAAGCTAATGAGACCTTGTCGAGCGTTAAATGCGCCGAATGTCGCGCCGACTCACGCCAATCATCGGCCTTAGGGAAAGGGATGAATTCACCTCTCTCATTCCCAATCCGCAACCACGAATGTACCCACGACCCATGCGCCAAATTAGATCCCATTTTTTCCGACCAATTTTGCCTCTTCCGCAGTTTCAGGACATGATTGAGCCAGACTTCTGCAGGTCGTTCCATAAGAATATCCCACGCGCTTGCAGACAGCGAAAGGCCTCCCGATGGAGGCTCTCGGTAGCTGAATTCATATTCGCTAAAAGGTTTTTCAGGATCCCTTCGGGCTTTGAATGCAGATAACATTTGATCGGTTTGATCCCTGCTATCTAACGTTTTGCTAAACATCCCATCAAGCCACCCGTTTGTTTTCTTGATGAGCGTTTTCAATTCGTCTCCTTCGAGAAGACTTCCTTTATCAACCCAATAAACCTTAAGTAAAAATTCGCTCGGCCTACCCATCTCGAGGGTAGCAGTTCTCTTCTCGGCCGAAAATGTCAACGCAAGCCCTCGACGCGGAACACGTAAGAGACGACTAAAATGAACAAGGCTTGATAGCCGTAGGTCAGAGGATGAATGAATCCAGCTGTTGTCTGCCTCTAGCACAACGTGCCCTTCTCCTTGACGTCCCTGCTTCAACACCATCTGATTCAATTTTCCTATCTGGTCCCCACTGAAAAGCCCGGATTCTACCCTGCTGCGGGGCCATTCGTCAGAATTCAATCCTCCGACGATAAGATGACTCCAGCTCTCGCCACTGAACTCGTCGAATGAAAGGATATGAATTCGGGAGAATGGGTTTTGCCCAAGCTCGTTCCTGATCCGCTGCGAATCCTTGAAAACATCGCGAAGCCATTGGCAAAAATTCTCTCGGGAAACCTCTATCTCCCGTAGCATTTCTAAGTCTTTTGCCTTTCTTTGTAAATTTGAAGTCACCTTGGGCGAATCCAACAAAGAAAGAAATTTTTCGGTCCAATCTATTAGACTACCTATTGACGCTACCTTGGGGAAAAGCACCCACCAGGAAAAAAAACTTGCTGCAGGAGATTCCATTCTCTCTTGCAAAACAAACGCCTTCAGCACAGCAAGCTCGTCGGTCAACACTTCCTGCGCCGCATTTTCGCAGATGGTTTTCAAGCTCGCTGAAATTTTTGGGTCGAGAAACCCTCCTGTAGCAAGCGCGCAACTAAAATCCAAAAGAGAATCAAGTCGCTGTTCCTCCTGTAACTGAATCCACATATCAAGGATCAGCTCTATGGGGCCCCGGCCCGGAACATTGCCTAACGAGTCATAGTGCGGAATGCGGAGCGTGACCAGATAGTCAGTAACTAATCGTGAGAGCACAGACGGCCTTGAGAAAACGATTCCTACTCGTACCGAATCTGATTCGGATAAAAAGGTTAGAGCTTGGGCAACAATAGTTTTGGCTTCGTTGTCCCTATTCTCGGTTACGCGATAAATGACCTGCTTTGGCAAAGATTCTCCTACTCCCGATTCAATTAAGCCTTCGAGATTGTCCGTGACCGCGTCGAATCCTGATTCTTCTCTATCCCTTTTCGAGGCCACAGTTTCGGCATTCCCAAAAAATTCTTCCCAAGTCCCCAACCAACTTCTTCCGGAATCATCCAAGCCCTCTTCCAAAAGGACCACCGTTGCCCGTCTAGCAAAATTGATAGCCGCCCGAAGGAGAAGCAATTGGGGCCATTCTCTCTCCGAAAATCCATATACCAAAATTCGTTGAAAGAAAGGTTCCATCGTTTCCGATTCTCTGAGAAGGCGTCTATCCGCTTGTTGAACCGTCTGCATCCCGGCACGTTCCAGATATCTTAAGAATTGGCGTGCTATATTTTCCGCTTCTTTATTCTCCCAATCTCTCAGTTCCCATCCCCCCCCTGTTATCTGTTTCAAAATATATAGGAATGAGTCAGGTGAGTGAGACACTGCCTGTGCCACTCGGGTTTCGGAAATTTTCTCAGCTGCCAGCGAGACAAATAGACGAGCATCTTCCCGCGACACTAGGGGTGGAAGTGTTGCTAAATTCCGTAAAAGAAATTCTCGCAAGGTTCGAGACGTGAAGAAGAATATTCCAAAAGCACCGGATTCTTGTTCCAGCAGGCGGGCTTTGAGAAAAGCAATGCATGAAACATGAGGGACAATTACCGCGGCAGTTCCAGCACTAACCTCTCTACCCAGATTCTGTTCGCGAAACCAGGGATGTAATATAACCTCCCAAGAGTCCTCAAAGTTCTGACTCCGGTAGAGACCTACTCGTTCCATCGCCATGAGCGTTCGACCGTCAAAATTACCTGTCTCACAATTTCACTTATCCTTTGGAAATCCCCTTGAACTATCGGTCCTCGCACTTCGAGAGCGGAAAGTCCATCGGTAAACGGCACCGCTAAAGCACCTAATCTTTGTCTAGTTACTTCCGTCAGGTAGGCATAGTTACGAACCTGAATTTCGCTTAGCTTTCGCCGCAAATCTCCAAGGCCACCTATAAATCCGGGTATTGGCCTTCCCCGATAGATTCTTTCAACTTCCTCATCGTTTTTTCCCGCTAACAAAACCAACCCCGTGCAGCAGGTACTTGCCTCTTCTAGGCTGTCCCAAGAAATCTGATCTATTCCATCTCCAGCCACTATTTTGGAGCTTTGCTGTATTCCCTCGAGATATGTAACCATTCCCTCCCACATCACTCCGAAGGCAATATTATGTTTTATATCGCGCGAAAGCAATTGAATCGCTTTGTCTCTCCGCCACTCCAGTTCTGATCCGTTAAAACCCAGATTCGCTAATACCTGGATGCCGCCTCCAATAAGATACCGTCGCTCTTTGTCCTGTTGGACCATCCCCATATAGGTCAAGGTTTTCAAAAGCCTATGAACCTTTGTTGGCTCCATCAACATACGGTTGGCCATTTCTCTCACGCCTACGGGTGTTTTCGATATCGCGAGAGCTCGCAGACATTGCAATCCATCGATTAATCCCCGATTTGGTTGTGCTGGAAGCATAAATTGCTATATTAGCATCTTTATTAGAAAAAATGATACTTTGTGATTCGTCAACTATCTCCGAGAAAATTCTGTAATCCTAATAACAACTCAATAACAGAAAAGCACTTGCCCTACGGCAAGTGCATAAAGAATTATTAAAGTGGAAGAATGAGTGAAAGCCGATCAAGCAGTGCCAAGGAAAGATGGGCGGCGAAACAGGTAGAAAAAGGAGCAAAAGCCCTGGCAAAACCGCTAGACAGTCGTCTCCCGGCGGGGCAACACCTGACCGAAGGGTTTCCAGTTCTCGACCTAGGGATTCAACCTGTTATCCCTCTTTCTGAATGGAAGCTTAAGATTGGAGGCAAGGTAGAAAACCCTATTGCACTGAACTGGAATGAATTACAGGAACTTCCTATGGTTTCCGTGGTAAGCGATTTCCATTGTGTTACTACCTGGAGCAAATTTGACTGTCGATGGAATGGGGTTCCGTTTACCATGATTTGCGATCTCGTAAATCCGCTGCCTGAGGCCGCGTTTGTTTTTTTTACTAGTTACGACGATTACACTGTAAATGTTCCGCTCAGCGTTCTGCTCGATGATGATGTACTGATTGCTACGGAATTTGAGGGTCGTCCGCTTTCTCGGAAACACGGAGGGCCCGCTCGCATAATAGTGCCCAAGCTTTATGCCTGGAAAGGCGCCAAGTTTGTTAAACAAATCCACTTTTTGGAAAAAGATCGACTTGGTTACTGGGAATCGCGCGGATTCTCAAACACGGCTGACCCTTTCACAGAAGATCGGTACTCCTGACCTCGAGGTTCCTGTTTATACTGTGTTCCTCAGAGATCGAATTAGCTGCCATGGGGCAAATCTAACTTTTAGGAGTCTAGACTGTACAAAATATAACAGTTCGAGAATTCCCGAAAGTTTTCTGTCCATCGATCATCCTAATCCCGTAAAGCTTGAATGGGTATTACAAGGATGCTTTGGAAATGATCAAATCCGTATACAGGAGGTGCGCTATATTGGCGAATTCTAGGCTGACTTTTTCTTATTTATGCAATCCTGAATGGGATAGGCAATCAGCTCACAGGTTTGTGAATCTTAGGGCAGGAAAAGAAGATCCGTCTTCCCCAAACGCAGATAACCTGACTGAAGGATACGTGATCTAAGACCGCCTTTGTTCTCCAGGGCTTTTTTTGTACCTGGCAAAATAGCAACGTCCATCCAATTGCAGGGAGCACAGTGTTCAGCGCCTTCGAAAACAACTTCTTGAATCTGAAATCGTTTTCCGATCAGAACATTAAGATCGATTCCTTTTAGGATAACGTTTCGCCGTGAAGCCGAAGGGGAAATATCCGGTTTCCCGAAAGTCGTTCTCAGTTCCTCCAAAATCTCCCATTCAAAGAAGGTTATTTGCCCCTTAAAATTTTCGCGAAACCCGCAAAACCGATCTCCCTCGATTCCTTGGCCCGCCAGACAATGCACATTTTTTTTTGAGATTACCTGATTCAACAACCTCTCCTTCCCGTGGCGACCGATGAAATCGTGTCCGGGGGAAACAAAGAGGCCCATAACTTCAATTGGATTCCTCACCTGCTAATAGATAATTAATTTCAATACTAAATTAAACCCTAAAGTCTGCGTTGCCTGAAAGTCTTCCGCTCTTGTATATGTTCCTATCTCGAAAGAACAATATCATTGTCACTGTTAAAATGCTCATGTAACCAAGACCTGTTCAGGTCTGCAAGGCCTTGTTTAGATCCTTCGCTTTTGGAACTTCACCGTTTATTTTCTTATTGCTAGGTATCTTTTGGTCGAGCTTTGTTGATGGCAAGTTAATCGTATTCGAGATCCCGAATGTTCTTTCTCGTTAAACTTCACCATGCAGCAGCCTTTCCAAATAACCTTCAGTAATCAATCAATGGGCGAGTTGGAAAAACTCCAACTGCAGGAACAGCTTGAACTTGTAGAACAGATCAGCGGAGTAACTCCTGAGCAGCTTTCCCGACCTCAGGAACCTTTGGGCAAATTTCGACGCCGCGGGATTATCTTTTACAGGCTCCGTGCAGGAGACTTTCGAATTTACTTCGAGGTAAACGGCAATATTCTCCACAGCCACTATTTACTTCACCGGAACACGCTAACTGACTTTATTTTCCGCGCCAAACTACCCATCAGCGAAGAACAGATGATCGAACAACATCAGTCATTCTGGAGATATCTCGAAAGTCTAAAAAAGGATGCCTGATTCGATTTCCAATCAGGAGAGCTCCCCTCCGCGTCCGCATCCGACGAACGAGGCGAGTCGAATTTACTTTCTCCCAAATCTTATGACAGGCGGGAACCTTTTCTGCGGTTATCTTGCTGTTATCCGCTGTATTCAGGCCAAATACGCGTCCTCTTCCACCGTTACTAATGAGACGCTCGCGCGTGAACGATACACAGAAGCGGTTTGGTTCATTCTCGCAGCTGTTATTTTTGATGCCTTAGATGGCAGATTGGCTCGCCTTGGTGGCAAAGAATCTCTCTTCGGAAAAGAGTTCGATTCCATAGCAGATATTGTTTCTTTCGGAATGGCACCAGCCTTGATGGTCTTTTTTCTCATTCTCTCTCCTACTGAAGCCTACCCGTTCTTCCTTCAAGTGGGATGGCTTATTGGATTCCTGTATCTATTCTGTTCTGCCGTTCGCCTAGCCCGCTTCAATGTCATTTCCAATCCTCTTCTCACTGAAACTGGAGAGCCTCTGACAACGGAGTTTAAAGGACTTCCGGTTCCCGCTGCCGCCGGAATGATCGCTTCCCTCGTCCTGGTGTTGAATAGTTACGATCTGCGATCATGGTCGATTTTTCTCCCAGTGCTTCTCCTGCTTATTGCTTTCCTAATGGTCAGCAATATCTCCTATCCCAGTTTCAAAAAAATTGACTGGCAGACTCAAACTCGGCTGCGCACATTCGTCTATTTGGCAGTCGGATTCACCCTTGTGTACTTATTCCGATCGGTTGCCATTTCAATTCTATTTCTGACCTACATCTTTTATGGTCTTATCCGACAGTTTATGAGAACATGGGAAAACCGTAAATCAATTCCGAGTCAGTTAACAGACGGTGACTTCGGCTCTCAGGAAGATTCAGGACAAGACAAAACGGTTCCCTATGCGGACTTCAGGGATTGATTTTTCAGAGGCGGTTCCGTCGACCAATTCTCTGTTCGAATATTTCGTGAATAAGGGCAGAATTTCTCACATTCAGGATAAAATTGTGTAAATCATTCAAGTTTATCCATAAGTCGTACACGGTGGAATTTATATGTAAGACATTGTAGTCCAACAAATAAATCCAGATACTTTATTTGTTCACATAGGATAATAAGATGAACTGTGTAAGTACACAATATCTGTTAGTATATAATGATTGTCAGTAATAGTCCAATCCCTCTTACTAGACTTGAGAAATGAAATTCAAAATCAACCGAGACCATTTTACAAGCGGACTACAACAGGTGATCAATGTGGTGGGCACGAAGATCAGCATGCCGATTCTAAACAATGTGCTTATCGAAGCGGACGAAGACTCTATAGGCCTTACGACGACAAATCTCGACTTGGGAATCCGCTGTCGGATTGCAGCTGAGATTACAGAAAGTGGTGGAATCACTCTGCCGGTTAGAAAATTAGCAACCATCATTCGAGAACTACCCAACCTAGATGTCGAGATCGAGTCGTCCCCTGGACATCACATAAAGATCACTTCAGGGGGTTCACAATTTATTATGACAGGTATTGGGGCAGATGAATTTCCCGCTTTACCGACTTTTAGTGACGACCATGTGTTCGAGCTTAGCCAGGAAACTCTGGCGTACATGCTTAGGAGCGTATCTTACGCACAGAGCACAGATGAGTCGCGCTTTATTATGAATGGAGTTTATTTCGACTTCGCGGATGAAAAACTGACCTTAGCTGCAACTGATGGGCGTCGGTTGGCTCTTGTCCATAGTAAAATTGAAGTAAATGAAGATAATGCAGGACATTTAATTCTTCCAGCTAGGACCGTGGCCGAGGTAGAGCGGCTGGTGGGCCAAGGTAAGGTCGTTAAGATATCCTTTAACGACCGACAGGTTGCCTTTGAACTAGGGACTCAGAGCAAGGATGAAACAAATGGTATCATTGGAAGCATTTATCTTGTTTCCAAGGTTGTCGAAGGTAGTTATCCCAATTACCATCAAGTGATTCCTCGAGAGACCGAAAGACGCATCAAAGTGGAGAGAGAATTGATGCTAGACTGTGTAAAACGAGCAGCCTTAGTTACGAGCGACAAAAGTAATTCCATCAAAATTAAGGTGAGTGACAGCTTGATGGAAATTACCGCATCCAGCAGCGAGTACGGGGACTCACATGAATCAATCGCTGTCCAATATGAGGGACCGGAAGTAGCAGTTGCCTTCAATCCAGAGTTTCTTATGCATCCTCTTCGTGCACAGACGAGGGATGAGCTAATTTTTGAATTCAAGGATGAGTTGAGTCCAGGGGTGTTTCGTACCGCGGACAGTTTCCTGTGCGTAATCATGCCAGTTCGATTGAACTAGGTATTGAATACAGCGGAAGCCAATGGTGGTGGATGCGGCTTCTTTATTATTCGTGCAAAACTTTGTGCTCTTAGGTCTAATTGTCTTTTTAACAATCTACCTCGATCGATTGTCTGCCTCCCCTATTATTGCAATCTTCAGTCGATGGTTTCGGTGGATTGCAATCTCACTGGGAGTCCCTCACTTGATGGTTTCCCTAGAGTGGAGCTTGCGGCCATTTGGGGTGCTATCAATTTTTTGTTTTCTACTCTGGTTTCTTCTTGAAACACTTTATAATTGGGTTGCGATTGCGGCTATGAGCCGAGGTGATATCCCCCTTTTCCCAAGATACGAAAGCAATGACTCTGGAGATGAGTGGCCTGCTTCAAGAAAGTATATAGGGCTGCGAGAATGGATCCGCGAGAAAGGATTTGTCCGAATCGAGGCCGCGAGAGCGGCATACAGTGAGGAGTATGTTATGAGAAGCTCCATTTACCAAAACGAAGAAGGTACAGTCAGAATACAGATTTATTTTCTGCCTCACCGAACCGGAAAGGTATCCGTTTGTTACAGCATCAGTTCAAAATTAGAGAGTGGAATTCGCCTTATAACCGACAATCTCTATCTACCCTTTGGAGGATTTTTTCCCGAAAACTGGGAACTGGAAAGAAAACCATGGACACGGTCTCTGCGTTCTCTTCTGAAAAAACATCTTAATCGACTTGAAACATCTGGCGTCGAGCGTGTGTTCTGGGAAGATGATCCGCTCGACGACCTGAATAAGCAACAGCAGATTATTGAAAGTACAAACACGCAGCTTGGTATTCTCGTTCCCCGACATCAACATGAGGAGTATGGACGAATTACATGGGAAGGGAGATATCGATTCTGGAAAGAGCTCTGGTTCTTGAATTACTTCGGGTTGACCTTGCCGGGGTAAACCAGACTAGGCAACGTACTGCTTTAAGAATAGCGTAGCCGCTGTAGATCAATTTGTCTTTACGGGTTATCTAATGAAGCAATTTCGCCTTTTGCTCTGTGCTAAATAGGGAGAGTGTAAACCCACTATCATTGAATCCGCGCAGCGTATGCAGGTATTAAAGTGGATAATTCGAGGAAGGGGAAAAATGGAAGATCTGACTGCTTACTTCCAAATCCGATATAAAACACTCATCATAGCACTGTATCCGGCCGGTTAGGATTAACCTCCAATGTAGGACATCTCTACCTTTAGGCGATGAAGGTGCTGCTTAAGAATCTGGGTACGTTGTTCTGAATATCGATCGCGGCGACCCAACCAAATCTCACGAAGAGTTTTAAGTATCAATTCGTCTGTTGCCCCTTCTCTAAGCATCTCTTTTAGATCCCACCCTGAGTTGGCAAATAAGCAGGTATAAAGCATGCCGTCGGCCGACAGCCGAGCCCGAGAACAAGCTTTGCAAAAGGGTTGGGTTACCGAGGAAATAAGGCCAATCTCACCGCTACCTTCGAGGTAACGATATCGCTTGGCTACTTCCCCCGGGTAGTTTGCGCCTAAGGGTTCGAGCGGACTCTCTTTGTTGATTTCTTCCACGATCTTCTTCGAAGGATAGACCTGATCCATGCGCCAGCCAATGTGATTACCAACATCCATGTACTCGATGAAGCGAAGAATGTGTCCCTTCTCTCTGAAGAAACGAGCCATCGGTAGAATCTCACTGTCGTTCACACCTTTTTGAACGACCATGTTAATCTTCACAGGTATTCCGGCATCGGCCGCTGCTTCGATCCCGTCGAGCACTCCACGAATCGGCACGTTACGCCCATTCATTTTCTGAAATAGCGAGTCATCTAAAGCATCCAGACTAACGGTCACGCGATCGAGACCTGCACTTTGAAGAAGTTCGGCGTAGCGAAGAAGGAGAATTCCGTTTGTGGTCAGGGCGATGTCATCGATGCCCTCAATCTCTGATAGCATTTCAACGAGTCTAGCAAGATCCCGCCGAAGAAGCGGTTCGCCACCGGTTAAGCGAAGTTTGTGGACACCGGTCGTAGAAAAAAGGCGAGCCAGGCGATAAATTTCTTCAAAAGTCAACAATTGCTCGCCTTTTAGAAAGGCATAGTCTGGGCCAAAAACCTCTGAAGGCATACAGTATCCACACCTAAAATTACATTGGTCTATCACAGAAATTCGAAGATCGCTCAAAGATCTTCCCATAGTGTCTACTGGTCTTTTCATCAGGTTTCTATTGGTAAGCGCGTTAATAGCCTAATTTCCTTATTTTGATGCAGGATACGGATCGCTAATTTCGCCCTATAAGGACACTGATATCTGTTCCTCTAGAATCGACCAGCCTAATCGTCCTAGCTTTGGGGTTGATTCAACCGATCTTTTGGTTTATCCTTGTCTATGTTATCAAGTCGGGAAGCAGTTCACATTATCGAGGAGAATTCGGCTCTCTTGCCAATAGAGGAAGTTTCATTGCAGGACGCAGTGGGTCGAGTACTACGGTGCCCTGTAGAAGCCGATAGAGACCTACCTCCATTCAATCGGGTTATGATGGACGGTATTGCTATCTCTTGTCAGGCGTGGATCGCAGGAATTCGGGAATTCGGAATAAATGGAGTTCAGGGAGCCGGAATGGATCCGCTCAGGCTCAAAAATAAAAATGACTGCATTGAGATTATGACCGGGGCGGTTATGGCGGAGGACTGTGATTGCGTGGTTCCGTATGAGGATGTAGAAATTGAGAACGGGAGAGCATCTGTCAAAGAGCATTTCACCCCGCGTCCCAACCTTAATATTCATCAGCAAGGGTCAGACTTTATCAAAGGCGATTGTCTAATAGACTCTGGCGTACGGTTGACCTCACGGGAGATTGCTGTTTCAGCTTCCTGCGGTAAGGCGTCGCTTTTGGTTACTCGCGAGCCTCGTTTGATCATCGTTTCTACTGGAGATGAATTGGTGGAAGTGGACGAAGAGGTCCAACCGTTTCAAATTCGCCGTTCCAACAATTACGCCCTTGAGGCAGCGCTGCAGGGATTGGGCTTCCACCATATAGAAAACCTGCATATAAGAGATGATCCTGAGTTAATTGAAAAAACACTGGCAGCTATCCTTCGCCGGGCTGATATTATATTGCTAAGCGGTGGGATTTCGAAAGGGAAATTCGACTACATCCCCACGGTCCTCGAAAAACTGGGCGTGCGAAAGCACTTCCATGGCGTACGGCAACGTCCGGGAAAACCGTTTTGGTACGGTCAGGGGGAAAGCGGACAGAGAATTTTTGCTCTTCCAGGAAACCCGCTTTCAACCCTCATCTGCTTCCATCGGTACGTTGTGCCAGCGTTGCAGAGGATGCTTGGAATGGATCAACCCAAGGAAATTTGGGCGGTTTTGGCGAAAAGTTTTCTCGTTCGAGCTCCACTGACATTTTTTCTACCTGTGAGGATTGAATCGGAAGAGAATGGTATTTTGAGAGCACAACCACATCCGGCGAAGAATTCAGGCGACTTTGCTTCCATCATTCCCACCGATGGGTTTGTTGAGCTCCCCGAAGAACAGGGAACCCAGTTTTCTGAAGGTTCCAGCACGCAATTTTTCTCGTGGAGTTGATTATTTAAAAACGCATGGCCAACCTATCCCATATCAACCGAGAAAACCTACCTGAAATGGTGGGAGTGAGCGAGAAAAGCATAACTTTAAGACGAGCCCGGGCTCGAGCCCAGCTTAGGGTGACAGACGAGATAATGGCACAAATCGAAGGCAGTGAAATGAGGAGTAAAAAGGGTCCGGTTTTTCAAACCGCTGTCCTGGCAGGAGTAATGGCTGCGAAGAAGACTCATGAGCTCGTCCCTCTCTGCCATCCTGTTCCACTCGAAGATTGTAAAATCGAGATCAATGTGAATAAAGAAAATAGAGTAGTTATCGAATGTAGGGTTCAGGCGACTCATAAAACCGGGGTCGAGATGGAAGCGTTAACGGGTGCCTCGGTTGCAGCTCTTACTGTTTACGACATGTGCAAATCTCTCTCTCATGAAATCGTCATTGAATCCGTCCGTCTGATGGAGAAAACCGGCGGTAAGAGGGACTTCAATGTAGAAGATGTTGCGAAGAGCTAGACATATTAATGACCGGAATCACTAAGTCTGATAACAACCTAGCTGGACTCGTTTTGGCCGGTGGGCGTAGTCAAAGAATGGGACGAGACAAAGCAGCAATGGTCTATACGGGTCAGACGCAAATGAAAAGGACGCTCGATTTGGTTGAAGGTTCCTGCTCGATGGGGTTTGTCGCTCTCCGTGAAGATCAAGCCGTCCCTTCAGAAGCGAATAGAGACCGTGTTAGAGTAATTCGAGATCAATTTGGCGATATTGGTCCACTAGGTGGCCTTCTTTCAGCAATGAAGTCTGTCCAGGGAAAGAGTTGGTTAGTGGTAGCAGTAGATCTTCCCTTTCTCGATTCTTCGACCCTGGAGTATCTTGTCGCAAATAGGGATTTACAAAAGCCCTTCACGGCATTTCGAAACCCGCGAGACGGTTTGCCTGAGCCGCTATGTACAATCTTCGAGGTCCATTCTGAAGTAATTTTGGACAAATTCTGGAAGGAGAAGGGCATCTTGAGTCCCCGACGAATTCTTATTGAATCAGATGTCCATCTTTTGGATCTTCCTCAATGCCATGTTCTCGAGAATGTTAACACACCGCAAGACTACAGGAAAATTCTCGAAAAGATGGAGAGGTATTCTTATAGGTGCTGACGCATGGACGACCGGGAAAAGAATGTTAGGCTGCAATATTTTGCTCTGTTAAGAGAACAGAGGGGATTAAGCTATGAATCAAGAATAACGAGTGCAGTCACCCTCAAGGATCTTTTCGCGGAACTGAAAAAAGAGTATGAGTTAGGTCTCGAAGCAGAAGACTTGAAAGTTGCAGTGAACGGAGAGTTTACAGAACTAAGTGCATCTTTGAAAGACGGTGATGAGATCGTTTTTATTCCACCGGTGGCAGGTGGAGCGATCGGGCCCCGGGATGGCTTGGAGTGTAGCAATATAAGCGGCACGCTATTGAGATTGGAAGGATCAAAACAGAAATCTGGTTAAATCTAGTTAGCTTCAAGTAAGAAAATAAACTTAATAAAATATGCGAAGGGAAAGGCGCAAAAGATTTTTAGCTAATGAATCCTCTTTTCAAGATTTCAACTTCACCGCTTGAAGCTCTCGATTTGCGAGGGTCTCTTGCCGATGAAAAAGCAGGTGGGTATGTATCATTTGAAGGATGGGTGCGAGACTGCAATGAAGGGCATGAGGTTATCTCTCTAGAATATGAAGTTTACGCCGAGCTCGCCGAGAAAGAGGGAAGTCGTATTCTATCAGAGGTTACCGGGAAATTCGGTGTCCGAGGAGCAAGGTGCTTTCACCGTGTGGGGCACCTGAATCTTGGCGAAATGGCTGTGTGGGTAGGGGTTACTGCGGTTCACAGGGACAACGCTTTTTTAGCTTGCCGTTACATAATCGATGAGGTCAAAAAACGAGTCCCAATTTGGAAAAAAGAACATTACCAAAGTGGTGATAGTGGTTGGGTAGGTAGTTCTCCCGCCAGCACAGGCGACCCCGACTCGCAGCCTTCTCAGTAGTCCCGATTCGGGGGCTGGATCCTCACAGCGCAAACCCTCTCCGAAAGCCTTCCGCCAAATCCGCATATAAGAGATTCTGAAAAAATAGGGTTGGATTAGAAAGGAGGATTCTATTCGGAAGTAGTTCCAAGCAGATCTATCATTGCTAAATGAACCGCTTGGCTTTTTCATCGGAACTTAGCGGGGGAATTCCCTTCGGGAAATGTAATTGTGGCAATACTTCATCGATAAAAGGGAAAAATGGCTAAAGAGAAGTCAGATATAGGCCTCATAGGTTTGGCTTTGATGGGGCAGAATCTCGCCCTCAACATAGCGGATCACGGGTTTCAAATATCAGTTTATAATCGCACCCTTTCCAAAACAAAAAAGTTCCTCGCGGCCAATCCCAATACACCTGGAGGTCTGGTTGGTGAGTCAACGGTGGAGAGATTTGTAGATTCACTTTCGATGCCCCGGAAAATCATTGTTTTGGTACAGGCAGGTCCAGGGATTGATGCTGTGATTAATACCTTGATTCCTCTCTTGAATCAGGATGATATAATCATCGATGGTGGAAATTCGAATTGGATTGATACGATCCGCCGGGAAAAAGATTTGGCCCAGAATGGATTCCGCTATATCGGGTTAGGGGTATCCGGAGGAGAAGAAGGCGCACGCAACGGGCCTTCTCTTATGCCGGGAGGAACGCTTGAGACTTGTCGGGAATTGGAGCCGGTATGGAAGCTTATCGCGGCCAAGGTGGATCCGGATTCGGGAAAACCGGCAGAAGAAGGGTTCCCCTGCACAGCTTACATCGGCGAGAACGGGGCTGGGCATTATGTGAAGATGATTCACAACGGGATCGAGTACAGCGATATGCAGATGATTTGTGAAGCCTACGACTTAATGCGCACACTACTCCGTATGGATCCTATAGAGATTGGAGGCGTTTTCTCACATTGGAATAATGGCGTCCTCGATTCTTTCCTTATCCAGATAACCGCGGATATCCTAAAACAAAGGGATCCGGATACGGGCGTATCCTTTGTGGACATAGTCCTCGACACTGCTGGCCAAAAGGGGACCGGGAAATGGACAAGTGTTAACGCTCTCGATATGGGAATCTGCGCTCCAACAATTGCTGAGGCGGTTTTTGCCCGCCACATGAGCGCGATTAAATCCGAACGGGTTACTGCCAGTAAAGTCCTTAAGGGGCCGGTCTTAGACTTTGGGGGTGACTCTAAAAACTTCATATCGTCCATCCAGGATGCTCTTTATTGCTCGAAGATCTGCTCCTATGCTCAGGGGTTTCAACTGATGCGAGAGGCACAGAAAGAATACGACTGGAAGCTGAAATTTGGTGAAATAGCCCAGATCTGGAGGGGAGGATGCATTATTCGAGCAGCTTTTTTACACAAGATCACCGAAGCCTTCGATCGTAATCCAGAATTAGCTAATCTCCTTCTCGACCCTTATTTTAAGGCCGCTGTGGAAGATGCACAAAAAAATTGGCGGAAAGTTATTGCCACAGCGGTTCAATATGGGGTTGCCACACCAACGCTGTCGTCCGCCTTGGCCTACTACGACGGGTATCGAGCTCATCGCCTACCTCAGAATCTACTTCAGGCTCAGAGGGACTATTTTGGAGCTCATACCTACGAACGCACTGACCAGCCGCGAGATAAATTCTACCATATTGACTGGTTTGATCCCAAGCGACCCCAGCACGAAGCTTAGCTGCAAAGACTGATTCTTCCGATTTTTAATGTGAATGATAATCAAATAATCCGGGCCTTGAGAAGATACCCAAGAGTACGCGATGCTTGCGGTCCAAATTCGATAGAATGGGTTTTAACCGAGGATTCTCGCTTTTTCGTTTAGGTAGATATTTCTAAACCTCTTATAATCTTCTTCCTTGCTCCCGCTGATGAAAGAGTGGTCGAAATGGGGCCACTCTTGGAGTTCGATTTCTGCGGTTTGGAGGCGGAAGGCGATTTCAGAGGAGCTGTCATTTCCTCTTTCCATTAGGCGTTCTTTGGCCTGCGATAGGTTTCTAAGGCGGACAAAAACTGAGACCAATCGGTCTGCGAGAACGGGATCATTCTTGGCAGCGCTACGATAGGCGGCAGCACCTTGGACATCGATATTGAGGAGGAGGTCGTTTCCAGAAGAAAGGCTTTCTTCAATCTCAGTCTTCAAGGTACCGTAACTATGAGCGTGGACCTTGGCGTGTTCGTAGAATTCCCCGGCTTCTATTTTTGCTTCAAATTCTTCTCGATTGAGAAAGATATACTCAATTCCGTCACGTTCACCGTTTCGAGGTCGACGCGTAGTAGCCGTTACCACCTGTTTCACCCGAGGAGTGAATTCTTTTGTAAGATGTTCGCAGAGAGTAGTTTTCCCGCTCCCTGCCGGACCTGAAACTAAAATAAGCAGAGATTGCTTCACGTCGGATTACGTCATGTGGCTGCGGCAGGACGGGCAAGGAGCAACCAACTTGGGGCTGTAACTTGAGGGCTGTTGCTGCCTGAGAGGCCACGATTTTGATGAAAAACTTTTTGTATGTTCATACTACAACATGACATAAAAAATCCAGCCCAAGATTTTTATGTTGCTAGCCCGCAATGCAACGCACGGCTATTCTTTTCGTCGAGGGTGAATTGGAGATGATTGTTTACAAGGGGAAAGCACATTTTTCTATGGTTTAGAACGCTAGTATGTAAAAGCAATCCCACAAAGGAAAACACCATAGAGGCCAGAAAGATAACCAAGAAATTTAGCACGGATGGCTTTGGCAAAAAGCCAATCAAAAAAGTCGCGCAATCGGTAGGGTACAGTTCCCAAGTAAAGGGCGGTGATAACGCAGAGATAGACGAAGCCAACCATAAAAAGCCGGCTCTGCGGTTCTTGCATGTAAGCAGCTTCGAGAAGGACCTTTGCCAGTAACATCACCAGAACCGCTCCGCCCCGCACTGCGAGAAAGTCGCGAGCATAAAAAAAGGCGAAGAAGCAAATACCCAAAAAAAAGATGAAAAGGAATCCTTTATAATTCCCAAAATCGGCTACTCCCAGACGAGTTATATTATATAAAAACCAACTTCCTGCCACACTCATTATGATCAGCGTGAGGGGAAAGGATCGGAGGGATTTCTTAGCTAACTGACCTACGGATACCCCATTCCAAATCAAGAACCCCCCTGTCAGAACAAGGGATACGCCGGTGAACAAGGTGGCAGAGAAAAGGGACATTAGATTGAGGACTTTGCTTCGATCAATAAGTAAGAACCTTTAGAATGGCATGCATTTGATCTTGGTTATATCTCGGTTCGGTTAGGTGCTTGCTCAAAGCAGAGCCCCTTGTAAAGTACTAACGGTTGCGCCTTCGATTCTTAAGGGCACTAATTCTCCCACGAGATGTTCTTGTCCGGAGAAAACCACCTTACGATTGCCGCGTGTTCTCCCAGTAAAGGTATTTTCCCCCCTGCGAGCGGGACCTTCTACCAAGACTTCCTGAGTGGTACCGACCAGGGATTGGTTGCGATCCTGCGATCCTTTTTCAAGTATTCTAAGGAGAATCTGATTCCGTGCCTCTTTTAATTCTTTGGGCACTTGGTTTTCCATTGCCGCAGAAGGAGTGCCACTGCGTTTGCTGTATTTGAAGATATAGGCCATATCGAAGCCGATCTCTTCGAAGAACTGCTGGGTTTCCTCAAAGTCCCTGTTTGTTTCTCCTGGGAACCCAACAATCACGTCGGTTGATAGATAGATATCTGGAACGACTGTTCGGAGGGCATTTACGATTTGCCTATAGCGCTCTCGAGAGTAAGGTCTCTTCATCGATCTGAGGATTTTATTGGAGCCACTTTGGAGAGGGAGATGAACGTACTCGCAGAGTTTAGGCAGCTGACCGTAAGCTTCCACTAGATCTCTTTTGAAACCGAGAGGATGGGGCGAGGTGAAACGGATCCTCTCGATACCGATTATCCTACTTACCGCCTCAAGAAGCTGGACAAATGGTCCTTTCCCGTCCCTTTTGGGAATTTCGCCTCGACCATAGCTGGTAACAATCTGTCCGAGAAGGGTAACTTCTCGGGTTCCAGAAGCTGCTAGTTCTTCAATCTCCTTGACGATGTCGTCAATCGATCGACTACGTTCAGAGCCGCGCGTTTTTGGCACGATGCAAAAAGAACACTTCATATTACATCCCTGCATTATGGAAACGAATGCGCTCACTTTTCGCTTACCAATTTCGTGTGCGCGAATTGTATTTTGAGAACCCGCTTCTTCGTCTAGATCGATAATAGAATCGGGTTTCGGACCTTGTCCCTGAAGAGCCGCCTTCAAGTTATCAAGATGGTCCGGGACCCGATGGAATTTTTGAGTGCCGACGAGGAGATCGAGGTCTGGAAGCCGCTCGAGAAGAGCAGTTCCCCGATTCTGGGCCATGCACCCGAGAATTCCTATGACGAATTCCGGATCCCGGTGTTTACGTTTGGCGAGATAACCGGTCTTCCCAATCGCCTTTTGTTCCGATTGATCACGAACGGCACAGGTATTGAGCAGGACAACATCGGCCTCGTGCTCACTTTCGACTACACTGTAGCCACGTTCGCGCAGCATGGCTGCTACTGCCTCAGAGTCACGAATGTTCATCTGGCAGCCGTAGGTCTTCAGGTATACTCGGTTCATCTCTGTTTTTAGGCCGAAATGAAGCGTGAGATTGCCACTTGTTTCCTTTGGGTCAATGGGGAAATCCTTCCATTGACAACGCGAGAGGATTGAAAATCCGAGGAAGCAACTTCGATTCTGGGAGACTGCTGTTGCATCTTTTCCTTAGAGGGGTGGGTCGAACTAGGAAGTAGGTTTAGGGGTGATTTTACGGTTTCTTTTTGGGTCAGGGCGAGGACCCTTAGTTTTTCTCGATTGCAGTTTTTGTGGTGGAACTACTGAGGATGAGGCATTCTCTTGCGATGATCGTTTTGATTTTGCCCGAGGCTTAGTTGTTTGAGAGGAATCTTTGGCTTTTGTCTTTTTCTGCGCGATCTCCCCTCCTCCGGGTTTCTTGGGTGCTTGCTTAATTCTGCGGCGAGAACTAGGGGTCTTTTGCAAAACCGGTTCCCTTGCCGTGCTAGAGGATTCTTGAGATTTCCTCTCCTCTGATTTTACCCGCTTGGGCATATCTTTTTTTGACGTCTTTCTAGCCTTCTTCGCTGCGCTGGTTATGGCTTCCTCAGCTTCAGCGAGAGCACGCAGAGTGGAGGTTGGTCGGTCTGGAGTAATCGCTTTGGGGATCTTAGGAGAGGGTATGAGAAGTGGTGCGGGGATCGGTTTTTCGGTAAGCCGTTGTGGGCGGATGACAATTTCCGTGATCACATTTTCATCGGACTCACGTATGATCCTCTCGACCGCTCTAGCGACAGCATCAGGAGCAATGGTGGTCTGGGAACCTTCCGAATGAGTTTCGGGCTTAACCGGCACTTGTCGATTCGCCTGCGGGAAAATTGTAGTAACTTTGACGCCAGACCCACGACATTCCTCAAAAAGCGCCTCCCCCATCCACCGTAAGCCACCCGCAGCACTTGCACCGGCAGGACCGCCACGAGCGGATTCTGGAGATCCTGACGCGATATTAATTATAAAGCCTTGTAATTTTTCCAAGCTCGGCAGTGCCAACCGGGTAAGAATTAAAGGGCAAAGGAGGTTTATTCTAATTACGGTTTCGAATTCAGCTAGATTTACTTCATCGAGAAAAGGCTTTGATCCAAAATATTTCGCGTTATTGACAAGTATGAACACACCTCCTTCTTTGGCTAGAATCTGTTCAACCTTTTCTTTAATAGCCTCAATGTCGGTTAGTTCGCAAGGAGTCGGAATAAAGTATTCATGGCTGTACGGTGTATTGACGAAATTTCCACCTAAGCCGTAGACTCGACAACCGATCTCGACGAGCTTTCTGGAAATGGCGAGCCCTATTCCAGATGCAGCGCCAGTGACTATAGCGACGTCCATGCTGCTATCCTGTCTTTAGGAATATACATTTTTAATTTCTCGATCATAAACTCGTTTATCTCAGCATTCTCGGTTTCCGAATAGGAGACAACGTTTCCTTTTCTCTTGTATGGATAGTGGAGAAGTGCCGAATCGTGTCTAACCGAGCGCATTTCCTTAAAATGATCGGAACTTAACCGAAAACCTCCTATTGTAACATCGTGAACACTGTCGGCTTTAATTACCTTGAATGTTTCCTCAATGCAGTCTGAGTAATGTTCCAACCAATCATCTGTGCGGAGTACGGGATCAAAACAAAGCCGTACTTGCCAGCCGTTATCGATGGCTCTCTGTGCAGCCTGAAGTCGATGGATTAGGGGTGGGGCTCCTTGCTCATAGGTACCAGCAACGCTGGCAGGAGACAGTGTCCAGGCCAAAATCACTTGGTCGGTTGGTTCTAAATCCTTGATTGATCCATAGTTGACGCTTTTGGTTCTGATCTCGATGAGAAGTTCAGGCGTATTTCTGGCAAATTGGATCCATTCGCGGCAGTAGGGAATGATGGATTCAAAAGCAAGTAAATCGGTGTCATAGGAAATAGCGAGATAGAGGGGAGAATAAGGATCTTCCCGTCTGTGAAGAGCTTTGTTTGTGGCTGTGAAGTAGTCTTCAAGATTAACAAATAAGAGCGGATTGCCAGAAGTGTACATACCTTGAAGGTAGCAGTAGGTGCAGTCGTAGAGGCAGTTTAAAATGAGTGCGTTGTAGTAGAAATTTGTCAGGCCAAAGTTCTGTGCATTAGGACTTCCTGGGTAAAGAAAGCCGTCTTTTTTCACAGCTAGGATTAATTTCATACTCGCCTTCTGTAGTCGGAAGTTCTGTCCCGAACGGCCGAACACCTCCTTATAATCGCTTATATGAATAACAGTTGCCTTGGGAAATCGGGCAAGGATGCGTTGGGCCCATTTGTAAGGAATAGCATTTTCCTCTATGTAGATATGCGAAAAATTGGGATTTAATTTCATTGCGAAAGGATCGCCTTTATTTCTGTCAGCTGTTTATTTCTATCCCGCCTATCCACCGGCGGCCTAATAGAAAATGGTTCCAGACTTTTAAGATTGGTCTCGTTCCTGATAACGAATGCAAGCGCCCATGAGTGCATCTGGCGCTTCTGAGTGAATGTTAAGCGGAGGTTTTTCTCAATTGTATTGAGAAGCTGTTCATCTAGAGAGTTAAAATGGTTTTGATTTCTTATAGGGAGCCGACCGTTTGCCAAAATCTGTTCGATCTCCCCTACTCTATCTTCCACTAGATCCTCTACAGCTTTTGCCTCAAAATCTCTCGGCTCCAAATAATCCGACACCAACTTTAGACAGAGAATACGTTCAAGCGGCAGGTTCCTTGCGGCTGCCTGAAAGAAACCGCTTGCTTCCATATCGGCCATCCCCGTCGGTGTGTTATCGGGGTCATCGCAAAACACTGGTGCATCATGAGTCGTTAGCGAAGATTCGACGGATGTATGCCGGAGCAGAACCTCGGGATAAAAATTCCGACCGGATCCATGGTCCGTAATTTTATTTATCACCGCTAGACTACCTAGCGGAATTTTTCTGTCAGAACATCCACAGAGGCCGAAATTTAATGCTGACGAATTTTCACTTTGTTCGCCCTGATTGAGAATCCAAGTGGTTGCAATTGCGGATAGAACCTTTCCTACCCCGCTAACGACCAGAGTTATCTCTTTACTCTCAAAGCGTTGAAAGATACGCGACGATGTATTCTGCTTAAGTCCGAATTTGCGGATTAGGGGCGCCGCTTCAGCACGGAGCGCTGTTACAATGAATTGCATCCTCGTCGAAAACCCCATTCTTCTAGAGTATCCCGAGTTTGCAACAATAGTATGAATAGGGAGTTAAGATCGTCGACGAGGATATTCCTACTTCAATAATCGCTGTGGTAGTCAATTTTGGGAATAAAACTCTTTTGGCGGTGGCCGATTTTCAAGGGACGCCGGCAGGGTAAGCCTGGAATGCTAACCAGATGTTACTAGAACTGCCTTCGCTAATTCACGGAAACCTTAAAATCTTAATTCTTGGCCCATAAAAGCCCGCGGCGGATGATTTCCTGGCACCCGGGAATCTTAAAATCGGTGACTGAATGTCCGAGGGAGCAATAGAAAACTCTTCCCCTACCCCAGGACTTGGTCCAAACAACTGGCATTACAACGCCACATGTCCAAGGTGCTCCAATTCCGTCGAATGTTGTATTTGCAATGACCTGATTCCCCGGATCTACGTGTAAATAATACTGTTCGGAGAAAATTTGAAAATCATCTAGTCCTGCTGTGATAGGGTGATCCCCATCAATTATATTTACCGTGTATTCCTTGATTCCCCCTGGGTGGGCAACAAATTGGCCTCCGGTAATAAAATTGTATTTTGGATTAGCCCTAAAGGCGTCTCCCATTCCACCGTGCCATCCCCCTAGCCCAGTGCCGGCGGTTACCGCTGCATCAAGACCCGTTACTTGCTCGTCAGACATCGAACCCATCGTCCAATTCGGGATGATAAGGGAGTATTGTTTAGAAATATCGGGGTCCGTTAAGTCATCCAATGATTCAGACCGGACAACCTCCATGCCATCTCCTTCTAGTATGTCAGCCCAAAATTCTGTACTTTCCTTAGGTTCATGACCCACGAACCCACCATAGATGATTAAAGCTTTCTTCATAGCTATCCGTAGCTAACCGATTACCTTGGACTTTACAAGAGAATCATAGATGTTGACATGTGAACATTTTTTCACGATTTGGTTTGAAGCTAGATAAAGTTTGCCCAGATTGATGTAAGGGCTAAATGCAGGTAAAAAGGGAAGCAAAATGGCAAAACAGGCAACCGCAACTGGACAATCTACGAAAGAGGAAGGCAAGAAAACTCTAGATTTTGCAATATCAGCTATCAATAAGCAATTTGGGGTTGGATCCATCATGCGAATGGGAGATGCCGCGCAAATGAACGTGGAGGTGATATCAACGGGATCAGTTGCGATAGATTTAGCTCTGGGTGTAGGGGGTTTACCCCGAGGTCGTATTTGTGAGATATTTGGCCCTGAGTCTTCAGGAAAAACAACACTTTGCCTCGCATTGATCGCAGAAGCGCAAAAAAAGGGCGGAACCGCGGTGTTTATTGACGTGGAACACGCTTTGGAGCCACGCTATGCTCAAATAGTTGGTGTTGACGTGGAGAATTTGATAGTTTCCCAGCCCGAAAGTGGTGAAGATGCACTTAATATTGCAGAAACTCTAATAAAATCAGGAGCAGTCGATATTGTAGTGGTCGATTCTGTAGCGGCTTTGGTATCCAAACAAGAACTTGATGGACAAATGGGAGATGCGACTGTTGGTTCCCAGGCTCGTTTAATGAGCCAAGCAATGCGTAGACTGACTGCTGCAATCAGCCGGACCCAGTGTATTTGCCTTTTTACGAACCAGATTCGAGAGAAAATTGGGGTAATGTTCGGAAATCCTGAAACACAACCCGGCGGTCGAGCTCTAAAGTTTTTCTCATCTGTGCGAATGGATATTCGTCGGATCGGAGCAATAAAAGATACAACTGGAAAGGTTGTCGGAAACAGAACTCGCGTGAAAGTAGTGAAGAATAAAGTCGCCCCACCCTTTGCGGAATGTGAATTTGATATCATGTACAGCGAAGGAATTTCAAAAACTGGTTCTGTTTTGGATTTAGGAATGGAACATAGAATTATAGAAAAAAAAGGTTCTTGGTATGCCCATAATGGAAACCTTGTAGGCCAAGGTAGAGAAGCAGCGAAATTATATTTTGCTGAAAACCAAGATGTTATGGAATCTATCACGAAGGCAATACTGGAAAAAGTTTTTCTAGCTAATGGAGGCGATAAACCTTTACCAGGTGCTAACCAGGGCTGATATATCTTTAGACTAACCTAGGCCAATTAGAACCTGTTAGCCTAGCCATCCATGAGAGCAGTCTGCTTCTTCTAAAATTTTAAGATATAAGGGCTGGTTAAGCCGGATATTGATGGCTTCGAAGGAAACAATCGTTGCACCAGTTACCCCGGACGGAGAGTCAGCTATTTCTGTAATAAGAGTTGGAGGACCATCCTGCGAATCGTTAGCCAGGAATATTTTCCCTGGAACATCATTGGAACCGCGGAAAGCTCTCCTTGGAAATTACCGGGCTTCGAATGGGATAATTCTCGATCAGGTTGTTTTTACATTTTTTAAAAAAGACGCTTCTTACACGGGTGAGCCAACCCTTGAAATTTCATCCCATGGCAATCCCTTTATTACAAGGAAGATCCTTGATGACCTTTTATCAAGGGGTTGCCGTGCCGCTGATCCAGGAGAGTTTACTCGATTAGCATTTCTCAATGGGAAAATGGATCTGACCCAAGTTGAGTCTGTATTAGAAATTATCCAAGCTAGAAGCGATCGTGCATTAGCAAGTGCAAATGCAAAATTGAGTGGGGTCATAAAAAATAATGTTAATCTGTTGGTAGAAAAGGTCTTAAGGGTTGTCGCGAGTCTTGAGGCATACATAGATTTTCCAGAAGAAGGGTTACCTAATGAAGACCTTCAAAAATCTGAATCGACGTTGGATGAGGTAATAGAAGCAATCAAAGAATTAATATCTAATGCAGATCTTTTTGATAAAACTTCTGATGGGTTTCGGGTTGTAATCGTGGGTGCAGTTAATGCTGGTAAAAGCAGTTTTATGAACTCCTTTTTGGGAGAAGATCGAGTTCTGGTCAGCGAAGAGCCTGGAACTACCAGAGATTTTGTAGAAAGCCGGATTTCTTTAGGTTCTCATTTAATCAATCTAGTAGACACAGCCGGTATTAGAGAGGCAGGAGGTCCCGTTGAAATTTTAGGCATAGAAAAAACAAGAGAACAAATAGGATCGGCAGAATTTATATTTTATGTCCTTGATAGCACTGAGCCGGAAGGAGATAGTTTATTCCATAATTTGGATTTGGTTAATAAAGACAATGATCGTATCATTGTAATTGAGAACAAGATCGACAAAAATAATAGCGGCCGGCACCCAGAAATTTTAAGAGATTCGAAGCATTATCGGGTTTCCGCATTAACTGGTGAAGGAATAAAAGATTTCAAAATTGAATTTCAAAAAACATTAGATGGGGTTGAGGCAACAATGCCAAAATCAGTTATTATGGTGAACGCCCGTCAGGCCTCAGCATTAAAGAAATCCGAAGAATCTATTCAAATGGCATTTAAAAAAATTAAGCGATGTGTTTCACCCGAATTAGTTGTCAGCGATTTACGTCATGCCTTAATTTTCTTAGCGGAGATAACTGGTCCGATCGATAATGAAACGATGTTAGATGAACTTTTTAGTAAGTTCTGTATCGGGAAATAGGATGGAATCTTATCCTGAAAAAAGTTTTGATGTAATAATCTGCGGTGCCGGGCATGCTGGATGTGAAGCGGCTTTGGCCGCTACACGGATAGGGGCTCGAGCACTTATTCTTACAGGCAACATTGATTCAATTGCCCAAATGAGCTGTAATCCGGCTATAGGTGGACAGGCTAAGGGTCAAATTGTTCGTGAAATCGATGCCTTAGGGGGGGAAATGGCTTTGAATTCTGATACTACCGGGATCCAGTTTCGGCTATTAAATGCATCAAAAGGTCCGGCCGTTCAAGCCCCGAGAGCTCAATGCGATAAAAAAGCGTATCAGTTTCGCATGAAACATATATTAGAATTGCAGGAAAATCTTAGTTTGTTTCAAGGGATAGTAAGTGAACTTATTATAAAAAAAGGTCGGATTTGTGGTGTAAACACTAATTTAGGGATCAAATTTTTTGCGGAAAGCGTTATTGTTACAACAGGTACTTTTTTGCGGGGAATGATGCATATTGGGAAAAATCAGAACGAAGGTGGCCGGCTCGGTGATTTTGCCTCGAATACTTTGTCAAGTAGTTTGATTAAATCGGGAATAAAATTAAAACGGTTAAAAACCGGCACCCCACCTCGGATATTGGGCAGCAGCATTGATTTTAAAGAACTCCAGGAACAAAAAGGAGATGAAAAGCCAACCTTTTTCAGTTTTTTTGACACTAGGGGGCCAGAGAATTTGTTCCACGTGGAACAAATAGGGCAAAGAAAACTAGGGTGGAAACCCGGAACTCAACAGGTTTCTTGTTGGACGACACATACATCATCAAAAACAAACCAATTAGTTCGAAGGAATTTAACGCGTTCTCCTTTGTACGAAGGAATAATTGAAGGGGTAGGGCCACGTTATTGCCCGAGCATCGAAGATAAGGTTGTTCGGTTCGCGCAAAGAGAACGCCACTTGGTATTTTTGGAGCCTGAGGGTAGAAATACTGATGAATGGTATGTTAACGGTATGTCCACAAGCCTTCCCTTTGATGTACAAATAGATATGTTGAGGTCTGTTAAAGGTTTAGAAGCAGTGAAGGTTTTACGTCCGGCGTACGCTGTTGAATATGATTTCGCTCCGCCAACCCAGCTTTTAGCTTCCCTTGAATCAAAAAAAATAGAGGGGCTTTTTTTTGCAGGGCAGATTAACGGAACGTCAGGTTATGAGGAAGCTGCTGCTCAAGGTTTAATTGCTGGAGTTAATGCTGTAATGAAGGTTAGGGGACAGGAACCTTTAATTTTGGGCCGAGATGAAGCTTATATCGGTGTCTTGATAGATGATCTCGTTACAAAAGGAACTAAAGAGCCATATAGGATGTTCACGAGCCGAGCAGAATACAGATTGATGCTGAATCATGGGAGCGCAGAGATCCGGCTGGGACAACATGCAAAAAAGTATAAATTATTAAACGAGCATCGGTTAGGGAAGATCCACACCAAAATTGAAACAATAAAAAAATGGATAAAATTGCTAGAAGAAATGAAAAGTCCAAATGGTTCTTACGGCGACTTTATTCGGAGGGGCCGAAACCCAACTATATTACCAGAAGAATTTCTAGGATTAAACCAGGCTATCAAAGATGAGGTATTATATAAAATCGGCTTCAGGGGTTATTTGGAAAGGGAATCTAGACAAGCAGAAAAGTTCAAATCATTAGATTCGATTAAAATTCCGCAAGGCTTTGAATATAAGGGCATTACAGGATTGAAAGAAGAATCTATCGAAAAACTCGAGTCGATTAAACCGTACAATTTGGGGCAGGCTGGGCGAATTAGTGGGGTAAATCCAACTGATATAAACATTTTAATGGTAGTATTGGCAAAATCTGGAGAAAAACAGGTTTAGCCCAATCAAATTATTTAAAACTTTGGTTTCTGTCTTTGATTAAATTTTTGTTGAGGCTCATTTTAAAGTTAAAATTTCATTAAGATTGGGCTAACCATTGGGTTAAGAATAGAATATTCAGATCGGAGAATTGGAAGATAGGTAATTACGACGAGTTCCTTAATCGCATGCGGATAAGAAACGCAGCGCTTAAGCGCAGGTGTATTGATTTATACGAAGCACCTACCCGCTTGACTCTCGAGATTGGTTGCGGGCATGGGCATTTCCTGGCTGCATATGCTGAAACTTTTCCACGCGAACGATGCTTAGGAGTCGATATAATTAGAAGGAGATTGGTAAAGGCACTGCGAAAGAAAAATAATAAAACCCTTGGAAATTTAGACTTCCTCCAAGCAGAAGGTAGCGAAATTATTCAAGCTCTTCCTCCGCGGGTCTCTCTGGCAAAAGTATTTATAATTTTCTCAGATCCTTGGCCTAAAAAAAAACATCATAAGAACAGGCTGATTCAAGTCCCGTTTTTAAGGCGGTTGGGAAAGCGGATGGAGGAAGGCGGCGAACTCTGCTTTCGGACTGATTACGAGCCGTATTTTGATTGGACCCGAGAACTCATAGATTTTAGTTCTGATTGGTTTATTGATTCGAAACGTGCCTGGCCCTTTGAAAAAGAGACTGTTTTTGAAAGGTTATTGGGCAAATATCAATCTTTGGTCGCTGTAAGAGGAAATTGTGTGGGTTCTAGGGAAAATAAATAGAATCGAAGATAAAATCTCAATGGAGATTGATACAATGATACTCTCGGAGAAGAATTTTGCGAGATTTTGGATGGATTTGTCCTTTATATGGTGGGCCCTTTCATCTAGTGCTTTGGGGACGCTTTTGGATAATTCTTATTTGTGTTGTAATCAGAGGTAGATTGTCCTGGACCGGGGATAAATTGACCTCTGATCAGGGCTGGACTAATATTTAAATGAAAATGAAAGATTGACGCAATCCTGATGACCGGCTCATAAGTCATCGGGTTTTGCAAAATTCTTCCAGGTTTCGGACAATTATGGCAGGACATTTTATTAGAATCTTCAGGCAAACGTTATACCCCCTTACTATATTCTCTGCTACAAGTTCCCTTTGTGCGGCAGGCGATACCGGTGGAGTATCGCCGTATGCTTACAAGCTCACCAATTTCTCCGGTCTTCCGGTTACCAATTCTATGGTAACTAGTTGGGTATTCTCCCTGCTGATCATTCTGGTTTTTCGTCTCGCAGCTGGAAGGTCGCAACTAATACCCACCCGAGGACAGGCTGTTATAGAGAGCTTGATGGAAGGGATTCGCGATATTGTTGCACCGATTGTTGGGAAGCGGATGGTGAAGCCTACTTTTCCGCTCTTACTTGGATTTTTCACATTCATCCTGATCCACAACTGGAGTGGTTTATTGCCGGGAGTTGGAAGCTTTGGGATCAAGGAAGGTGGTCTTCTGACCTACTTTTATCGCCCAGCTAACACTGATTTGAACATGACGCTTGCTCTGGCGATAGTATCCTTTGTCGCATGGGGGTTTTACATAATGAAGTACGCCGGGCCTAAAACGGTGCTTTATGATCTTTTCGGTAACAAGGCGGACAGGTCTGAAGTTCCTGGTGCACTTTATATTTTTCTTTTCTTTATTTTTCTTGCCGTGGGGTTTATCGAAATTATTTCGATTCTCCTTCGGCCTGTTTCTCTTTCGTTTCGACTTTATGGGAATATGTTTGGAGGGGAAAACCTGCTTACGAGTATAACCGGAATGGCCCCTTGGGTAGTCCCAGTACCGTTTTATTTTCTGGAAACACTAATTGGACTTGTGCAAGCTCTCGTTTTCACTTTGTTGATCGCCGTATACATCGGCTTGATTTGTAATCATGAAGGGGAGGAACATGGGCATTAGCACGAGGAAGAAGATTTTTAACAATTTCCATAGGGTACTATGCCAGCGGAAACTAATCCGTGCCGAGCGTAGGAACTGTGGTTGTCATTAGAAGGTTAACCTTAAACAAAGTAGATTAGATGATAGAGTTACTCGCAGAAATGAGCGGAAACATTCACTATGGGCTTCAAGGGGGTTTGGGTTGTCTCGGCGCTGCCTTTGGGGTAGCGCTGGTCGGCATGAAGGCAGCCGAAGCAGTGGGCCGAAACCCGGGAGCATCAGGAAAAATTTTGGTGCAGTCCATTCTTGGGATGGCGTTAGCAGAGGCTGTCGCCTTCTACGCACTTTTCCTCGGAAAATAAACTTAATTAAATCGCGTGGCCGGGGCTATAAGAGCGAGCTACGGAGTTTTCTTTTTATAAGATGATTGATTCGTTGTTTTTGTTTGTTGCTGCCGCAGAGGGCGCCGGGGAGGAGCTGGGAGCCGTTGCCAGCTTGGCCCGCCAGTTTGGGGTTGATTGGCGTTTTCTAATTGCTCAGATCGTCAATTTCTGTCTGGTCGCTTTCATTCTCTATCGGTTCGCCTTTAAGCCTGTCCTTAATACGATAGAGGACAGACAAAAGAAGATAGCTGATGGACTTCAGTATGCGGAAGAGATGAAGTCGAAGCTGGAAGAAGCTGAGAAAAAAGAGGCAGAGACTCTCAAAAAAGCGCATCAGGAAGCGCAAGTTATTGTTCAAGAGACAAGAGAAAGCGCAAAGGTTATGCTGGAAAAGCAGTCAAAGGATGCTGCTGAAAAAGCGGAAGACATATTGAAACGAGCAGAGCAAACAATCGAAATGGAACGGACAAGAATGCTTTCCGATGTTCGACAAGAGATCGCCTCGTTGGTCGTGCAGGTTGCGGCCAAGGTTCTGAGACGGGAACTCCCAGAGGAAGAGCGAACGCGATACAACGAAGCAGCATCTAAAGAGCTGGCTAGTGTGGAATGATAGCAGATCAAGCACTGAAAGATTTTGCCCGAAAGTTGGTTGAACTAAGCTTGGGGAACGACGGCCGGCTCTCTGATGAGCGAGTGCAGGGGGTTTTGCAGGTATTGCGGGAGCGACCTCCGAGCAACCTGAAACCAACATTTCATTTTTTGCATATAAAGGTTCTCAAGCTTTATCTCTATTACGTGAAACAGGAGATTCGAAATAGCGAAGCAGTCGTGGAGCACGCAGGCTGCATAAGTTCTGAGATTTTCGAATCGATAGAGCACATGCTCTCGACACGCTATGGACGGGTGATCACGAGCCAGCGCCATGAAAATCCTAACTTAATAGCAGGAGTTCGGGTCAGTATTGCAGATGATGTTTTTGAATCCTCAATAGCCGGTAACCTAACAGGCCTCTCCGGCAAGGCCGAATAAACAGGAATACGGGAGATTCGTATGAGCACAATTGTCGAACAGATTCAGCAAGAGATCGCGGGTCTTGAGACTAAGGTTATAAGGAAAAACACGGGATCTATTACCCATGTGGCTGATGGGGTAGCAAAAATCGAAGGCCTCTCCGAAGTCATGTACAACGAGATGATCGAATTTCCGAAAGATGTCTTCGGAATCGCTCTCAATCTCGAAGAAGATGAGGTGGGATGTGTTATCATGGGTGAAACCAGCCACCTAAAAGAAGGGGACGAAGTCAAGACGACCGGCCGTTTACTTTCTGTTCCGGTGGGGAAGGGCCTTTTGGGTAGGGTAGTTGACGCGCTGGGTCGCCCAGTTGACGGGAAAGGACCGATTGCCTCGGAGGAGTATTTTCCGGTGGAGAAGACGGCTCCCGGTATTATACCAAGGCAGTCGGTTAGCCAGCCGGTACAAACTGGAATTATGGCGATCGACTCCATGATTCCAATTGGGCGGGGCCAGAGGGAGCTAATTATTGGTGACCGTTCGACTGGTAAGACGACCATAGCGATTGACACTATCATCAATCAAGCGGTTATCAATCGTAAGGGAGAAGCAAGTGGTGACCCTGATTTCCGGCCACTCTATTCCATCTATGTTGCGGTGGGACAGAAGAACGCCAACATCGCCCGCACTATTAATGTCCTTGAAGAAAACGGTGCGCTAGAATATGCTATTATTGTGGCTGCTCCTGCCGCAGACAATCCCGCTAACCAGTACATAGCTCCTTATTCCGGTGCGGCGATGGGAGAATGGTTCATGGAAAACGGGATGGATGCTTTAATTGTTTACGACGACCTTTCCAAACACGCTGTGGCATACCGGCAGATCTCCCTTGTCCTCAAGCGGCCCTCGGGAAGGGAAGCGTTTCCAGGGGATGTATTCTACCTTCACAGCCGACTTCTTGAAAGGGCGGCGCGTTTGAATTCCGAGAATGGAAACGGATCTCTTACGGCATTACCGATTATCGAGACTCAGGCAGGGGATGTATCGGCTTACATTCCTACAAATGTAATTTCGATAACCGATGGTCAGATCTTTCTTGAAACGGATCTCTTTAACCAAGGTATTCGGCCCGCCATATCTGTGGGATTGTCGGTTTCTCGTGTAGGTTCAGCTGCCCAAATTAAAGCCTGTAAATCAGTCGCCGGTCAGGTGAAGTTGGAACTTGCTCAGTACCGGGAGTTGGCTGCTTTTGCTCAATTCGGGTCAGATCTTGATGCGAGAACTAAAGCTCAACTCGATCGTGGCTCCCGGCTCGTTGAGCTTTTTAAGCAGGCTGCATTCTCCCCGAAGCCGGTAGAAATTCAGATTGGTTTACTTTGGGCAGCCCAGAATGGCTATTTCGACGAGGTCGAAACAAGTAAAGTCGTTGAAGCCAGCGTTTCGATTCAGGAGTATCTGGATAACCGGAAGAGTGCTCTCTTGGAAAAAATCGGAAGTGAAAAAGAGCTCACAGAAGAAATCTTAGAGGAGCTTAAGTCCGCATTAGAGGATTGGAAAAAGACATTCAGCTAAGGAGTGGTGTTTTTGTAAGAGTACGACTCAGGATTCGAGTGTTTAGTTGGTAAGTTCAGTCTAATATGCCTAATACCCGAGATATTCGCCGGCGAATTCGGAGTGTTAAAAACACTTCGCAGATTACCAGGGCTATGCAGCTGGTAGCCGCTTCGAAAATGAAGCGTGCGCAGGACATGGCCTTGCAAGGCCGTCCCTACGCAACCCTGTTGGCTGAAATTCTCAGTGCGTTGGGTGAGCGAGTAACTGATTTCGAGCATCCTTTTCTCAAGGAGCGCGATGTGCGCCGGCGAGGTATTTTGCTTATCAGTACTGACAAGGGACTCTGCGGCCCACTAAATTCAAATTTATTTCGGGAACTTACCGAGGTTGAGGAAGAAGCGCAGTTCGTCACTTTGGGACGAAAGGGAGCGCAGTTTTTGAGCCGAGCGAGAAGGAACTTAGTCGCTGAATTTTCTGTCACTGACCAGGTTCGATTTGCCGAAGTGAGACCGGCAATTGAATTGTTAATTAAGGCCTATGAAGACGGAGATATCGATACCATAGAAATCATTTACTCCCGATTCGAAAATACGCTTATTCAGACACCGTCTCGTAATTCACTTATTCCACTCGTGGACCTGAAGACGATACTAGAAAGAGAAACCGAATTGGTATCTGATTCGGCAAGTCTTCGATCTGATGATCGTGAGATTCTTTTTGAGCCGGCTCCCGACGCTATTCTCCATGAGCTCCTTGACCTGTATGTCAAGCAGGAGGTTTATCAGATGGTGTTAGAAGCAAAAGCTTCCGAACACAGCGCGCGTATGGTGGCGATGAAAACGGCAACAGACAACGCCAACGCGTTAGTGGACGACCTTACACTGGAATATAACAAAGTGCGTCAGGCCTCTATAACACAAGAGATCCTCGAAATCTCTGCGGCCAGTTTTGCAGGCTGACGACGATTTCAACTTTTTGGATAATTGAAAATAAAGAAATGAATACTGGAAAAATTGTGCAAGTTATCGGAGCAGTCGTCGATGTTCAATTCGATGTGGGAGAAGTTCCAGAAGTCTACCAGGCCCTGGAAGTAGATTTTGAGGTGAGTGGAGATAAAAATCGGTTGACACTCGAAATTCAACAGCACCTTGGCGAGGGAATCGTTCGCACTGTGGCTATGTCTTCAACTGAGGGGCTGGTGCGTGGAATGGAAGTTATAGATACTGGTGATTCAATTTCGGTTCCTGTCGGCGATGGTGTGCTCGGACGAATTTTCAATGTGATAGGCGAACCGGTCGATGAGCTTGGTGAAGTTCAATACGAGAAGCGCTATCCTATCCACCGTCCGCCGCCATCCCTCACTGATCAAGATACCCAAGCAAATATTTTGGAAACAGGCATCAAGGTGATCGATCTCATTTGTCCCTTTATCAAGGGAGGTAAAGTGGGGGCCTTCGGTGGCGCAGGTGTAGGAAAAACGGTTGTCATCATGGAGTTAATCAACAATATAGCCAAAGCGCATGGTGGCTATTCCGTGTTTTGTGGGGTAGGGGAGCGTTCCCGAGAAGGAAATGATCTCTATCACGAAATGTCCGAGGCTGGAGTAATCGATCAAGAAAACATTTCTAATTCGAAAGTAGCTCTCTGTTATGGACAAATGAATGAGCCGCCCGGAGCCCGGATGCGGGTTGGACTGAGCGGTCTCACAATGGCTGAGTACTTTCGGGATGAGCAGAACCAGGATGTGCTCCTCTTTATTGATAACATCTTTCGTTTCTCGCAAGCGGGGTCTGAAGTCTCTGCTCTACTTGGGCGCTCCCCCTCGTCAGTCGGTTACCAGCCGACGCTTTCTCAAGAGATGGGCCTGCTACAGGAGAGGATCACTTCGACTAAGAAGGGGTCAATTACTTCCTTCCAGGCGATTTATGTTCCGGCCGACGACTTGACTGATCCCGCTCCGGCCACCACTTTCGCGCATCTTGATTCAACTATCGTTCTCGAGCGTCGAATTGCAGAACTAGGGATCTATCCCGCAGTCGATTCTCTGGCTTCAACCTCCAATGCCCTAGATCCTGCAATCGTCGGAGAAGAGCATTTCCAAACTGCACGAGGGGTCCAGGGCGTTCTACAGCGCTATAATGATCTCCAGGATATTATAGCTATTCTGGGTATCGATGAGCTTTCGCCTGAAGACAAGCAGATAGTATTCAGAGCTAGGAAGATACAGAAGTTTCTCTCGCAGCCTTTTCACGTCGCAGAGGTCTTTACTGGCTTCCCCGGGGCTTATGTCCGGGTGGAGGATACGATCAAGGGGTTTAAGATGATTCTTGATGGGGAGTTAGACCATGTTCCCGAAAACGATTTTTACATGAAAGGTGGAATTGACGAAGCGGTTGCTGCCAGCGAGGCTAGTGCCTAATTAGAGCAGGAAATGTCATTACTCATCGAAATCGTTACTCCCGAAAGAAAAGCCTATAGTGGGGACGCCGATTCTGTGGTTTTACCGTCTGTGGAGGGTGAAATCGGTGTGCTTCCCGGACACATCCCGATTCTAACCATGCTTGATCCTGGAGAGCTGGAGGTTTCAGTTGGGGGAAAGATAGAGTACCTCGCGGTTGATAAGGGATTCGCTCAAGTTTACGGAGATAAAGTATCCGTCCTTACCGAGAGTGCCATTAATATTGAGGAGATTGATCTTTCGGCTGTGGAAGAGGCCCGAGCCCGAGCCGAAGCGGCCCTTAAAGAGGCAGATAAAAGCGGCATCGACCCGGCTGAAGTAGAAAAACTCGAAACCATCGTCCGCTTTTCTCTGGCCCAGAAGCTTGCCAAGCAAAAACGACTCTAGAAGGAGTCTTTGTTAGGAATTTGTCTTATCTGTGACATGTGAAAATTATAACCACTGATTCGAATGTTAACTTCGAACGATGTTGCGGAAGGGTGGAACCGAAAGATTCCTAATGGAAGAAATGTCCTTTTATAACCTTTTTGGTCGTTTGCATGCTTATAGGACGGAACTCTACTGGTATATGCTGGCACTGCCTTTCTTTGCGTGGGGTGTAGGATCCATCCTCCATAGAATCTCTCCGCGCGTTGCCAACTGTTTCCTGGCCTTTCCGGTCTACCTCGCGGTACTGCCAGGTATTTGTACTGCAGTGGCTCTGGGTTATCTTATCTTCATTGTGCGGGTCAACATCCTCGAAGAGATCGATCTCATCCTCTATGGAGGGCCTATTCTTTGTATGATAGCTACTCTTTACGCAATCTCCCGAGTGTCCCGATTTGATGACATTCCGGGTTTTGATCGCCTGTCAGGTCTTATGGTATTGGCTGGTTTCTCCTTCGCTCTCACTCTATTCGTTGCCAAGCTCCATTTTCTTGTCGGGTTTTTTGCTTCCCTCATGACCCTTTTTTTCCTTTTTATTATCATCTTTGCTGTTTTCATGTTCGGGATGAAGAAAATCAAAGGAAGGAAGTAGCCCTTTTGATGGGTTGAAATTTAAAGTGATAATAGGTGATTGGACTTGGTCACGCTCTCGACTTTTCGGTTGCAGAATCAGAACGCTGGTGCAACGCTTGATGGAAGTTTTTCAATGGGTAATTTCGTTGGTAGAGTTAGCACACGACGAATTTTGTTAGAATCCTGGAAACCACGACTCAGATAGGTGGACGAATCATTCTTTAAGTTTCTTGCTTGGTGCTTCTTGATAATGGTGGCAGGCGCTATTTTTTCGGGCGGGTGTTCCAAGCGAGAGGAACGATATAATGTCGATGTTCAGACGGTGGTCAAAGCGGCTGACGGATTGGATCTACAGGCGGTTGGCGATCTACTTAAAAGAGCCAAAGATGCAGAGCAGTTAGAACAGCTGCTAAACAATTCTGGGGAGGGGATAAACAATCTCGATCTCGATGAGAATGGAAAGGTCGACTATATTCAGGTGGATGAGTACGGGAGTGGTGATAGTAGAGGATTCTCCTTTACCGTTGAGACGTCTCCTGGAGAGGAACAGGAAATCGCTACCATTGAGATCGAAAAATCTGGTAGTGATGCAAATGTGCAAATTCACGGGAACAGCCAGATCTACGGACATAATCACTACTATCGCCATAGGTTTGGTTTGGCCGATTATCTCCTCCTTGGTTACATCTTTCGACCGCATCCGTTTTACTTCTCGCCCTGGCATTATGGTGCCTATCCGCCTTATTACCGGTCCTACGGAACCGTCTCCAGGACAGCCTATCGTAACCGAACTGCTTCGGCGAGGCGTTCGGCAGGGATGACACGGACTAATACCAGCAGCTTAGGCTCGCGCCCGCGTTCTCCCAACGCAGGAAAGACGGCATCGAATATACGGGCGCCCCTCAACAATCCGACGGCTTCGCAAAAGAGTTTTCAATCGCGTAATCCCTCAAAATCAGTTCGCGCAGGCGGTTTTGGGAGAAACCGGCCTTCCCGCCCGTCAGCTCGTGGCAGTAATATGATGCGAAGTTCCTACGGGTTTAGAGGGAAGTGAATTTTTTTGGGAACCGGCGCCACTTGCCATTTGATATATAGCTTCGGTACGGGATCCCGGGTTAATATTAGGAATGCCGATTAAAACTAGACGGACCGACTCATAGGAAAACAGTGAACCGTCCCTACACGATCTCGGAAGCAAGAAAGAGAGAGTATGCTGGAATCTATCTTCTTGAATACATGGTGAATAGCCCGGCGACCTTTCCGCTTCTCTTGGGCGACGGTGATGCTTTTCTTGAGACAATCCTGGAATGGCTTCTGATCAAGGGATACGTCGAAATTCGAGATAACGAGAAATATGTTCCAACAGAGAATGGCCGAGAGATTTTGAAAAATTTCCTTGCTCGGTACAGCGAATACCTAACTGTTTTTGATGTCTTCTGTGCGGTTGATTTAGAGGCTGGGGAGTTCGCCTTTACCTCCTATTTCGATTATGAAACATCAGCCGCCTTCAACGATTTTCTGGATGATGAGCGCTGGGAAGATCTCCGGATTGCGGTTTCTGAATATAAGAAATTGTCTCCGGTTGAGATTGTTTTCATGAGTTTTATAGCGGAAAAACGTTTTGGCAGGGATGGAACTGGCTGGCAGTTTGATCTGCTCCTTGGGTCGGTTTGGGACGAAATTCTGGATATTTGCAATTCGGCTTTGGAGTGGAAAGATTTAGGATATGAAGATGACGAGGGAGAGGTCACTGGGGAACAGGTGATTGAGCAAGTTATTACAGAGGGGGCTAAATTGATGATTGATCTTCATAAGCAAGAAGCGGAAATGGTCCCGCCTATTGAACATCACGAAGATCCCGATAAAAGAGATGGTGAAGAGGACTATGTTGTCGAGAGAGTCGTTACAAATGATCAACCCATTGATTACTATTATCCCTACTTTGATCCTTTTTATGTTTCCCCTTTACTTCTCGCAGTCTGGCTCTTTTAGGATTTCCATGTGGCAAGATGCTTAGGTATTCAGTGTAACGGTAATTCCCTTTGGTCGCAATCGGATGGAGAGGTCAAGCTTGAGAAGTGTTTGTTTAGAGATCAGCTCTCCGAGCAACTCTTTTAGAGTACGCATGAGTAGTTTTTAACATCTAACTCCTCGAGGGGAACGAAAAATCAAATGCCGACCAAGGGCACGAATCTCAAGCGGCAAGCATATCTCCAGGAACTCTGATACCATAATCCATCACGCTAAAAACCTAAGCCTCGCGCCACATGGAAATCCTATGATTATACAACGCATTATAGCTTGGATCCTGAAACGGGGTTCTGTGCAGCTGCGAGTTAGCAAAGGGCTTTTTCTCGCTTTGCTCTTAAATCTGGTTTTCGGTGTCGGATTCTTCCTTACAGAGCGCAGCGTACAGACTGAGCTTACCTTGGCCGATTCCATCTGGTGGGCTATGGTTACAATGACGACAGTGGGGTACGGGGATTTTTATCCTGAGACGTTTATCGGCCGCTATGTGATTTCTTATTCTTGTTTCATCGTGGGTATTGGACTACTTGGTTACCTCGTTGGCACTGTAGCCGAAGTAATGTTTGAACGAGTCTCCAGGAAAAGGAGGGGATTAATGAAGATTAAAGAGACAGATCATGTAATAATTTGTAACTGTCCTAGTACAGAACGAGTTCTGCATTTAGTTATGGAATTGCGTGCTAACGTCCGATACTCTTCCAAAGGGTTTGTTCTGGTGACGGACGTTCTCGATGAGTTACCAGAGGAATTCAAAGATCAGGATTTGCTTTTCCTGAAAGGAAACCCGACGAGGGAGGACATCCTTTTGAAAGCCAATGTGACAGAGTGCGATGGAGTTATCGTCTTAGCGCAGGATCCAGAATCGGCGGATTCGGACGCCCAGACCTTCGCAGTTGGAGCCATAGTGGAGATGATTTCAACCGAGCGGAAACGAGAAATTAAGGTAGTTACGGAATTGGTCAGTCGACATAATCGAAAGATGATGAAACGGGCACGGACTGATGGTATAGTTTCGACTGACGGGTTAACCGATTGCCTTATGGTACAAGAGTATCTTCATCCGGGGTTGCATGTGGTTTTCGAACAGGTTTTGACGAATTTCGAAGGAAGTCAGTTCTACATATTTGACACTCGCTTGACTGGATTTATGATTTCTGAAATCCACATGGCTATGCTGAAGTATCCAGCCAACCTTCAAATGATTGGTATTTACAGAGACGATCAACCAGTCCTCAATCCTCCCAGACATTTTACAGTAGGTGAAGACGACCGTCTGATCATGTTGGCGGAAAATCGTGGAGATTTTCTCTCATTCGAAGAAGAACTGGTTAGCAAAAAAATTAGTTAAGGGATTCAATTGGATGTGATAGCGGTCAACGAATAGAGATATGCAAGACAAGGAGTGAGAATGGTAAATGTAAAAATTAAGTTAAGAAAAGAGGAAGACTTCGATAGATTCCTAAGTCTCCATAATTTCGAGGTCGGGGAATTGGGTAATGGGGTTTACCGTGTTGCACGCGAGGATGAATTGCCGGTTTATGTCAGTATCAACGAAAGCAACCTCTACTTCGAAGTCGATCTTGGGAATGTCGCCTCATTTGCGGATGCAGAGTTCTACTTCAAGATCCTTGATCTGAACACTGAAATCCAGCCTGTGAGTTTTGGGATTAACAATACAAACACGAACGATCCCCGTTTGGTCCTGGTGGAGAGTCGCGAGGGAGGGGATCTCAATGACGATGAACTCCTCAGTGTTTTCGATGCCCTGGAATTAGCGGTGGACAGGGCGGAAGAGTTACTCACCGCAAAAATGAAGGACTAATTCACTAAGAAGAGGGAAGGGGATTCCATGAGTATTTTTTCTCGCATTTTCAAGATTGGCCAGGCCTCCGTTCATAAAGTTGTGGAGGAGCTGGAAAAGCCTGAGCTCATGCTCGAGCAAGCGATCAGAGACAAAGCCGATCAAATTCGTGATGCCAAGAAGGCAATTCAGGAATGCATTGCTACCGAACGCAAGACCAAGGCGCTTTTGGAAAAGGATAAAACAGCTCGGTTTTCCTGGGAGCAAAAAGCGGAAGCAGCCCTAAAGGCGGGCAAGGAGGAATTGGCAGTCAAAGCCCTACAACGAGCGACAGAGCACGATCAGAAGGCAAAAACCCTTGATGAGAACTGGAAATCACAAAGGGACTCAGTCGACTCTCTAAAGACAGATATCTCAAAAATGGAGGACGAGCTAGCCGAGTTCAAACGGAACAAGGACTTTATATTGGCACAGAGCAAAGCAGCTGCAGTGAAAAAAAATATCTATGAGGCCAAGGCGAAGATCTCTAAAAAGGATGATGCAGATGACCTAATGGCCCGACTTCAAGCTAAGGCGGAGCGCCATACCTACGAGGCTGAAGCAGCCAAGGAAATGTCTGATTCATTTTCTGAGGCTGATAGTTTGGAAAAAGAATTTCAGGATCTCGGTACTACGTCTGGAGGATCCGATGTTCAGGAAAAGCTCGCGGCTATGAAGGCAAAATTAGGCGGGGGGGCAAGTGCCTAAGGAAATCCTTGGGTTCCATCGTGATTACAATTTTCAGGTGCCTAGCCGTAAATCGATCCTCGAAGGTATTTTGACCATTAAGCAGTTAGCTGATTTCTGATGAAGGGAGCGATCGAGCATAAGCAAGAGGACTCACAACAATCTGTCACCTACAGAGTTCTGGGGCGCCATTATTTGTTTGAACTGTACGGATGTGCCGAGAAGTTCCTGGTTGATATCGAGGTGCTAAAAAAGTCTATGATCTCGGCTGCTGAAACTGCGGGCGCTACGGTTGTCAATTCGGTTTTCCACGGTTATAGTCCTCAGGGATTGAGCGGCGTTGTGGTGATATCAGAGAGCCACCTGACCGTGCACACTTGGCCGGAACTAAATTATGCTGCTGTCGATGTCTTCACCTGTGGGGAAGGAAATCTTGGAGAGGATATCGGCCAGGCTTTAATTCGCACTTTTGAGGCAAGTGAATACCACAGTCGGGAAATCGATCGTGGGATTTCGATTTAGGAATCTAATAGGAAAATAGATCGATGGTCGATATTTCGGAGATCGTCCATTTCTGCCTTAGAGATATTGATGCTACGAAGCGGGAATTGCAGAGGCAGGGTCTCGTTTCCGAATTCGAGATTGATTATGAGATCCGGATGATTCTATTCCTTGTCGCTCATATCGATGGTGAGGTGAGTTCAGCCGAGTCAAGACTTTCAGAAGCAGTGGCTAGGCGAATGAATTGGTCGCCGATGTATCGAAATTTGCTCCAAGCTAAAATAGAAAAACAGCCGACTTATAGTCTGGAGAATCTCAAAATTGGGATTGGGTATTCCAGTATGGCCGAGATTCTTTATAGCCTCGGGGGCGGAATGGCGTTAATCGATGGTAACTTTAGTCAGGATGAGCAATTTTTGATTGCGAATCTAGCTGACCTGCTGTTGTCAGCCGATGCTGAATTGACATGCCGGGTCAATCGTGAGCTGGAGAGACTTTTCCGGTTGGATTCGGGAACATTGAGAACTCCTGACTCGACCGTTAACGATAAGGACCGCACCGTTGAGACAATCGAGCCTGAGGCTATTTGGGAGGAAAACGATCCTGTCGACCTGGACACGTGTTTGGCCGAATTGGATTCGTTGGTAGGGCTAAACGGGGTTAAGAACGAAATCAAACGATTGGTCAGTTACCTTTCAATACAGCAAAAGCGTAAAGAGATGAAACTTTCGCAAACCAATCTTTCCCTCCATATGGTATTTACTGGAAATCCAGGTACCGGGAAAACGACGGTTGCTCGCCTTGTAGCCCGCATCTACCGAGCCCTAGGGTTTCTTGAGAAAGGACATCTAGTAGAGTCGGATCGCTCGGGGTTGGTGGGACAATATATTGGGCACACTGATGTGAAAACAACTGAGGTGGTGAACCGGGCTCTTGACGGTATTCTCTTTATCGATGAGGCCTACAGTCTCTACAAGGGAACTGGAAATGATTTTGGCCTCGAAGCGATCAACAGTCTGGTAAAACGAATGGAGGATTACCGCGATCGCCTCATTGTCATTGTAGCAGGCTATACAGAAGAGATGGAGGCCTTTATTAACTCCAACCCCGGTTTTCGTTCACGATTCAATACCTACATAGAATTCGATGATTTCTCAGTTGACGAGCTCGGCAGGATATTTGAGCAGATGTGTGAGGCGAATGATTATAGTATGGATCGGATGGCGAAAAAAAGGCTCGAAGAAATTTTACTGCAGGAAATCGAACGATCAGGCCGTGGATTTGGGAATGGCCGCTTTTGTCGAAACCTATTCGAGCAGATTCTCCGTGCCCAGGCCATGCGACTCAGCGAAGCTAAGATAGCCCTCACGAAAACAGATCTTGTTTCCTTGGAAGCAAAGGATTTCCCGGTAATATGAGGTCTCCTATTTTAAACACGAGAACGGATATTTCAGTTATTGGGTTTTTGATGCGGGCCTCCACGCTTGATAGCAGAATTGCTGGAGAGACAGTTTCTCGCACGATCGTGAAATAGTGTCGTAAACCTTTCTCCTCATGGCCATGCTTGCTGTTTGAGCGAATCGACGAATAACAGAAAGAGTTAACTATCTATTTTCATTCGGCAACAATTTCAGTTGCTGGGAAGACCGTTTAGAATCTACAAAGTGATGATTGCCACCCGGTCCAAATATCTGTATCAAATTTTCCGTATTCTGAAGTCTTATCCTGGGCCCTTAGCTCAGTGGTTAGAGCAGAGGACTCATAATCCTTTGGTCGGGGGTTCGAATCCCTCAGGGCCCAACTCTCGCTGCGCTGTAAATACAATCTCTATGTTTACAAGGGGGTTTGTACTAGAGACTATCCTAAGTCTATAGTTTATCCGGCGGCGAAAAAATTTTGCCCGCCAGTAATTAGGGCAAGAACTGCCCGAGAATAGACTAGGTCGTAACCAATAACCATAATTGATAAGTCAACAATCATATGACTTATCCAAATACCACAAAGAGTTTTATGCTTCGCGTACAGAAGGCTCCAGAGCATCCCTCCGACTCCTACAAGGAGTCCAAACATTATCCCGTAGGAATTGGGGAAGTACTGGGTAGCTATAACGATATGATGAGCAGAGAAGGAGAGGCCAGCAAGAATATGCGCCCATCCTGCGGGGAGGACTCGAATAAGTTGCCCATAGACAAACCAGCGCCAGTAGTACTCTTCTGTCAAGGAGTGAAAGACCGAGATAAAGATGGCGAAACTCCAGTAGTAATTCGTGATTCCAAGGTTGATAGCCTTATCGCTAATTCTGTCGGCGTTTTCGCGAATCATCTCACCTGCGGGCGTCCGCATGAGAGCAAACAATAAAATTGCGATTAGGAAGCCCATGCCCATTCCCGCTGGAAGAGATTTCCAGTGATGCGAATCCTTCAATTGCCATCTTGGAAGTGTCTCGCGCAAAATCCATAATACTGCCATTGCGGGCCAGACTAAAGAAAAGATCTTGATGCCAACGTAGGCGAAACGAACAAATGTTGGCTCCCTGAGCCAAACGAAGTAGAAAAGAGAAGCTATTAGCGGCATTAGCATTGCTGGTGCTACCCCGTACCAGATTCTCTGTTTCTTCCTGTTTCCCATCTAGTACTATTTCAATAATGGCTTGGGAAAGCTATCCCCTCGGATTAATGCGTCGATGACATGAAATCTGTACAGGTTTTAGATTCTACTGCGTCTATGCATTCAGTGGAATACGCAAGTATTCCGTCCTCTGGAAGGGCGATGGCTTATCATTCGAATCTTTCGATAAGATGTAATCCTGAAAGCAAACTGTTCCCATCGAATAAATAACGCTAAAGGGAGAAATCGGCCTCCCACTTAGGTGCTTCCCCTGAAGGAATCTTAAAAATACTTGCCTTCCCACCCCATGGTAATTTCAAGGAGCTGGCTGCTGCATAGCTTTTCGCGGATCTTGAAATAGACAACGTTTGTTTCGGCCGTAGCTATTACGAGTCAGTCCAAGCAAGACTTCATTATTTTAGATGGCGAAGCCGATCAGGAGGAAGCCTAAAATGAACGCTCATTTCGACTTTGAATCATTTTCCAACCGAGGATTTTAGAAGATTGCAATCAGGATAAGGGCTAGAGAAATCGCGGAAATTCCCTCAACTAAGGCTGCCCCCCAGTTCCGATCCTTGCTAATTTCCTCGTCAAGGAGGGTCCCTGGGAGGATTATTTTGTCGATCAAGTAACGACAAACCAGGAGAAGGAAACAGGAAATTAGGAACCATACTAGAAGGCCGGTGAGGGATGCGTTCTGAAGAATATAGCCACACATAAGGACGCCAACGGCGATCATTGTCATTCCAAATCCGACTCCGGCGGCTACATTGTCTTTTTCGATTTCTTCGTGGAGATCATAGCGACTTACCTTAGAATAGATAAGTCCGAATAAGATGAAGGCTAATTGTCCAGCTGCAAAGTAGACCAGAGTTGAGACTGCTTCGACAACCGGTGACCCGCTGCCTTCGCCGTGTAAGGCGGCCATAATAACGAGGCCGGAACCAATATATGCACTGCCCTGGACCACTCCTGTTCCGACATTCTGGTCTTCAATGATCTCTTTAACATTCCTAAACTTGTAGAGCAAGAGACGGTCATTGATGACCCTTGCTAATTGGAGAAGCAAGATCCCAATTATGGCCCAAATAGCCGTTGCCATGAGCTGAGACCACAATGTGCTTCCCGGGAGAACCTCTTTATCGACTGCGACTGGACTGATAAGAACGCCCCAGATGATAATACCGATGGCGAATATATAGCCCATGAAGGACATGGCGAGAGCCTTGTTGTCCTTCTTCGTGAGCTCTTCGTTCAGGTCATAGCTCGTACACCAGTCATTGATAAGCTTGCCCAAAAATAGGACGATTATAACGACGCCGAGGAAAATCACAGCGGTTGGGTCCAAAAGCAACCGGATATCCTCAACATTAATCCAAGATGTTATCAGTTCATTCATGATAGTGAAGCGTTCGGATATTGAGTTAATGTTGTGAGAAAAGCATCGAGATCCGCAGGGATCCTAGAAGAGATAACCAGCAAGTCCAGTTAATCATTGTTGTTCCATCGGGTAGCTTCTCGAGTTTTAAAGTCTGTTTTAGTCGTCCGACTGATCGCTAAATTAGCTTGGCGGCGCTTATGCCGGAATCTAAGGCCTCGAAGAATAGGGGCAATCGACCGTTGTCGACACCAGCGAAAACTATTTCGGGGTAAAGCCTGGCATCATTTGCATCACGGAACAGGTAGCCTGGTTTGGGAATTGGCATTGCGTGCCCCATTGCTTTAATGTAAATAGCCTCCACGAGGTTGTCGATGGGGTGACTAAACATTTTGTTGAGCAGTATCATGGCGCGTGATGCCCATCGCTTAGATTCGACCGGATCTTCTAAGGACGTCAGTCGCCAACGTTGATCCTCTGGGAGACAGAAATAGGCGGTGAGAACGCGTTTCTTCGGGTTTGGGTTGTACTGCGAATCTGAATCTACGAATCCGAGGAAATCTGTTTCCTTCCCAAGCCACTCGTTCTGCCAGAAAGATCTGTCCCGATGGTGATCACGGAGGACGAAATTTAGAACGACCCATGGGGCATAGCTTACCTGATTAAAGAAAGAATAGAGTTTCGGAAGGATATATTTTAAGCCCAGCTTGTGGCCGGCGAAGATCACGTTTTGGCACCGAATCCGGCGTCTCCTCCCAACCGCAAAGTCCGAGACTTCAACTTCAACCCCCTGTTTTTCTACTGTAATATTATTTACCATGTGATGGAGATGAATCTGTTCCGGCGGCAGTACATCGAGCAATTTTTGGACAAAGTAAGCGTTGCCTTGGGGAGGGGAAAAAAGTTCCACCTTCTGAGTGTAATAGGGCCGACAAGTGTAGTAGTGCACCCCAGCTAGAGCAGAGATTTGGTCTCCGGTTGATCCATAGTCATCAAGCATTTGATAATCAATTGCGCGCCTGAGGGGTTCCGGGAGTTCCGATTCCGTTCGGATGTATTCGTGAAAAGTCATTTCGTTGAGCCTACGGTTTTCCTTTTCAATTAGACGTGTAGGAAGAGGCATACGGCCCAAATAGGGCCCTAGGAAGTCGAGAAACCGCTCCTCTCCTTCTGGCATGACACCTTCCCGTGGCTGACCTCGATCAAAGCAAATGCTCTTAATTGACTGCGGGATAAGATACTGCTTTTCACGGAAATCCCACATCCTCCGTATGCCATCGAATACAATGACATTAAGCCGTTCCAATAGACCAAGAGCTTCAGCTCCATAATAATCAGGATAGGCAAGTTCGTAGTGGGCCCCCTGGGAAAATTCCTCTCTACCATGTCTTTGGCTGGAAGAGGAACCGCCCCAGCGATCTGACAATTCGAAGAGATGGTAATCCCTGGCTCCAAGGTGAGCCGCGGCTGCGAGTCCCGCGATTCCACCTCCTACAATGATGGCATCGGTGTTGATAACATCATCCAGTGGCAAAACATTACCCTGGAAAAGTTGATGTGCCTGCAACCTGTCCGAAACTACCTTGATTTCATATTGATTGTCTTCCGAACTCTGGCCGCCGCATCCGCCGGTAAGCCCGGTAAGAAAGGCACCGCTGGATAACCGAATGAAACGGCGACGATTCATCTCTTCGTCCTTATTGGTTCAAGAGAGAATAGCCTTAAGATCGGGATTTTTTTGGCTACGTTTCCAGATAAATCCATCGACGATATAGTGAGTGGCCTGGGGGACAGAAAGTAGTGCCAGGGCAAGGGCTTGGGAGATTGGATTGTCCAATATTGTTATTGGATACTTTAAAATGGTCTCAAAGAATTTGGAATATTCCCTGTAGAGAAGCATATCCCAGAGGAACTCCTCAAAGGTTGCGAAGACTAGAATTAAGGTAATCATCCCTGCCGATCGAATCCAGAAATTCCGGGTGAACTGATCATTGCTAGAGAACCGGCTCGGGTGTCTAATTATTTTTTTTCGCTCCACGTAGAATAAAACCAGGACGATATAGGGGATCCCATGGGCTACAACATTGGTAACGGTAAAGGCAAGATCGCTATTGAAGTAGACGATTCCAAGATACCAGTTGAAGGCGGTTGTCAGCATCCAAGCGATCTTGCCCCATGGCATCGCGGTTCCTGTGCGCTTGTGGATGACGACTTCCTCAACGAACCAAAACAGGAATAGTAACCAGTACAAGCTGTTGCCGAGGTGGTCAAGAACCCATTGCACAGATTGTAGGTCTATTGAAAACAGCTCGAAAGTTAGGAAACCACCATCAACAAACCAAGAGAAATATCTATCCGAGATTAAGTGCCAGTAAACGATTGGGTAGAGCATGGAAAAATAGATCATCCATGAATCGCTCAAGAGCTTGAAATTAGAGGATTTACGCCGACGCATCGCGTAAAGCCTCATAAAACCAAATTGCTGGCGAACAAAGTGAAAAATAGCAGCATAAGTAAGAATGCGCCAGAACCACAGTTGGGAGATTGCTGCAATTAAAAAACAGATTGTAAAGCAAACGAGAGGTGAATAGAGCAAAAGACTCCTATGACGACGAAATTCTTCTCGGTCTAAGTAGGTACGAAAAATCGTGCTCCAAACATGACTAACGTCGATGCCAAGAACGAAAACTACAAATACCCAGATCGGAATTTTCGCTGAAAGCCAACTCTGGGGTGCAGCAAAACAGAATCCCCAGGTCAACCAAACCGGAAGGAATAGGAGGAGCAAGTCGGACTTTTTTGAAAAAAGCCAATTTTTACCCGATTGCATCTTGCTACGATAAACTGATATTTCACGCGCGCAAGCGCCTTGGTTACCTTATAATTGAAGATCTTTCTCTATGTTAGTCTTCAGCTGACAGATTCCTTGCTAGTGGTTTGATAAAATAATGTTATTCAAATTATGGCCAAGAAGAACTCGGAGTTTCGATAGGCTCCGGATCCACACCTAAAATTCAATCGTAGCCATTCCTATGGAAACCGAAATTCCAGTGCCAAAGCGAGGGAAAGAAAGTCTTATCCTCGGAATCAGTATGTTTGCCATGGGGGGGTGTGGGCTCGCATACGAATATACTTTCAGTAAGACCGCATCAGATCTTCTGGGCAACAGCGCAAGGCAATGGGCTATTATAATCGGAGTGATGCTCTTCTTTATGGGAGTTGGTGCAGATGTGCAGAAATATGTCAAGGATCGCGGGCTAATTGATAAACTTCTCCTCAGTGAGCTTCTCATTGGATTTTTGGGTGGCTTTGGTCCGATTGCTCTCCTTTTTGCTTACAGTCACTTTGCGAGCCATTTCGTCCTGGTGCAGTATTTCTTTATATGTGCCATAGGGTTGCTCATTGGATTCGAGATACCACTTATCACCCGCATAAATGAGAACTACAGTAAGGATCTCAGGATCAATCTAGGACGGATTTTGAAGATGGATTACATAGGGTCTCTCTGCGGGGCGCTCGCTTGGATATTCATCCTTCCGCGCTTTTTTACCATGGTCGAGGCAGCATTTGTCCTCTCGTTTTTTACCACTGGTGTCGCTTTTCTCGGGTTGTTTTATTTCCGCCGGGTGTTGGTTTTCTTCCCTGGAGTTCTAGTGGCTGGGTTGGTAAGCGTAGTCGCATTGGGGTTTGCTTTTACTCGGGCTGGGGATTGGACTTCCTACGCTGAGCAACATCTCTTTATTGATCGCATCGTTTTCTCCGGGACTTCAAAATACCAGCACATTGTACTGACGGAGAGCCCCCAGGGCGAGATTTCATGCTATATTAACGGGCGTTTGCAGTTCAATTCTACAGACGAGCATATTTACCATGAAATGTTGGTACATCCTGCAATGGAACTTGTTCAACGCCGTCGTAAAGTTCTTGTCTTAGGCGGGGGAGACGGACTCGCTATCCGCGAGATTCTGAAATACGGGGATGTAGAATCTGTCCTCCTGGTGGATATCGATCCGATGATAACTGATCTAGCATCAGATAATTCCTATTTCACGACATTAAACCACCACAGCCTCAGTGATGCACGAACCCAAGTGATTAAAAATCGGGCTCTTATCGATATCGGCAAAGAAAAAATTGATGTTCTCAATCAGAATTTTCCACGGGAGGGTAGAATTGGGACTGTTGCGGAGATCCATATTCTCAATGCGGATGCTGCAAAATATATCGAACAGATTCCCGGGCGGTTCGATGTCGTGATACTTGACTTCCCCGATCCCAACTCGCCGGAATTGGCCAAGCTCTACAGTTTACAGTTTTATCAGCTGCTTAGGAGCAAACTTGCCAAGGATGGACTCTTCGTCCAGCAGTCCTCTTCTCCGGTGCACACACGGGAAGCATTCCTGTGTATTGGGCGCACTATGGAACGAGCCGGGTTCGCTGTCCTTCCCTATCGTGAGAATGTTCCCAGTTTCGGAGAGTGGGGATGGTGGATCGGGGGCCACGCTGATCGCTGGACTCGGGAACAGTTGGGAAACAGGTTCCAGGGTATCGAGTCGCTCTCTGTAGAGACCCGTTATATGACTACAGAATTGATGCGAGCCTCGCGGCATTTTGGGAAACGACAACTAATTTCTAATCACCTAGATGTCAGCACAATTTCCTCTCCTCGGGTTTATGACTATTACCTCCGGGCCTGGGAAAGTGAAGATTAGTTCAGTTTCCCAGGTGTAGAAAAATTGTCATGGACTTTGTTCTTCCATATGGATTACGAGTGCTTTCTTAGCGGCTTTAGCAAGATTCTTTTCGGCTATTTCCAGGATGTCTTGGTCGACATGTTCTTCGGAGCTTCGATTGACAATGGAGGAACAGACACAGGCGGCCTGTAAACCAAATGTACGAATTACAGTGAAAAGTGTAGCAGCTTCCATTTCGTAGTTGAGCACGTTCAACTGCTGCCACTCCCGCAAGGAACCTTTAAAGCGCCGAATAACGTACTGAGAGAAAGAATCGTAGCGCTCCTGTCCTGGGTAAAAAGAGTCGGATGAGGCGGTTATGCCGATGTGGTGTTCAAGGTGTAAATCACGCGCGGCTTGGACAATCGCATTAGTGAGCTCGAAATCGGCAACTGCAGGATACTCAATTGGAGCATAGTGTGTGGAGGTCCCTTCTAACCGAACCGCACCAAGAGAAATGACCAGTGAGGGCACATTAATATAAGGTTGAATAGCTCCGGCGGTTCCGATCCTTACGAAATACTTTAGGCCGATAGTTGCCAGTTCTTCAAGGGCGATGGCGGTCCCAGGTCCACCGATACCAGTAGAGCAGACAAGAAAGTTGCGGTTCTTGAGTTTTCCAAGATAGGTGGTGTACTCCCGGTGCGAACTAAGTTGACGGGCGTTTGGGTCGATATAGAGCGCGGTTGTAGCCACGCGACTGGGATCACCGGGAAGCAAGACGTACTCGGCCCCTTCAACAAGGGTGCGATCCAACTGGATATGATACTGTTTACCCTGGGCTGTCATTGGGCTTTTCTGTTAGAGAGTTTATAGCCTACTTGAATTGAAGCATGATCTTTGGATGGAAAAGACCTTTTGTCAGGTTTACGGGTTACTGCCATTTCCCGCTCTTGGTGATTCAGCTTTGCGGTCTTTGTCTTCGATTCTACTTATTGCCCAGGCGGCGTGTTCAGCGATGAGAGGCTCCGGGTCCTGGGCACAAATTTGAAGAGCGGCGAGGTCGGCATTAGTACCGATATTACCGAGTACGATACAAACATTGCGAATCCATCGGACACGTCCTAGCCTCATCACAGGAGTTTTACGAAAAAAACGTCTGAATTCACCATCTCCCCAAGCTAGCATTTCTCGAAGGTCAGGGTAGTGTCGGCTTTGAAGTTTGGCTTCTTGAGTTATACGGGCCCAACGGTTCCAAGGACAAACGTCTAGACAATCGTCGCAACCAAAAACACGGTCACCGATGGCAGCACGATAGGGATATGGGATAGGCCCTTTGTGCTCAATGGTCAGGTAAGATATACATTTTCTTGGATCGAGTTGGTAAGGTGCGGTGATGGCGCCTGTAGGACAGGCATCAATACAGGCGGTACACTTTCCGCAGTGATCATTTTGAGGGCGATCTGGGGGAATTTCGAGAGTGGTAAAGATTTCGCCGAGTAAGAGCCAAGTGCCAAAAGTCGAATTGAGGAGCATCGTACTCTTAGCTTGCCAACCGAGGCCAGCTTGTACAGCGATTGATTTTTCCAGGACCGGGCCCGTATCGACGTACGGTTTATTGGTGCCCCCTTTCTCTTGGAGCCAACGGCAGAGGGCCCTGAGGCGTTGGCTCATGAGATCATGATAATCTTCGCCCAGGGCGTATTTAGCAATCCTGCCTCTCCTTTTTGGTTGAGGTTGATAGTAGTTAAGCCCAACACAGATGATAGACCTTGCACCAGGCAAAACATTGGACGGATGGAGCCTACGGTTGTTGTTGCGATGCATCCACTCCATATCTGCTTGTTTCCCCTCCGCGATCCATTTCAGATAAAAGTCACGACGGAGTGGCGCGTCGACCGAAGCGATGCCGCATACCTGGAAACCAAGACTTGTGGCTATACTTCGCAGATCCTCCTTCAACTCTTCTGAGCCCAAGGGTGTTGATCTGTCGGATTTTTGGGTTCGCAACATTCCTGGCCACGGGATTGGGTAATAGTACCGTTTGAAAAAGTTTGGCTCACCATCTTTTCACCATTTCGAACTAAGCCAAGAGTAATGTTTGATTAGGGGGAGGAAGCTGTTACAGGGGTACAGCTAGGGAGAATATTAAATACATAGGAGTTGCGAGAGGTTGAGGGGTTTGGTTGATGACGGAGGCTTGCGTTCTTGATCGATACCCAACATCCTATGTTTGTCAGAGAATGAAGGGGACTAATTTTAGCAGTCAGGTTTACTCTAGGTGGAGTGTTTTATTTCTAATCACATGCCTCTTTTTTCCTGCAGAAGCGGCTAACGGTAAAGACCTGCCCGGCGAGGATATAAAGCAGAAGTCCGACTTAGGGTTGATCAAAAAATCAGGTAAAAGCGACGCGGGCATTGAGGAAGAGAAGCTGAATACTAATTCTCCCGTAATTGAGGAACGGGATGCCTTGCCCCTAGACAACCTGTTGGAGTCATCTGAAGAATCCTTTCCCGTTTCTGAGGAAGAAGCTGAGAGGAAACTTGGTGACGATGCGGTGATTCAAGATAGTGAAGTTTGGAGATCAAGTACTGGTGTGAAAGCAATTCAACCGGTGCCGGAATCCAGCGGTCCCAAGGCCATTTACGTAATCCCGATTAAAGAAGCAATCGGCAAACCTACGCTCTATATTGTAAGGCGCGGCCTAAAAGAGGCGATAGAAAACGAAATCGATGTTGTTTTCCTCGATATGCATACGCCTGGGGGCGAATCAGATGTAATGCTTGAGATCATGGAAATCTTGGACCGATTTGAGGGTGAAACACTAACTTTTGTCAACGTCGACGCATTTTCTGCGGGCGCTTTTATCGCAGCCTCAACGGATCATATCTACTTTGCGCCGAAGAGTCAGATCGGCGCTGCTGCACCGATCTTTGCGACGGGCCAGGAAGTTCCTGATACGCTGCGCCAGAAATTCGAGAGCGCGATTATGGCAAAGGTGCGGAACTATAACGAGACGGATCCTTATCGCGCAAAGGTAATCAGGGCTATGATGAGCGCCGATTATGTCCTAGAGATTGAAGGGGAGGTAATCAAACCGGAGGGAGAACTTCTCTCCTTAACAGCTTCCGAGGCTTTAGCGGAATACGGGGATCCGCCACGGGCACTGCTTGGGGCTGGGATTAAAGAGACTCTTGAGGAGGTCCTGGAAGATCGATTCGGAGTAGGAAACTTCGATATAAAAGAGTTTGAAATTACTTGGTCCGAAACCCTGGCCCAATACATGGCCATGGTTTCTCCGCTTCTAATGGGAATTGGGTTTCTCTGTCTCTTGGTCGAATTCAAAACTCCGGGATTCGGTATTTTTGGTGGAGCAGGAGTCATCTTCTTGCTGATTGTGTTTGCGAGTAATTATGTTGCCGGTCTTGCGGGTCACGAGGCGGTACTGTTTTTCCTTCTTGGAATTGTTTTGATAGGAGTAGAACTTTTCCTTATCCCTGGAACTGTGTTCCCTGCTCTTGCGGGAATTCTCCTCGTTTTTGGCTCTTTGGTTTGGTCCTTGGCTGATATTTGGCCAACTGGGGGAGGAAGGCGTTTTGAGTTGGATCTGAAGGTTCTGTGGCAGCCGATCTATGAGATACTACTGAGTTTGTTAGTTACTGTTACGGCTGGTTTTGTTTTGTGGCGATTTTTGCCTAGAACTTGGATTTACGATTCTATTGTTCTCTCTGGACAGGTGGCTGCGGCCGACCCGGTAACGGCTGGAGGTGGGAGCAGTTTAAGAGGTAGTGGTACTCTTCCTGAGATTGGGGCAGTTGGAATTGCGGCGACTGACCTTCATCCGGCGGGTGAAGTCGAAATTGAAGGCACCCGCTATCAAGCGACGCTTGGAGTGGGAACTTTGAACCGCGGGAATTCAGTTAAAGTGGTAGGGCAAAGAAATTTTGCCCTACTTGTAGAAAGGGGGGATTGATGAGTATCGTAGTTACACTGATCGCAGTTGCTCTACTCCTGTTTTTTTTCGAAATTTTTGTCCCGGGAGGCTTTCTTGCAATTGCAGCGTTACTCGTGCTCGTTGCTGCCTGTAGTTTTGCCTATACCGAAATCGGGTCGATGGCAGCGGTTGTGACTTTTACGGTCTCTGTAGTTCTTTCGCTCCTAATGTTCCTTCTCGAGCTAAAGATACTTTCCAAGAGCACATTCGGGCAGCGCTTCTTTCTAAAGTCTTCACTGAAAGAAACCAGCAACAAGGTACAGGCAGGGCAGGAGATAATTGGTAAACAAGGTCGTGCGCAAACGCGGCTGAACCCAACTGGGATGGTTGAGGTAGACGGGATTTATTACGAAGCTTTCTCTCAGAGCGGACTCCTAGAAAAAGGAGTTACGATTGAAGTCATAAGCCAAGATAATTTTCGATTGATTGTAGGTAAAATTTAGGAATCTGGCGAAGAGGCCCCTGGGGCGACTCCCCCTTTTAGCCTATTTGCAACCCTTGACAACGGTGAAGGAGCAAGGCACTCTTTCCCTTGGATTGGGCAATAGGGAGCTGTTGATTCGAACTGCTCCTGTCCGCTGATCTTCACCATCTAGCGAACTAATCAGAGCATGAACACTCATATTCTAGCAGTCACGATTCCACAGATTATGTCGATCGTTATCGGCATCTTTATTCTGATCCTTGCATTCATCATTATTTCGTTTTTTAACGTTTGGTTAAGAGCTTGGTTGTCGGGTGCTTACGTTGGATTTGGAACATTGGTGGCGATGAGATTGAGAAAGAATCCTTATGCACTAATTGTCGATGCCCGGATCAATGCGGTGAAGGCTGGAGTCGCGATACCGATCAATCAGTTCGAGCAACACTTCATGGCAGGTGGTGACGTCGGGCAGACAACTCAGTCGTTGATCAATGCTCTGAAGGCAGGAATTGAACTCGAATGGGATCGAGCCTGTGCTATTGACCTGGCGACGAAAGGAACCACGAAGTCAGTTATCGAGGCAGTGCGGACTTCCATTAATCCCAAAGTAATTGATTGCCCCGATGGGACTTCTGGTTCTCGCGTGACTATAGATGGGGTGGCGAAAGACGGTATTCAGGTTAGGGCGCGTGCCCGTGTCACAGTTCGAAGCAATCTTGATCGCTATGTTGGGAGCGCCCAAGAGGAGACCATCATCGCTCGGGTTGGTGAGGGTATCGTGACAACGATCGGTTCGGCGGACAGTTACAAATGGGTGTTGGAGAATCCGGATTCAATTTCGAAAAACGTCCTGGATCGCGGCCTTGATACAGGTACCGCTTTTGAAATTTTATCCATTGATATTGCGGATGTGGACGTTGGTGAAAATGTTGGGGCCAAATTGCAAGAAGCGCAGGCGGAAGCGAACAAGAACATGGCACAAGCCCAAGCAGAGATCCGAAGAGCAGCGGCCGTGGCTTTGGAACAAGAGAATAAGGCTAAGATTGCAGAAATGGAGGCAAACTTGGTTGAAGCACAAGCTCAGGTACCGCTTGCAATGGCTGGTGCTTTAAAGTCCGGGAATCTCGGGGTGATGGATTATTATCGGATGATGAATATCCAGTCTGATACTGAGATGAGAAGTTCTATCGCAAAGCCCGGTGATGAAGATGAAGAGCTGCAATAAAGATAGTGTTCATTTTGGCCTAATTAAGTTAGATTTTAGTCGTAGCCGTGGATAGATTTAACCTGGACTGGATCGCTCCGGTCATCTTCCTCCTCATCTATTTCCTAAGCCGCCTCTTTAGCCGTAGGTCTGGTGATGACGATGCTGAGCAAGGACCGCGTCTTCCGGATGTTGCAAAGCGAACCAGGGACGTTCAAGAGGAGATTGGGAGGCGAATTGCCGAACGACAACGTCAATACGAGGTACAAGATTCGGAGGTGCCTTATGAGGAACCGCGTACTCCTGTCCAAAGTGAAGACGAGGTTTTTCAATCACCGACCAGGGAACTCGTTTCGATACCGAGACTGCAACCGAATCTGGAGGAAGCCCGGGCGAGGATGGTAGAGCAGACGGAGGAGTTAAAAAAATTACAAGAGCAGCTCGAAAAGCCGATAAGAAAACTTCCGAACCCGAACCAGAGAAGGTCTAAGAATGATATCTATGGAGATGGATTTCATGTTGGCTCCGGTCGATCGAGGGGCTTTAAAAGGGTCATTCGTCGTATGGGAGGCGATTCTCATGCTTTAAAGGATGCCTTTCTTTACGGAGAGATCCTTGGCCCTCCAGTTGGGGTCCGTCGCCGCCGATTCATGCAGATGTTCGAGGAATAGCCGAGTAGCTGGAACTGTCGCCTTTCGGAGTTTTGATTGACCTTTTTTCGGGTGTAACTTGTCGAACAGCTAATCTAGGCTTCGCGTTCCAGGGCCGGACTTTCCCATACTGAATTTCTGCCCGCCTTTTTCTACGATGAGATTGTCTCCTTCGAGGAAACTGATCCGAACGGGTCCGTATTTAATTACAGTTATGGGCTCTCCCTTCTGAATTGAACCGCTAAAGAGTTCCTTGTTGTCGAGTTTTTGACGTACCACCACATTAACATCGTCCAATGCAATAAGAGTTATTTCCTCCTGATCCACGCCTTGGGCATCAGCTTCAGGCGGATTAGTAGGATCGTTTCCGTTCAATATTGCCGAATGCTGTAATTCAGGATTAATTTCCGGCCCTTTTTGCGATAGAACGAGGTTGACTAGCAGGGTGATGAGAAGAATGACAATCAGGACACAGCCCGAAATCAGAGCGACTTTGTAGTACAAAGTTCTATTCGTAGGGGATTGTGTCTTAGGGGCTGATTCAGCATCGTTATTATCAGAGGATCCAGACCCTGCGCTAGCTTCGGGTAGGTCCATACGGCCGAGGAGATCATGAAGATTTTTTTGCGACTCCTTTCCTTGGCTTAGCCCAAGGGCATCAAAATCGGTAATTATTTGCCCCGCATCCAACTTTAGGAAGGTTGAATAATTCCTAAGGAATCCTCGAATATAGACATCCGGAAGAGAGAGGTCCAATGAGTTGTTTTCAAAAGCGAGGAGGTAGTCACTTCTGATCTTTGTTACATCGGATGCTTCTCGTATCGAGATCCCTTGTCTTTTTCGAGCTTCTTCCAGCTTTTCTCCTATATTTTGCATAGCGGTAGTTAGAGGTTATCAAGGTCCTTTAGTATTTCACGAGGCTGGGCTCCATTTTCCGGCCCGACAACACCTCTCATTTCGAGCATTTCCATAATGCGTGCGGCACGATTATACCCGATTCGTAATCTTCTTTGCAGCATAGAGGTTGAAGCTCTCTTGGAGGACTTCAAGACTTCTATAGCATCCGGCAGTAGATCATCGTCATCGCCATTTTCAAAATCCTCACCCTCCTCGGGAACTTCCCCGGTTTCTACGGAATGCTGAAATTGCTCGTCGTAATTGGGAGTGCCCTCTTTTTTGAGATACTCAACTAGTTTCTTGATCTCTTCGTCGGAGACAAAAGCACCTTGGGCTCGGATTAGAACAGCAGACTCGGGAGGAAGGAAAAGAAGATCACCTTTCCCTATTAGATGGTCGGCCCCCATGGCGTCCAGTATTGTGCGACTGTCGACTTTGGAAGCGACTTTAAAAGCTATTCTACTAGGGAGATTAGCTTTGATGACTCCCGTTATGACATTAACTGATGGGCGTTGAGTCGCAATAACCAGGTGAATGCCGGCGGCGCGGGCGAGTTGGGCGAGACGTGCCACGCAGGTCTCTATTTCGGCAGGGGCCACCATCATAAGATCGGCCAGTTCATCTATTATGCAGACGATATATGGAAGCCTATCCGGGATCTCGATTTCTTCGTCGCGAGGGACTTCGATGGTGCTAACCGCAGCCCGTTCTTCCGGTGAAAGATCTGCCTCAAATTCCTTTTCTTCCGCAACGTTTCCCTCTCCTTTGTTTCGCGTTTCCCGGATAGCATTAAAGCCTGCAATGTTTCGAACGCCGGATTTGGCAAAGATCTTATAACGCTTATCCATTTCGGTGAGGAGATATCTAAGAGCTCCCGGTACTTTTTTCGGATCGGTTACAACCGGAATCAACATATGGGGTATATCATTAAATATCTGCATCTCCACGATTTTCGGATCGACCATAACGAAGCGAAGGTCTTCCGGACTAAAGTGGTAGATAAGAGAGGTTATTACAGCATTAATGCAGATAGTTTTGCCCGACCCAGTGGCGCCGGCAATGAGAAGATGCGGCATTCTGTTTAAGTCAGCGATAAGAGGTCGACCGCTTACTTCCCGGCCCAATGCGATTGGAATCGCCGCTTCGCCATCAATCCAATCCTCGGATTCTAGAATTTCTCGGACCGAAACAGTTGTTGGGTATCTGTTAGGAACTTCGATTCCAACACATCCCTTTCCCGGAACTGGTGCAAGAATGCGGACAGAAGTTGCCTTGAGGCCCATGGCTAAATTTTTGTCTAGATTGACGATTTTCTCAACCCGTACCCCTGCTGCCGGATGAACATCGAAGCGAGTAATGACTGGGCCCGTGTGGACCTCCCCCATGGTCACCTTGACACCAAATTCGTCCAATGTTTGGAAGAGAGCCTCAGCTGTACCTTCATGATCCTCAAGGCTCGAATCTTCCGAGATTGGCTCAACAGTATGGAGTATTGCAAGTGGAGGCATCACATAGTCTCCCTTCTTAACAGGAAAGGAGCTCTGCGACTTTTTCGTCTGCTCGCTAGCTATTATCTTGAGAGATTTGGAGGCGAAAGGTTTTTGGGATTCGGAATGGGACGGGAGTTCGGAAGGGGTGGGGCTCGTTGTAGAATCTGAACGGGGCGGTTGTGTGGGATGGTCGGTACTGATGGATGGCTCAACATTGTCCGATATATCGTCCACATCGACCATGCTTTGTGTTGGCATGGGAATATTTGTAGCTGTTCTCGGCGAGGACCGGGTTAGCTTAGGGTTTTCTGGTAACTTTATTGACGGGATGAGTTTAGATAAAAAAAGGCTGAATTTAAGTTTCCTGGCTACCTTTCCCTTACCTGCTTTGGCTGTTCGCCCCATTTTCCATTTTTCCCATTTCTCTTTTAGCCCGATACGGCCGATATTATCGTGAAACATTGCGACTGAGCCGGTAATAAATACAGCCGCTAGTACAAAGCTGCCGCCAAAAACACCCAAAAAGTTTCTGAGCAAATCATTATATATCCAATCGCCTACACAACCACCATATCCTGCTGGATAAAAATCACTATCAATTTCCGTTCTGATCGCCTTGACCTGAAGCATGGTGGTGAAGGCAGATGCGGAAACTAGACAAAGGAGGAGAATAAGAATTTTGGAAATTTTGAGTTTATGAGATAGGGAAAAGAAGTACATATAACCAATCCAAAGGAGGTAAAACGGAATAAGCCAGGTTCCGATTCCGAAGGTCAGGAATGAGTAGAAACCAAACTCGGCGCCAAAGCGACCCACAAGGTTTTCGCTGCTGCGTTCGGTTGTGATACGGGAGCTTTGCTCTGGGGCGTAATCCCAGACTGAGACCAGAATCAAGATAGTGAGGCCCAGGAAAATAATCCCGAGAAGGGGCTTGGATCGTCCATCCTTCGGTTTAAAGGTAGGTAGCGGCCGTGTTTTTTCAGCCATTAGATTAGAGATCGCGAAATTGGCATTGAATTTTTCTTTTATGGCAGCACAATGCAGTGTGCTAAGCGGCCTGTATTCATATGTACCGGCTCGAACACTCGCATAACAATCGAATCGGAAAGGCGGCTAGCGACGCGTGACTTCACTTGCCTCATGATGGGCAATAGAGGACAGTTTTACACATTTTAATTGGACCCTCTAAACCGATTCCCAAAGTTTCAGAAATAGCTCCACTTTAATTAAATTTTCGATGAATTTTATAGCTTTTAACCCTATTTATCAAGAGCGGGTTTGGGGAGGAACCGGAATTGGATCTAAGTTGGGTAGAATCCTCCCCCCGGGGAAAAGCATTGGGGAGAGTTGGGAGGTGGTTGATCGGAGTGAGGCACAATCAAGGATCGCGGCTGGGAGGTGGGAGGGTATGACCTTTCAGGAAGTATTACGGGCGCACGGAGAAGAGATAATGGGCCCGAGATACAAAGTAGGAGAACCTTTCCCAATACTAGTAAAGTGGCTCGATTGTGCTCAAAGACTGAGTTTGCAGGTACATCCGCCGGAAAAAATGGCCCGATTGTTGGGAGGCCAAGCCAAGACAGAAATGTGGTACATCCACGAAGCCGAGGAGAGTGCGGCGCTGTATGTGGGGCTTAAGTCTGGGGTCAGCAGAGTGAAGTTCGAAGAAGCTCTACGGTGCGAAAGGTTAGAGACGGTGATTCATAGAATCGCCGTGAATGGGGGTGATTCTATGTTTGTCCCGAGCGGACGGGTGCATGCGGTGGATGCGGGTAATCTTATTCTCGAGATCCAGCAGAATTCGGATACTACCTATCGGGTTCACGACTGGGGGAGAATTGGTCTGGACGGGAAGCCAAGAACTCTTTACTTGGAGGAATCTTTGAAGTGTATCAACTTTTCAGATTATGAACCGTTACCTCTACGCTCGTCGGAGGGTTTTCAAATATTGGCTGAATCTCTCGAATTCAGAGTGACCAAATATGATGCTTGCGAAGCGGAGGAACAATTTAACTTCCAGTCCTTTGAACAACCGAGGCTATTGCATATAGTGAGGGGAGGGCTCAAGGATTTAGAATCGGGTGCAACCCTGCAGATTGGAGACAGTATACTGTTACCCTACTCGAGTTCCTTCACCTTCCAAACTTTGAAAGACACTCGGATTCTGATAACGGATCAGTTCTGTTAGGATTTGTCGTATGTTATTCAAATTGGTTGGTAAAGTATTTGGCTGCCTGACGACAATCCTCGTCATTTTGCTCCTCTTAGGGCTAGGAGTTGGTTGGGCAATTCTGCATTTTTTGCCTGTTTTGATAGAAGATAGAGTGGAGGACATGACCGGCTTCCGAGCCGACTTTGACGGGTTCGAATTGAAATTGTTTTCCGGTGAAGTCCTGCTGGAAAGGGCCCGGCTGGAGAATCCGGAGAATTTCCCCAGCCCTGAGTTTATTGCCATTAAAGAAATGAGAGTCGATATCGCGCACTCCGCTTTCCTTCGCAATAGAATATTGATCAAGGAATTGGTTCTAGATATTAGTGAGTTTGGCTACATCAAGACTGCACAGAACGAGATCAACGTAGTTCGATTTCTCGATTCACTTCGAGGGGCAGAGGCGAGCGAGCATCTAGGAGAAGGTGCAGAGAAGGAACCCAGAGATTTTCTCATCGAAAGATTCTCATTGCGACTCCGGAGCTTGAAAGTCGGTGATTTTTTTCGAAGTAGTCCACGCGTTCGTCAGATCGAAACGGATATAGTCTTAGAACTCAAAGATGTGCGGGATGTGAAGCAAATCATGGTGCCGCTTACCCGTGAATTGGCCCGGTCTGGCCTGGCCAGTTTGCTAGGGCCGATTGCCTATTCCGTGATGGAAATGGAGACTTACCGCGATCTAGCAGAGAGTATATTGGCAGTTCCGGTTGAGACGTTTGAAGAGGGTGCAAGGAGTTTAATAGAGGGTGTAGAGGAAACCGGAAGCTCCATTAAAAATGTGATTGATTCCATCAAGAATAAGTAAAACGCTATTGTCGGTTGGTTGTCCTCTAGAAATAGACTAGGGTTCCTACTCCGGTACTGAAATCTGTTAGAAGATTGGAGCCGCATGGATGGATAACCAAAATTGATTAAAGTGTCAAAGGTTGGCTTATTTAGAATAGGATAATTGACGTAGTTAGTTTCGCATTTGCAAGAATTGATAGGTGTAAGAAATGGCGAGAGGAAAGAAGTCTAAGGCAAAACGAAAGGGAGAAAACCCGCTAACAGAATCCAATTCGGATGGTGATATGGAAGAAACGGAGGTTGCGGCGGAGGCAGATGGGGCGATCGACAGTTCGGGTCAGACAGAGGCGGAAGATGAAAATGTCGGAGATGCAGGAACGTCGAAAGTAGACACACACGGGGAACTTTTAAAGGAACTCGATCAAGCGGTTTCAAAGGCTGGAGAGAGCCACGACCGTTATTTGCGAGCCGTAGCGGAACAGGAAAATTTCCGGAAGCGAACGCTTAGAGAAAAAGAAGAATTGAGAAAGTACGGACCAGCTGGATTTATCGAAGATCTCCTTAGCGTTTTAGATAGCTTCAATATCGGATTGGAAGCAGCACGGAGTAGGCCTGAAGCGGCATCGGTTGTAGAAGGGTTTGAAATGGTACGTGCCCAGTTCAAGACAGCAATGGAGCAACACGGTGTTACCGAGATTGATCCGGATGGCGAAGTTTTTGACCCTAATTCGCATGAAGCCGTCTCGCAACAACCGAGCGACTTGTTCGAGGAGGGGAAGATCTTGGCTGTGACAAGGTTGGGTTATCGGTTGCATGATCGGTTGTTGCGCGCCGCTACGGTTGTTGTGTCGAGCGGTATGCCCTGTGAAAAGGAAAAGGTCGAACCTGAAGGAAAGGACGTCGTCGATCCGACGTAGAGATTCCATCGCCTTTGATCGATCTTATAACTACGTGAATCTAATAAACTGTGGCTAAGGAAGACTATTACGAACTTCTGGGCGTTTCTAAGGACACGTCTGCGGATGAAATTAAGAAGGCCTATCGGAAGATGGCTATGAAGTACCATCCGGACAAAAATGCGGGTGACGTCGAAGCAGAAGAAATGTTCAAAAAAATCTCCGAAGCATACGAAGTGCTCAAGGATTCAGAAAAGCGGGCAGCCTACGATCGGTACGGACATGCTGCATTCCAGTCTGCAGGTGCTGGACGAGGCCCTGGATCTGGGGGATTCCATGATCCCTTTGATCTTTTCAAGGAGGTTTTTGGCGGCAGTGGGGGAGGAATTTTCGAAGAGTTTTTTGGCGGCAGTCGTGGGGGGTCCCATGGAGGTAGTCGTAGTGGAGCCGATTTGAGATACGATCTTGAGATCGAATTGTCGGAGGCAGCGAAGGGTGTTGAAAAGCAGATCTCATTTCGCAGAGCGGCTACCTGTGAGCGATGTGATGGGGATGGGGCTGAGCCAGGCTCGCAGAAGACGACTTGCACAATGTGTGGAGGACAGGGGCAGGTTACATCTCAGAGAGGCTTCTTCAGCGTTCGCCAATTGTGTCCTACTTGTGAGGGGAATGGAGTCGTAATTCAGAATCCTTGCGGCAAATGTCGAGGTGAAGGCAGAATGACCAAAACGAGCAAAATTAATGTGAGGATTCCGGCGGGGGCGGATACTGGGACACGACTTCGATCTAGAGGCAATGGGGAGGCAGGATTAGCGGGAGGAGAATCGGGGGATTTATACATTATCATTCACGTAGTAGAACATGAAATTTTCGAGCGAATCGGCGATGATCTTCTCTGTGAAATCCCCATTAAATTTACGTTGGCGTCGCTTGGTGGAACAATTGATGTTCCAACTCTCAACGGCAAGGCGTCGCTCAAGATTCCAAATGGCACCCAGAGTGGCACTACCTTTCGTTTACGCGGCCATGGCGTACCGGGACTCCATGATAGGCGATCTGGTGATCAGCTGATACGCGTTCAGATTGAAGTGCCGACGCGTCTTAACAAAGACGAGCGAAAGAAACTTGAGGACTTCGCCATAGCTTGCGGAGATGCTGATCATCCGGTGTCTGATAGCTTCTTTAGAAAAGCGAAACGGTTTTTCGAATGATTCTGCTTTCATGTCAGGTCTCAGAGGATCTGGCGGATTTGCTTGAGCAGTACTTTTGCGAATTAGAACATTCGCCTTGGATGCTCATCCGAATGGAAGAGGAGACATACTTTAGGCTAGTTGGTTACTTTGATAACCATCCTCAGGCCGAAAAAGATTGGAGGTATCTTCGTTCCAGATTTACCGTTCTTCCTGAAATCACTGAGAAAAAGGAGGTCGATGAAGAGAGTTGGATAAACCGATATCGAGAGAGTTTCAGGCCTTGGTCTTGCCGCGGTCTGCATTGGATTCCCTTGTGGATGAGAGATACAGTTGATGTCCCAGTCGGAGAAGCAGTCATCTTTATTGAACCAGGCTTGGCTTTCGGGACGGGTGACCATCCTACAACCCGGTTGTGTACTTACCGGATGCTCGACTTTATCGACTCCCGAAACGGCGAAATTTCAGATTGTTCGGTCGTAGATGCAGGGACCGGATCAGGTATACTCGCTCTTTCCGCTGCTCGTTTAGGGTTCGGGTCCGTTTTCGGATTCGATATCGATCCAAATGCCATTCAGGTGTGTGCAAAGAATCTGACTTTGAATCAACTTGAGGGACAAGTGAAATACCGACAAGGCGGGGTGGAAGATTGTCTGAAAGGAAAAAGGGTAGATCTTGTTCTTGCCAATATTGAATCCGATATTTTGTGTCGAAACAGCTCAGAGCTTATTGAGGCCATTAAACCGGGGGGCGTTCTCGTGCTTGGTGGGATCTTTAGCTGCGACATCGATTCAGTGTTTGGTCATTTTTTGGGGAGTGGAGAGCAACTAGGTATTCGGTTCACTATCGACTGTCGGGAGGAGGGCGACTGGTGGGATTTAGCTTTGAGATCGCTAGTCTAGTTTCAGAGTGGCGGGATGAAAGATCCCTTTAGAGAAAAAATCGTTTGAATTCCCGTACTGCGCCTGCTGTGTCCTGCGCGTTGAGGACATCGGATACGGCCACGATTCGTTCAGCTCCGCTTTCAATCACCTGTGCGACGTTTTGCCTCTTTATGCCTCCAATGCAAAAAAAGGGAGTTGGTGGTTTCAAATTGCTTACTTTGCGAACTAACTTGATTCCGACTGCCTGATATTCAGGTTTGGTAGGAGTAGTAAAAACTGGACCTACAGCGAAATAGCTGAGCATAGGGCCAAGATCAACTGCTCTTTTTGCTTGTTCGAGAGAGTGGGTAGAGAGACCAATAATGCGATTGGGCCCCAAGCTTTCTCGAGCTATTATCGGCGGGGTATCATCTTGGCCTATATGCAATCCAAGATCAGGAAAGGCAGCCGCAAGTTGGACGTCATCATTAATCACCAGAGGAATGCTACTCGATTCGAAGATGGGGATAAGCGATTCCGTGATTGCATACCGTTGCCGAGGAGACTCCCTTTTTGCCCGGAGTTGGATAAGATCAGCACCCCCCGCGATGAGATCTCGACATTTGCTAACCAGTTTTTCGGGTGCTACATAACCGGTATCCAATATAGCGTAGAAACGCGCTTGATTTAGAAAATCAACAGTTTTCTTAGCTTGAGTTGAACCGCTGGACATGCCTCCAATTAATTGTCGTGTTGGCGAAAGGAGATAAATCGTTTCTACACTCTATTCTCGTCCTCGTCCTCGTCAGATCCATAGGCTTCATCAACTGTGGGCTGAGCTGCTGCAAAGGGATCTCCTATGAAACCCGTGACAACGATATCAATATTCCCGAGGCGCTCGATTCCTAGATTTTCCTGAAGTGCCTGGATAAGTCGGGTCTGAAGTTCCGTGGATACGTCGTTAAGCCGGCTCCCGCCGATCAAGCGGATCCTCATTTCAATGTTCAAAACATCGCCTCGAGTATTGATCCTGGTTAGACATTTACCCACCGATTCTATCGATTGGCTGGTCCTTTGGGCGAGTTCCTGAATTGCCTGTCTTGAGACCTTGACATCCCCGGTAGCGCTATCAAAGGCAATAATCGGTCCGGACTTTCTTCGAGATAGCAAGAACCAAAGGATGATTAGAAGGACGATAGTTAGACATGCAATCCATAGGTAGGGCCTTTCGATCAGGTGTTCTAGGATATACGAGGTCCTATCTAGGTATTGTTGAATCATCGATGTTTCCTAGAAGCCACAAGTTAGAATTGGCCGGATATCTAATCGGTGTGTTCGCCGGCAGGCCAATTCTCGGTCTCTTCCTCTTTTTCTCCCTGCTGTTCAGTCTGTTTGATGTCCTCAATGATTACGTCTACCTTTGCGACCTGCTTATTGGTCATCTTATTAACATGGTCACGCACCGTAGTCTGGATGTTGAAGGCAGTTTTGGCTAATTCGACTCCGAAGGATAGGATGACCTGGATGTAGATGTGGTAGTGATCATTCCCGTCCAGTTCTACCCGGATACCCGCTCCGGCTTCTTTTTTGTGGAATATACCTTCGATACGATCAACAAAATTGCTTCCCGCTACCGCTACGACTCCCTCTACTTCAAGCGTCGCAAGCTGAACGATATTCGCCACCACTTTATGATTGATTTTAATTTCTCCAAGAGCCGAGGAATCCTCACTGATAGTTGGTATATGACCAATGTCGTCTCTTTTGTCTAAAACGGGTTTTTTCTTTGGCATATCAGACCTAGTTCAAGTGGTTGGTGTCGAGTAAAAGGCTTTTCGGTGACCGGCCAATAAATTCCTCGACATAGGCAGTAGTGGCACCTCCCTGCCTGAAAACAGGATCTTGAATAACAGCCATAGTGAAGGGAATTGTTGTCTTAATTCCTCTAATCAGGTATTCGCTTAGGGCGCGATGCATCCGATCGAGTGCAAGGTCACGCGTTCTCGCGCACGAGATAACTTTGCTGATCATACTATCGTAGTGTGGAGGAATTGTATATCCTCCATAGATGTGTGAGTCAACTCTGACCCCGAGCCCACCCGGTGGGTAGTAGAGGGAGATTTCTCCGGGGCAGGGGGCAAAGCCCCGGGTCGGATCTTCGGCGCAGATCCGACTCTCAACCGCGTGACAATTGAATTTGATATCTTTCTGATCGATTTGCAGCTTCTCTCCAGCCGCGATGCGGATCTGTTTCTCGATGAGATCATATCCCGTGACTTCTTCCGTAACGCCGTGCTCCACCTGGATTCGTGTATTCATCTCCATGAAGTAGAACTCTCCTCTTTCATCGACCAAAAATTCAATGGTTCCTGCGTTCACATATTCACAGGCTTCTGCAGCACGGATAGCAGCGCGTCCCATTCGTTTTCGCAAATCGTTACTTAGGAAAGGCGAAGGCGATTCCTCGATCAACTTTTGATGTCTTCGTTGGACCGAACAGTCGCGCTCCAACATATGGATCACTTGCCCGTGGTTGTCAGCCAGGATCTGGAATTCAATATGGCGGGGATTTTCGATCAGTTTTTCTACATAAAGGGTCCCGTCACCAAAAGCCTTCTCTGCTTCACTTTGAGCATTGGCAAACTCCTTTAACAAGGTTGCGGCATTATTTGCCGTTCGCATACCCCTTCCTCCTCCTCCTGAGACTGCTTTTATAATTACAGGAAAACCGATTTGCTTCGCAACCCGCAAGGCGGCTTGCCCATCTTCCACAGGTCCTTCGCTCCCTTGAGTGACAGGAACTCGTGCTTTTCTAACGGTTTCACGAGCCTGCGCTTTGTCTCCCATTAGCCGTATGGTTTCAGACTTAGGTCCGATGAACTTGATGTTGCAGCTCTCGCATTGCTCTGCAAATTCTGCTTTTTCTGCTAAGAAGCCATAGCCTGGGTGGATCGCGTCGACGTCTGCGATCTCGGCGGCGCTGAGAATGCGGTCCGATTTTAGATAGCTTTCACCGCTAGGCGAGGATCCGATACGGATCGCCCCGTCAGCCAGTTGGACATGTAACGATTGTTCATCTGCTTCGGAGTAGACGGCGACGGTTTTAATCCCTAACTCCTTACAAGCGCGTATAACCCTCAGAGCGATCTCGCCCCGGTTAGCGATTAAAATTTTTTGAAACATGACTCCGACTCCATTTTGCTGATTCGGATTCAGCTTTTTCTGATCTTGAAAAGCGGTTGGCCGAACTCAACCGATTGACCATTTTCAATGAGGACTTCCAGAATTTCTCCCGACATTTCAGCTTGGATTTCATTCATCACCTTCATTGCCTCTATGATACAGACAACGGATTCGTTATTTACCTCAGTGCCTTTTTCAACGAAAGGCGAACTCTCAGGAGACGGAGCGAGGTAGAATGTTCCAACCATTGGTGAGGTAATGAAATCACCCGTCGGTTCCGACTCGCTTACTGATGATATTTTGCCGTCAGTAGTTTCTTGAGGGACGGGGAGCGGTGACGCGTGGTGCGGAGCAGCGAAAGGTGGAGAGAGGCCCGTTGTGAGAATGTTAGTTTGGTCCTCTTTGCGACGACTTATTCGAAGCTTGAAACTATCTTCCTCGATCTCGAACTCCGATAGGTCCGAGCTTTTCATAAGGTCAATAATCTTTTTGATTTCTTCTATGTTCAAGATTTCTGTCTCCTTAAGGAGTGATGGGAGTTTTTGAGTCTAACTACTAGCCTAGAGTCCGACCCGAATTAGGCAATTTCATTATTGCGGTCTAAGACGTTTCAGTTGAGTGAGGCTTTCCCGGTCATTGATGTTGTTTTTGCCCTTAGGCGTTTCCAGGCAGAGAGAAATTGGGGCAAAAGCAGGGTGGGTTAATATGGTTTCAAAACAAGGCCAACCGATTTGCCCGCGACCGAGGACTTCATGCCGATCGAGATGCTGACCAAGGGCTCCCTTGCTGTCATTGAGATGGAGACAAAGAACCTTTTCCCAAGAGAGATGCTGCCTAAAGTGCTTTAAGTAGGATTCGATGTTAGTCTTTTTTCTCACATCGTATCCGGCTGCGAAGAGATGGCAGGTATCTAGACAGATGGCGAGCCGATTTGGTTGTTGCGAATGCTTTATAATGTAAGCGAGGTGGGATGTTTCGGCTCCCAGTACCGTACCTTGACCTGCAGTCGATTCAAGAGCAATTTGGGTGTTCCCCTCGTAACGTTCCAGAATCCAGTTGATTGATTGGACGACTCGGTGCAAGCCCTTTCTTTCCCCAGCACCCATGTGGGCGCCGGGGTGGAGCACGATGAAAGGCAGTTCTAGGAGGGAGCAGCGCTCGAGTTCGTCAAGGAGTGCCTGCCGGGACTTTTGTAAATTTCCACGATCTACGGAGGCGAGGTTGATAAGGTATCCGGCGTGGGCAAAGATGCGATTAATGCCGGTTTTCTTCTTTGCTCGGGAGAAATTGGAAAGAGTTGTTTGTTCGATCGCTTTGGCTGACCATTGCATATTGTTCTTTGTAAAAATCTGAACAACTTCGCAGCCCAATTCCTTTCCTAATTCGAGGGCTTTATCGTGGCCGCCAGCTATAGAGCAGTGAGCTCCTACGGCATGTTGGATATTCGACATGAGTTCACGGTGTTTCTGCTTAGGGTTCTTCATCCTCTGCTCTCTCGAGCGGGGCGATTGGGCGAGAGGAAAATGTAGGGGATTCAAAAATATTTGAGGGATGGACTGAAAAACGCCATTGTGGATTGGCAAGCAGCCCCGAGAGTTCGACTTCCAGGGAATCTATGAGTGGCTTAAAAAGGGGACTCAGGGCAGTCGCTATGGGATTGATTACACGTTCCATATATTTAACTTGTACTTTGAAATCAATCTCGTGATGAGGAAAAAGGAGGTCTCCCTTGGCCTGAACAAGAGCGTTGGGGCCATAGAATCTAAGATCTGGAAAACTAATTTTATTTTGATCGAGAAGAAAATATCCTTCCCCCCGTTCCAGGCGAAGGGTTGTAAAGCCGATCCACGAACCGTAGAACAGTCTGGAAAGTCCACCAAATAGGTGAATTTTCCCCAGACTTTCCTGTGACATCTGCAACCAGCCTGAACCCCGGAAATCGAGGAAATCTTTAGGATCGCCTATCGCCTTGAGATCAAGGTTGACGATCCCACCAGATGATTCCGGTTTGCTTCGGGTGGAGTCGTCTTGGGGTGGGGTAGAAGATAGGCTTTTATGCAGGCCTATCATCTCTAGTAACATTTCTGAGTCAGCTCCACGTAGAGACAAGTCGAGGGAAACATTTGAGGCTGACCCACTTCGGTCCCATTCCAGACTCCCATTCCCATTGCCCCCAGCAAGACCAAATGAGAGGGAATCAGAAGAGAAATTTTCGGACCCAAGACGCCCATCTAATGCTAGGTGGTCGAAGGAAAGCATTCGATAATTGAACGGTCTTTTCGACTCTACCTTAATGCGTAAAGCTCGCTGATTTGATGGTGCTGCATCCCTGTTGTAGAGAAGCCCTTCTATTTCTAATAGAGGAGGGTCGGGGAGTTCGAAGTCATCAATAAAGGACGCGGATTCATCACCGACCAAAGCAGAAAGGTTAGCAAGGTGGAACTGAGTCTTTATGTCGAGAAACCGTGCCATTTGGGTAGGTTCCTTGAAGATCCACCGCATCGAGCCTTCTCCTTCTCCTTCTGGACGTTTTGACTCGATTTGGAATAGCTCAAAAAAGCCTGGAATGGCCCAACTGTTTAGTCTTATCTCAGATATATCCATGCCCCGATAACTGAGGTTTTCCCCGGCTATGGCGCCATAGTGGAAAAGCAGCCGCCCTTCTTTCCAATTGGTCTGAAATTCGATATCTCCTCGGAGAGGTTGTCCAAAGAATACAAAGTCTTTCCAAGTTTTGGCCCACCAATCGGGAAGAATCGAGTTAAACCGTCTAGGGTAAAGGTGGCCCTTTAAAAGAGTGCGAGTCTGTTCGGTTACAAGGTCTATCTTAATGGATCCTTCCGTTCGATGGCCTGACTGATCGAATTCGATTCGGGAAAATCGAATTGAATATGGGTCCAAAGAACCGCTCATCCGAAGATTCGACAATTTCGCGTTTCCTAATTTTAGCCAATCGGAGCTAAAGGAAAAATTGGCGTCGTAAAATGAGAAAGACTTATCGATTGTGAGATCAGCGTACAGGTGAGATGTTTTAGGAAACGCGAAGAACTTTAGAAAACGATACTTTGAGAGACTGACGATATTTTTCAGATGTTTGAGGTCTGCTTCTGAACGCAAGCTCAGATGGCCGGTTCCTAGCTCCATATCGATCCGCCCTTTGATGACGAGTGGCCCGCCGTCCAGGCCCACAAAAACGTTGCCTTCAACCAACGGATATTTTTCCAACCTGATGTATCCCGATAAGCCGGTTTCAGAAAAGACGGGAGAATCGGAATTTGGGGTGGAAAAGAAGGCACGAAATAACCCATCAGATTCCTCCTTATGGATTGATTTGGATTCGATTAGAAAGCGAATGAGGCCTGTCCTAATTTTCCCATCGATGACGAGAGAGTCGGCATGTACTTGGATTGGATCCAAGAGGTCCAAAGTAAGGAGGTCGATCCTGGGGGCATGCACGTGAAATCTTCCAATCCGAGGTGCGTCCGGCCAATGAAAACTTTTGCCGAACAGATCCACTTCAAGAAAGGGGTGAAAACCCCGAATTTCACGTAGCCGAATTTGTGCATGAGCATCTTTTAAGGTAGCAAGTGGTTTTTGAAGTTCCGAAAGAGAACGGCAAAACATGAAAAATTGTTTGAGTGGTTCTTCTTTCATCTCAGGAGTTAAGACTTTATCGCCACGAAGGATAGCCTCTGGCAGTGGACCTCGTATTCCAAGCCGAAGATTATGAAGGAAGAAACTCAATTGCCTGATATTCCACCCATGCGAAGTGTTGACTAAGCGGCCGTTGATTCGTTGGGCAATCGCTTCCTCCGATCCGCTTAAGGAGTATAGAGAGGGGCAATTAAGCTTTGTGTTTCTGATCTCCACCTCTTCAGCCGCCGCTTTTAGGATGAAGAGCATGGGAAGTTCAAACGCTATAATTACGCTCTCGCTTTCCAATAGGAGATCTCGTGTTTCTTTCTGAAAGAGTTGTAAATTATTGGCATAGAGACGCCCGCTGGTATCAAAGGTAGCTTTACCAACCTCGAAATCGATTCCCAATTTGTCTAATTTCCGATCGAGGTCTCGCAGGACGAATGCGGGCAGAGGAATCTCCTTTTGAAATAGGACGAGCAGGACGAGTAGTCCCTGGAAAATTGCGATCAGAATGAGAAGCGAATTGAGGAGATTGCTGAAGAGTCTAATCCCCCAGGTGAAGCCTTCATTCGTTCTGTTGGGATTCACAGATCGAGGGGGTCAGAACCTCGTTCAAACGTAAAGTGGAAGAGGGTATCAATTAGGTTTTGATCGAGAAGGAAAGTTATCTCGAAATCAGGAGAACCTCCAACCTGTGTGCTAGCTCCCATGCGTTCCGTAAAAAAATAGGTAAGCGATTTCCTTTGAAATTGTTCCCCACCCGGAAGAACAATTTCAAGGCGGAGGCGGTACTTCCAAGGAAATATCTTCTGTCCTGAATCATATCCTTCGGTAAAGGACTGGGTAATGTAGGAGTTTACGGTAAAACCCTTTCCGTACTGCAGCAACGACTGGACCGGCCCTCGATCATCATGTGTGACTCCGATTAGATTAGACTTGGGATCGTCTGGACCTTTTGGTTCCAAACGGAGATCGAGCGAAAGAAGGTTCCTTTTCCCGTCCAGATCTTGTAGATCGACGGTTTCAATTTTAACAGCGTTCGACTGTTGCCCAAAAAGCCGAAGTCGATAATGCAAGGGGCGAGTTTGGAGAAGGGGAAAGATATATCCGCTGTCAATCTCATAGACAGTAGGCCTATCGGCTATTTTAGCAAATACAGTGTTCTGATTGCCAGTAAGGTTGCCGATTAAGAGAACACTAGTCTGATCGTTGCTGATGAGCCGGACTTCCCTCTGGGGATCTTCGAGGCCGAATTCTTCGAGGTCGGTTGTGGAAGGGGCATCGGTAACGAATGAAACGGCTTTTGTCCCGAGGATACCGGTGAGCATCTCGGCAATCAGAATTGGGTCAGCAGGCCAGTTAGCCAAATCACCGGTTGGCTCATTTCGCGGTACCTGCCAAGCCCCTGTTTCCAATTTTTGAAGCCGCACTGATTCGCTACCAACAGCAATCTCGATTCCATTGATAGAATCCTGTGAGATACGGATTAACTGACGGTTACGTAGCTTTCTTTGTGCTTGGAGTAGGTCGCCGAAAGGTTCCGAGGGGACAGTGAATATGGAAGGGTTATTTTCTAGGCGCGCGTAATAGAGCATTTCCCCAGAATTCTCTAGAACCTGGTGACCGAGAAGGAGGGTTTCTCTGCGGTTATTTCCTTCAAAGGTTATCCTGATAGCAGGGCGGTCAAGCCCCTGGGCGATGGGGTTCGGGGAATGGAATCCCACTAGCCGAATCCCGCTCAGTTTATTCAGGACAGTTTCCACTTTAGCGGTGTCAGCCTCGGCCTCAATCGGTGTTTCGAACCGCCAGCCTTCGCCGTGTCTAACGATACGGAGAGGAAGACTTTTTCGCCGCAGATTAATGGATTGAATCTCAAATAAGGGAATATCAAATACCAACTGATTGCGTAGATCCTCCAGCGCTATCGTTACACTATCGAGCAGCTCGCGGTTGACTACGAAGACCTCGCTCTCATCGTGAGAGAGAATATAGAGACGATTTCCCACTTTGGTCGAACTCCCGATCTTAATCTTAGTTTCCATCCCATCGTGCGTGAGCACAAGGATGGCGCTGGGTTCGGCCAGTCCATAATCGCTCAACGATTGGCCCGCTCTATTGATGTCCCGGACCGAAAAACTCGTTATTCGTTCGATAAATTGCAACTGATTGAGAATTCGGTTTACGGCGAAGCGGTTAGTCTTCCACTCAATTGGGTCGACGATTAACCAGGCGCTTCCTTTTTTCTCGAGGACCCAGCGGAGGGCAGGATTACGTCTCTCAATGCTAAGTCGGTTTACCCGGTCGAGCACCTCCTCCGGAATCACAGTTTCGAATCTAGAAGAGGTTTCAGCGGGGTTATTATCTAGGACATAGAGTGTGCCAAAAAGGATGGCGTTGAAAACAACTAGGGAAATGGTTAATCTAATTCGCATGGTACTAGCGCCGGCGTGTCCAGTATATCACCAATCCCCAGACTGCTATTATTGAGGGGACGGTAGAAATTAACAATCCCAGTTGATTGAGTTCCTTACGGCTGATTAACATCTGGTAAGTCTCTACAGCCCTGCCTCGAATGGCGAGGAGAGTGTCGCGGTCCAGACACCATTTTACCGTATTGAGGAGAAGCATGTGATTGCCAAATGAAGAAATTCTCTGATTAGTGGCAAAGTCAGAGTTCCCGAAGACGACGAGTCGACCACCGGCAATGCTGAGAAACGGGGAGGAGACGGTTCGTTCGGAAGAGCAAGCGATTGGCACCGGCCCCCTGAGGTCGGTGATGGGATTAAACTGCAGATTGTCGATTTCTCGGGCTTTTTGGTAGGAGCTTTCGGCCCAGCTCGTCGGTGAGCTGCCGATCAACGAAACAGTATTCCTCCGTTCGTCGGGCGGTGCATCCAGGTCGGGGCGGATTGGTCGGCTTAGACCGACTATCACCGGGATGCGATTCTTCAAATGGGGATCCGTGATCGCATGCTCGGCAAATTGCCGAATTATGAGATCTCCACTGGCAACTTGGAAATCTGGACCGTTATCTACTATCAGCATTTTATCGGCTAGGATACCCCATTCATAGAAGAGGTCGTCAAAGCCATGGTTTCGCCATGGATCGAGGAATACAATCAGCCGTCCGGCACGATCGGAAAGGTATCTTCTCAGGGCCTCACTCTCATTTGCAGTCAGCGGGCTCTGAGGCGAGGCGGAAATAATGAGATCAGCATCTTTTGGGACTTGCTTCTCTTTGCTGAGATCGAGTGCCTTGAGTGTGAAGTTCCGCATTTCTAGTTCGTGAGCGAATTGGGAAAGACCCCGCCTGGGGTCGACGTCGTCGGTTTGCATCTCGCCGTGTCCGACAAGAAAATAGACTCGATCCGGCTTTTCGTCTGTCACTTCAATAATGGCGGAAGTAAAGGCCTGTTCGCCCCAAAAGGTAGTCGTACTTCCTTCACTTGTATCAAGGAGATCAGCAGGTAGAATCCTCCTTCTCTTGTCCCCGCTGATAACAAGAGTCTCGTTGGGATTTTCTATTCCGTAGCTACGGGAAATTGCCTCCGCTTTGCGAAGTTCACGAAAGACATCGACAAATTCGACTTCAATTTTCTTAGCTGGTCCATCTCGTCCCGCGTTCTCGTACTCCTGGAGCAAGTTCCGGACATATCGATAGAGTAGGGAGATGCTTGGTTCCTCAGAATCGGAAGGTATGGTGACGATGATTTTGACCGGGGTTTTAATTTCGGAAATATAGGCAATCGTTTCAGGAGATAGAGAATAAAGGCGATTTCGTGTGAGATCGGTCCTGGAATAGTGTCGAGAGGCGAGGTAGTTTAAACCACAGATAAAGGACACTCCAAGAAGGATTTGGAGGATGCGATTAGTAAGGTTGAGGCAATTGACGGTTTTGAAATTTTCGGGGAGATTCATAAGGATTTTGCATCAACCACCAAAACAGACAATCCAAGAACAAGGAATGTGTTACTGAGGTAAAATATTAAGGGTCTTGAGTCGAGAACTCCGCCACTGAAATTCTCTAGATCCCGAAACGGTTGAAAATAGTTCAATGTCTGCGACATAGCAGGAAGCCAATTTCCGGCTTCCTGCTGGAGTTCTCGAAATCCTATGATAATGATGAATAGAGTACAGAATGACAGCATACCCGCAACGAATTGACTTCGGGTTAAACTGCTGCAAAGGATCCCAACAGCGGTGAAAAGGAGACCGCTGCTTGCGATGAAGAGATAACCGCCTATGAGAACTCCGGGTTCAAGAAGCTGATTCTTGGCCAGGGTAGAGCTAAGTGCCGAAGCGACTAATATGGGATAAGCTAAGGTCAATAGCCAGAGCAGATTGTAGAGTAAGTAGGCGGCAAAGAATTTGCTCAACACAATTTCGAGGGCTGTAACCGGTGTCGTCTTCAGTGCTTCCAGAGTTTCAAGCCGCCTTTCTTCTGCTAAACTTTTCATTGTGAGAAGAGGCACCACAAAAAAAACGGGCAACCAGAAAAATTCAAAGAAAACTCGCGAGGGCAGGTCCGGTTGTGACTCAAGACTAAGTTGCAATAGTATCCGCCAATAAATCCAGCCCATAAGACCGAGAAAGAGAACAGCTACGGTGTAAGTAGCGGGAGAGAAAAGGAGCGTTCGTAATTCCTGCCGTAAGAGGATAAAAAAGTATCTCACAGTGTTTCGTCCCAACTTCTCTTTGTTGCTGCAAGAAAGATATCCTCCAGGCTCGATTCAGAACGGACTAAAGACCGAACTCGAGCTTCAGGGTAGCGGGAAATTGTTCTCATTATTCTCCCTGAGAGATCCTCCCTAGAAGAGGATTCGAAAACAATTTCCCAGCTTCCGTCTTTCCGAATTTCTTTCTGAGTGAAGTCATGGAAACAAGAATCGAGTTCCTTGATCGAGGCAAGGAGCCCGGTAAAGTCTCCGGCTACAGAGAGGATATACTTTGCGCTGTTGGCGAATTCATTTCGCAGCTGGTCTGCGTTCCCATCGGCTACGATCCGACCTTGGTTGATTATAATAATGCGGTCGCAGGAGAGCTCTACTTCCGCTAAGATATGGCTTGAAATGACGACACTCATATTTCCTCTAAGGGTATCGATTAGTTCCCGAATAGCTAGGACCTGATGGGGATCCAACCCGATCGTAGGTTCGTCCATAATGATTACTTCTGGTTCCCCTAGAATCGCATCTGCGATTCCGACTCGCTGCCGGTAACCTTTTGATAGAGTGCCAATTATCTGCCTTCGGTGGGTTCTATTCAGCTCACAGAGAGCCATCACCTCCTCGATTTTCTTCTTCCGATCTTTCCCTCTTACACCTTTTAGGCGACTCCGAAAATCGAGATATTCAATTACTCGCATATCTGCAGGAAGGGGATTGTTTTCTGTCATGTATCCGATGCGACTTTTTATTTCCTCAGGATGACTGGCTACTGGGATTCCACAGATTTTTGCTACTCCGGATGATGCAGGTATTAAGCCGCAGAGAATACGCAATGTGGTGCTCTTCCCGGAACCATTAGGCCCGAGAAAGCCAACGATTTCACCATCGGATACAGTAAAGGAAACATCTCTAATAGCAGCGACCTTGCCGTATTGCTTGGTGAGCTTGTCTGCTTCAATCTTTAGACATGGACCACTCATACTTTCAAAACCTGATAGGCTCTGGCGAGACCAATCAACGCAATGTCGGGATTAAAGGTGATATCAGGTAGCCATTTTTTGGGTAGGACACCAACGCTCCCTCCAGTTGCAATTACAGTGGGCTTGCCTTCGCCTAGACGGTTCAATTCCTTTCTCACACGCAAGAGCAGGGCCCGAATCATACCTTCCATACCAATTACGCAACCCAGTTTCATTGCCTCAAGAGTTGATTTCCCAATACCGGCTGAAACAATCAAATCGTCAGGATCAAGTTTGGGAAGCAAGGCCGTTTGCTCGTTAAGGTACCGTGTCATCAAATCGAGTCCAGGCGCGATTAAGCCCCCTTCGTAACCCCGACTTGAGACGATATCAAAGGTGACCGCAGTTCCCATATCGATAACGACTGCTGGTACCTGGTAGAGATATTCAGCTGCAATGGCATTGGCTAGTCGGTCCTGTCCAATTTCCTCTGGTTTGGGGAAATTCAGCTTTAGGGGGCAATTCCTATAAGTGAGCTGGATGGCCGGTAAATTCCACTTCGCGTTATCCATTGCTTCTTTAAACAAGCAAGTACTCTTAGGCACTACAGAACTGTAACAAAGCCCATCCGGCTTTGGGTTCGATTTAAGCACAGAATGCAAAATTTGCCGAATGCCCCTTTCCGGGTTGTCCAAGAGGGTCGTCGAAATGCTTTTACGCTCGACCAACCGATTGTTTTGGACGGTACCGAATTGAGTATTCGTGTTATTAATGTTAACCGTAAAGACGCGCATTGCGCACCCGGGACTTTGCAATCGTCTCTGTCTTTTTAATCTTGTCGATCCGATTGGAATTCATCGTATCAGCATCTTATCACACTTGTTGCAAATCAAACAATTCTCGAAAATTCTCAGTATACATATAAAAATTACCAGGTAGCTTGCTAATTGGCAGTTCCAAATTATATTGTGAGGTGTTGTTATCCCCAAGTTTTGTCAATGTTGGAGGTTAAAGGCATAAAGGATCTGTTTCGGATAATTCTCCTGTCCCGAACTGTTGCCAAGCCTGTATGACTCTGATTACAAGCATGGCAATAAAATGATTTAGGGCCAGCTGTTTTCCTGCCTCCTCGGCCAGAGAAGTGGCGATTTCCTTTATTGGCGGGGGCCACTGCGAGCAGCGGCAATTAACATTAATCCCAACCCCAAAAACGAGATAGAGTAGCTTTCCCCCTTCGGTCCGGCTTTCGCACAGCATCCCTCCGATCTTTCGATGGCCTACTTTAAGATCGTTTGGCCATTTCATATGAACCGGGATCTTACACTCGTCTCGAAGGAGACGACAAATTTCGAGGCCAATCCAGCAGGTGAGTTTTTGAAGTTTGTCTGGCGCGGCATCAGGAGTAAAGGCAAAGCTCAGGTAACAGTTTCCTTCTTCCGGGCTGTGCCAGCGTCTTCCCAGCCTTCCCCGTCCAGACTGTTGCTTGGATGCCAGGATGGCAAAGGGAGGTGATCGCCCCATATCAAGTTGCCGCGGGACTTCAAGATTTGTGCTATCAACTTCAGGGAAGTGAAGAATCGGAATATTGCACCCCGTGATTCGCAGGTGGTTCCTGATGCGGGAAGCGTCAATTGTCTCTGACTCACTAATTCGAGAGTTATATAAGGACTGTTTTAAGAAGTTTTGCGTCATCCATTTTAAGTAGTGGTAATTGGATTAAAAAAATCCTCCAAAAATTTCGGTAAGGTAAAGAAGCAAAATCCGCTTAGTCGCACCAGATAAGATTCATCTCTTTCCGAGCGCTTTGATTGATGACGGTGCTACAAGAGACAAAGTCGAGTCCAATATTAGAGAGTTGCGATATATCCTGAAGACAGTACGGACCACTCGCTTCACTGAAGGCTGCGTTTCCGATCAACTCCACTGCCTTAGTTAGGTCGCACAGAGAAAAATTAAGCAATCGTATAACTTCGACTCCACTCTCTACGATTGCGGGTATCTGATCTAGACAATGCAGCTCCACTTCAACAGGGAGATTTGGATAACAATGACGTGCTCTGTCAACTGCGTTGGCGAATCGCTCGGTAGCGACAGTGTGGCTTTGGCAAAAATGCTTTTCGCTGATCACTATTCGATCAAAAAGACCGACTCTATGATTCCACCCTCCCCCCTGTGCTACGGCATATTTCTCCAGGACTCGGAGGCCAGGCACAGAATTCCGATTATCGATCAACTTGGTGGTACTCCAGTGCAACTCCTCCACAAATCTGGCTGTGTTCGTCGCGATACCGGAGAGGTGTCCCAAGAAGTTCAAAATTACGCGTTCGGCGGTGATGATCGACGTGGCCGAGCCCGAAAACTCAGCAAGAACTTCCCCTTCCCGCATTGGGACCCCCTCTTCCACCAGAGCTTCGAAGTCTTGGTCTGTTCCGTAGGCATCCAAAATTAGGGGGACTAATGGTAGTCCGCAGATCACGAGTTCCTCGGAAGCCACGATTTGCGCTCGTTTTGTTTCGTCAGTAGCAATGGCACTGGTTGTGACATCGCCAGGAGAAGGCGGGATAGCTTCAAGGCCGGCACCTTCTAGATCCTCTTCCTTCGCAAGCGTAATTAGTTGACGGATATATTCTTCGTCGAGATCTTCCCATCGCAAAAGACGGAGGAGCTGATCGTGAAACCTTTGGCTTTCAATGCTATTGGTAGACATTGGTTAAATTCCCTCAGTTCCCCTCATCCCCTATTTTTAGGCCCTTTTGGAGATTGGGCTAATAGTGGGTGGTATCTCGCTAGGAAGTCTCTTTGCCTGACTTATGCTATCTATGTCTTTAGAGATGTGACGCCACACTTAAAAAGGAAGAAAACGACAATTGGTAGAGATGAGTAAACTTCCTTCTATTTTAATTAGTTCCTATTTGAGTTGTCCTGATCCGAAGATCATGTACTTGTAAGTTGTTAGCTCGCGGAGCCCCATGGGACCACGGGCGTGGAGTTTGTCCGTTGAGATTCCGATTTCTGCGCCTAGCCCAAATTCGAATCCATCTGTAAATCGGGTGCTTGCATTCCAATACACAGTCGCTGAATCGACCCCAGTAAGAAACTTTTTCGCTGATTCCTCGTTCTGAGTGACAATGGCGTCACTGTGACTACTTCCGTATCGGTTAACTGCTTCGATAGCAGCCTGTAGAGTAGGGACGATCTTTACCGCCAGTGTCATGCTTAGATATTCGGTGTAAAAATCCTCCTCTGAAGCAGGCTGCCAGCGTAGACCCTCGATTCCGTGTAGGATCTCACGGGCGGGCTTATCGAGACGAAGCTCCACATTGGCTTGGGCCAGGGCACCTGCTATTTTAGGTAGCATCACATGAGCCGTTTCTTCGTGAATAAAGAGATTCTCGGCGGCATTGCAGACACCTGGACGCTGGACCTTCGCATTCACCACAATCTTTTGGGCTAGCTCAATATCAGCTTCCTGGTCGACGTACACACAGCAGACCCCTTTGTAATGCTTTATGACGGGAATAAGAGAGTTCTCCGTCACAAATCGAATTAGACTCTCTCCTCCTCTTGGAATGATGCAATCTACGGTATCGTCACATTTTAGCAATGTATTGAGCGCCTTCCGATCGGTGGTTGCGACAAACTGGACGCAGCTTTGATCGACCTCATGCTTGAAGAGAGCCTTTTTAATAAGACTAGCGAGGGCTCCATTGGTATGAAAAGCTTCTTTCCCTCCTCGCAAGATTGAGGCATTACCGCTCTTCAGACACAGGGCTGCACAATCAATTGTCACATTCGGTCTTGATTCGTAGATGATACCTATGACACCGATTGGCACTCGAACTTTCCGGATCTCCAACCCATTGGGCCTCCGACTCCTTTCCAACTCTTCCCCCACTGGGTCTTGAAGCCGGGCAACTTTCAGGACGCCTTCCGCCATCGCTTCAATTCTCTCTGGTGAGAGGGTGAGCCTTTCTAGAAGGGATTCGGAAAGTCCTGCTTCGACGCCTGCTTCTAGATCCTTAGAGTTCTCCGCAAGAAGAGAATCGGTGCTTGCATGGAGAAAGTCTGCCAAGGTTGTCAGGACGGCATTCTTGTTTTTTGTTGGAGTAGTAGCTAGCTCCAGGGAGGCCATTTGGGCACTCCTCGCCATAATGCGCATTTCTTCTTCCATAGCAGTGTGCCCCGCAATGGTTATTTCGGCAGAGGTCATCTCTCTAAATCCTCTATATCCGCATAATATTGACAAGCTCGATATACCGCTGCTCGATTTCTTCCGCTCCGGCTAACTCGAGTGCGTCGCAACTGAAGGCTTCAATGGTCAGACTAGCAGTAACGGCGGCATAAATCATTGCTTGTTTGACCGAGTGGAAATCGGTCTTGTCTTTCGCAGCAAGATAGCCGACGAAGGCCCCTGCAAATGAGTCACCGGCCCCTGTTGGATCCTGTACCATTGTGACCGGATACGAAGGCAGTGCAAAGAGTCCCTCTGGGTGAAAAAGATATGCACCGTGCTCACCTTTTTTTATAATCGCCATCGTCGGGCCCATCGTTAGCAGCTTTCTGCCGGCCTTGATTAAGTTTCTTTCCCCAGTGAGAAGAATTGCCTCGGTGTCATTTAGGGCCAGACAGTCGATTTGCTTAATGAGGGCTCTTAGTTCTTTATTTTTCGTATCGATCCACAGATCCATACTGTCGGCTACGGAAAAAAATTCTCCCTGGAGTTGTTCCAAGACGTGAAGTTGCAAGTCAGGATCAATGTTTCCAAGCAAGATGTAGCGTGTATCAAGATACCCAACCGGTAAATTTGGTCTAAATCTTTCGAAAACGTTAAGGTGGGTTTCAAGTGTCTTCCGCCTTGAGAAACCCTCACTATATTGCCCTGACCAGAAAAAGGTTGGACCCGAATCATCCCGCTTTAGTCCTTCCAAATCGATTTTTCTTCTCTCGAATCGTTTTATAACCTCCGTGTCAAAATCGTGGCCTACTACTCCGACCAAACGGACTGGAGAATAATAACTGGCGGCGATGCTAGCATATGAAGCTGCCCCGCCCAAGGTACGCTCAGTACGTTGGGTCGGAGTGATGATTTTATCAAAAGCCACCGACCCAACAACTAAGGCTGCTGGCGAATTTTCCGAAGAGAAGAGAACGCGGTCTTTTAACTGTGACATTTAATGTAGAGGGGTATAGGCTTTCTATTCTGTCATCTTTTTTCTCGAGAGAGAGTATAGGGTAATACCGGCTGCAACGGACAGGTTAAGAGAGTCGATCCCATCCGTTTGATTTATACGCACAGTCGTGGCCCCTTCCGCGGTATTGGGAGGAATTCCCTCTCCTTCGTTTCCGAAGATAAAAACAGATGTTGATTTCACCTTTAGGTCCGAAAGACATACCTTTCCTTCTTTGCTCAGCACGAACCGGGGCAATTTTGCGTAGGAGAAATATTCCTCGATCGAGTCGAAGTAGCGAAAACCGATCTGGAAGAGGGAACCCATAGAAGCACGAATGACACTGGGATGCCAAAGATCGACCGCTGGTCGTATCAGTATAAGGTTTCTCAGCCCGAATCCTGCCATACTTCTTATGATGGTTCCCGCATTTCCCCTTCCTGTCGGGCGGTGGAGCAAAATGTGATGAGAATCTGGGACCAACGGAGGGTTCGTTTTACGAAAAATTCCTAGGGCATGGCAGTCTTTTCTTGAGCATAGGCGCGCGATTAAGCGATCGTTTTTCTCCAAATTAAGGGACAGTTTAGAACAAAGAGTATGGATGCGGGTGTAGCCTTCGCTCGGAACTATTTCCGTCGAGGTCAGAACCCGTTCCGCCAGATCAGGCCTTTTAGTCAGCAACTCAATCGTGGGATAGACCCCGACCGTGTAGCTGATATCGGAATCCTTTCTGTAGGGTCTATATTTTCGAGTTCCCAAAACAACCTCTCTCTTTTCGATTGCGGGATTAATCGAATTCTATTGACTCCAAGATCTGGTGAGATGCTCGGTTTGTCAACTGAAGGTAATATGGGGTACAAGTCATGAACAATTCTTCCGTAGGTTGAATCAACGGAGGTGATATATGCGTAATCATGTTTTACCTTTACTGTACGTTTTCTTGTCTTGCTCTTCTAGTTGGCGAAGAGCGGTTCTAGCATGCCTTAATTATGAGTTAGAAGAGACGTTAGCGAGGTTGCCAGATTGACTACGAAATCAGAGGTGCTGAGAATATGGCCAAGAAGCTGGCATTCGAAAACGAGATAATGCAGGAACAAATAAAAGATAATGAAACTGTTATGGCTGAATTGAAGGACAACATCAACGGTGGTAACGTCATACTCGGGCGGGTCCAATCTTTCCCGATCAATAAGATCCCGACGCAGACCCTTGATTACCTTGGTCAACCTTTACGTATCTACAATGGCAAAAAATGGCGCTATTCGGATCAGATTCATGATTCTTACGTCGGTACGAAAATCTCGTTCCGGATTCAATTCGAAAATGGAGTTGTTTCCGAGTGCGGTTGCGGAGATCAGCAATGAAGTATGTTTTCATAACTGGGGGAGTTGTCTCTTCCCTTGGGAAAGGACTCACTACAGCAGCCTTAGGGACCCTTTTGGAGCAGCGCGGTCTTAATATAGTTCTGCAGAAATTCGATCCCTACTTGAATGTTGATCCAGGGACTATGAACCCGTTTCAGCATGGCGAAGTATACGTGCTCGATGACGGCGCTGAGACGGACCTGGACCTGGGGCACTACGAGCGATTTACTTCAGGGAAGCTTTCCCGTCGAAACAACCTAACCTCGGGCCAAATTTACGAATCACTAATTGCGAAAGAAAGAAGAGGCGATTATCTCGGACAAACTGTTCAGGTGATTCCTCATGTTACCAACGAGATTAAGAGTCATCTCCGCTCGGCAGACCGGGACGTTGATGTTTTGGTTACGGAGATTGGTGGCACCGTTGGCGATATTGAAGGACTGCCATTCCTTGAGGCCATGAGACAGTTCTACCTGGAAGTTGGAAGAGAAAATCTCATTTTTATCCACGTTACCCTTATCCCTTACCTCGACGCGGCTGGTGAACTTAAGACCAAGCCCACTCAGCAAAGTGTGGCTAAGTTGCGCGAAATCGGTATCCAACCAGACATCCTGGTTTGTCGCACTTCGAAGGCGCTTCCACAAGAGCTGCGGGAAAAACTGAGTCTGTTCTGCAGCGTGCCGGTAAAGGCAGTAATCGAAGAACAAGATGTTGAGCACTCTATCTATGAGCTACCCCTAATGTTACGACGGGAAAACCTCGACGGTCTCACCGCTGAACTTCTGGGGTTGAAGGGAGATCCACAAAAGGATAACGGATGGGACACAGTTGTACGACGGCTCAAGTTTCCTTCTAATAGGATCAAAATTGGAATTGTTGGGAAATATATAGAACTTCAGGACGCCTATAAGTCGGTCTACGAATCCCTCACCCATGGTGGTATACAACATAACTGCGCTATTGATATTCACAAAATTGATTCGGAATCTCTGGAAGACAAAAATAGGGTAAATAACTTACTCGAGCTTGATGGAATCTGTGTTCCGGGCGGATTTGGATCACGAGGAATTGAGGGAATGATCTCAGCGGCGCGTTTAGCCAGGGAAAATAAAATTCCTTATTTCGGACTTTGTCTTGGTCTTCAGATCGCAGTAATCGAATTCGCCCGGAATGTTATTGGAATCGAAAATGCAAACAGTACCGAATTCGATGAAGGAACGATGGAGCCTGTTATTGATATCATGGAGGACCAGAAAAACCTTGAGGAGAAGGGGGCAACTATGCGGTTGGGTGCATATCAGTGTCGTCTCACTAGCGGGTCAAAGACACAGGCAGCCTATCAGGAGACAATAGTATCGGAACGACACCGCCACCGTTTTGAATTCAATAATAAGTACCAAAACACATTCGAAAGATCCGGGATGCGCGTAACGGGAACCAATCCTAAGCGTAATCTTGTTGAGATCATGGAATTGCAAGACCATCCTTGGTATATCGGAGTGCAGTTTCATCCGGAATTCCAATCCAACCCTCGAAGGGCCCACCCTCTTTTCGCAAGTTTTGTATCTGCCTCTCTCGATCGTATGAAGGCAAAAAGGAGTGGGCAAATCGAGTGATCCAATCCTCGTTATTGTAGGGGGATACGGAGGACGTTGTTCGCTTTCAACATTGCCGCGGTATTGCAGAGATAATCCTAATGGATTTCCCTTAATTGGATCGCCGTTCAGAGAAACGAGGGAGAGTCTGAAGATGAGCGAAAAGCAATTGTAATTTATTTTTCAAACAACATTCTGCATTTGTTTTAAGCTATTTTATTCAACGAAACCTCAAAATAATGGCATCAAAGCAGCCCACATGGGGAGGACGTTTCGCATCGCCGCCGTCGGAACTTATGCAACGTTTTAGCGAATCGATCTCGTTCGATTGGCGGTTAGCACCGTTCGATGTTGCTGTAAGCAAGGCCCATGCCGCAATGTTGAAGAAGATCGGGCTCCTCACTTCTGGCGAGTGCAAGGCCATCCGGGATGGATTGGACGTAGTGCTAAAGGGGATTGAGAGTGGTCGCATCCACCTGAAACCGGAATTTGAAGATATACACATGAATATCGAGCACGCCCTGACTGAGCGTGTGCCGGCAGCGCAAAAACTCCACACCGCTCGTAGCCGTAATGAGCAGGTTGCAGCGGATATGCGTCTCTTTTTTAAATCGGCCTGCTGTGAATTAGATCAGGTCCTCGCGCAGCTTCTTAGGGTGTTACTGTGGTTAGCTGAAGAGAACTTTGACCTCCTGATCCCAGGATACACTCATTTACAGCGAGCCCAGCCTGTTTCTGTTGCGCACTATTTGCTAGCCTATATGGAGATGTTCCAGAGGGATCAAGATCGGATCGAATCGGTTGCGAAGAGTGCTAATCGGTGCCCGCTCGGAGCCGGTGCGGTGGCTGGTTCTACGCTGCCTATTGATCGGAAATCCATTGCTATGGAATTGGGCTTTATCGACAAGCAAGGGCGGCCTCTTCTCTCGGAAAACAGCATGGATACGGTAGCGGACCGTGATCTCTTTATCGAATTTGCTTCGGTCTGTGCGCTTTGTGGATTGCATCTCTCGCGGTTTGCGGAGGATCTCATCCTATGGTCTACGACGGAGTTTGACTTTGTTTCACTGCCTGAGGCTTTTACGACAGGTTCCAGTCTTATGCCTCACAAAAAAAATCCTGATTCTTTGGAACTCGTTCGGGGAAAGGCAGCGCGCTTGCAGGGAAGCCTACAAACCCTATATTCACTTCTTAAGGCTCAACCCCTTACCTATAACCGGGACCTGCAGGAAGATAAACCGCCAGTCTTTGACTCTTTCGATCAGACGCTCCTATGCCTGGAAGTGATGTGCGGAGTCCTCAAAGGTCTTACATTCAAAAAGGAGAACTGCGCCATTGCTGCGGCAGATCCGACTCTTCTTGCCACCGATATCGTCGAGATATTGGTAATGGAAGGAGTTCCGTTTCGTGAGGCCCATCATATGGTGGGTCAACTCGTCGCCCTTTCAGAAAAAGAAGGTGTTTCTCTTAAGGGGCTGGACCTAAGGAAGGTCAAGCGCGTTCATCCCGCATTGGTCGGGGTTTGGAGCGAGATCTTCGATGTCTCTAAGTCGCTAAGTCGACGGGAAAATCGTGGAATGCCTGGACCAAAACAAGTGAAGCGACAGTTAGCCCGCTGGCGGCGATTACTTAGGTAATTGGCCTGTTAGAACGCAGGGGAAAGTCCTACAGCAAAGTTCAGGAAAAGCAGAGTAAGGATTGACCGCTCCCCCATACAAAAAATGGAACAAGATGATGTAAAAGCGCAAGCTAGGGCACAGCAAGAGACGATGGATGCCAAAATGCGAGCGGTACGCGAATCTATTGCCCAGCAAAAAGCCGAGAAGAGAATTGATTCAACGCCATCCCCGAAAATTTCTTTTGATAAGCAAAAAAAGCGAATTTTCAGTATCGCTATTGCGATAATTATTATACAAATCATCGTAAATATCTGGGTGAGGCTCTCAAGCCCGGATAGCGATGAGCCGTATGTGATTGAGGAGGGGCTGGAAGGGGTCCATGATGTAACTGAACCCAACAGCCGCCTTTGAAGGCCCCAGCAATGGCAAGCAAATCAACTGGAGTGGTGAAAACGTAGCGGGCAGAGAGGATTTTCCAGATTCCACAGAACCAAAATATGCCAAAAGAAGGCTTTCTAAGCCGGCTTTATTCTAAACTATAAGGACACTCCATAGTGCAGATTTTGAGGGCAAGTATGAATTTCGGTAAAGAATGAATTGTGCCCTAATTTACTGATGGGACCGAAGTGAACAGAGGCAAAATTAAGTTGCCTCAATCCGGTGCGACCAGACCAGTGTATGATTAATAAAAAAAGTTCTTATTATTAAAAACTTCCTATGAATCGATTGTCAGTCCCTCCTCTCCATAGTGTTACTCAAGAGCTCGCTGCCGTCGCTTCCGGCAGGTGCCAGCCCGAGCTCGTTATTGCTGGGGCCCGGTCGCTTTCTGTTTACACGGATCGTATCCTTTCAGGGCGGGAATTTTGGATACATCGGGGCAGGATTGCGGCGGTCAAACCGTCTGGGACAGCAGCGAAAAGTGCATGTGGGCACTACTACGATGCGGAAGGGGGAATTATTGCTCCGGGCTTGGTCGATCCCCACATCCACATCGAATCCAGTATGATGTCGGCCTGCGCCTACGCTGAAGCGGCTCTCCTCAATGGGACCACGACCCTATTCTGCGACAGCCACGAAATTGGCAATGTTTGTGATCGCGAGGGAATTGAGTGGATGCTGGAAGACTCTAGGGCAGCACCTCTCAACATTTTCCTAACGATTCCGAGTACAATTCCGGCAACCAATCCGGGTCTAGAAACTGCCGGCGGAGATCTCACTGCGGAAAAAATAGGCTTTCTATTTGACAAGTGGCCTGAGGCGGTAGCACTGGGCGAGAAGATGGACTTTGTTCCGGTTTGCGTGGGAGATAAGCGAAGTCACGCGATAATTGCCGAATCACTCAAAAGGGGAAGGCCCGTTTCTGGGCATATTTACGGGCGAGAGTTCGTTGCGGCCTACGCGGCCAGCGGGGTAACCGATACGCACGAAGCAATTGACAGAGAAATTGCAGAGGATTTTGTCGAAGCAGGTATCTGGATATTCCTTCGCGGCGGACCTCCAACAACACCATGGCATAGTCTTCCGGAAGCGATCAAAGTTATAACTGAACTGGGGGCGAGCCACAAACGAGTCTGCGTTTGTACCGACGACCGCGACGCAGATGATCTCTTTATGTTTGGTCTCGATTGGGTAGCACGCCAGGCGGTGGAAGCAGGAATGCGCCCGACCCAGGCATGGAGTATGGCATCGTTACATCCTGCCATGCGCTATGGGATGGATATGGAGATCGGAGGACTTGGGCACAGCCGAAGAGCTGATCTGACCCTACTCAACGATGATTATGAAGTTCAAAACACTTGGTACGGGGGTGAGCTGGTTGTGCAAAATGGATCAATTACTCCATTATTAGATGAACAACTTTCTAATCACCGGTACAATTATCCGGATCGAGCTTATCAGACGGTCACAATAGCAAAGGATCTGAAACTCGTTCCAGATCTCCCCATGGTTCCCGTTCGGATCAATATTATTCGTACTGAATTACCAGGGATTGTGACACTCCGAAAACAGCTTAAAATCTCGACGACTCTCACAAAATGGGAACCTCTACTATTCGAGAACGATCTCTGTTTCCTTGCGGTAGTCGAAAGGCACGGGATGAATGGAGGTGTCGCTCACGGGTTTCTCCAGAACTTTGGTCTGAAAACTGGCGCTGTTGCTAGCACCATTGGCCACGATGCCCATAATCTAGTCGTGGCAGGGAAAAACGAGGAAGATATGCAAATGGCAGTCAGCATCCTGAGAGAAAATAACGGGGGAGTAGTGGTAGTAGAAAATAGTGCAATTATGGCCTTGATCTCTCTTCCTATTGCTGGGCTTCTTTCCGATAAACGGGCAACAGAGGTTGCAAATGAGGCTTCGGCACTTAAAAAAGCCTGGAAGAAGGCGGGGTGTACGCTTCCCTACATGGGATTCAACCTAATCACTTTATCGGTAATTCCCGAAATTCGAATTACCGACAAAGGCCTCGTGACGGTTCCGGAGATGGAATTGCTACCCCTGTATGAATAAAATTGTTGATCCCTTTTCCGAGAACCCTATACGTTTACCAGAAGGTTCTCAACGCTTATCCGAGAACGCTTGATCGTCGAGATAAAAAACATCCTTCAACTGCAAAATATTGCGTCAAGGGCATTTTGTATAAGGGAATAAAGCATCAGTTTTAAAATGCTGCGTTACGCTCCGAATCTGGGGCCATTTTAGAGGGGGGGCTGGTTTTATGGTGTGGAAGTCGTTGCAAATATATTGAAAATGAGTGGCATAAAACATTCCTTTTCAAGGAAATACAGATTATTCTATTGCCCAAAGATCAAATATAAGAAAAATGACAAAAAAAAGAATACATGAGAATTTAACCGAGCTGTTTTTGGTTTTCGCTCTTGTCTTTAGCCTTAATGTAGCAATTGCCCAGGAGGAATCAGAGGTTGAAGAGTTGGAAGAATTCGAGATTGAAGAAGAGGTGATTGATCCCGTTGGGGTCCTTCCCCAAGTTCCGGTTAACTCTGTTTTCGGGTTCGGTCAAAATATCGTTGATACTCCTCGCTCTGTTAGCTCAATCAGCGCCGAGATGATCGAACAATACGGCATTGATGATATAAACGGGCTAGTTGCCTTTTCCCCCGGCACTTTTACCACTTCATTCTTCGGCGTGGCCGGTCAACTTGATATCCGTGGTGCTCCCGGAGAAACTTATTTTAGGGGGATGAAACGTATTGAGAATCCAGGTAACTACCAGACTCCAATCGGCGCTTCTGACCGGGTTGACGTAGTCCGTGGTCCGCCATCTCCCATTTTCGGATTCGGGAAGATCGGGGGATATCTAAATTTTATTCCGAAATCAGCCAGGGCTTCGACGGGCAAGTACTACGAAAAGCCCAAAGGAAGCATTACTGGGACCACTGGTTCATGGGATAAGAGAGTGCTTCAGGCGGAAGTCGGTGGACCGATGGCCCTTGAAGGCAAGGATGGCGGATACTATCTATTCGCACTGGTGGAGAACTCAGATAGTTTCTATAACAATGTTGGCACCGATCAGTACATCATCCAATCTACATTCAACATCGATCTTTCGGACCGTGCCCGAATTGAGTTCGGTGAACAGTTCCAATACTATAGTTCGACAGAAAACGCAGGGTGGAACCGCGTTACGCAAGCCCTTATAGACAACAACACCTACACTGCGGGGGCTCCATTGGTAAATCCCGACTTGCACAAATGGGGTGGTGATGGAGACGGGTTTCTTGACCAAGGCGAAGCCCAAACAGTCCAAAATATCACATTCCCACTATCCTATTTTCTAAATTCTAAGTTGGGATTTCCGCTGGAAGTCCCAGGATTTGGGAGCCTTCCGCCATCCGGTATGAACGGAGCTAATGAGGTGTTGGCTCTCGATCCAGCTACTGTCCGCACTACAACAATCCACGAGTCGGATGTTTTAGTGGACTCCCGCGATTATCTAGACTCTGAAAGTCTTGGAGTTTTCTTCGACTTAATCTTCGACGTGAGCGATAACCTCAGTTTTACTAATAAAGTATTTTTCGACTGGTTGGACCGTGAAAAGAGAGCTAGCTATGGGTTTTCCCAACGCAACGATGGATGGTCGCTTGAAGAGAAAATTATTCTAGCAGGAAATACAAGATTGGGGGATAAAATTCGGGCTGACTGGCAAGTGGCGCCTTCATTTCGGATTTACCACGCTGAGACATTTCAGGATTTTGTTGTGGAAACATTCGATCGCCGCGACCTCTCTCTAAATGGGGGTACTGGGACTCCTAACGACCGTCGTGCCAATTCTCTCGACACCCCGGAAAAGAATCCTTGGACCGGAGCCGACGTTACCGATTTCTGGGAATTTGGCACCGGACTTTTCTCGAACGTTCATATTGGAGATAAGCTCCACCTTCTTTTGGGAGGCCGAACAAATTATGTAAATGTCGAAACTGAGTCGCTGGCCGAAAACAATCGCGACGATGATGCCGGAAATACTTACAAAGCAGACAAGTGGGAGTGGGCTTACAATCTTAGCGCAACATACAAAGTTCCAGCGGGATTCAATATCTACGCCACGAACGCGCGACAGCCCTTGATAATGACGGATCAAACAGGAGGTGTTCCCAACAGTATTACGAAAAGCGGTGACCCCATGGCCAATACTAGTCTCTGGGAAGGAGGCATAAAAGGCAAAGCTATGGAAAACAAGTTTTTCTACACTTTCGCCGTTTACCAACAGACCCTACAAGCGTTCAATGCACAGCAATTGACGGTCACGGCAACAAGGGGAACCGGTTATGAAGTAGAGTTTCGTATCGTTCCCAACGAGTTCTGGGCCTTTTCCTTCGCGGCAAATTGGCAAAAGACGGTTTATCGCCCACTTGTAGAAGGAAACGCTGATTTTGCGTTTCTTAATCCTGAACAGGTTGCATACCTAACCGGACTCCCAGCAAAGGGGGAGAATTACTGGGCCGGAACACTGAGCAACTCGAATGCCTGTTGCGAAAAAGCCCATGAAGAGCGACCCGGTATCCCAGACAAAACCCTCAGTTTTAATACGACCTGGCGTTCTAATGGCCCCTGGGAGGCAAATTTGGGTGTAACATATCTTGCCCCGGTTGCGGGAGATCGGTTGACTCAACTTAAGCTACCCGAAGCTTTTATTGTTAACGGAGCGGTTGTCTATAATACCGATCGCTGGAATATTCGTTTTATCGGAAGAAATATTTCAGACGAGCGTTATTTTCGCGGAAACTTTCCTGGTTTGTTTGGGGGTGTTACGGTACTGCCTCAATTACCCGCAAATTGGGAAGTCAGCGTGACGCACAAATTCTAAAAGAAACGGCTTATGTGTTCTAATCAGAGGCACCCTTGAGATTGGGTGCCTCTTTTTTTACCATGAAGCGATTAGTAAAAGGCGACTTAGACGGCTTCTTCGCCCTCGGCCTAGACAATCTCATCATGTTCCTCCTGATGAGCAGCCTCTGTCTTGGGTATCTTGGGTTTTCCAATGAACTCTTCTATGGACGAATTCTTCCAGCTATGGCGATTGGTTTAGTCATTGGGAATCTCTATTATGCCCGTATGGCATTGAAACTCGCAGACAAGGAAAACCGCACCGATGTCTGTGCTATTCCCTATGGAGTCAATCTAGTTACGACCATTGTTTTTGTTTTCCTAGTCATGTATCCAGCCCAGCAGAAGGCGCTATTATCTGGTCTCGCCCCGGAACGGGCTAATGAGATCGCGTGGCAGGCGGGCCTAGTAGCCTGCATCGGTTCTGGATTGATCGAGTTTTTCGGTGCTTTCGTGGTCGAAAACATCCGAAAGTTCACACCCAGGGCTGCTCTTCTTTCTGCCCTTGCTGGGATTGGAATTGCCTTCATCGCTATGGATTTCATTTTTCGCGGATACGCGAACCCTTTGATCGGATTCACGACTTTTGCCCTTACTTTAGTAATATATTTCGGACGTGTCCGGTTTAAGTTTGGAATTCCGGGTGGCTTGGTTGTTCTTACCCTGGGAACCCTCATCGCCTGGCTGCTGTATGCGATTACCGGTGAAAGTGTGGTGCCAGTAGGCGTTTTGGCATGGGAGCAGGTCGGATTACGTATTCCACTTCCAGTGTTTGGGGATCTCATTTCATCTTTCTCATATCTTGTTGAGTATTTGCCTGTCATTATACCCATGGGCTTTATCAATCTGGTCCTCTCTTTGCAGAATATCGAATCGGCGGCTGCAGCCGGCGATTGCTACCAGAGTCGACCGGCGTTAGCATGTAACGGATTAGGAACTATCGGGACCGCCCTCTTCGGATCTCCATTTCCCACCACAATCTACATTGGCCATCCAGGCTGGAAAGCTATTGGTGGTCGAGCCGGATATTCGACCCTTAATGCTGTTGTGTGGTCCCTCGTCTGTTTCTCGGGCACCCTAAGCGTTATTGTTTATTTCATTCCGATCGAAGCTGGCATGGCAATTCTCATTTGGATCGGTCTAATGATGGGAACCCAAGCGTTTCAAGCGACCCCAACCAGGCACGCTCCTGCCGTTGTGGTGGGGATTCTTCCAGTTATCGCCGCCTATGTCTCCGTGACGATTAAGCATGCTCTTTTCGTAAGCGGAGCGGCAACAGGTGTATTCCTTTTTAAACCTGAAGTGAACGATCTTTTCGTAAAGATGCGAAGTTTCTATTCCGACGGCGCTTTCGCCTTGGAACAGGGCTGGGTCTACACCTCAATAATTCTATCAGCTGCTACCGTATGCATCATCGAACGGAAGTTTCGTAATGCTGCTGGCTGGTTCCTTGCTGGCGCCTTTCTCTCGTCGATTGGATTCATCCATACCTACCTATTTGTGCCTACAGATGTTCTTGGGGAGATTGGATTCTCCATTTCTAAATGGACCTGGGGATATCTTGTCATGGCAGTGGTCCTCTCTGTGACCCCTTGGATTACCGAGGAAACGGATGAGATTGGTGTTCTGTAGGTAGAGGGGGTTCCCTCACCGCAATTTCCCGCTTTCTCATCCCCTCCTCATGGGTCCGTTCATCTATTGGTAAACATTTTCTGATTTCCCCAATAATATATTGTGACGCAAGATCATTTCATCCCAACGTAGACCTTCCTTCCCCGTTGCAGCCATAGGCATTTCATCCATGATCTCGATCGAGTTTGGACAATTGCCATTGGTCTTTAAAGCTCTACGAGCTGACTCCCTAGCTAATTGGAAGGACACTCCTGCAAGGTTAAATTTATCGCCCAGAGAAATTGGGATGAAAACACCAGTGCCATGGTTCGTATTTGTACCCGTAAGGATTATCCCTCGGGTACGACAATTGAAAACCGTAACAAGAAGCATGGTTAGTCAACCATCGAAAGGCCTGTGTTTGCTCAAATTCCTCGGTTAGTTGTGGGCAACCATTGACAGTGACGTCGATAGCATTCCCAGTGTGATGCTCGCTATATCCGGGCGCCGCGTTCACACGCAAAATCGAATCGATTTTTTCTCCCCGGCTTAGTTTTCTCCTGATTAGCTCCCCCTGGTAGGCTACGGATCGAAATGCTGAGACTAGACGCAGAGAGACCCCAGTTTCTCCAGCTGCATCTTTCATTGCATCCCACGCTGTAGCAGCTTTGGGAGAAAGCTTGTATGCCCTCTTGTCTTCGAAAACTTCAATGAGTTTAGATGCTTCCGGCTGAAGCTGGAGCCGACGATGTGCGATTTTGGATTCACAGATACCCAATTCTTTAAATAATGAGGCCACTTGGGGAGACATTGAACTCTCTGACATCCTGATTGATGTTTAAGATCGATTGTAATCGATAGTTACACCGAATTCCTCAGAGTCCGACAAATTTCCAAGAAGGACCGAGATCTACGACTGATCCCTGATCGGATGCTTGGTCAATAGCGAAGCATGTGACAGCTGCTCGCAGCCCTTCTTCCATTCCGACTGTAGGGGTAAACCCATCAAGCATGCTTTCTGCCAGTTCTTTTACCAGTATTTCATCTCCCCCGCCATGTCCACCATGGACTGAACTCGATTCTTCCACTTTTTCGGTCTCGAATCCAATTCGCTTGGATTCTATTAAGCCAGTTAATAAGTCAGCTCGAATTGCTCCTTCGGTGCCCAAAATGTACATTCTTCTCTCCGGCAAAGCTGAATTACAGTTGGTGTGAAAAGTTGCCCGGACTCCGTTTTCATATTCTATTATAACGACCTGATTATCGTTTATATCTTTGTTCGATGTAAATGGGTTGTGCTTTTCTAGGCCTTTCCAGGTAGTATAGGCTTCTTCTCCTTCTTTACTTTTCCCGATCTCCCCAATGCGGTGTTGGTTCTTCGTGGTGAAGAAATTGAGTCCCCCAAACGAAGCTACTCTGCGGGCGCGACTCCCAACCATCCAGTTAGCCAAGTCGATATCGTGGCAACATTTTTCCAGAAGGTGCGTTCCTGCATTCCTCTGAAGCCTCCGCCAGTCCCCCATAATGTATCCTCCATGATTAAAATCGAGTGTTTCGTTAAATTCGAAACTGATTAGGTCGCCTACCAGCCCCTCTTCGAGCATAGAGCGTATTCTCCGGTAATGGTTTGAATAGCGTAGACTAAAACCGAGATTGAACATCCTCTTTGTCTTACGCCATGCGTCGAACATTGATTTTGCATCCTCTATAGTCGTTGCCAATGGTTTCTGACAGAATACGTGTTTCCCGGCCTCAAATGATGCGACAGTTTGTTCCTTGTGAAAGCAATTCCAAGAGGCTATCATGACCCAGTCAATTTCAGGTGACGAAACGAGGTCACTGTAACTATCAAAGACGAAGGGATCCGTCGTGATTTCCTCACGTGCACTCTTGATTGATCTCTCATCGGGATCAAAGATACCTCGAACCTCGAGAGGTTTATCCAAGGCAAGAAGCTTTCGAACTACCGACATGCCCATGCCGCCACAACCAATTAGCCCGATACCAAGATTATCCATTATTTTTGTATCTTCCTGTGTCCAAGTTTTGTCAAGTAGTCTGGGGTAATGCTAGACGGACTAGGTATCTCTATCTTTATTTGCGGTACTGCATAAAGAGGCAAGGGTTAGAACACATACACCGTATGTTCCATCCTTTGGAAATATATAACGGATCAGCATACAATCTCTAAACTCTCAATAGTAAACTTAAGTGTCAGTCGTTAATTCGTTTTTCGGACTTGAAAGTGTTCACTTTAGATTGTCTATCCGGTCCATTTTCCTATTTACTACCGAATCGTTTGAGATAGCATCTTGGTTTTGACCATGCAACGAACTAAGCCCTCACTGATCGATCGGATATTGAAGTCGGAATCGGCAATTATCATGGGCATTGGCGGGGGCGGAGATGTTATACAGGGAATCCCAATCGCCAATTTGATGAGGCAATTAGGAGTCAAGAAAGTCTTTATGGGTGGAGTCAGTTGCCAATGGTGGACGCCCGATGGAAACCCGTTGGCCAATGAATGGGGGAGTGCGGTAATGGGACCTACTGTCTACCCCGTGTCTGACTTACAAGAAGCGGAGCTCGTAGCCCCGCATGTTGCATTGGTAAATGAGAACTCGAACTATAACGGAAAGCGACCCTGTGAAGCTCGCCTGGCAAGTCTGATTCCCGCCGAGGAGGTCTTTGTGGCAGGTCTCTCGGGCGGTGTTATAGGATTGGCGCGAAGCCTCAACCAATTAATTGCTGATGAGAGGATTGATCTCTTTGTTGGTGTCGATATCGGATCCGACTCCTTTCATGATGGGAAGGAAGCATCTCCGGCAAAAACTTCCCTAGTCGATTTTATCAGCTTGGGAGCAATTACACGACTGGAATGTCCGACGATTTACGGCGTTTCTGGATATGGCTGCGATGGGGAGATGCAGTTGGAAGAGCTGGATGAGCGGGTAAGTCGAGTTATGAAGGCGGGGGGTTATCTAGGTGCCCATGGGCTTACCCAACAGGACGTGTTGGAAATGGAGAGGGCAAGCGAAGCTTATCCTGATCCGATTGAGCCGATGTCTTATCGTGCTGCTCGAGGCGAATTCGGCTTCAGGAATGTTTGGACCAACGGTCCCTACGGGACTGTGGTTAAAGTGACGCCTCTCGCTTCGGTCATGATGTTATTTGATCCCGATGTTCTCGGAGAAGTATGCTCAACTGGGATTGCCGATCTCGTGCAGACGGAGTCCTTGGAAGAGGCTGAGGAGATATACAGAGAAAAGTTGGGACAGTTTCCTGAATCTCGGATGCACCATGTGATCGATTTCTTTCGGACGAAATAGAACGGGTATGGGACAACCTGATGTCAACTTCTCGCTTCAATTAGATTAATTGTTGCATCAATGAATGTTTTTCGGGTCGATATGGTTGAATCAAAGAGATTAACCAGTGGTTCCTGGCTATGAAATGGTACTGCAAATCTTTATATATGAGCGTTTAAATCTGGATTCCTAACTCAACTCAACTGCCCACAAACCCTAATTAAAAACTTTTATCCCGTTGTTTTCGTTTAGTTCGGCACCTAACGCTTCCATGAAGATCTCTCTTAACAACCATTACTGCGTGACGAAGAGATGGGATTGAGGGTCTCTACTGAGTAGAAGGTGAAAAGATTTTTATCTATTTCTTTCGAAATCTACGTTGCGATCTGGACGTGTTTTTTCGTTTTAGATGACCTTGGGATTAAAGTTGCTGACGCCGCTCTTTACTTGCTCTTCCTTCCTCCTGCATTTTGGTTCAAAATTATTCTGCGTCTAGATAATGGGCTACTGCCAAAAACTATCGACCTCAAGGTGTTCGGGTCCTGGTACCAAAGAAGAAGAGAAATTTTCGCTATGGGTGTTTCCGTTATCCTCTGCTTCTTAACTTTGGAGTTGGGTTTTCGGAATTATTTCCACCTTTTGCCTCAAACCATCGCCAACGAAGTTGGTACAGGGTACAGCGAATGGGGACGAGGCATTGACTATAAAGATCATGACACGAGGACATTCCGAATGCGACCGGAATATTCCAGGGAAATGTACTTCAACGGATATCGTTGGTACCATCAAACTGATTCAAGGGGATTTAGAAATGACATCGAATATACCAGTGCGAATATCGTCCTAATCGGAGACTCTATGATCTACGGTCATGGAGTGGAATCGGATTTCACAGTAGCATCGAATCTCGAGCAATTGACCGGGAGGAAGGTCTATAATATGGGTAAACAGGGAGCCTCAATTCACGAAGAATTCCAATTTTTACTTCGTGATGCGCTACTGCTCGCGCCGGATTGGGTTTTCGTCTTCTTCCTCAACAATGATCTTAATGACTTAACAGTGAAACTCTCAGCAGAGGAGCAAATTAATTTTATAAACTCGGCGGTTTCAAATCCCTTCTATTCCTACGTGAGTAAGAAGGCGAGGGGAGCAAAGCCGATTTTGCACGCTCTCGAACAGAGGCTTCTCTACTCCCCCACGCTACGGCTCTATCGAGCAGGTACACTGTACCTAAGAAAATGGTGCCGAGCTTTTGGCGCCGAGCTTTTGGCGAAGGCACGGGCAACTCTGGTGGATCAAGTGCAAGTGCCTCCGATGGCATCTATCGCGAAGGTTCGACTTCCGGAGGCCTCCAAGTTCTCGAATCCCGAATCCAATCATAAGGAACTGATAGAATCGTTAAACCATGATGATTTCCTAGGGGTGTATAAAGGCTCTGAACCATTCATTTCTAGGCCTGATTACCTCAGGGCAATGAGATTCCAGTTACACGCGCTCAAAAAGATTCAGTTTTTGGGTCAGCAAGACACTTTTAACTGGGGCTTCGTTTATATATACACAGGACAGCAGTACGATGGAATTTACGATGAAATTTTTGGTAAGTTCTGTAAGATCGAAGGAATAGAATACCTGTCTCTCCGAGAGACATTCGAAACCGAAAAGCATTCCCGTTTATTCCTCCCCAACGACGGCCACTTTTCGCCTAAGGGTGCTTACATAACTGCTCAAGCTCTATCGGAACACTTCCCTCTTTCTGATTAGGGAGTCCTCATAGGGTATTTCCATACTATAATGCCACCACGACGGCCTTGGTTTCAGTATAGCTATTTAGAACTTCATGTCCCATCTCTCGACCCCAGCCCGACTGCTTATATCCACCGAAAGGAAGCGAAGAGTCGAATATATTGTAGCAATTTACCCAAACGGTTCCAGCACGGAGTTGTGCTGCGGCACGATGGGCTTTTGCAATATCTTTGGTCCAGACGGCAGCAGCTAAACCATAGGTTGAATTATTGGCTGTTGTTATCAATTCATTTTCCTCGTCAAATGGTTCCGCGACTACTACAGGGCCAAAAATTTCCTCACGGACAATTTTCATATCCGGCTTGATATCGGTAAAAACGGTTGGTTCTACAAAGTAACCCTCCTTCCCGAATCGCTTGCCTCCGGTCATTGTACAAGCCCCGGTACTAATTCCATCGTCGATGTAGCTGGTAACGCGTTGAAATTGCTCGTCGGAAACTAGGGGGCCCATTTCAGTATCGGTGGCCAACCCCGGCCCAATTTTGATTTTTTTAGCCGCATCCGAGACCCCTTCTACTACTTCATCGAAAATATCTCTTTCTATAAGGAGCCGGGATCCAGCGCAACAGCACTGGCCATGGTTAAAAAAGATAGCATTGGCCGCTCCCTGAATAGCAGTTCCCATATCCAGGACATCATTGAAAAGTACATTGGGTGACTTCCCGCCCAATTCTAGCGAGACTTTCTTAAGATTGCCGGCCGCTGCCTGGACAATCAGTTTCCCGACTTCGGTGGAGCCCGTAAAGGCCACTTTGTCAACTCCATCGTGGGCAGCGAGAGCAGCACCTGCTGTCTCACCGAAGCCAGTTACGATGTTGACAACTCCATTTGGAAGACCGGCTTCCTGGAGAAGTTCTCCAAGCCGCAATGCAGTGATGGGAGTCTGTTCAGCAACCTTTAAAACAACTGTATTCCCAGTAGCCAGCGCCGGACCGAGCTTCCAAGCAGCCATTAGGAGAGGAAAATTCCAAGGTATTATCTGCCCTATGACACCAACAGGCTCTCGTGTTGTATAGGCGTGATAATTGGTGCCGGGGGCATAAGGAACTGATATTGGAATTGTGTTCCCTTCAATCTTGGTAGCCCATCCTGCCATATAATGGAAAAGGTCGGCCGAAAGAGGTACGTCGGCTACCTGAGCTACTGCCATCGGCTTTCCATTATCAATGGATTCTAACTCGGCAAGCTCATCCAGATTTTCCAGGATCAAGTCTCCAATCTTCCAGATCATCTTCCCTCTCTCTGAAGGAGTAAGGTTTGGCCATGGGCCCGATTCAAAAGCTCTCCGTGCTGCTGTAACAGCTATATTGATATCTTCTTTGTCTCCCTCGGCGGCTTGGACGATTGTCTCGCCGGTGGCTGGATTAAATACGTCAAAAGTTTTTCCTGATGCCGCATTGATCCACCTTCCATCAACAAGAATTTTCTTCGGTGAAGAAAGGAATTCCCGAGCTTTTGAACTGAAAGTGATAGGTTCGCTAATAGCTGCCGTTGCCGTCATCTTTTTCCTCCTAAATATTGTTATTCACTTTTGTGTAACTTAGTACTGTTACCTATTTAAACTCCTCCGGACTTCGTTTAACGCACACTTAGAAGAACGGAAACATAAAGCCTTGCATTGTTGAGTTTCCGCAAATTGGTAGCAAGTCAAATTGCATAATCACAGTGAACGTAGAATGAAGATGTCATGGCCTTCCTTTCGGTGTACTGGAATCCTCGAAAAGCGCCAAGTCCATCGATTGAACAGCGACATGGAGTGACGGCAGGTCCCACAAAAAATTCGACGATTTGGCCGCTATGGTGGGGATTGGGAAGCCTAACATCTAGGAAGATGGAGGAGGTCCGTTCTACTTTTACAGCAAACCTAAGGTTGTCGTTTGATTACGTTATCTGAACTTCTAATTCACTCAAAATCCTGCGTTTGATGGAACTGATATTCTTAGGTAGAACCATCTTAAAAGAATCCAGAAAGAGATACGAACGAAGACCCTAATCTATGGTCTATTTCTTTCCCATCAACGCCATTTATTCATTCCTTGGAGCGATAAGGATGGCGGTTCCCTCTATCCTAACATCGTAAATCGGTACGGGTTCGAAGGCGGGAGGAGTTTCCTCGCCAGTTTTCATATTAAATCGCGCACCGTGCCGCGGACATTCAATCTCAAAACCATCAATGTCCCCGTCTATTAAAGGCTGTCCATCGTGGGTACAGATGTCCGAAATGGCAAAGATCTCGCCTGCCACATTTATTAGAATCACGGCTTCGCCCTGGTAATCAATTCGGATTTTCTCGCCGGGACTAACTTCCGATAGGGTTGCAACTTTAGAGAATTCGCGCATAATTCAGAATAGATTCTGGGTGTATGAGGGTAAAGCAAAACCGGGGAGGATTGGCAAACTCGAACGGGGACTTGAAACTCTAGCTCTCCGATATCCCATACCTCAATCCATACCAGCAGCGATAGAGTTAAGTTCTTCGATGCATCGATCCTTTGCCTCTCCTTCCCAAAGGGCGACCTCAAAACCATTTTGCGCGATATCGACGAGTTCCCTTTCCGAAAAATCCAGATCCTGAAAGAGAGCATAATATTCCTCGCTCAAAGTATTGCCAAACATGTAGGGGTCATCCGAGTTTATCGTGACTTTGACATTCGAATCAAATAACTGACGAATTGGATGTGCAGCCATATTTGGAATTCCTTTGACGGAGAGTTTCACATTACTTATCGGGCAGACATCGAGTGTGATTCCTTCTTTAACTAACCGTTTCACGACAGCAGGGTCCTCGATGGATCGCACCCCATGTTCAATCCGGGTTACCTTAAGTTCATCCAAAATCTTTGCTACAAAGTCCGCTCCCATGAATTCTCCGGCATGAGCCTTAGTGAATTGGCCGACTTCTCGTGCCCGAGCCCAGACTTCGGCGGTCCAAGCTTCAAATGGCCAATATTCTGGACCATGGAGATCTATTCCATCGAGTTCCTCCCATCGATGGCAATCGCTAACGATCTCCTGTCCGATTCCATCCATGGCGTTGTGGCTCATTCCCATGAACACACGCACTTCTAGGTTGTCAGGGGACGCGCTCTTGATCGCCCGAATAAGCTCTGGGCCAGTATCCTTAATGGTATTAAAAATTCCACTGTGAAAACTCGTCTCAACATAACGCACATTTTGCCGGGAACAGTTACTTAAAACAATCGCTGCGGCTCGATGGTATTGATCTGCGGAAGTGAATACTGTTTCGCACGGTATCCCATAAATCTCCATAAAGTGATCGAAACTTGAATAGCGAAAATTATCTGCCCACATTCTTGGTGGATCCTTAAACTGAACCGGATCTACCTCTCGTAGTAATTCAATCGGGCAAGCTCCTTCGATATGCAGATGCGTCTCGGTCTTGGGGAGACTTTGAACAAACTCCGCAAGCTTCGGTTCGGCTTGATAAGGCATTGATCAGCACAATGCTGATATCGACCTTCCTTGCAATGCTCCATTGTACCGAGACCACGAATCTCTAATGAGAAATGTGGAGGGATATCACTAACATTAGTGACGACTAAATTCAGCTTAATAAACTAAACTGACAAAGGCAATCAATGCGATTGCCCAACCGGTTGATTCCTATGCGGATGCCAGTTTAATCGCTTCGGACAAATTAAACCTATTTTCATAGAGTGCTTTGCCGATTATGATCCCATCAAAATTCTTGAATTTTTCCTTAATTTGCAAGAATTGTGGGATATCAGATATCTTTGAAACCCCTCCTGAAGCAATTACTCGGGCGGAAACTTCAGACACCATCTTGCGTTGGGCTGAAAAGTTTGGACCTGTTAGCATCCCGTCACGCGCAATATCAGTATAGATGATATACTGAATGCCTGAAGCATCTGCCGCCAGGGCTAAGTCCTGTGCGGCAACTTCGGTTGTTTTTGCCCAGCCTTCTACTGCCACTTTCCCTCCTCTGGCGTCGATTCCGACTGCTAGCCGATTTCCATGTTGGGCCGCGAGTTTAGACAGCCAGTCCGCCTCACTCACTGCCTTAGTTCCCAATACTACACGGGAAACTCCGCAATTAAAGGCTCTTTCGATGTCCTCTTCACTCCGCAGTCCCCCTCCTAATTCAACTTTGAGTCCAGTTGTAACTATTGACCCGATCGCCTCCCAATTTTTTGGTTTGCCGGTAAAGGCTCCATCCAAATCAACAACATGAATCCATTCTGCACCCGCTTCTTTCCAGCGTTCCGCAGGTTCAAGTGGATTGTCGAAATAGACAGTCTCTGCCTCCTTCCTGCCCTGTAGGAGGCGTACTACTCTACCTTCCCTCAAATCAATCGATGGGTAAATTATCATGGATTTTGATGGTCTTTCTGAGAACACCTTGTTCAATCTCACCTCTCAAGGAAAAAGCAATGCCAAGTAAAAAATACTCTCCACCAAAATTTTTGATTGACCTTTTGAATGCTCGCTCCCCTTCCGGATTTGAAGAAGAAGCACAGGCTGTCGTCGATCGGTATGTTCAGCCGATCGCCGATAAGTATTCAAAGGACGTAATGGGAAATCGATTCGCTACTCTCAACCCTGATGGTAACCCGGGTCTGATGTTTGCCGGCCACATCGATGAACTGGGATTCATTGTAAAATACATCGATAAAGATGGCTTTGTTTATTTTGACACGATTGGCGGGCATGATCGTATCATGATTTCGGGCCGTCGCGTTTCAATCATGACAAAGAAAGGAGTTGTCAGAGGTGTAACAGGAAAACGCGCCGTCCACCTTATGGAACCGGAGGATCGAAAACTTGTCCCCCAAATCCACAATATGTGGATCGATATTGGGGCTAAGAACAAACAGGAGGCGCTTCGGTTAATCAGTATTGGCGATCCAGCAACTTATGACCATGGTTTCGAGGTTCTCCGAGGAAGCCTTTGTGTGGCACGGGCTTTCGACGACAAAGCAGGAGCCTATGTTGTTAACGAGGCTCTTCTTCGATTGGCAAAGTTCAAGTCCTTCAAGACGAAATTAGTGGTGGTATCGACGGCCCAGGAGGAGATTGGAACCCGCGGCGCGATCCCGGCTGCATATTCTGTCAACCCGGACTTCGCAATAGCTGTCGATGTTGGGCACGCTACCGATCATCCGGATTGTGACAACCGGAAATTTGGCGAATTCAGGTTAGGTGGCGGCCCGATCGTTACGCGGGGTGCAAACGTCAATCCGATTATCTATCGCCGGCTTATTGCGTGTGCCGAAAAGGAAAAGATTCCTTATCAGATCGAGGCCGACCCTCGGCCAACTGGAACCGATGGAAGAGCAATTCAAATCGGACGAAAAGGGGTTGCCACAGCGGTAGTTTCGATACCTCTGCGCTACATGCACACGCCGAGTGAAGTCGTCGATCTAAATGATGTAGAAAACTGTGTCCGCTTGCTGGTAGCTTTTGCCCGTACTCTCCTCCCAGGACAAACCGGCCAATTTTAGGTCCGCAGCCTAGAATTTAACGGTCTCAAAATTTAGAAGTGTGGAACGCTTGCGATCACACGTGAAATGAGGGTTACCCACGCGCTTCTAAACCTATTTTTCAAAAACCTAGGCGGCGGATCGCCGGCTAGGTTTGGGGGCAGTTCGATATTTTGGCTTCTTTTTTCCGTCCACTACGGCCCGGTTAATGGTAACCTCCTCGACGTTTGACAAGCCAGGGAGTTCGTACATCACGTCCAACATCAATTTTTCCATTATGGAACGGAGTGCACGCGCGCCAGTCTTTAACTCCATTGCTTTCTCGGCTACTGCTTTGACGGCATCTCGTGTAAAATTCAGACGTACCTTTTCCATAGAAAACAGTTTTCCGTACTGTTTGACGATGGCGTTGCGTGTGTCCAGGAGGATTTTTTCCAGTTCGATAACGGTTAATTCATCTAAATTCGAAACAATGGGCAGACGGCCGATAAATTCTGGAATCAATCCATATTTGACCAGATCTTCCGGTGCTAGGTGTTCCATTAGATTCTCTGAATCACCATCTTCGTGCTCTTCCTTTATATTGTAACCCAGGATTTTGCCGCCCACTCGCTGTTTGACAATGCTTTCTAGTCCGACAAAGGCGCCACCGCAAATAAACAGGATACGACTAGTATCAACTTGAATATATTCCTGGTTAGGATGCTTTCGACCACCCTGAGGCGGAACATTACACACTGTGCCTTCGAGAATTTTCAGCAAGGACTGTTGCACGCCTTCGCCTGATACGTCTCTGGTAATCGATACATTATCTGTCTTGCGACCAATCTTATCAATTTCGTCTACATAGATGATCCCGCATTCTGCTTTTTTTACCTCGTAGTTTGCTGCTTGTAGGAGTCGGAGGACAATATTTTCCACGTCCTCACCCACATATCCAGCCTCGGTCAACGTAGTGGCATCGGCAATGGCGAAAGGCACTTCAAGCAAATTAGCCAGGGTCCGCGCGAGCAAGGTTTTCCCACTTCCGGTCGGTCCAATCAGAAGAATATTGCTCTTCTCAAGTTCAATTTCCCCAAATTCAGAGCTATCGGATCCGAGCTCCGAATTCTTAGATGATGCTTCCGAAACGAGACGTTTATAGTGATTATAGACGGCTACCGAAAGGACCTTTTTAGCGTACTCCTGGCCGACGATGAAGTTATCAAGCGAGTTCTTGATTTCTTCCGGATTATTCAATTTAAATCCCGACCGTGTTTGCTGCTGAGAGGATTTAAGTTCTCGATCGATAATGGTTTTGCAGACCGTAACACAAGAATCGCAAATATGGACCCCTGCTGGACCGGCAATCATCTTTTGTACCTCATTCTGCGATTTACCGCAGAATGAACAGAAAGTCATTTTAGTCGATTTAGCCATCTGTCGAAAGTCCCGCGATTAGGCACTATTCTGTTTTTCTTCTGTATCCTTGTGGAACTCAATAACCCGGTCAACGATGCCATATTTTTTCGCTTCCTCTGCTGTCATATAGTAATCTCGATCAGAGTCTTTTTCAATCTTTTCGACATCCGTGTCTGTATGTTTTGCCAAAATTTTGCTCATGGTCTGTCGCCACCGGAGGATTTCCTTGGCGGCGATTGATATATCTGATGTCTGTCCTGTAGCGTATCCGGTTGGTTGGTGAAGCATCACCCGGCTGTGCGGGAGAGCATATCGTTTCCCGGGTGTTCCTCCGGCGAGGAGCACAGTCCCCATGCTAGCGGCCTGACCGATACAGGTTGTGCTGACATCACAACGAAGATAGTTGATCGTATCATAGATTGCCATCCCATCAGTAACACTCCCTCCTGGGGAGTTTATATAGAGACTGATGTCTTTTTTCGGGTCTTCCATATAGAGGAAAAGTAGTTGCGCAATTACCCCATTAGCAACGTAGTCGTCTATGGGAGAGCCAATGAATATAATACGGTCCTTTAAAAGCCGGCTATAGATATCCCAGTGACGCTCGGTTCGACCGTCTGTTTCAACCACACTGGGTATGGGTAAATAGTAACTCACTCGAGGGTTTCCTTTCTAGCAAATTCAGTTCTGATTATCCGAATCCTTTTAAAGTTAGCTAGACCATAGCACTGTTTTAGATCATTTGCCATCTTTTTGATCATCCTCAATTGTTGAGACGATCGAATGCTCGACCAGCATATCCCAGGTTTTATTCATCCTTATGGATTGGTGAATGCTAGCCAACCGGTCGCGATCACGCCGTATTTCTTTGATGAATTTCTCTGGCTGACTTCCCGAACTAATGGCTTCCCGTACAAGACACTGTTGTATGTCCTTTTCATCGACAGCAATGCTCTCTTTTTCACTAATCTTGCTCAGGAGAAGGTTCATCTTGACCCTATCGTTGGCAGCGGTACGAGCATTCTGGAAGATTTCTTCCTTGTGTTTTTCCATCTCTTGCTCGCTTACTCCACGCCGAAAATTTTGTGCCATCAGGTCTCGCATGAGGGCCTGAGTCTCTGATTCAACGGCGCTTTCAGGGAGGGGGAATTCGATCTGTTCATTCAATCGATCGTGGATCTGTTGCCTCTGGCTATTCCTATTAGATGCGTCTTTGGAAGCCTTGATCTCATCACTAACTCGGTTGCGAAACTGATCTAAGTTTTCCATTTGCATAGTCCCGAGCAGCTTCTCATCGATATCGGGTAGAACTCTCTCCCTTACCTCATGTACCTTCATGTGGTAAACTGCCTTTTTCCCGGCGAGCGCTTCTACTGGTAGGTCGGACGGGAATTCCATTTCTACCTCCTTTTCCTCGTCCACATTCATACCGACTAAGCCATCAACTACTGCCTTGATTCCGGTTCCCTCCTCGCCGCCTGCCTCTTCCCATGTATTTTCTTGTTTTCCGTAAATCTTTATGTCCGGGACTAAGTCTGCAATAGGTTGATTATCGATCATTCCATTGTAAGACACCTTAATAAAGTCTCCTATCTCCGCAGCCCGGGTTACCACCTCGAAACTTGATCGCTGCCTGCGAAATTCGTGAATGGCCTCATCGATCTCCTTATCAGTTACCTCAGTAGAGGAAATCTCGGTAGGAATTTCCTTGTAATCGGGAAGATCAAAATCCGGATTAATATCCACCGTAATTGTCAAATCGCCTTCTTCCCCCGATTTTATTTCTTCTTTCGTCAAATCAATGACGGCAAAGATATCCATCTCAGATTCTTTGACGGCTGTTTCGTAGGCGAGAGAAGTGATTTTCCGATCCAATTCTTCCGCCAATTCCTTTCTGTAGCGCTGCCGAATAAGTGATTGGGGTGCTTTCCCAGGTCTGAATCCCGAAATGCGGGCATGACCGGAAAAGTCCTTCAGAATTTTTCCCTGTTCTCTTTCAACTTCCTCCGAAGTAAAAGATACATGGAGTTTTTTCCGAGTTTCGTTAATATCTTCTATTGTCAGATTCAATGATCACATCCTCTTTAACATAGTAGAGAAGCTTCAAGCCCCAGAACAACTATTGGGTGTAAGCTCCTATGGAAAGCGAGAAGCTAATACAATATGACTGGATGCGGTCAATTGTAGAATAGCCCCTTTTCTTTTCCACACTCGACAGCATAAGCAAAAAAATTATTAGGTACGCAAACGATCGATCCGAAACACTATCGTTGTGTGTGGAGGTAAAATGAGCTGTATAGAATACGGTTGACCCTCGTATGGAATCTGTTCACTCGATCGACCGCAATCATTACCCGTTCCGCTACCTCCATAAAAAGAGGCATTGGAATTAAGTTCCTCTACCCAGAATCCTGCCCGTGGGACACCGACACGGTAATTCGAGAGTTCTAGATCCGCGTAGTGCCCTACAACTAGAAATATTTCTTCAGTCTGAGAGAGATACCTCTGGAAACATATTACCGAATTCTCGGAATCATTTTCGCTGATCCAGCGAAACCCATTGGGATCGCAATCTGTTTGGGATAGTACGGGCCATCGTTGGTAAAGTTTATTAAGATCCGCCACCAAAAGCTGGATGCCCCGATGGTCCATGTACTCTAAGAGGTTCCAATCGAGAGAGGCGTCATATTTCCATTCCGAGGACTGGCCAAATTCACTTCCCATGAACAAGGTCTTTTTCCCTGGCCAAGTCCACATTAAGGTATAGAGAGACCGTAGCATCCGTGCCCTTTGGGCCATTGAGTGGGCAGGCATTTTCCACATCATAGACGCCTTTCCATGAACTACTTCGTCATGAGAAAATACTTGTACAAAGTGTTCTGAGAATTGATAAGCAGAGCTGAAGGTCAGACTTTTGTGGCGTTTCTTTCTTTCTCCGCCATCGCCCGAAAAATAGGCGATAACGTCGTTCATCCATCCCATATTCCATTTCAAATCGAAGCCTAATCCTCCTTCCCCGGTAGGTCCTGTTATTTGGGGCCAGGTCGACGAATCCTCCGCAATCATAAGAAATCCTGGGTACCGTTTGTGTAGGACTTGGTTCGTTGTCCTTAGAAATTCCAAGGCTTCGAGGTTTTCCCGACCGCCATACTTATTTGGAATCCACTCATTCTCTTTTCGAGAGTAATCTAAATAGATCATGGAAGCGACAGCATCCACGCGTAGGCCATCAACATGATAACGTTCGGCCCACGCTAGCGCGCTCGCCGTCAGAAAGGCTCTGACTTGCGGTTTGCTATAGTCAAAGATAAGGGTTCCCCAATCCTGATGCACCCCTTGGCGGGGATCGGCATATTCATACAGATGTGTACCATCAAAGCGTGACAAAGCAAAAGAGTCATCGGGAAAGTGTCCGGGGACCCAATCCATTATTACTCCGATGCCTTCGCGATGGAGGAGATCGACGAGGAACATGAAGTCACGGGGTTTACCATAACGGTGGGTTGGTGCAAAAAAGCCTGTAACTTGATATCCCCAAGAGGGATCAAAAGGGAACTCTGCAAGAGGCATGAATTCAACATGAGTGAATTCCATTTCTTTAACATAGGCAACCAACTCAACGGCGAGTTGCTGATATGAGAGCAACTGATTTCCATGCTTACAGTCGCGCCGCCATGATCCAGCATGCACTTCATAGATACTTATAGGTTCCTTGGCCCAGTTCCGATAGCTTCGGGTCTCCAGCCATTTTTGATCAGTCCACTCAAATCCGTGCGTGTTGTAGAGAACAGATGCGTTGTGTGGAGGAGGCTGAAAGGCGGTAGCGAAGGGGTCGGATTTTAAGAATCTACCCTTTCCGGGAGACCTTATTTCGAACTTGTAAAGCATTTCAACTTGTAGTCCGGGGATGAATAGTTCCCAGAATCCTGAATTACCAAGAGCACGCATAGGATGATAGCATCCGTCCCAGTTGTTGAAATCGCCCACCACCGATACTCCCTCTGCTCGGGGTGCCCATACAGCAAAGGCGAACCCTTGTACCCCGTCTCTTTTTCGAAGATGGGCTCCAAGAACTTCATAGGTTTTTGGATGCTCTCCCTTGGAGAGTTGCTGCAGTTCTTCCTGGGAAAAAAGGGGAAGAAATGAGTAAGGGTCAACGATTCGCCGAATATCTCCGTTTTCTTGTACTACTCTCAGATAGTAGGGGAAGCAGTGATTCGCCCCCTTGAGATGTCCTTCAAATAGCACAGCTTCGCTCCGCTTTCGCAAAGGGTACCTTATTTTATTCCCATTCTCAGAATCGACGACATCGCATCTGGCGGCATTCCAAAGCAGTGCCCGAACAATGACTCCTTTCTTTTCACCAGCATCTATTAAGTGCATACCCAAAAAACGATGGGGGTTCCGGTGTCGTCCGGACAAGAGAGCTTTGAGTTCCTTAGAATACATTTGTTCCACACGAACAGGTTTTCACAGCCCGGGGGTGTGGTCAATTGCTTGGTGGTGGCGGTGTTGGGGCTATTTCAATTGAGTTCGATTTCCAATGAGGGGTGCTTTAGTCTGAGAATTATACGAATTCTCGTAAAAGTCACTGGTATGCATCTCGAAAATGAGACAATTAAGAGATTAGAGATATGCAGAACTGAAAAAGTGCCATATTGGGATGACTCATTGTTCGCTCAAATCGGACTGAAAATTTATGGAGAGGGCTTCCGCCCTATTTCTTCCAGTACTATTCTACCCAAAAATCTTAAGGGCGGTCAGGCCGTGTTTAAAGAAACCCGTGGTTCACCCGAAGGGATTTTCCGATAAAGCTGACTGTGTCAGCTACAGCGGTGGACAGTCAGAAAGTAAATATTTCACCTTTTCACATCGGGAAACCGGCTTAAACTTCACTTCTTAACCTTGTCGACAACTTAGGAATCATTAATTCATACTGAGAATTAATGTGTGTGCCCGAGTGAGTTCTTGGGCGGAATTCCCAGGTTCTCCAGGGGCAGAATTAACCGATAAGAAGATCAGATATCGTTTCTCTTCCTCGTGTTCGAAAATTTTCGAAGGTCGCAAAACTGTCGCTTACAATTCCTTTCCCAATTACAGTGTGTGTTGGGGAGCACCAAGGTTGCGTTAGCTAATACTTGCTCGCCTATTCAATCCTACCGGGACCGCAGAAAATCCGGAGTATCAAAGAGAGGGCTACTCCCTTCCAGCCAACTCAGTTTCTTTGCGTGCGTTGTCCTTTTCGCAAGTACATGCATTGCTTACAGCGACGAACCCATCCTTAGCTCCGATCAGCCTATTGTATTCGACTTTGAGAAACAACAGTTTCTAGCGCGAGGTGATGCTACCATAGAATACCAAGACCTTCATGCTACCGCTGATGAGATCCTCTACTTTAAAAATGAAGGGCAGGCTACAGCATCTGGAAATGTTAGACTCAATTTCCAATCTCTACGTTTGCTCAGTCAGCGCCTTCTCTACGATATCGGTTCGAGGCAATTTACTTGCCCAGAGTTTCGTGCGGGATATTTCCCGTTTTATGCTGAAGGGAAAGGTATCAAAGGGCGCCCAGGAGAGATCGAGTTCCAGGAGGTTAATCTGTACTGGCGTGAGCCGACATCAGTCTCACCAAATTTGAAGGCGAAGCATTTTAAGATCATCCCTAGTGAGAGAATCATTGCTAAACAGGTTCTTGTTCGGATTGGGAAATTTCCGCTTTTCTATTTGCCGAGCTATTCTCAAAAGGCTGGTGAATTTGACTCCAAGATTGATAGTGAACTAGGTTATCGTGGAAACTTGGGAGCTATTTTCAAGTTAGAGACCCTATTCCCAGTGTCTACTCACTGGAGTATGGGGGCCATCTTGGATGCCTATTCCGAAAGAGGATTCCTTGCGGGTTCTTCCTTTACTTGGACACAACCCGGTTTAATTCGCCGCATCGTAGGCGATCTCAAAGGTGCCTACATAAATGACTCTGGTCCTCGAAGTTTCGACATAAATGGTGAACCGATTAAAAAAGATCGTTACTTTTTAACTTTGCGACACAAGCAACTACTCGAAAAAGGACTAGCTCTCTCGGCCGAAATAAACCTATGGAGCGACTCGGAGGTCATCCGCGACTTTCGCCCCGAAACATTCCGCCATTATCAGCAACCAGATAATTTCGTAGAAGCCCTTTATGTGACAAAAAACGGCTTTCTCTCTCTCCTTACAAGGTTCCAGGGAAACGATTTCTTTATCACTCGGAAGCGTCTTCCCGAAGTCAGATATGATATGATGACTTCTCCTTTTTTCGACACCCGGTTTTTTCACCATTTTACCGCGAGTTACGCCCGGATAGAGGACGGCAATGTAATCGATCTGAAAACCGAAAACGAAAGGCTCGACTTTCTCTATTCTATATATCGGCCCTTTCGGGTGAAGGACTGGCTAAATATTTTGCCGATATTCGGGACCCGCCTTACCCATTATTTTGAGACTCTGTCATCTGATGGTAGCTTCACACGAATTATGGGTGAGCTTGGAATCGATGCTGAGATCAAGGCCTATGCCGCTTGGGAGATTCAGAGCAAAATTTGGGATATCGACGGCCTTCGTCATATTTTTAGGCCGGTTTTCAGGTACCGCTATCTCCCAGGAGGAGCTTCTGGTAAAAAGAAAATTATCCCAATCGATCGGGAGGTATTCAATACTTCCCTGCCCCCTATTGCCCTTGCTAACATTCGCTCTATTGACGATCTCTTGGACCTGAATGTCATCCGAATAGGCATTGAGAATTTCCTTCAGACTCGAGCCGAAGAATATGGTTCGCGTAACCTCGTGGAGCTTAACCTGTACCAGGACTACCATTTCAACTCTACGAAGAATCCTGGCGGCTGGTCGAATTTCTTTACCCAATTGAATCTCTCCCCAGCCCAATGGTTGGACTTAGACTTTTTCAATCGGTTTCAATTTGATGACCTGATATCAATAGAAACGAGAACTCAACTTTCTATCAATGATGGTGAAATCTGGACAATTGGCTTCTCTTTAAATAATCTTCGAAACGAGATTAATCAATGGGACGTGGATTTTTTCTACAAACTCAACGAAAGATGGGCATTTCGTACTCACCTGAGGTTTGATGTCCGTCGGAATGAATTTGCAGAACGCATTTTTGCATTACGCCACAGAATATCCGGTATCTGGGAAGTAGAGTATCAGGCTGTCTTTCATGAGGGTAGCAACAGAGAAAATGAAACCAGCTTTAATATTCGAGCTGGGTTACTAAGTTTTTGATCCGTATGATTTCTACTAAAGAAAGTCTCGTGCAATCTCTCGAGCATCCTATTCGGCTGCCTATTTTTGAAGGTCCACTTGATTTGTTGCTCTTTCTAATTAGGAAGAATGAGATCGACATTCACGACATCCCTATCGAGTCCGTTGCCCGGCAATACATCGAAGTCCTTAATGAAATGGAAGAGCTTAAATTGGAAGTAGCTGGTGAATTTTTTATAATGGCAGCTACCCTCATGCACATCAAAAGTCGGCTCCTTCTTCCAAAAAATGAACAACCGCTTGAGGAGGAGAGCGAGAGTGATGAATTAGATCCCCGCTGGGAGCTTGTTCATCAGTTGATCGAGTATAAAAAATTTAAGGAGGCTTCGGAAGGTCTATCCAGCCTTATGGAGACAGCTCAGAATCAGCTTCCTAGGCGGTTCTCAATTCTCAAGGAAGAGAGGATCCCTCGGCCACTCGAATCGAGTGACCGACTCGAAGTATGGAACGTATTCAATCAAATCCTGCGAAGGATTTCTGACAAAATTACGGTCGGGCAAATCCATGATGATAAAATTACGGTGACAGATCGTATGGAATTTATCCTCGCTAAACTTGCAAATCAAGAGAACTTCTATTTTACGGAATTGCTTCCAGAAAGTGCCTTCAGCCCCCCTCTATTCGTCGCCACCTTCCTAGCTGTTCTCGAATTGGCTCGCCTTAGAAAACTAAATATTGAGCAGGCCGAAGCCTTTGCTGATTTGAAATGCAGTGCTGGTGAGGACAAAGAGATCTTTCGTCCTGGAACTTTCAAATAATTCTCAGGCCCAAGGCATTACCGCAAAGCAGAGGTTTGTTTGCGCCTTGCTTGGTTCTGGTGAACAACCGATCTAATTTCAACAGCAACACTAGGTGCTCCAGCCAACATTTTAGTATTCAGTACCAATAATAATTTGAAATCCCTGTTCCTATAGCTCGATCAGTAAAGAAATCTTTCTTGATTAATTTACAAGAGACTACACTTTAGGGCTCGTGAGAGAAAAACCGTCAAAGGATGGGGTGAAGGGACATCTTCTTGGTGTAGGCCTCGATAATAAGGATGGGCACAAGCGCATAACTTTAGCGGAGAAGTTTTCGATTGTCGGGGGCTCTGAGGAAACTCATGAGAATATGACCGAGACTGTGGTTAAAACTTTTGAAGCGCTCGAGGAACGCGGCAAAGAACTTGAATCGGTCGAACCAAATGAGTTAGCCGATCTCTTGGCAAAAAATACTCCCTCTTGTTGAAGCGCTTGGTATGCGGGCCATTGTGACTCCCAGTCACTCGATGGCAGTCCGGGGATGCTTATCCGGGATAATTCTCACTGTTACCGAGCTTTCGGGACGAAACTTAATTCCGATCGTTTTAGCTTGAATCGTGTTTCCGTTCTTATCCTTGGTCTCGGGAGAGTGGTAAATTTTGTAGACTCACCCACTCGGACACTGTTGAGGATCCCGATTTTCTGGGTGTCATTCGCTAGCCTTGGTGCTTTAGGAAGTAAGTGTTTTGGTTAGAAATAGAGTGCCGAGCCCTAGAAGTTCTGAGTCTCAAGAAGAATGCACGGAGAGAGTTTGCTAATCTTGATACCAATATTTATAGATTATGACAGCGTATATTTAAGAGAGCAATAAAACAGAATAGAATGAAATCACCCAAAATTAAAAAACTTGAACTTACCTCGTTTGAATACCGCATAGAAAATCTAGGGGTTGATTACAATGGATTTAACCAGGTCTACGAGAAGGGAAGTGCGATGACCCGTCACCCGGTAATACTTACTGTTCACACAGACACTGGCCTTAGGGGAGAATACCCGATAACCTATGGAGAAGCGAAAGCAAAAAGTGATCTTAATTCTATCTCAAGTTATCTAATCGGCAAGAATCCTTTCGAAAGGGAGAAAATCTATAATGACCTAAAAAGAGGGCTCCGTCATACGGATCGCACTGCCATCAGCATGATCGACGTTGCACTTTGGGATTTAGCGGGTAAGGCGTACGACGCTCCTATTTATCAGCTGCTGGGTGGTTATAAGACGAGACTCCCTACCTACGCTAGCACATATCACGGAGACCAAAATGGCGGGCTCGATTCGCCAGAAGCCTATGCGGATTTTGCTGAAGAGTGCGGTGAATTGGGGTTTTCTGCTTTCAAGATTCATGGCTGGGGAGATACATCTGCTAGGCGGGAGGTGGAAACGATTCACGCGGTAGGCCAGAGAGTCGGTCATCATATGGATTTAATGGTTGATCCAGCCTGTGAACTGGAAACATGGGCTGACGCCTTGAAAGTGGGCCGCGCCTGCGACGAAGAATCGTTTTTTTGGCTCGAGGATGCCTACAAAGATGGAGGAGTGTCGATCTTTGGGCACAAAAAACTACGCGGTTTACTCACAACCCCCATCCTCCAGACAGAGCATGTTAACGGACTTGAACAGCACGTCGACTTCATCGCCAATGGTGGAACCGATTTTGTCCGGACGGGCGTTTTTGAGGATGGAGGCATCACTGGTGCAATGAAGGTAGCCCACGCTGCCGAGGGGTTCGGGCTCGATGTTGAATTCCACGGCGGCGGATTACCTCATCGTCACTGTATCGCGGCAGTTCGCAATACAAACTATTACGAGTATGGACTCCTGAACCCAAAAGTGGAGAATACTAAACCTCCAATTTATCCTGCCGAATTTCTCGATGAACTCCACAATATTGGGAAAGACGGTCATGTCATTGTTCCGCAGGGACCGGGACTTGGGGTCGAGATTAATTGGGACTTTGTAGAAAAAAACCGAGTAGGCAGTGTCATTTATGACTAATGTGGAAGGTAAATTTGGGTGTACCTATTTCAGGAAATCTGGGCACAAAAATTTGTCTGGAGGATGGGAGGCGTATTTTCTCGAATCCCGTCTGGGTGAGATGAGTTGGGTGTGGATTTGGTATTTCCCCGATTTGTTTTCGTATTTCGGATTCCAAGAATCCTGGTTCTCAAAGAGTTCGACTTTAGGATTAATAGGTAATGGAATTTGAGGAATTAAACCTAGCAGAAGCCCACAAACTATTTTGCTGCAGATTGACTCTATGCCCTTCCTCTCCGATCTTAGCCGAATTTACCCGCAGAACCGCTTCCTTAAAGAATCTGCGGAGATTACACCCTACGAATCTGACGGCCTAACTGCTTTCCGGGCTCGGCCTCTCGCAGTGGTCCTACCGGAAAACCAGAAGGAAGTTATCAAGACGGTTCGTCTTTGTCACCAACATGCTATACCATTCGTAGCACGCGGTAGTGGGACCAGTCTGTCCGGAGGCTCCCTTCCGAACGCTGAGGGAATTGTGATCGGAATGAATCGCATGAATAGGATCCTTAAACTGGATCCGGAGTCGAGCATCGCGATTGTTGAACCAGGTGTGATTAATTTAAACGTATCGACGGCCACAGCTCATTACGGCCTCTATTATGCGCCCGATCCGAGTAGTCAGCAAGTTTGTACCATCGGGGGTAACGTCGCTTTTAATTCCGGGGGAGCCCACTGTCTCAAATACGGAATGACAGCAAACCACATACTTAAAATTAAGGGTGTACTACCAGATGGCGAAGTCGGGGAATTCGGGAACGAGAGTCTGGAATTTGTTGGGCCGGATTTAGCTGGCTTGTTTTGCGGGAATGAGGGACTTTTTGGTATCGCACTGGAAATCACTCTCAGGCTCTCGCCTAAACCAGAACACTATCGCACGGTTCTGGCGGCTTACCGTTCCCTTGAGGATGCCGGTAATGCTGTTTCTTGCGTTGTGTCTTCTGGCCTCCTTCCTGGGGCTATCGAAATTATGGATCAACTCTCCGTCGAAGCCGCAGAGGCTGCTGTTAACGCTGGTTATCCTAAAAATGCAGCGGCACTTCTGTTGGTTGAACTCGATGGTGAAAAGGACGCTGTTGAAGGAGATTACGAGAGGTTGAATGCGCTCATCACGGAGACTGGTGCCTACGAAACACGGGTAGCTGTGAACGAAGAGGAACGAATCAATTTTTGGAAGGGAAGAAAAAGCTGCTTCTCTGCCGTAGGACGCCTCAGCCCTGACTTTATTGTCCAAGATGGAGTTGTTCCACGAACAAAACTGGGCGAAGCACTCGTGGAAATTCAAAAACTAAGTCAAAAATATGGGATCCGCGTGGCAAATGTATTTCACGCCGGCGACGGAAATCTTCATCCTCTAATCCTATACAACGGATTGAATGAAGGGGAGCTGGAATTAGCTGAAGAGCTCGCTGGTGAAATCATTCAGCTGTGTGTCAAATTGGGTGGATCAATTACGGGCGAACATGGAGTGGGGATGGAAAAGAAGGATTACCTTTCCGAGATGTTTTCTCTCGATGACATTCAGCTCATGAAAGAGATTCGGCGCTCCATCGATCCAAAAGAGATCTCTAATCGGGGTAAAATGTTTCCCGGTGGCGATGCGCCCGCTCTTTCCTTAAAAGGTCCACATCCCCTTGAGAAAGCAGGAATTCTCTCAAGAGAATAACTCAGTATACTGTGAAAAAATGCTATTCGTCTTAAAATTTTATCTTATTCAAAGTTCTAAATTTTTGCCACACCACTCAATAGGATAACTATTTTCTCCATGGAGGGTTACGTCTGGATGTCAAAAAAGGATCTAAAAACCACCTTCTATCCGGAAGCGGCAGATGAAATTTCCGAAATTGTTCGGACTCATCGAAGAGTCCAACCCATCGGATTTGGGACCAAGTCAGGGCTTTCGCATTTTCCTGAGGATTGTATTGGCATGCGATTGGAAAAGCTTAGCGGTATCGTCGAATATGCGCCGGAAGAATTTACAATCACCGTCAAGTCGGGGACGTCCGTAGCCTTGATCCAAACGGAACTTGAAGCAAATGGACAGTCTCTCCCTTTTGACCCTCCATTAGTAGAGAGAGGGGCAACGATCGGAGGAGTTGTTGCATCAGGTCTATCTGGACCGGGAAGTCAAAGGTATGGGGGGATCCGCGACTTCATTCTAGGAGTTCGATTCGTCGACGGGCGCGGTATTCAAATTAGAGGGGGTGGAAAAGTCGTGAAGAATTCCGCGGGCTTTGATTTTCCAAAATTAATGGTCGGCAGCATCGGCCGGCTAGGCATTCTAACAGAAGTTACCTTCAAAGTCTTTCCTCAATCAGAGGATTTCCAGACTTTGAGATTTGAATTCCAATCTATTGATCATGCGAAAGATGCAATCATATTGTTAATCTCCCAATCTCTTGATCTCGCTGGGCTCGAACTAGAATCTGATGCTACACTTTACGTCCGGATCGGAGGGCTCGAGACTTCTTTCGCTTCGCGGATTTCACGTATTCAGAGCCTCCTAAGGATTAACGGGGAAGTTTTTTCGGGACGTTTCGAAGCGCTTCTGTGGCAAAATTTCCGTGAATTTAAGAACACTGAAGGCTATCCAACCCTCCTTAAGATGCCAATCTCGCCGCCGCGTATTTCTGAAATTGAAGATTTGCTCAACAACAGATTTGCTATACGAAGATATGGTGCCGGTGGTAGGGTCGCCTGGGTTGGACTCTCAAACTCGGAAAGTGTGGTTGCGTTTGGGGAGAACCTTAAGACACTGGGTTTCTCTGCACTCGTCTTCTTAGGTGAAAACGTATCGCCTCTGATTGGGGCCTATCCGGGACGGTTTTTCCTCAATCGAATAAAGAACGCAATCGACCCTGATGGTAGATTTCTTCCCTTTTTATAAATGCGACATGGTGCCGAATAGCACCGATCTTTTTTAATGACTCACGAGATAAGCTGATTATATGCAGCATAAGATCCTAAAGGAAAATTTGGGTCCCCAAGGTGACGCAATGGCTAAAGCTGTGGAAGCTTGCGTGCATTGCGGTTTCTGTCTCCCTACTTGCCCCACCTACGTTACCATGGGCGAGGAGATGGACTCGCCTCGCGGCCGTATCATTCTCATGAAGGAAGTAATGGAGGGCAATCTGGATGCGGAGTTAGCCAGGCCCTATATCGACCATTGCCTGGGTTGTGTTTCCTGTGTCACTGCCTGTCCCTCCGGTGTCGAGTACGGTGACCTTCTTGCGCCTTTTCGAGCATTTTCTGAAAAAGAGTCGAAAAGAGGCTTAATTGAACGTCTGCGCCGTCTTGTTTTAATGCGGATCTTGCCGTACCCGCAGCGATTTCGAATGGCAGTGCTTTTCGGGATTATCTTCCGACCCTTAAAAGGTTTGTTTCCCGCACAACTGCGGGCCGGACTCGAATTGCTCCCTGAGAAGCTGTCGGATTCAACCGCTCTTTCAAACTTCTATCCTGCTATGGGAAAACGTAGAGCCCGAGTAGCGCTGCTCGCCGGTTGTGCACAACAGGTTATAGGTCCCAACATTAATCTTGCTACCATAGGGGTTCTCAATCGGAACGGCGTCGATGTTCTTGTTCCTAGCAAACAAGCATGCTGTGGTGCCTTGGCGATGCATATCGGTGAGGAAAAACAGGCCCGGGCGGTGGCGAGAAAGAACTTGAGTGCATTCCCGACCGACATCGATGCGATCGTTACCAATGCTGCTGGATGCGGATCTGGAATGCGTGAATACGGTCTTCTATTTAGGGGGCAAGAAGAGGAGCCGGAAGCAATTTATTTGTCAAAGAAAACCACTGATGTGAGTGGTTTTCTTCATGCTATCGGATTCCGTCCTCCGGAGAATGCGATTGAACTAACTCGAGTTGTTTACCATGACGCTTGCCATCTGGCGCATGCTCAGAAGGAACGTATTGCCCCGAGGGAACTTCTTTCGGGAATCCCGAATTTAACTCTGCTCGAGCCTCCTGAGTGGGAGCTCTGTTGCGGATCTGCTGGCACCTACAATATTGATCAGCCTGATTTGGCCAATCAGCTCGGAGAGAGAAAAGCGCGCAATCTCTTATCAACTCGGCCTGAAGCTGTTGTGACCGGAAATATTGGTTGTATGACCCAGATACGAAAACATCTCAATTTATTGGGGCAGGATATGCCTATCTATCATACAATGGAGCTGCTTGACGCAGCTTACCGGAACACTGCGTCTCCTTAAATGCAGTTATCTCTTCTCTGAAAGCTTTTTCGCCCATCCACAGGGTTTTGAAAACTAGCGTTCCCTCTCGTAGTCTGGGTATTTCAATCGCGGTTACTGTGCCTGTTATTTCCTGATGATTTGCTATTTGGCCAAGTTTGGTATCAAGCTCTGATTTAGAATGGGCTTTGATGTGGCTTTTTGTGAAAGATCTCCTTGGTAACCTAGGCTTATGATCGGTTGTTGACCGTAATTACCCCTGACTCTCTAGAAGTAACGGACAAGTCCAGGAGCAAGATTCACTTTCCGAGTGCAATTCCGATCGAGAGTAGAATACTGTAGAGAAGAAGAAATTGTGCCGAATCAGCGAGAACCTGATTCAATTGATTTCCTCGGTACTCCTGCAATCTGCGCCGTAGAACTAAGCTCCAAGGCCAACAAACTATAGGCAGGAGTATCCAAGGTCCGAAACTCAGTCGCCATAGAACAACTGGAACGACGAGCGCAATCAGACAGTTCACCTGATACTCGCGCACGGAGAAATTCTGTCCAAATCGAACTGCCAAAGTTGATTTCCCGGCTCGGCGATCCGAATCTATATCTCGAAAGTTATTAACAACGAGAATATTTGTAACAAGCGATCCAATAGCAGTGGCTGGGAGTAGGGAAATTACCGAGAAATAACCAGCCTGGGTATAAAAGGTAACCGATACGGCAATGATACCGAAGAACAAGAAGGCGAAGAGGTCTCCAAGGCCGTGATAGCCGAAGGGGAAGGGCCCTCCTGTATAAGCGATTCCCGAGAGAATGCTGGCTATGCCTATGGCTAGTAACCACAAACCTCCGTAATAAACTAGTCCACACCCAACAACGAAAGCGAGAAGGAAAACTGCGCAAAAGGCTTGTCGCATGCGTGGAGGGTCAACTAACCCTGCTGCAACAGCGCGTGTTGGTCCTATTCGATCTTCAGTGTCTGCGCCCTTGGCGTGATCGAAATAGTCGTTCGCAAAGTTTGCTCCAATTTGAACTAGGACAGCAAAAAGAAGACAGAGCATTGCCGGATTTTTTTCAAATGTCTCTTCCCGGAAGGCCAATCCTATCCCTATTAGGATCGGTGAAATAGCTGCGGACAGAGTCTTAGGTCGCGCTGCCAGGATCCAGACCTTCATAATTGTCATGTGAATTTCGATCAATTAAACAACTTCGATCCCACATTCACTGATAATTCCATAGCGCTTTGGGTGGATAAGTGACCACTGAGTTAGCTAGAGGAATCACGTGCTCACTGGATAGAATCAATACCTCAACGCCATGGTCAAAACCCCATTGGAATTTTCTATAAAAGGCTGCGAATCTCAAAGATGCTAAAATCGGGATTGTGCAAAAGAATTGTCGCTTACTCACAATGTTCCAATCTTGTGGAATCAGATTTGTCGAATATCCAGTTTTGTTATGCATCGCAGGATCCAACGAAGCATAGATTGAAAACCGACAATCGATGACGGACAATGCTAATCTGAGACATTGACAGAGGTATTAATTCTCCTAGCATCCGGTTTCCAGGCTGCGTGGATCAGCCCGTATAAAGATTTTGCTAGGCAGTCCCCTTAGCCAGAGTAGATTTGCCTGCTGCAGGATATTACCGGTCCTTGTTAAGAACGGGTAATTGTCTAATGACGCGACTTTCACATGCACGAGAATATCACACAGTCCAAAAACATCCGAGTTGAAGGCATCTTTGAACCGCAACAGAATAAGTCGGGGCAATTGCTTAATCCAGAACATAATGGGAAATCGCGAAGGAATGACCCTTTCCTGCCCCGCGACTTGGTAAACCGATTTAAAATTAAGACGGGTAGCTGGATAGTTGGACAAGCACAGGAGGAGGATCGATTTCCCAATCCAAAAATCCGCTATGTTGAGAGCATCGATGGTTTGGCAGTAGAGGAACGACAAAAGGTAGCTGATTTCAGCCAACTTACGACGATTACTCCAGACCAATGGCTTCGGTTGGAGACATTAGATGGAGCAATGACAGTACGTATGATGGACATATTTTGCCCAATTGGGCGGGGACAGAGAGGTCTTATTGTTGCTCCACCTAGAACCGGTAAAACTACTTTGCTGAGAGATATTGCCCTTGGGGTTCTGGAAAATCATGCAGATTGTCATGTAATGATCCTACTTGTCGATGAGCGGCCTGAGGAGGTCACAGACATTCAGCGCAGCGTGCCGGCTGAATTGTTCGCCTCTTCTAACGATGAAGATCTGAAGAACCATCTTCGTGTAGCCAACATTGCGATCGATCGTGCGAAGAGATTAGCTGAAGTAGGAAAGGATGTTGTCTTACTGCTTGATTCCCTTACTCGCCTTGCGCGGGCCCATAATTCGGCTAAGGGTGGTAGCGGAAGAACGATGACTGGAGGACTCGACATCCGTGCCCTGGAAAAGCCGAGGCAGCTTTTTTCGACCGCACGGAATACCGAGGAGGCTGGGAGCATTACGATAATAGCCTCAGCGTTGGTCGACACTGGTAGTCGGATGGATGATCTCATTTTCCAGGAATTTAAGGGAACAGGGAATATGGAGATGGTCCTCGATCGAAAAGTAGCCGACCTGCGATTATGGCCCGCAATAGACATTGCGTCCTCTGGGACAAGGAGAGAGGAGCTCCTACTCGATTCAAAAAGACTCGACCGCTGTCATTTTTTTCGTCGTGCCCTCGTGAATATGAAAGTTGATGAAGCAGCCGAAACCGCGACTACCAGACTGGCTAAGACAGATTCAAATGATAAGTTCCTCGAGATGATCGAAATTTAAACCGAAATGCTGAATTTTGCTGACCAATGCCTAGATATGGCCCGTTCTACCCTGGGCCACAGTTTGGACTCAATTAACGAGGATGGCTCAATTTCGCCATTTGGTAACGAAACTGCACGACTTGAGGAACCCGGTCATGCGGTTCTCGCCATGGGGGAATTCTATCGCCTCACAAATGAGTCCCAGCTTGGAGAGCACGACCTTATCGACCTTTCTGCTCGTTGCATCACAGCGCAGGCCTTTACTGAACAATCAAATGAAAATGGATTGGCTTTTGCTGCCCTCGGGCTGTTGTCTTTCGGGGCATCGAAAGATAGAAATCCCATTTGGGAACGCCTTCTTGACCCGACGCGAGAGCAGCTTGCCGACAGATTACTCTGCCGAACCAACAATTCAGGTTCCCTGCAGGCCTTCAATGTAGCGAAAGCAGCCGCCCGATTCAGTATGGGTCTAGCTAAGCAAGATGAGACGAGCAACTTGATTGACCGTTTCATTGAGGGGATAAGTCACAATAGTTCTGCGAACTATTGTGACGATGTACCCGAAAAAGGGATTGGTGGTACCTTCGATCTTCAAGGCATCCTAAGCTTTGTCTTTATCCGTCAAGTCCTACAGCTTCACGCCAACATAAACCTTCGCGAACGAAAACTTCCTAGCCTAAGAACCTTTGCCGAGAAATACATCCGTATCATGCCGGACATTGTCCGCCAGGATGGGTTGGGCTGGATTTACGGAAAAGGCATTGGGGCTTACGGCCAGATGCATTGTATAAGTATCATCCTTCAGGGAATGCGCGATGGATGGATATCCGAGGAAAGAAAACACCTCTATTTCGATATTTTGCGTCGGCTCTTTCAGTTCTTCTTCATGACCTATCTTGACCAAGAACAAGGGTTTCTTGTCATTCGCGACGAAGAACGGGGCGCGGACGCGGAGAATACTACTAGATTAGCAAATCTCGATGGGGCACGGTGTTTTTGCCAATGGGCACGTCTTGCGCGGGCCATTGGCGGAGAGATGATTCCTGAAACCGTAACCGAACGGACCAGAGGACGATTTGTGATTTTCGATAAGTCAAATCGAAAGGAACAAGGCGTGTTTCTCTATCAGGATACCGTAAGCGGTTTGCAAATTCAGGTTCCCCTAGTGGGTGCAGGTTCCGAAAAAACCTCTGACTCCCTGTCCTTTCCGCATTGTCCGGGGATTTTTGATTGGCCAACAGATTGTTACATGCCGATAATGATTCCGGAGCTCACTTTTGGCGATCAGATCATTATTCCTTCCTATTACGGAAAGCGATGTGTCACTGGTCTGGGGTTAAGAAAATCATTCTATTTCCGTTTCGAGCAACCCGAACTGATCACCAAAGACGAAAAGCTCGTTCCAGGTCTGGGTTCCTCAAAAGTTTCTTGGACTTTTTCTGAGAATAAAGTTACGAGCGAATTCATCTTTTCCGTAAAGAACCAGGTACAGATGGACAGGATGCGTTATGTCTTGGCTATTGCTGCACCTCACTCGGTTTACCGCCTTTCCACCTCCTATACTTTAGGGTCCGAAGGTCTTAGATGTATCGTCCTTAAGGACGATTTCCAGGCTTCTTGGGCCGAGACGGAGGTGGTTACGGACGAATCCCGCTACAAAACTTGCTACGGTAATATTCATTATCTGCAAATTCTTAAGCGAGATTACCCTCTAATTATGCGTCCTGGTCAGCAATACCGCCTTTCCATCTCTTTTCAACCCGATATAGCCTTCGCCGACGAATAGTGATTGGATCAATATTTTGTTGGGATATTTTATCAGCCTATTGCAAGCTGACTAAGCCACTCAGCTTACCCTCACTTCCCTTTTTGGGGATCAGTTTCTTCCTCGATAAATCGAAGCGCTTTTTGATAGCTGCGACGCTCAAGGAAATGCACCAGACGTGGTTCAAGATCGAGCCTATGCGTGTTCAGAATGTGATCTAACTTCTTAATTTCTTCTAAAATCTGATTACTGTCCAAAGTATTATTAATGATCTTCAGGCAGTTCGCGATATCAGTGAGATTCATTTGGCTTTTCCAATTTGTTTGATTTCGAGGTCTTTTTTAGAATCAATTTAAAATCTAAATCTTCTATAATCTAGAATCTGATCATGGCAGAGAACAACTTCAATTTAATCGTCATAGGCGCCGGACCGGGCGGCTATGTCTGTGCTATCCGGGCTGCTCAACTTGGACTTAAAACAGCGATCATTGAAAAGGATCCTTTTCTTGGGGGTACCTGTCTTAATGTGGGATGCATACCAAGTAAAGCGCTACTCCATTCTACTGAGATGTATCACTTCGCCGCTCATGAGAGCCGCTCTCATGGAATTAAAATGGGAGAGGTATCCATTGATATAGATAACCTAATGAGGAGAAAGGATCAGGTTGTTTCCAAACTTCGAAAAGGAGTAGAGATGCTGGTGGGCAAACGGGATATTCAAATCTTCCATGGTGTGGGGGAGATTATTGAACCCGGTTCAGTTAGAGTGCAGGGGCCCGACGAATCGCAGATAATCTATGCATCCAATATCGTGATCGCTACTGGTTCGAAAGTGTCAGAGCTATCCGGAATTAGTATTGACGGCAATCGAATCGTTTCCAGTGATCACGCAATTGCTTTTGATCGTGCTCCAGACGACTTGGTCGTTGTCGGAGGTGGGGCGATTGGACTCGAGCTCGGATCCGTATGGGCTAGATTGGGAACTAAGGTGACGGTTGTTGAATTTCTACCCCGAATAGCACCAACGTTCGACGAGGAAATCAGCGCATTGGCTGAACGCATATTCAGAAAACAGGGATTTCGAATTGAAACCTCCGCCAAAGTATCTGGATTAGAAGAAGGTGAAGAACGAATTAACGTCCACGTTGAAAGAGGAGAAGAGCGTTTTCAAATCGAAACGGATAAAGTACTTATTGCGGTAGGGCGATCGCCTTGCACCGACGGATTGGGGCTAGAGAAAATAGGAATTGCAACCAACGATCGAGGGTTCGTTGTCACTGATGAAAACCTCCAATCCAATGTTGCAGGTGTTTATGCAATTGGGGATGCTGTAGAAGGCCCGATGCTCGCTCATAAAGCTGAGGAAGAAGGAGTTGCGGTTGCCGAAACAATTGCAGGGCATCACGGAGCAGTGAACTATGACTCCATCCCCAATGTCATTTACACAAATCCCGAAATCGCATGCGTAGGATCGACCGAGACTTCCGCAAAAAAGGACGGTATTAATGTAACGACAGGAAGATTTCCTATGGCAGCAAATGGACGAGCAATTGCTTCAGGCGTCACCGATGGTCTCGTAAAAGTGATCGCGGATACTGAGAGCAATCGTATTCTAGGTATTCATATCATGGCCCAAAATGCTTCGGAACTAATAGCTTCAGCGGTTGCTCATATTGAGTATGGCGGAAGTGCGGAGGATATTGCCCGGACTATCCACGCTCACCCCACACTCTCTGAGTCGCTTAAAGAAGCTAGTTTGGCAGTTTCGAATTCAAGTCTACATTCTCTTTAACCTGCAAATCTAAATGATCTCTATGTCCTTACACCCTCTTAAACACGAGGGTGGCGTTGTGCCCGCCAAATCCAAGATTGATACTCATGGCGGCATCGACCTTAGCGCGAATTGTTTTATTAGGAACGTAGTTTAAATCGCACTCTGGATCGGGCACTTCATAGTTGATTGTGGGAGGGACTTCGCCCTTCTCAATAACCATAGCGCAGCTCGCTGCTTCAATTCCCCCCGCTGCGCCTAGGAGATGACCGGTCATCGATTTCGTCGAACTCATTAAGATATTTCTGGCATGGTCTCCAAAGACCTCCTTGACCGCGTTGGTCTCGGTTCTGTCGTTGTAAGTGGTGGATGTGCCGTGCGCATTGATATATTGGATTTCTTCGGGCTGAACATTTGCGTTATCTAGAGCGTTTGTAATCGACCGGGAGAGCCCCTGTCCGGTGGGGTCTGGTGATGTGATGTGAAAAGCATCGCAAGTGGCCGAATAACCCGCCACTTCACAGAATATCTTTGCTTTTCTCTTTTCTGCATGTTCTTGGGATTCAAGAATTACGACACCGGCTCCTTCTCCCATTACGAAGCCATCGCGGGTCTTATCGAATGGCCTACTCGCGCGATGTGGGTCGTTATTACGACTCGTCGTCATCGCCTTCATGTTACAGAAGCCCGCGTAGCTAAGCGGGGTGATGGCTGCTTCGCTTCCACCCGCAACCATGATATCTGCGTCTCCTGCCTGGATCATTCTAAGGGATTCCCCAATGGAATGAGACGCAGTTGCGCAAGCACTAACGATACCGAAATTTGCTCCGCGGGCTCCAATCTCAATTGCAACCACTCCGGATGCCATGTTAGCTATGAGGGAAGGGATTGTGAAGGGCGATACTTTCCTGGGGCCCATGTGGCGTAGACGTTCAGACTGATTCTCAATTGTCTCCATACCTCCAATACCGGACCCTAAGAGAACACCAATACGAAAAGAATCAAGTTTGCTAACATCAATGGAGCCATTGCGCAGTGCACTTTTTGTTGCCGCCATTGCAAAGTGCGTGAATCGATCATTACGCCTAACATCCTTGGCGTCCATCACTGCGGTAGGATCGAAATCCCTCACTTCCGCCCCTACCTGGCACGGATAATCGGCAACATCAAATCGGGAAATACGTTCAATCCCACATTCCCCTTTGATAAGATTGGCCCAGAACGTTTCCACATCGTGACCAAGTGAAGTCAGAACACCTAACCCGGTGATCACGACCTTGTGATTTGGTCTGGAGCTACCCATCAAAGGTCGGGGAATAGAAAGTTACCAACGGGTTGTAGTCAACCTCCCGATTTCTCCTTGAGATACTTCACCACGTCCCCCACAGTTTGGAGGTTCTCTGCCTCTGCCTCCGGGATCTCTCCGTCAATTTCGCTTTTGAACTCCTCTTCAAAGGCCATGATGAGTTCTACCGTATCAAGCGAATCTGCTCCCAAGTCATCGAGGAAAGAGGCTTCCGGAGTAACCTGTTCGTCATTTACGTTCAGCTGATTTACGATAATCTCTGTGACGCGTTGCTCAATCGATTTTTCTGCCATTTCTCTCTATCTAGACGTTTATTCAGTTACCTATGTCGCATCACATCACCATGCCGCCGTCAACGGTAAAAACTTGCCCAGTAATATAGCTGGCTTGTTCTGAGCACAGAAACCCTACAACTTGTGCGATATCATCGGGGCTACCCAGGCGGCGTAATGGGATGTTCTTGAGAATGTGATCGGTGGTCCGGTCGTCAAGCCTTGACGTCATGTCAGTTTCAACAAATCCAGGGGCAACTGCATTTACTGTAATCGATCGGGAAGCAAGTTCACGAGCGAGGGATTTGGTTAAGCCGAGCATGCCGGCCTTAGAAGATGAATAATTGCATTGGCCGGCGTTCCCGGTTAAACCGACTACCGATGATATGTTGACGATGCGCCCCCAGCGGTTTTTTGCCATGGGATGTGCCAGTTTTTTTGTCCAATAGAAACAACTGGTTAGATTGGTGTCCATTACCTCCTGCCAGCTTTCGGCCGACATGCGCAGGATCAACCCATCTTTGGCTATGCCAGCATTATTGATGAGGATATCTATACAGCCAAAATCTTCCAGAATCTTCTTTGCGGTGCTAGAAACCGCTTCCTCGTCGGATACGTCAACAGCGTAGGCTCTTGCCTCGCCGCCCGAAGCTAGAATCTCATTCGCAGCCGATTGGCATTTGCTTTCCGTCTTGCTTACACAAGCCACTGCTACACCTTCGGAGGCCAACAATTTTGCGATGGCCTTCCCGATTCCCCTTCCGGCTCCTGTTACCAAGGCCTTGCGGTTATTGTAAGTTAACGGCATCCTAAACTTTTAAGTCGAACTTTGCTTTCCGCAACCCTCATAGGTGATCTCAGCATAAAGCGTTGGCTTCCTAAGTGAACAATGATTGATTCCATAAAATCAATGCGAATACAAAAGTTTCTTTCTATGCAGGGCATTTGCTCGAGGAGGAATGCGGAGCGGATGATTAGCGAGGGAAAACTTCGCGTCAATGGCGAAGTAGCCTCGCTTGGTCAAAAGGTTAATCCAGAAAATGACCGAGTGACGATTGGGTCCCGGGTAGTCCCCAGTTCAAAACATTCTACACTGGCCTATCTCGTGAACAAACCAAAGGGCTATATTTGTAGTACGTTGGATCCTCATAATGAAAATACCGTATTCTCCCTTCTCCCTAAAAGTGTATCTAACCAAATTCGTTTTTGCGCCGGACGTCTGGATAAAGACAGTGAAGGTATGGTAATACTGACGAACGATGGATCACTGGTCCAATGTCTCACCCATCCTAGTCAGAGAGTCGTGAAAAAGTACCGGGTTTTGCTTGATAAGCCTTTTTCTTATTCTTCTTTATCCTTCCTCCTTAAGGGAATTCATGATCAAGGTGAACATTTAAAATTGGATAAGGTCATTTCCGACAAGAGAGGGACCCAATCGAATACAAGTGTAGAAGTCCACCTCTCCCACGGGAAAAAAAGAGAGATCCGTCGCCTCATGAGGGCAGCAGGCTATAGAGTTGAGCGGCTATATCGATTTCAATTCGGGGGTCTCAAACTCACAGGGTTAGGAAAAGGAAACTGTCGTCCTCTAACTCACAAAGAGATAGCACTCCTCGTCCCTAAACGGTGATCTCCAATTTACTTAAACCGCGAGATCCTTGCCTGGAGATTGGATGAAATTTGCATGACAATGTCCTATTGTCTAAGCTATTATCCCTTTTAAAATGAGGAGATGCGCGATTTTATCTGTTCTCATCGGCGTTCCGTTTGTTGCCTATTGCGAGAAAATCCGTCTCCACTTCGAGCCGGATTCTGAATCGCGTGTGGTGCGTGAACTCGATTCGTCAAACGACCAGTTCCATAAAGCTGAGTCAGTTTTTGATGCGGCTAAACTTGCCGAAGGATGGAATTGGTTTGAATATGAGGGGTCCTTTCAAGGGTTTGTTAAGAGTGGAGAAGTAGGCAAGGACTTGGAAGTTAACATTGGCGCCCTGGTGCATCTTAGACCAAATGCAAATAGCCCAGTCCTTTCTACCATAGAAGAGGGGGACGCCAATAGGGTGATGCGAGTGGGGGATTGGGTGGAGATCGAATTCATAAAAGCGGTTCCCGTTTACTTCCGATACCCTGTCAATAGATTAAAGAAGGTACCGTTAATTCCCTTTTCTTTCCCTGGAGAAGGTTCTACAGAAATCCCCGAGCAAGGACATTCTTCTCGAAATTCTAACCTTACTACACAGGCCGATTCAGCTACGGAAGAACTATTTGTAACAGACCGGCCGCGCTATTTTGACGGAATCCTCAAGTTTACCCTTAAGCAGGTAACTAGTGTTGAGCCATTCCAGTGGAAGCTAGTCGGCTCCTCGGGCGAACATATCCTCTATGTGGATACCTCCAAATTACTGATCAGTAGCCCTCTGCAGGAGCTTGAAGGACAAAACGTTATCATCTACGGCGTGCCTAGCCCGATCAAAAGTTCAAAATCTATGGTTGTCATCGCAAGAACTCTTCGTCTTAAGCTCTGATCTGAAACCTAAATCCCGATTAGGGTTTTCGGGTAGTAAATTTTCCTCCGGGCAGAAGGGCCTATTTAGAGGAATTATCTTCCATGTCGGCACCGGGGGTGCAGCGATTTTTACTGAGCGACCTAACCAAAAAGTATTCCTTTTCTCTCGCTCTATGCTCTAGTTGAGTACGCTTCCCTCCTCAGCTTCCAACCTTTGATTTCAACAGCGACTCGATGCCTTAGACCAGTTTTATCCCACGGTTCCTGACCAGATAGCAGAAAAATCTTGCTTAATCGTATCGTTGCCACCTTATTTCTTTGCCTTGATTATTGCAGGGTGGAGCAGTCCGGTAGCTCGTCAGGCTCATAACCTGAAGGTCGGGGGTTCAAATCCCCCCCCTGCACCCAATTTGGAGGGGAGGAGAGTTATTCGGTAATGGATAGGATAGCTTTCAAGCAAAAGATCAGCTGGAACTAACCTCCGTTGCCCACCACATTTCGCGACGACCTTAGCTTGGATCTGAAGTCTTTGCGAAGGCTTACCTACCAACCAAATTACAGAAATTGGCGTAGGGCGAATCCCAAGCATCCGTGACCGCTGGGAGAAATGTTTCGGGGGGGAATGATTTTCTAATTAGTTGCCTTCCCTCCTTTAAACCGGAGATTTTGCCCATCGCGACCAATTGCATGATGAGGTTTCCCAGAGCCGTTGCTTCCACAGGACCTGACAGCACCTTTTTCCCTGTGACATCAGCGGTGAACTGATTTAAAAGACGGTTTTGGGCCCCTCCCCCGACGATATGTATTGGATCGAGCGTTGTTTGGGAAACTTCTTCCAACTGCTCCAGGATATAGCGATATTTCATTGCAAGACTTTCAAGAATGGTTCGAATTGTCCGACCCTTGTCTTTCGATATATCATGTCCTCGATCCAGACAGTATTTCCATATCCTTTCTGGCATAAATTCTGGCTTTATAAAGTCGATAGAATCCGGATCTATGAGTGCTGTTAAGGGCGTTGCCCTGGATGCCATATCGGTGAGGTCCGCGTAGGAATAATTCTCTCCTTCCTGCTCCCACTGTCGCCTACACTCTTGCACCAGCCACATTCCGGATATATTCTTTAAGGTCCGAATTGTTCTCGAGACACCTCCCTCATTCGTAATATTGTACTCGAATGTCTTTTCAGTAATCAGAGCGTTTTTAAGTTCGATCCCCAGCAGAGACCAAGTTCCCGAACTCAGATAAGCGAAGCGCTCATTTTCTGCTGGTATCGCAGCCACGGCAGAACCTGTATCATGACCCGCGACTGCGATTATGTCGACCCCCTCAAGCCCGGATGCTTCCCCAATCTTAGGCTTTAATGGTCCTAGTTTCGTCCCAGGAAGTATAGGGCGGGAAAAAATTTCAGAGGGGATCGAGAGATTCTCTATCAAGGATATACACCAGTCGCCGTTTCTCATGTCCATGAGTTGGCTCGTACTAGCGATCGTATATTCAGTGCGACTAACCCCGCAGAGCCAGTAGTTCAATAGATCGGGAATAAACAGTAATCGATCAGCCTTTTCCAGGGAGGTATCGGGGCTCTTGAGTTCTGCCGCAAGTTGAAAAACTGTGTTAAGGGACATGATCTGGATTCCCGTCTTTTTGTAGAGTTCATCCCTCGGGATAATCTCAAAAACTTCGTCAATGACTTCGTCCGTTCGATTATCCCGGTAGCAAAAGGGCTGTTTTAGAAGATTTCCTTCTCTGTCGAGAAGCCCGTAATCGATTCCCCAGGAATCCACCCCTACTGTCCTGACATTCTTTCCGAAGAGCCGCCCCGCCTTCGCTAGCCCTTTACAGATTTCTTCAAACAAAACCTCGATATCCCAGTGAAGGTGGCCCTCGATTCTTTGCGGTACGTTTGGAAATCGGTGCACTTCTTGTAGAGATAATAATTCTCCACTAAGTTGCCCCGCAATAATGCGCCCACTTTCCGCACCCAGATCAACCGCAAGATGGACATCTCGATTCACCGACTTCCCAGGCATGCGATATCATTCCTTGTCTCAGGGAAGCGAAAGCAGGCTAGAGCTCAATTTTTTTGACTGCATCCTTCGTATCTTCTCTAGCTGCCCCGTACTGCTTTTCTAAGAAGACTTTAATCTTCTTTGCTACTCCGTGTGATCGGTTTCTTTGCCGATCGCGTCTTTTTTTGGAATTCGACATACCACACTTGGGTGAAACTTGCTATTGTCGCAGAGCTCGGCTTCGGGTAGCTCGGACCTCCAATCTTCCATCCCCAAACGCTTTCGCATTTCAATCAGTTCCCTCAGATGGGAGGGGCCAAATGTACTGAGTTCGCGTCCTAGCTGTGATGCAATCCAGACGGTCTGACAGTAGGCATCTGTATTCTCCATTTTCCAGTAAGCATCTTCGACGTCCTTGCCCCAAGTAATAACGCCATGGTTTTCCATCAAAATGGAATTGTGATCAATGCCAACCCTCCCTACCTCATCTGCATTTTCTATGGTTCCAGGTGTTTGGTACTTTGCCAGTCCAATCTTTCCTAGAAAAACCTCTGCTTCGGGTATCATACAGGTAGGAGGCACGACAGATGCAACCGCGAAGGCAGTAGCATGAACGGGATGAGCATGTACGCAAGACTTTGCTCTTGGTTGACGACGCATGATACCAATATGAGTTTTAACTTCACTAGTACGTTTTCTCGAGCCAGCAAGTTGGGTGCCTTCGAAGTCGACCAGACACATGTCCTCTGTTGTCATGAAGCCCTTGGAAATCAAAGTTGGGGTAGAAAGCACCAGATTGTCCCCGACGCGGATTGTTATGTTTCCCCCGTTTCCATCGACATAGTTTCTCTCCCACAGCCTACGCCCTATATCCACCATTCTTTCCTTTAGGGTTTCAATGGCCTGAGATCTAAAAAAACTCTCAATTTCCTCTTTCGTTTTTGGATCGGTTTCTCTAGTCCATCCGTGTTCTTGGTCCGGCACTATGGGATTTTTTCGTTGAACTGTTTCGTTCTGCTCACTTTGGAGCAAGTTTAGGGCTGCTGGCGTCAGAATAGATTCTTTCAGAGTGACTTCGATTTCACGTTTCCGCAGCACGAGATCTGCGACATCCTGGGCACTCAAAACTCTATTCATTTTTGAAACTTTTCCGGTCCTTCCCATTGGATTTCACATATCATATAGAAAATAGAGATATCTGCATCCCTATAAGATGTCAGTCTGCCCACGAAGAGTCGATCTTGTTTGTAGAAGGAGTCTCAGACACTGTGGGCATTTGCTGTTCCTTGTTAACTAGATTGGCTTTGAATTAGCAAGGGATCAGTCAGCTCGATATCCACCGATAGTTGTCGAAGAGGTTCGATCTTAGCTGTCTTTAGGGCGCTATGGTAGGCTTTGACAGCTTCTATGGGTCCGATTTCCTCATCGGTAATTCGTCGCAAAAACTCGATAAAAGAGAGTGGGTCTTCCGAAAGATTAATTTTCCGGCCGAACAACGCAACGCGCGCACCGTATTTTTTGGCGTCGCAAATGAGTTGGAAGGCATCACGAGTGGTTCCAGCGCTGCCACCCAATATGCCGACAATCAGTTGGGGATCGTAGGAAACCAGCTCTTCAAGCGGACCGGGTCCGTTGTATGGGATTTTAAGAAAGAGAGGTCTTCCTACGCAGGGAACCCCAGCCAGACAACGGATAATGTGGTCGTTCACGAACGATCCAATTTTCTCTGGATCAATTCCTGGATCTATATTTGGATTGAAGACTTCTAGGAAATATCGAAAGTGTTTCTGCTCCGCTTCGAGGCGAAAATCGCGAAAAGAAGAGAGTGAGCGACGATCCCAATCGAGATCGTTTGTAAACGTGATTGAATAGAGCCCCAGATCAGCGCCTTCGACCGGCTTCGAGTGATCTTCTTCAAGACGCCCATATTTGATGTGGTCGATAGTGGTGGTTCTGAAAGGACGTGAAGGAAATTTAGCGTATTTACCTTCTCTTACCACCCAAATGTCACTTGTGTCATTCGCCCTAGCTGCAGGTGTTACTGAGGATTCGAAGAAACGACCTTCCTTGATTCCTACCTGTTCAAGATTTGAGGTAGATAGAAGGACGATATCAACGATACTCTGATCGATTACTGCCCGTATCTGATCTCTGTAATCCTGTAATGTCTTCCATCGGATTTCGTGCTTTTCAGCCTTTTCCCCTCGATTGGTTGGGCGCGGACCGGGTGCCGTTAGGCCAAATCCCATATCGCCGTCTTTAGCATCAGCAATTATGAATTCTTTACACTTTAAAGGATCCCTTCGAATTCTTTCCAGCTTTTCATCCAGACTCTTCTTATTCCTGTCCATATCCCTCGTATGCTAGTTAATTACTTTCCGTTAAACTGATCCAAAATAGAGCGTCCTAGTATCCTCAGGCTTCGTTCTAACTGTCAAGGAAACCGCTGGTCATTTCTCAGAATGTTTATAATATGCCGGCCTAGGAGCCCCGTTAAAGGTAAGCGAGTCCCTAACGTGAATTAGGAGCTTATAACAAAGGCTGAGGGCTTTTTTATTGAAAGGGGGACCTAATGATAGCTACCCTAGATTCCGTTCGTTGCTATTAGGAAGCGGAGCTTTTACCAAAAATGAAGATTAGCGAAGAACAACTTCATCAATTCAACGAGGATGGTTATTTCGTTCTCAAGCGTGTGGTACCAGATGGATGGGTCCAAATGCTAAGAGAGGAGTGTAGCTACTTTATCGGTTTGAAAGACCAGGAATTAGAGAAAAAGGGGGATGCTACTTCGGGTATCACTCATAAAGGGAAGAGATATTTTATATCGAGACAGTATCGAAAAAGCTCCCGTCTCTGGCGTTTCATCTTTTCCGACTTGATGGCCGAAATTTGCCGGGCTACTTTGGGGAAGGAAGCTTATCTCTTCAACGAACAGTGGGTTGTTAAAGGGGCCAACTTAGGAATGAGTTTTGCGTGGCACCAGGATTCCGGCTACGTCAAATTCCGTGATCCCCATACTCGACACAAATCCTACTTGAGTTGCTGGGTCGCACTCGATGATGTCAACGAAAGGAATGGCACCATTTACTTGCTTCCCCATTCTCAAGCCGGGACAAAGAACCATATTCTCAATCATCACCGCGAAGAGGGCACAAATGACCTTATTGGTTACACGGACAATGACCCTGGGGTTCCGATTAATACGACAGCTGGCTCGATGGTATGCTTTTCTAGCACTTCCCTACACCGTAGTGGAGCCAATACAACTGAAGACATGCGGAGAGTTTACCTAATGCAGTATTCAGCTGAGCCGCTTTTAAGTAGTGATGGCATTCTATGGGGAGAAGCTGTGCCATTTGTGAAAGATGGAGTTAATATTTACGATCCGGCCAAAGACGGCCTAGAGTTGTAACCGGCGGGTATCAAATATTTCTTTCTGATTTCTGATGGATCCGCATATGTCACAGCTCGTAGGCCGGAGTGAGTCCTGGAGTGGCCTTTTAGGAATCTGAAAGCGTGACTTATGCAAACGATGGGGAAGAAATGCATCACGGTCTCATTTTTAAATCTATCTAGGTACGAATATTCTTAATTCAGAAAAAGGGAGTTAGAATATTCTATTAAAGTGTTGACGAAGATAAAGCGGCCTAGCTCCCAACAAGAGGTAGGCCGCTTTGTAATAAGAGGCAGCTCCTGAGTCGGTCCTTTATAACCTCAGGATTCTCAATCTTCATATCACTTGAATTGTAAGCATGAGGACGGCTAAATCCATAGGCATTAACCGGATGGCGATTCGATAGTAGAGATTTTACAATGCAGATCGTCCGTTAAAAGAAGGCATCTATTTGATCTCGGTATACCTTTATGACTAATCTGAACCAGATGTTTTCCTAATAACAAATCTCTACCTCCTGGGATTCATCCAAATCATTTGACGTGCGCAGCAAATTCAGTGATTAGAATGGATGCTATGACTGACTGCCTCCGTATCGGCTCAATTGGTGCCCATCCTTCTCCTTTCGGAATTCGTGGGTTTGCAGTTCAATCCGGTGCTAAAATGAAGCCCCTCGAAGGTGTTGAGCTTACAGCAGTTTCCGAAATCAATGAAGCAGCAGCTCAACGAGCCCAGCAATTTTTCGGTTTCAAGGAGTATTACGTTGACTATCGCGAGATGTTGCAGCAGGCGGATCTGGATGCTGTTGTTATTGCCCTCCCGACGAATTTGCACAAGCAAGCCTCCATCGATGCCCTGGAAGCGGGTTGTCATGTTTTATGTGAGAAGCCGCCCACTAATACTGCAGAGGAGATGCAGGAAGTTGCTGAGGCCGTCCAAAAAAACAATCGCAGATATATGTTCGTCCGCCAATCAAGATTTCTCCCCAACGTCCAACGCGCCCGGGAAATGGTCTTGGCTGGAGAATTGGGTGAAGTCTATGCAGCAGAAACGAGTTGGGTAAGAAGCCGAGGCGAACAAATTAAAGGTACTGCTTGGCGATCACGTCGGGACGAGGGTGGCGGTGTTCTCCTCGATCTCGGCATTCACGGTATCGACCAAGCCTGGTTCTGCATGGGGAATCCTAAACCGGTCGAGGTTATGGCCATGACCCACACCGCATTCAGACACTTCAGTATCCGTCCAGACGATTACACCGCTGATGATACCTGCGTCTGTATGATCCGATTCGACACAGGAACCATGCTTCAGGGACTCTTCGCTTTCGGCATGAACGCCATCGGGCCGCCTGGCGAGAAAGACAAAGCTTTGCCATATTCTAAAGAATGGCAGACATCGAAGCTATTTGGCACCGATGCCGGACTCGACATTGATCGCAAGTTAATCATGCGGGGGCCGGTCGATGACGTCAAGGTGACTTCAATGAACGTGCCGGAAGAGCACGAACATCCGATGGTTAGTCAGGCCCGCGAATTTATTGCTGCTATACGAGAAGGTCGCGAACCGCTTAACAACGTTGAAAACGCCTTAACTCTCATGAAAATGCTGACTGCTTTGAAAAGGTCTGGAGATAAGAGACAAAGCGTTTCGATATAGAAATAAAAATTGGGTTAATATCGAGAGAGCTAGCTTGGGACTGAATTGTGCTTTTAATGCTCCCCTGGTAAAACAACCAACCCCAATAAAAGGGTGATGGTGTTCAATATCTCAATGAGGGAAAACTACTCACTCCTGTGGGCTGTATGAGGCATTTTGGGAAAGCAGAAAGCGAAACTTAAAACAACAAAGAGGATAGGGCGCAGGTTCTAAAGTTCCGTTGAAATGCTGACAACCTCGGCGCCTCCGAGCTTTGCTTCATCTATTGCACGAACTACGGTTCCCGATGAGGCGTTTTCATCTACCTGAAGGATGACAGGCATTTGATCTCTGGTAGTCAGTCTTCTGACAATGGGGCGAATTCCGGAGATGGTCACTTCGCGTCCACCATAGATAACCTGGTTAGTATTGGTGATTGCTATGAGGATGCTATTCTTTTCTAGGTCTTTGGCAGTTACAGCGGGTGGTTTATTGATCTCGACTCCTGGTTCCTCAACAAAGACTGTAGTTACAATAAAAAAAATCAGGAGGATAAAAACCATATCGATCATTGGAGAGATGTTGATTTGCTCCAGATCAGATTCTCCTTCAGTTACACTTCGGTTTTTCATTGTAGTGCTCTTTACTTGGTTTCTTAGAACTAGAATCGGGCGACAGAGAAATCACCCTCCGCAGTTTTAGGAAAAGTAAACGATGATAAAATTGCGCCTAATTAGTGGAGGTTTTTCCGCTTCTAATGTCTTGAAGGCCGTTGAGAAAGCCAATTGAAGTTTGTTCCATACTGGTGAGAACCCCCTTAGCTTTTCTACTTAGAAGCGCGTATAGGATTAGAGATGGAATGGCTATGATGAGGCCGAATTTAGTTGTAACAAGAGCCTCGGATATACCAGCAGAGAGGTTGCTTGCATCTCCAGTTCCAAAGACGGTTATGAGGTTAAATGTTTTGATCATTCCAGTAACTGTCCCGAGGAGACCGAAGAGGGGTGCGGTGGCGGCAGTAACCGCGATTAAAGGCAACATACGTTCCAATCGAGGCTGTGTTTTGAGCATCTTTTCGTATAGGATTTCCTCGATAAGGGCGAGGTCGGCTTCGGCGTTGGTAACTGCTGCGGTAAGAAGCTCTCCGCTGGGACCCTTGACGGACTTCGCCATCGCGATAGCTTTCTCTTTTTCCCCTGATTTGAGATGTTGCAGGATAATCCGGAGGTCTTCCGCGCGACCTTGTTTTACGCTGCTGATTTCAAACCACTTAAAGATAGCTACGATGAAAGCAAAAGTTGCGAGGCCAAGGATCGGATACATTACCAAGCCACCCTTCTTGATTTCCTCTAGCTGAGTTTCTCTGGTCGCCTCGATTTTAAATGCATCTCCCAGGGTGGCGTCTATTGGTACGATTCCTTGCCGGGTGCTGACCAATCTGTTGATCCCTTCCTGCAACCGACTCGGTATTGAAGAGACGATCGGATCCAGCGAGGCGACATCCGCTGCCGGCAGACCTATTTGACCGTTAGTTCCCAGAAAGTAGGAGATGGGTCCCAGAGTCACAAAGGTCCCTTCCTCGTACTTTCCTCCCGGCATAATCGCTCTTCCTGAAAAGGAATGCCCTTGAATTGAATTGTCGAGACGCTGGAAGGCGATATCGGTAGCATCGAGTTGGGAACGAAGCTTTTTCGCCATGGTCAGGGTGCGATCATTTTCAAGAGCCTTAGCCGATTGAAGCGGATCACGATAAAGCTGTCTCTCGCTTACGTGGATCCTTGACTCAAAAGTGCGAATGTAATCGCTGAGGCTAGCAGAAAGAGAGTTGTTTTCATCTTTTAGCCTCTGAATCAGTTCTTCCAGTGAGCTGAGATCGACTTCCTGATTGGCGGTTAGGCGAATGTTTTGATCGGCTTGAATGCGTTTGTCGCTTACTCTCTTTTCAAGCCTACTGAGTTCCTTAGCTAGAGGAATTCTCTCTTTTTCAATTTCACTCCGGATTTTACTGAGCCTGGCTATGGTCTCGGCGAGATCATTTTGTGACCCTTGCGCCGACAGCGGAAGAGCCGTCCAGTAAAGAGTGACGCAAATTAGGATGATGAATATTTTGAGCGATTTCATTTCGTGTACCGGATCCGTCAATCAATTGTAACCGAAAGAGGAATGAATTCGGCGGGTTTGATGGCGTTTTCGTACATAAGGATGGAGCGGTTAATACTTTCCGCGAGTTCGGGGCGCGGGGTCCACTCCCAGTGACCGTTTACGGGTATTCCGACACCTGCGAACCCGATATTTCGGTCAACGTAGAATGCATGGGCAAGTCCGAGATACATTGTTTTGACCTCAACTCTCTCTCCAGAACTGACTAATTTCAATTCGCTGACGACGGTAACACTGTCATTAAATTTGTCTACTTCCTCGAGGATATTCAGGACAGTTGCTAAGCGTTCCTCTAACGGCATAGTGGAAGTGCCGGGTTCAGCAGGTAAACGAGACATAAACTGAATGATGCGCTCGTCCAGCGCAGGCGGGAAAACGCCACTAAGATTTCGAATACGATTCTCGTACTCCGTCACTTTCTTATTCACGATAGCGGACGCATTTCTCAGGTTAGACTCTTCGTCACGAAGAAGGTCGGTTTTTCTCTCTGCCTCCCGAGCCTGCTCTTCAGATTGGGAAATCTGGTGCTCCAAATCAGTAATTTCTGTATTCAAAAGGTCGATGTTATATGTGAGGAGCGCTTTAAGTTCTTTCCACTCGCTAACCTCAATGGATATCAAATTAGTTACATCCGCCCACTTCTCAATTACTTCAGTTGAGTTATAGTTAGTAGAATGTAATTCGTGTCCGACAATTCCCGCTTGCATTAAGAGGACAAGTAGAATCCGACCAGGTCTCGCGTAGAGTTTCATACAAATTGATTCCTTTACTTCCAAAAAGGGCTACCAACAGTGGTGGGGAGTCCTCTCCTTTTCAATGAAAAAAAGGGCTAGTATTAGCGTGTGTGTGCCTGAGGCCCAAAATTCTGGAAATTTAGCCCTTTACAAGCGGGAGCTAAATGCATTGGCTCCAGGGCTTTTTAGCAAGGTGTAATGCATAAAACACGGAAATCCTTTTCAAAACGCTTTAAGGTTACGGGAAGTGGAAAAGTTCTTCGGCGAACATCCGGCAAGCGTCACTTGTTGCGTAAATTGAGCAGTAAGCAGCGGCGCAGCTACAGAAAAGATAGATCGGTGTCCAAGAGTTTGGCGCTTGAAATGCGTCGGGCTGCACCAGGGCAATTTTAGGCAGGAGATAAACGGTAATGCCAAGAGCGACAAACGCACCCGCTACCCGAAAACGCCGTAAGCGTATATTACGAACGGCTCGCGGCTATTGGGGGAATAAGTCAAGACTTTATCGCTTCGCCAAGGATGCGGTTGATCGTGCTGGTCAGTATGCCTACAGGGATCGTCGAAAAAAGAAGAGCGAATGGCGGAAGTTGTGGATTGTTCGGGTCAATGCTGCTTGTCGTGCAAATGGGATCAGTTACAGTCAATTCATCTATGGACTTAAGGAGGCCGGAATCGAGCTAAACCGTAAGGCACTTTCCGAGATTGCGATTCATGATGAAGTGGCTTTTAAGTTGCTAGTCGTTAAGGTGAAATCAGTTCTCGGGTGAGGGTAGAGTTCGATCAAGGTTAGCCTTTAGGAACGAACGGTAAGACGAATTTGTTTTCGAGTGTGGCGCCCCGATGCCGCTTTTGTTGAAAGTAATAGGTTGATTCTCTATCGCCGTAAAGAGGAGCTGATCTGTAGTAGAAAGCTCTGATTGAAAACCAAAAAAATGACTTTAACATGTCTGGGCTAAATAGTCTCGATTCGCTGCTAGCGGAAGCGGAAAAGGGAATTAGAGAGGTCGGCACGCGTGCCGAGTTCGAGAAACTGAAGGCCTCATTTCTCGGACCAAATGGTTCCCTAACACAAGTCCTGAAAGGGATCAACCGGTTGCCGAAGGAGGAGCGCCCGGCCTTTGGGAAGCAAGTTAATAAGAGTAAGCGTCACCTAGAAGAGCTTTTCTCAAGAGCGTTGGAAACCATTTCCGAGATCGAGCTAAAATCAACGCTAGGACGGGGTATTGACCCCACCCTCCCGAGTCCTGAATCCAAGTCTGGTGCCCTGCACCTTCTTAGCCAAGTTCGAGAGAGTATTTGTTCAATTTTTCGGCAGGCTGGATTTGCGGTGGCAGAAGGTAGTGAAGTAGAGACAGAGTTTTTTTGCTTCGACGCACTCAATACACAACCTGATCACCCAGCTCGAGACCTTCAGGATACTTTTTATCTCCCAGAAAATGTTTCTCTCGGAAATGTTGCGAGACGAGGAAATGAGCGCTATCTTTTGAGAACCCATACTTCCGCAGTTCAGATTCGGACTATGTTGGAACGTAACCCTCCCCTGCGGATTTTATCGCCGGGCCGTGTTTTTCGTCGGGATACTGCTGATGCAACCCATAGCCCTAATTTCCATCAAGTTGAAGGACTGTACGTGGACCGGAATGTGTCTATTAAGGATTTAAAAGCAGTTCTCGATTTCTTTTCCCGATCCCTTCTTGGGCCAGAAGCAAAAACACGCTTTCGCCCACATTTTTTTCCCTACACTGAGCCTAGTTTTGAAGTTGACTTCCAGTCCTCTCACCTGGCCAAAGTAGGCACTGAATGGACGGAAATTTTGGGGTGTGGGATGGTTGATCCAGCAGTCTTTGAAGCCGTGGGATACAATCCCCAGGAGTGGACCGGATATGCTTTTGGTATAGGGATTGATCGTGTGGCGCAGATCCTACACGGGGTTGATGACATGCGTATCCTTTTCCAGAATGATGTTAGATTCCTAAGGCAGTTTCGGTGAAAATAAGTTTCGAATGGTTAAGACGGTATCTTCCTCTGGAATGCGCCGCAGAAGAAGTAGAGGAAGCTTTGACGCTTATAGGCTTCGAAGTCGACGGCGTTAAGCGGATCGGTATTCCTTTGTTGGAGAATGTACTCGTGGGGGAGGTAATCTCGATGACCCGGCATCCAAATGCCGACCGACTTACCCTATGCAAGGTAAGAATTCGGGAGGAAGACGAAGCAAATGAGATTATATGTGGGGCATCCAACTACAAGGTGGGAGACCGAGTTGTGGTAGCGCTAAATGGTGCAGTCTTGCCCGGAGGGGTAAAAATTAAGCGGTCAAAGATCAGAGGGGTGGTATCAGATGGAATGATGTGTAGCGCACGCGAGCTTTCTCTCGGGAACGATCACGAGGGAATCTTGATCTTAGAGAGTCGTCCTGAAATTGGAACTTCGATAAACGAAGTGTTTCCTGAGGGGGACGTAATTTTTGACGTCGAAATAACTCCCAATAGGCCTGATTGTCTCAGTTGCATTGGAGTGGTTCGAGAGTTGGGGGCCTTTTTTCAGCTTCCGGTATCTTTACCGGAGATTTCTTCGGAAGATTTGGACGAATCAGCCTCACCTTCGAGTGACATATTAAAAGGCGTTCGAATTGAGACCTCTGAAAATTGCTTATACTATCTCGCCTATTCGATTGTAGGCATTACCATTGGGCCGAGTCCCGAATGGTTAAGCAGACTTATTATGGCCATAGGGTTGAGACCAGTCAATAATGTGGTAGACGTAACGAACTTTGTTTTGTACGAGATGGGGCAGCCCCTTCATGCCTTCGACGCGGCCAAAATAAGCGGGCAAACGATTGTGATCCGCCAGGCTCAAGATGATGAAGAGATCACAACGCTGGACGGCCAATTGAGGACTCTTACACCTGAGAACATGGTTATTGCTGATCTGGGAAAGCCCATGGCGGTAGCGGGAGTAATGGGTAGCATTGATGCTGAGCTGGATGAAGGGACGACAGACGTTGTGCTAGAGTCGGCCCATTTTGCACCGACCAATATTAGGAGGACCTCGCGACAGTTAGTTCTTTCGACCGATGCCTCTTATCGTTTTGAGAGAGGCGTGGATCCTTCTTTGACAGAACGGGCTGCCCGGCGTGCAATTGATCTCATTATCCAGGTAGGCGGGGGACGCTGTTTGGGGGTTCCTCACGTAGCCGGGGAGTTGCCAAAGTTTGATCGGAAGATCGAAATCGACGCCGGTTTTATTGAACGGCACCTTGGATTCGAAGTCGAAAAGGAACGAATTTGGAAAATCTTCCGTTCTCTCGATCTTGAGGTCGGAGAGCCGGTCGGAGGAAACGACGGTCGTGCAGTCCGGATCCCATCGCATCGAGCGGATTTGGAGCGACCTATTGATTTAGTAGAAGAATTTTTACGTATATACGGGACGGACCGCATTCCAAATGCAGAGGTTGCTGCATCCTCTGTAGCACAGGAAGACGACCAGGTGAGCCAATTTCGAGGGCAGGTGGCATCGTTCTTTCGGGCTCAGGGGTTTTACGAATGCGTAAATATGTCGATGTGCGAATTGAAGACAGTCGATGCTTGGCACGGAGGCGATGCTTCCAGTTTGCTGAAACTGGCTAATCCGCTTACAGAAGACCAGGCCTATCTACGACCTTCCTTGATACCGGGTCTTCTGGACAATCTGCGGCTCAACCGATTTCGTGGAAACGATATTGAAAGACTTTTTGAAATCGGCAGCATTTTTCGAGCTGAGGAGGGTAAGCTATGGGAGATACTCTCAGTGGGATTTCTGCTTGTTCAGGCCCCGCGCCCAAGCGGTTGGCTGGTTAGAGAAGAGCCGGACTTTTATACGGTTTCGGGACTTGTAGAGCGTTTGTTTTCATTGTTGGGAGTAGATTTTGCGGACTTAAATTTTAAACCAGTAAAAGATGACAATACATGGCAGAAAGGACATTCCGGTTGTCTTGGGCAGTTTACAGACGGATTCGAGGCCAAGGTTGGAACGGTTGATCTAAAGATACTGAAATCCTGGGGAGTTGAGGGGATAGTGTTGGCTGGATCCCTTTCTTTCTTACCAAAATTTTTAAGAAGGAAAATCTCGCCCCCAAGTTATCAACCTGACAGTCCCTATCCCTCGGCGACCAAGGATATTTCTTTAGTGGTTCCTGAAACGGAGTCAGCCGGCACGGTCCGATCTAGATTAGAGTCAATCTCAAAGGAAGCAGTTATTGACCAGTTTGACGTCGAATCTGTTTCCATCTTTGATGTCTTCCGAGGTGAGGGATTACCGGATGGAACCAAAAGCTTTGCTTTTGCTCTCGCCTTTCGATCAGACCAACGTACCCTAACTGATAACGAGGTTAATTCTGCATTTGAACGGATTGTCTTGCGAATTACTGAAGGCACCGGTTATCAACTGCGGAGTTAGGGATCTTTCGGGTCGGTGGTTTTGTGATGTTCGAGGTTAATGGCCTTTATAGCGGGAACGGGTTTAGATCAGTAAGGCCGGCAAGGATTGATTCCTAACTAGTCCCGATGGGATCGATAGAAATTTGTGACCAAAAGTTTGGCTGTGACAAGGTACTGTAAATATCGGAAACCATTGTAGGTATGGCGGGAGAGAAAACGATAGATGTCGAGTATGTATCGAAGTTGGCTCGGATCGAATTGACTAAAGAGGAGTCGCAAAAATTCGCTGAGCAACTAGATCAGATAATGGAGTACTTTCGAAAACTTGACACAGTCGATGTTGCAAATGTAGACCCGACAGCGCATGCTTTCCCCGTATTTAATATATGGCAGGAGGATGTGGCAGTAAGTGGATTTTCGGTGGAGGAGGCTTTGAAAAATGTCCCCGCAGCTCGCGACAATCAGGTGATGGTGCCAAAGGTTGTTGAGGAAGCATGAAGCCTATCATCTTTCGAAATTCTAAAGTAGAGAGTGAATCTTGATTGAGGATGAGCAAACTCTACTACGAAACTGCAACCGTTCTGAGTAGTCTGCTTGAGCGGAGAGAAATCTCGTCGGTTGAACTGACGGAGGCAGTTATCGAGAGAACAGTTGTTGTCGACGATCGGATAGGAGCCTTTCTGCAGACAGATCCAGAAGGAGCGATTAAGCAGGCGGAAGAAAGCGATCATCGGAGAATGCGTGGCGAGACTCTCAGCCCGTTGGATGGGATTCCAGTTGGAATCAAGGATGTAATTGCTGTGAAGGATGCCCCGCTGACCTGCGGCAGTAGGATTCTGGAAAATTTTATTTCGCCCTATGATGCCACGAGTATCTTGAAATTGAAGGAAGCTGGGGTTGTGCTCTGGGGTCGCCTCAATATGGATGAGTTTGCGATGGGGTCTTCAACGGAGAATTCCGCATTTTGCACGACCCGGAATCCTTGGGATCTAGAGCGCATTCCGGGTGGCAGTAGTGGCGGCAGTGCGGCGGCAGTTGCAGCGGGAGAATCGATCCTAGCCTTGGGCAGCGATACCGGCGGATCAATCCGGCAACCTGCTTCTCATTGTGGAATTATTGGCATGAAGCCGACGTATGGGCTCGTTTCCCGTTACGGCTTGGTTGCCTTTGCTTCTTCTCTAGATCAGATCGGCCCAATGGGACGAAGCGTTGCAGATGTGGCCTTGCTTCTGCAAGAAATCGCAGGATACGATTCACTCGATTCAACCTCTATTAATGTCGAGATTCCGGATTATGTAGCGAAGATTGCTCAGAAAAGGGCTTCTTGGAAACTTGGGATCCCTAAGGAATTTTTCGGTGAGGGGTTGGATTCGGAAGTGCGGTGCTGCATTGAGAACGCAATTAAATCCTTAGAAGGCGCGGGTTGTTCCATTCAGGAGGTATCGTTGCCGAATACGGAACTGGCAATTCCGGTTTATTATCTTATCGCGACGGCGGAGGCTTCTTCTAATCTTGCTCGCTACGATGGAGTTCGATATACAACTAGAAGTGCTAGGGCCGAAGACAGTGTGGACCTCTATTTCAAGACCAGGGGAGAGGGTTTCGGTGAAGAGGTAAAGAGACGCATTATCTTGGGAACTTATGCTCTTAGTAGTGGATACTATGACGCCAATTACGGACGAGCACAAAAGGTTCGAACTTTAATACGCAACGATTTTCTGAAAGCTTTTGAGACAGTAGATGCCCTTGCGGTTCCGGTCTCTCCGACAACGGCTTTCAGAATTGGAGAGAAGTCTGACGATCCTCTTGCTATGTACTTGGCGGACATTTTCACAATTTCTGTTAACCTGGCCGGATTGCCAGGGATTTCCGTGCCGTGTGGTTTCGATAATCAGAGACTGCCGATTGGTCTGCAGATCATCGGTCCTCCGTTCAAAGAGGCTGAATTGCTCTCACTGGCGCACCTCTACGAGAGCATTCAGAATTTCTCTTCCGTGCATCCGGAACTCTAATCAGGAGATTTCACAAGATTTCGAGACTCAATCTTGAAGTAATCTATTTGGGGTTTTCGGATCGCCGGGTCATCAATTTCTGACGGCAGTGAAACTTCACAAGGTTCATCTCCTTTTCCGCTTTAGCTGACTTAAGATCGTCTAATTGGGCTGCTTGTTTGCAAAGGCCTTGCGGAAGTTTTTCTCGTGCCGGAGCGAACGCCGATCTACGTAGAAACGAATACCCAGGTTCACGGCAATTCCCAAAATGAGTCCTACAATCTCTAATTCGAAAACGACACGTGCTACGATGGCGCTGCTTACCATAGCGATAATGGCGGCTAGAAACCAACTTGTAACTACCCAAATTGCTCGGCCATACTTTAAGTCTGCGTCCCCGTGTATAAAAACTCGGTCTGCCCAACCGGTCGCGACTACGGCGGCAAAGGCGACGTAAGTCGTTGACACAGGTAATCCACGTCCTGAAGCGAAGGCGATTACACAGGCGCTTACTGCCATAATGACGGAGGCCCGAAGTGTATCGTAGTGGACTTTCTTCCCTCTGTCGGAAATTTCTGATGATGGGGTAAGATCGCTCTTTATTTTAGACCTGTTGGCAAACGGACGAATCAGCATCCCAGCTATTTTAATGCACCACTGAGGAGCCCATAAGGCTACTTGATCAAACTGGCTTCCTGTGTTCACTGCGGCGCGAGTAACCCGTTGGGCATTGCGCGTTTGCATTCCAAGGACAATGAAGAGCCCACAACTGAAAAGAGCCCACTTTGGAATCGGGATTTTCGAAGCCATTGCTGTACCCTGATCCGCATGGTTCCATAGCCATATGGTCGATAGGCCTGGCGATGCACAATTAGCAAGGTCATTCTGGCCGAAGGCGAAAGAGACGCACAGCATTCCGGTCAAGGTAGTGACATGAAAGAGATACCGTGGTCCTTTTTGACCGGAAAGAATCAAAGCGAAATGAACGAGTAGAGTGAATATTCCCCAGATAACTAGGAGTGTCATGGGTACTCCATAAGAATCGAAAATATCCGTACGGATAGATTGGATAAATGAGACGGCCTTTAGGCCTTTCATAAGCATGAACCAGAAAAGGAAAGTCAAAATAAGGCCTGCTACCCAGGGCCCGTGCAACAAGACTGTTTCGCGGTCTTGAGGGTTATTCCGAATTACGCCACGGAAGACCCGCTGAATGAGGAAACCTCCTATGCCACTGAGTAAAATCGAGAGGATAATCGCCATTACAACTTTACCCACTACGGCCCAATGGACCACTGAAATTCCTACTTCCGAAAGGCCGATTGAAACTCCGAGGGCTGCTCCGACCAGTTCAAAAACTAAAGAAGCCGTGGTGCTAACTGGCATACCGAATGCCGAGTAGGCGTAGAGTAGCACTGTGTCGACAATATAGACGCTAATGTAGACCGTCATAGCAGCCTGTATCGTAAAAAGCCCAGGATCAAAGATGCCTTTCCGGGCTGTTTCCATTACAGGCGACGAAAAGGAAGCACCCAGAAGAACAGCTACTCCTGCAAGCCAAACTGCAGTTTTCCTCCGAAGGACTCGTGCTCCGAATACAGCGTTGATCAGGTTAGCAGCATCGTTTCGCCCGACTTCGGCACAATCCCAAATCAACATAATGGCAGCAGTTGCTACCGCCACAGTTATAAATAATTCCATAAATAGAAACGTCAGAATTCTGCTTACCTTACTATGAATAAGCCCAGTTGTAAAACTGGGCCATCGAGGCGCAGATGTGCCTCGATGGAAGAATTGCCTACTTTAGTCAAGCGGAATCCACTGCTGAGCATAGTGGGTTCAAATTTCACCGTGAGAATCGTTCAGTAAATAATTGCATTGGAAAATTTGAGGTAGAATGATTGGAAGGGAGGATACTATTATGAAATATGAAGCTGTCATAGGCCTTGAGGTTCACGTCCAGCTTAAAACCGAATCTAAAATGTTTACACGTGTAGGGAATCGGTATGGAGAGCCGCCCAATACCCTGACTGATCCACTGATCATGGGGCTCCCTGGCACCCTGCCGGTAATGAACCGGGGCGCGATTGAAAAGACAATCAGGGTCGGTCAGATGTTTGGATGCGATATAGCGGAAGAATGTAAATGGGATCGGAAGAGCTATTTTTATCCAGATCAGCCGAAGAATTACCAGATTTCGCAATACAATGATCCCCTCTGTCGTGGAGGTGAGATCGAGATCGAATTGCCCGGATCCTCGCGCAATATTATGGGAGAGCACCGCCGGATTCGTCTGAACCGGATTCATCTGGAAGAAGACGCGGCAAAATTGACACATTTTGACAACGACAGCCTGGTGGATTTCAATCGTTCTGGGGTCCCGCTGATCGAGATTGTAACAGAACCTGTCCTGTACTCTGAGGATGAAGTTTATGCATTTCTCGTCTCTTTGAGAACGCATATGCTTTATGGTTACATTTCGGACTGTGACATGGAAAAGGGTCAGCTCCGGTGCGATGCAAACATCAGCGTACGACCGCGAGGCAATGAGGCTTTGGGCAACAAGGTCGAGTTAAAGAACATGAACAGCATTACGGGAGTCCGCAACGGATGTGCATTCGAAATAAGGCGGCAGATCCGGGTTTGTGAAAAAGGAGGTAGGATTGATCAAGAAACCCGATTGTGGGATGCAGAAAAGGGAGTCTCGATCTTAATGCGTTCGAAGGAGGAAGCACACGATTACCGCTACTTCCCGGATCCTGACTTGATGCCGGTTAGGGTCGATCCCCGCAGGAGGCGCCAATTGGCGAACTCGGTTCCAGAGCTTCCGTTTGATAGGCAGAGGCGTTTTTTTAAGGAATATGGGCTACCCTACACCGACACGTCGGTGTTGTGCCACGATCGGGAGTTAGCTGATTTTTTTGAATTAGCAGTAAACCAATGCGGAAAGCCAAAAGAGGTCGCTAATCTAATTGTTAATGACTTGCTTCGCGAGCTGTCGGCGGCGGGGGAGGAAAGGATTCTCCCGGTTGCCCAGTCGCGGGTCAAACCGGAGCATGTGGCCGATCTTGTTCGGATGACGGCTGAGCGAGTGATTTCAAAACAGGTAGCCCAGGATGTGCTCGTAGAGATTTTTCAAACAGGATGCTCTCCCGCCACGATTGTTCAAACGAAGGGACTACAGCAGGTCGGGCAGAACGAAGAACTGTATCTTTTGTGCGCGGAGGCTGTAAAAAGTAATGGGAAAGCGGTCAGTGAGTTCAAGTCGGGTAAGGAGAAAGCAATTAACGTACTTAAGGGCCAAGTCATGAAGGAAACTAGAGGAAGAGCGGATCCCAGGGTAGTAGATGAGGTTCTGAGGGAGATTCTTGAAAAGCATCCAGATTGAATTGCCGGGGCCGATGTAACCATTGTTAGCCCTGAATCAAATCCCACAGAATAGGATTTCTTTAAGAGTATAGTCCCCGACGGGGTAGGTATTATATCGAGTCGATGAAACCCAGCGTCACAAGGGGGGGAAGTACTGTAACCGCGACAAGTCAATCGAGATGGATAATATCTTTTCGATAGCTACTCCCAAGAGTGTTAATTACATGTGGTTTCTTAATATCTGAGGTGCGTTCTGCTTGGAGCCGAGCGATGGTGAATGTGGTTTTAGTAAGATGTTCCGAGGCCTGTTTATGTTACAGAATCTCTAAATCTCAACTTTGTGTTTCCAAATAATGCCCAATGGACTCCTGCCAGCAGCTAAAATCAGACTCCAGTCTCCGGAAGAGCAATCATACTTGACTTGGGCCTTTGTTGCCTCGTGCCGGTATGGAGTTGAAGTTTGTGGTGAATGAAATAGGCTTTCGAGCTGTTGTAGAATTCTAAGGATTGACTGAGGCTCAAGTTTGTTCAGAAGTTGAGTCATTACAGAGATTATATTAAAATGCGAGTTACTACCCGAGTATTGATTGATGAGAGAATTGAGGGTTCTTTGTGAATCCAGAATTAAGAACGTCCGGGTTAAGGGGGAGCTAGACAAAAAGGATGAGCGGGAAGGATTTTGCAGAAGTTGTTGATTTGATCGTCAAGGAGGATACCCGTTATAGTAAAGAGGCCTATTTCTTTGTGCGGAAGGCGCTCGATTACACACTAAATGGATTAAAGGGGGACCAAACCGAAGAAAGTAGGAAACACGTCTCTGGGGGACAATTACTGGATGGAATCAGAAAATATGGCCTGGAACAGTTTGGGCCAATGACGATGACAGTTTTTGAACACTGGTCACTACATGAGTGCTCAGACTTTGGGGAGATCGTCTTTAATTTGGTGGATTATGGCGTCTTCGGGAAAACTAAAAGTGATAAGAGGGAAGACTTTAAGGCTGGCTACGAGTTCAGAGAGGCGTTCTTAAAGCCTTTTCTTCCTGAAGAAAGCAAAGGAAATGATAAGTGTAGAAAGAAGAATTCTGAATAGGATTGATTCCAATCCTGTCTATACCTACTTATCGGTCCGGCCCGTTTTTAGTGCAACTAATCCCCCCAGGAAAGGGATTCAATTAAGGAGGATGGCTCGAGGAGTCGGCCAGAAACAAAGAGGTTAGCAGAATGGACTCAGTCAGATTTGCAATTGCTAACTTTTGGGATAAAATCTCACTAATTTTTGGAAAATTATTGTGATTGATGAAACCTCGTGGGGGCCGTTTTTCGAAGAAGAAGCGGCTAAAATCATAAATGACCATCGTGCGCCAGGGCTTGCAGCGATCTTGCTCCGAAGGGGGAGCCACAATAGACTAGAAAGGGCCTGGGGATTTGCCAGCCTCGATCCTGAGCGGGCTCTAGAGTTGGATACCCCTATTCGAGCCGGTTCGATTTCTAAGGTGGTAACCGCAATTGCCGTTCAGCAGCTAGTGGAATCGGGCGAATTGGATTTGGGTATTCAACTCAGCGACGTGCTGGGCCGTCAATTGCCCTATGGCTATGGAGCCGCAACTATCGGCGATTTGTTGACTCATCGTGCTGGAATTGGGGAACGGTTTGTACGGCAATCGACTCGCCAGGCCGCGAAAATTAAGAATTTGTCGGGATTTCTTGGAGAATCCCTGCCCCCGCCGGTAGCGGCGGTAGGGGCGAGTTTAACGTATTCAAATTTCGGTGTTTCCCTCGCTGGGTTGGCCGTAGAAGTTGTAAAGGGAAAACCTTTTGCGGACTACGCCCGTGATGCGATCTTCCGGCCGCTGGGAATGAGGAGAGCCACATTTATTCCGGATCTCAAAACGGAAACTGAATTATCAGAGGGGTACAATTGGGTTTTTGGAAGTTGCCGCAAACTGCCACTGCGACATTGGAAGGTTTATCCGGCCTCATCTTTGGTCGCTTCTCCTAGAGATCTCGGCTTGCTCATGAAAGTTTTCTTGGAGGATAAATCATTAATTCTTGATCAATCTTCCTCCCTTCTAGATGAAAAAACATCTCTGCTTTCTGGATTACCTGGAATGGGAATGGCATTCTGGCTGGACGAGATGAGAGGGCAGAAGGTGATCTGGCACACTGGGCACATGCCGGGACACCGGACTGGGTTTTACCTTTTTCCGGATGCAGGATTCGGAATTATTCTCTACTATAACATCGAAACCAATCTACTCCGTGGATTCCTAGAGAGGGTGGTCTCTTTTGCATTTTGTGATCCGCCTCATACTAGGGGCACGGAATCCGGGTCTCGGCAACGCCTTAATCAGTATTGTGGGTATTACCGACATTCTTGGTATCCCCACCATCATTTAGGTAAATGCGCCGCTCTATTAGGGAAAGAGGGTGAAGAGGTACAAGTAAAAGAACGAAACGGTAGGATCTTGATTGAACAGGAAAGCTATGCCCATTTGGGAGGAGATGTTTTTTTGGAGAAAAAATTGGGAAAACGAATCGGCTTTCTTCGTGACAGCTACAATCGCGTAACAGGTCTCTATCTTGGCGGCCGGGACCGCTTCGAGAGGATATCAATAGCTACGAAAGGTAGAACCCAAATGGGTCTTGCTGCGACATGTGCTCTTTTATTTTTCATGTGCTCTTTTACGATCCTGCTTAACATGTTCAAGGGTGTTCCCATACTCGCAACCGAAATCGGTTGGGGGTTGTCGCTAACCTGTTTGCTCAACTTGGGTTTCGGGGTTGGGATTATAATGATGACGGCACAAGGAGGATCCCGGCTAATCCAGGATGCTCCATTTCCCCTCGGCTTTCTTTTGGCCTTTCCCCTTTTTGGGTTTATAGTTTGGTCGATGACCATTCTAAGAGTGTTTTACTCTTGGGATACCGGATGGATCCACTCAGCGTGGGGTTATTCTACAGTAATCGTCGCCTGTGTTTCAGAGGTAGCATTCATCTGGTTTCTTTTTTATTGGAGATTGCTGGGGTGGAGGTATTGAGAATCTAGCCTGGACTTCCAAAGGGATTGACTGGGAGGAAATATTGGCGTCTGTATTCATGTAACCATGCGACAGGGATTTTGATGTCTACCGTATCAAGTTTGGGGGAGGGGTGGACTCCGCTTATAGATGAATTTTTCGATGAAAAGGTAGATCGGTATGTACTACGAAATGGCCTGGTGGTTCTTATAAAGGAGGATCATTCGAGCAAACTGGCATCAGCTCAAGTGTGGGTAAAAGCCGGCAGTATTTGCGAAGGGGAGAATCTGGGCTCCGGACTCTCTCATTTTCTGGAGCACATGTTATTCAAGGGGACGCACAAACGCCCAGGCATTCAGATTAGCCGCGATGTGCAAGAAGCAGGAGGAAATATTAATGCCTATACAACTTTCGACCGTACAGTTTACTATATCGATCTTCCAAGTGAATCAATCAATCTAGCGCTAGATGTTTTGGGGGATGCGGTATTCAATGCACTCCTTCCAAAGGAAGAGGTGGACCGTGAGCGTGAAGTGATCCTGCGCGAGATAGATATGGGTATGGATGATCCAGACCGCCGGGTGACACAAGCCTTGTTTGGTAATGCCTATAGGTTGCATCCATACCGGAATCCAGTGATCGGATATCGTGAGGTCTTTGAGAAGCTCCAACGGGAGAGCTTGGTGACTTACTACAAAGCGCAGTATGTACCAAACAACATAGTCCTCGTGGTTGTTGGGGACGTTGATGTTGACACGGTGAAGGAAGAAGTAGAACGGAATTTCGGGAAGTATCCGCGGGTTTCTTTACCGGCTTCCATCTTGTTTGATGAACCCCAGCAGCTGGCGTTGAGGGAGGAACATCTCTATGGGGACGTAAATATCTGTCGAGGCGGTCTTGCTTTCAAAACTTGTGGGATGGTTCATCCGGATGGTCCTGCGCTTGATGTTCTGGCCGCGGTCTTGGGAGGGGGCAATAGCTCAGTTCTATGGAGGCGGTTACGAGAGGAGAAGAAGATCGTACACTACGTCGATGCTGCAACCTGGACTCAAGGGACAAGCGGAATGCTTTGGATTTCTTATCTCTGTGATAACGATAAGCGTCCAATCGTTCAGGATGCGATACTTGAAGAGATCGAAGGTGTTGGCGCCAATGGCTTTACCGAGGCTCAGATTGCAAAGGTAAGGCGACAAGCCTTGGTGAGCGAGATTGATTTACGCAAAACGATGAGTGGACAGGCGTCTCGGTTAGGCCTAGCGGAAGTGGTTATAGGGGACCTTGGTTATCCGAGAAATTACTTTCGGAGAATCGAGGCGGTCTCAACTCAACAGCTTGTGGCTTTGACGTCCAAATACCTAAGAAGGGATAGATTAACGGCCGTTTCGCTAAATGCGAAGGACATCGTTTCTAGAAAAAGTAAATTAGTCGGTGAGCCCCTATCGGTTCCCAAATTTGAAACCGTCGTACTGCCGAATGGCGCACGAATTGTTTGGCAGAAATTAAGGCGTCTTCCCAAGGTGCATCTGCGTCCTGTGTTTCGTGGTGGAGCGCTTTATGAGTCCCCTCTAAATAGAGGTGTGACAGGAATTTTGGCTACTCTTCTCACAAAAGATACGATGAGCCGCGATACTCTCGAAATCTCGGAAACAGTGGAGGGCCTTGGTGCGAGTTTTGGGGAATTCATCGGGAACAACACCTTTGGATTCTTCCTTGAAGTGATGTCTTCAGATGTTGCTTTTGCCGTGGAGTTGCTTGGGGAGTGTATGCTTAGCCCCGCATTCAAGAACGACACCTTCGAACGAGAAAGAATGGCTCAGATTGCCTCTTTGAACGAAGAGTTAGATGAAATTGTTGACTACGGGAAAAAGTATCTTCGCGACTTGTTTTTTGGAGATCATCCCCTCTCAGTTGATCCTCAGGGAACGATTAAAACTATGGAATGTCTGACTCAAATAGATGTTAAAAGGCATTTTGAAAAACTTGTCAGAGGGGGAAATCTAGTCTTAGGGGTGTCGGGCGATTTTGATGAGGGTGAGCTAATCCCAAAACTAAGCGACTTGCTTGGGGAAATGAAAAATGTCGACTTTACTCCGGAAACGGTCCCTTTCGATGGGCCGGCTTGCCCTGGGGTGTTCGAGCGAAATCTGAACAGGGAGCAGGCTGTAATATTCCAAGCTTATCCCGATGTGGGAATTATTGATCCAAGATATCATGCTGGCGAAATTCTGGTTGAGCTCTTCAGCGAGATGTCAGGGCGTCTTTTCCTGCGCGTTCGGGAAGAACTTGGGCTGGCATATTTTGTAGGAGCCTCAAGGATATCTGGGATCGAGTCCGGCATGTTTTATTTTTGCTGTGGTACACATCCGGATTCCCATAAGCAAGTTGGGGAAGAATTTAATGAAGAGGTCCATCGTGTTAGAAGCGGAAAGATTACTGAAAGCGAATTACGTCGATGCCAGAGGCGACTCAAGGCACAGAAGAGGATGAGTCTCCAAACGATTGGTTCATGTGCGATGCAGGCGGCCTTGAATGTCACCTACAATTTACCAGCAAATGATTGGAGCAACTATGACGAGCGTATCGACTCAATTACGACCGAGGATCTCCGGAAGTTTGCTATCGAAATGCTTAATCCTGACAGAGCAGTGAGGCTTGTTGTCAAGCCCTGATCTTTGAATTAAGAGCCCAGAATTCTTAACCTGGAGGTTGAAGGAGAATCTCTTTGGCCGACTTTCCCTGCTGGATCATGGGTAAAACGTGTTCGTCATAGTGGCTAACGACTTCTAGGAGGAAGGGGCTATCGCATTCGAGCATTTCATCGATTCCGTCTTTTAGTTCCTTTTTTAGAATCACCTGCCGAGCTGGACAACCAAAGCTCTCAGCCATTTTTACGAAATTGGGGTACAGGCCTGCAGGATTTTCCGGGGAACCAATATTTTCTGGGTCGCCTAGAATAGTTTGGGCTCGAACTCCCTCGTAGATCAAATCTTCCCACTGCATTACCATTCCCAAATGTTGATTGTTGAGAAGGAGAATTTTTACAGGAATCTTCTCGATAACTGCTGTAGCGAGTTCTTGGATATTCATAAGAAAGGATCCGTCGCCGTCTACATCCACAACGGTACGATCCGGGCAAGCCACCTTGGCCCCGATGGCAGCGGGCAGCCCGAAGCCCATTGCACCCAGCCCTAGAGAGCTGAGGTAGCTGCGAGGTTTGTGAAATTTATAGAACTGTGCCGCCCACATTTGATGCTGACCGACTCCGGTCGTAATGATCGCTTCTCCATCAGTTTGGTGATAGAGAGCCTCAATCGCTTCCTGGCCCAGAACGAACCGGTCATCTCTTTCGTAGTTAAACGGGTGTTGCTTTTGCCATGTAGCGAGTTGTTTATACCAATACTCAAGGTCAGGCTTCTTAAAGCCTGTTTCTTTGGCAAGGTGTACAAGCCTTCCCAATGCGTAGCGGACATCAGAATGAATTGGGTGCCGGACAGTCTTATTTTTTTGGTGCTCCGATTTGTCGATATCGATGTGGACAACAACTGCATCGGGGGCAAATTTACTGGCAGGTGCACCCGTAATACGGTCGTCGAATCGAGCGCCTGCAGTTATTAGAAGATCGCTTTCGCAAACGGCCCAGTTCCCCGCCACAGTTCCGTGCATACCGAACCATCTCAGGGAGTGTTTGTGTGATTCAGGAAACGCCCCTAATCCCATTAACGTTGTGGCCACGGGTACCCCTGTGATCTCCGAGAGAGCGGTTAGCTCCTTTTGAGAGTTTCCTGAAATGATTCCTCCTCCAGTGTAGAAGACAGGTCTTTTTGACTTTTCGATAAGTTCCAAAACGACTTTGAGGTCCTCGTCACGTGCGTGTGGCTCAGGTTGGTAACCCGGTATATTGATGGAGCCGGGGAAGAGAGGTTTCGACAGTTCTTGCTGTATGTCCTTGGGAATATCGATAACTACTGGTCCCGGGCGTCCAGTCGTAGCGAGGAAAAAAGCATGCTTAATCACTTTAGGCAGATCTTGAATATCGAGCACTAGATAACTATGCTTTACCACTGGCAGCGTCATTCCGAAAAAATCGGTTTCCTGAAAGGCGGCTTTGCCAATATTCCATTGATGTACTTGCCCGGTAATCGCGATTAGTGGTATACTATCCATGAATGCATCAGTAATGCAGGTCATAAGATTGGTAGCGCCTGGACCACTGGTTGCCATACAAACTCCAGCCTTTCCGGTGGCGCGGGCATAACCATGTGCCATAAACCCTCCTCCTTGCTCAAATCGAGGCAAAATAGTACGGATCTTTTGGCTTTTAGTAAGGGACTGATGCAATTCCATGGAGGCTCCACCGGGATATGCGAAGACGATTTCGACTCCCTCACGTTCTAGAGCGGTAACGAGGATATCGGCACCATTCATTTCGGGGCCCTCGTCGTCTTGAGGGAAAGTAACCAGTTTTTCGGGTTTCATTGGCCTATTTCTCGTTCTAATTAGATGTTTCAAATTCTCCGAAGAGAGGTACAGCTTTGACGATAACAATTTAACATTTTTAACTGCCGGCTGAAGAGAAGCTTCTCTTAACCGCAGTTTAGCCTACATCTACGGATACAACCACGACGCCAGAAAACATGGCCCACAACCCTATGGGCCGAATGGCAGAAAGTCTTATATCGGACTGAAGCGTTGTAAACATGATGTGGGGATCTAACAGTTATGGAGTCTTGATGTCCAACGTTTTCTTCATTTGGAAACCTATAGGATTTTAAAGTTCTATTTTTTTGTACACCTGAGGTGCATAGTGAAAAAGTAGCTGCTGGTGCCGGAGATACGTTCACCGGGAGCTGCTTTTCTCATAGGTTGATCGATGGCTCTGCGTAAAGTAATAGTTGTAAGTCAGGTACCTAAATTTCATACCTGGGTATCATAGGTTGCTTGCGTAGCAGTGCTAAACCCACCATTCTACTTATATGGTCAAACTTCTTTTTATTGGAGATATAGTGGGAAGGCCCGGGCGAAACTTCGTTCTCGAAAAGCTCCCTGAGATTCGAAAGGAGTTGGAGGTTGATTTCGTGGTGGCTAATGCGGAAAACTCTGCTGGTGGCGCCGGTCTTTCTGGAAAGATTGCACAGCAGCTTAAGGAAGGGGGTGTAGACGCTATCACTCTCGGTGATCATGTTTGGGACCAACGAGGCTTTGATTTAGAGATCTCGGACTTGGATTGGGTGTGTCGGCCGGCCAATCTGCCAGAGAATTGCCCCGGAAGGAGATATCTCGTAATTGAAAGAGGTGGGATTCGAATAGGGGTATTTACTGTTCTCGGGCGACAGTTCCTGACCGCCCTGAGCTCTTGCCCTTTCTCCTCATCGGATCAGATATTATCGGAATTGGAGGGTGAGACGGATGCCGTAATCACCGAAATTCATGCTGAAGCAACTTCAGAGAAAATTGCTTTTGGCTGGTATCTGGACGGACGGACTTCAGCTGTTATCGGTACTCATACCCATGTCCCTACAGCTGATGCGACTATTCTTCCACGGGGAACTGGGTATCTTACCGATTCCGGGATGACAGGGCCCCATCATTCCGTCCTTGGAAGAGACGTGCAACCGGTGGTGGCGCGATACCTCGATGGAATGCCGAGGAAATTCACTGTCGCGGAAGGTGATGTGCGACTTTCAGGTGCAGTCGTAACTATAGACCCAGCGTCAGGTTTCTGCAGGGACATCGAGCAGGTGCAAAGATCCTAGACTAACGTTGATTAAGAGTGGGACTAAAGGCTTTCGATTTCTTTTCTGAATAAGTTCCGATTCTCGGATCTAAAGAAAGCAGTTCCTGCTACAAAAGTATCTGAGCCTTGTGCCCGGCAGAGCCGAGCAGTATCCAGATTAATACCCCCATCTACTTCGATCCGGAAGTTCAGATTCCGTTCTCGCCTCCACGCATCAATCACGTTGATCTTTTTTGCCGATTCCTCTCTAAATACTTGTCCTCCAAACCCAGGCTGAACCGTCATTACCAAGACCAAGTCAACCTTATCAAGAAAGGGTAAAAGTTCCTCAGGTGGAGTCTTTGGATTGATGGCAATTCCATTTTGGCAGCCAAACTCGCGTATCTGGGTGAGCGTCTCTTTAATCGGGCAGGCTGGCTCTACGTGAATGCTGATTAGGTTGGCCCCAGCTTTGGCGAATACCTCGATATAACGGTGGGGGTGTTCGAGCATAAGATGGGTGTCAAAAAAGAGATCGGTGGTCTCGCGGAGGTCTTGGACAGCTTGAGGGCCGAAAGTAATATTGGGGACAAAATTTCCGTCCATAATGTCTAAATGAACCCAGGTCAGGCCGGACTCTTCGATAATACGGACGCTTTCTTCCAGATTTGAATTTCTGCCAGCCAGAATTGACGGTGCAAGAACGACTGGGAGTTCTCCGGCTTTCTCAATCATGGATGGTTGATCTACCATGGGCTGACAATAGAGTCTTTGATTTTGCGAGCTAGATCGCGGGCGAGGGTAGAAATGGCTTGGTATTCAGCTGGCTGCAAGCCTTCGTCCGTGAATATTATCTCAGAGACAGTAAATTCCCGGGCATCGAAAAAGGTTAGGCCATTGCGCGTGTCGGTCAGTGTGGCGGTAGCCCGAAGGACGAGGGCGAATGAGCGACCTCGAAGGGTGTCATTGCTCTGAGTGGCGAAACGGCGGCGGTTTGCTTCTTCGATCGTGACAGCGAGGAGAGCATCGGATTTATCCTCGGATGTGATCAGTACACTTCCGTCTCTTAGAAAGGCATCGACCAGATTTTGAGCAAGGAGAACGTTGATCTGAGGGAGCAATGAACGATTTTCTACTTGTTTGATATAAAGCGACTGAAACGGAAGTTCATTTGGGTTGCCCAAATGGTAGCGAGAGCAACCGGTTAGAAAGAAAAAAACTGACAGAATGGGGAAGCAGACAGCTCCCATAATAAAAGAACGAGGAAGGAGCTGAGCATTGTTAGGGTGCAATCTATTTTTCAGGGGTAGACTTCTCTTGATCGCGACCCCTCCTCCAAAAAGTAAGAGTTTTTGAGATGCCCTTTCGGTCTTTCTTGATATCAGCATCCGTACTGCCTGAGGCTTCAGCGACCTCAACTGTTGCGGGAGGAGCTTCAGTGGATGGGTCTGGGAGCTTATTTGAGTTTGTCGAGATCTCCGCCTCTTTTGGTTCTTTCTTAGCGAATGCTCCGGTCCGGCCACTTCTTTTAGAACGAGAAGCTTTTCGAGCTAATCGACTCATCCTTTCCTCCTCTGGTATTGTTTCAATGACAGAAAGATAGTCCTGAGCTCGTTGTGCCGAGGCCGATTTGGGTGCGGCGGTGATAGCTTGGCTAAAAAAAACTTCTGCAGCTACGTAGTTTCTACGTTTTTTGTAATAGAATTCCCCCATTACGACCTTGCTTTTGGCATAGGCTTCTTGCATGCGACCAAGCCCTTCTTCGCCCAAAGCAACCTCGGGACTATCAGGAAAGAGTATGAGAAAATCTTCGAAGTACTTCATCGCCTCACGAGTCGAGCTTTGAGCGTATTGGGGTCCGTTTACAAGCTCGGCAAAGGATTCAGCCAGATCGAGGTAAGCATCGGGTGCCAGCATGCTTTTGGGATATGTTTCGATCAGACGGTTTAGAGTCATGATTCTTTCCAGTGTTTTATCCAGCTTGCCATGGATTAATGCATTATTCATCAGGGCCAGAGGAGCATATTCGCTATAAGGGGCACTGCTAGCGATGACCTCAAAGTATCTCACAGCCTGGGCATAGTTCCGATATGGTATGACAACAAAATAGCGCGAGGTCTTGTTGGCCATTAAGGCACTAGCAATTTCGAATTGTTCCGTAAGAACATCTCCGTAGTGCTCGAATTCGGGGTAACCGCTTACAATTCTGTAGTAGTTTTCAAAGGACTTCCTCCATTTTCGTTTTTTGAAGTAAATTTTAGCTGACCGGTAGAGGGCGTCAGCGGCATGAACCGAACTGGGATACTTCCTATAAACGATTTTAAATTTGGAAAGAGCGGTTCTCTCTTTCCCCTTATCGAGTGCGGCGAAAGCTTGCATCATCGCAGTTTCTGCCTTGGCGTTTTGGACTGCGATCTGTTCCTCCGGGGACCGTTTCTTTCCCAAGAGCCCTGCGTCTAAAGCGAGAGGAGCCCCCATAGTGAAAAGAAGGAGAACGGGGATTAGCATTCTAATTGCCATCAACATAATCTTGTTGCCAAGGACACTCCAATGCAAGGTATGACTCCCATGGCATTTAAGGATGGTGAAAAGACTTTTTCCATTTGCCTTGTCTCGATCCGGTCAGAAGTTAGCTTGGTTCACGTTGGAAGGACATCTAATTCCTCTCCGTGGATCAACTTATTTACTTGTTCAATCTCTTGCAATATTAGTACGTTCATATCGGTGTCGGCGATTTTTTTGGCGGCGCCGATGGCGTTCATTATAGCGAATTTATTGCTGGAACCATGGGCCTTAAGGACATGGCCCCCGAGTCCCAGTAAGGGCGCTCCCCCGTACTGATCCGGATTTAGCTGTTCGTTTAAATTGCGATAGACACCCTTAGATAGAAGGGCTCCGGTAAGGCGAATCGGGTTCTTGTTAACCTCTTCTTTAAAGAAGTCTTTCATTGAAAGGACAAGAGACTCACACGACTTAAGTACGACATTGCCTGTAAAACCATCACAGACAATTACGTCGACTTTATTGCTGAAGACGTCGAGCCCTTCGATGAGTCCGCGATAATCAACAATTGCTGTGATTCTCTTCAGCAGCCTGTGGGTTCCTAGGGTCAGCTCATTCCCTTTGCCCTCTTCAGTTCCGTTACTCAGGAGGCCGATTCTGGGATTAGCTTTCCCGAGGATGACTCGAGCGTAGTGCTTTCCAAGGATAGCATTATGGACCAGGTGATTGGGTTTTGCGGTAGGATTAGCTCCTGCGTCAATGAGGACAAAATGCTGATCTTTGGATGGCATCGGTTCAGCGATGGCGGCTCGCTCTATCCCTTTAAGTGGTCTTAGTTTTATTGTACTGCCGGCTACTAAGCTACCCGTATTGCCACAGCTAACCGCGGCTTGGCAACTTCCTTCCTTAACCAATTCAATGGCCCGAAACATAGAGGCGTCTATCTTGCGCTTGAGGCTCTGGATTGGCTTCTCTTCCATTCCTATCACTTCGGTTGCAGGGCAAATACTGAGCCTGGATTCATTGGACAATTTGGCCACTTTGAGCAGGCGTTCTAGAAGTTTCCTTTTCCCAACCAACACGATTCCGTCAATGTCATCAAATCTCTCCAACGCCATGGCTGCGCCACGAACAACTTCAGCGGTGCCCATGTCGGCACCCATTGCATCGACAGCGATATTCGTTTCGCCTTGAGGCTGGCCCATTTGCATGCCGAGTAATTGAGCTTACGTTCCTTGCGGACGGAATCCGAATCTGAACTTTTGAGGCGCGATTAGATTGTAAAAAGCCGACTCGCGATGGTGTTTAGATGAAGATGGTTCACTGAGAACCGAATACTTTGGACGCAGGATTGGATAGCAAGGATTCCAGGGTAGACTATGCCTCCAGATCAAGGACTTGTCGGCCTCGATACATTCCGTTTGCAGGATTCACCCTGTGGGGGCGGAAGAGTGTATCGTCTGTTGGATCCTTTGAAAGCTGTGGAGCTCGAAAACGATTGGCTCCCCGTCGCTTTCGACTTCTCTGTTTTGAATGTTTTCTTTTCGGAACTGCCATGAGTGATCCGTCGTTTGATTACTGTTTCCTTGAAGCCGTTAATTAAGTGAAAAGCGGGCATTCTAAGTTGGCCGTCTGGCGCGTCAAGATATGAATTGACTACTGAAATAGGATTATAGCGAGGGAGAAAGCAAGGGCAATTCGATAGTAGGCAAATAAAATGAGGCCGTGTTTTGCGAGATAGGAAATCATCCATTTTACAGCTATGGCGGCGGAGAGAGCTGCAATTCCCATACCGAAAAGAATGGGAGTCCATCCAAGTTCAGTGTACATTTCTGGCCCGACCTTGAGTATCTTATAGAGAGCTGCTGTACTCAGGGTTGGCAGGCTGAGGAGAAAACTAAATTCGGCAGCGCGAGAAGGGCTGAGTCCGACCGTGTAGCCTCCAACGATGGTGATCATCGAACGGCTGGTACCGGGCCAGAGGGCCGCACATTGAAATAATCCGATGAGGAGAGATTGACGGGAAGATAGCTGATAAAGCTCGGGTCCGTAGTTGGGTCTTTCAAGTTGGTCAGGCCGGATTCTGCGTTTCCGCCAATTTTCCACTAATAACATAAGGATCCCTCCGAGGAATAGTGCCAAAATTACCGGGGCAATATTAAAAAAGTAGAAGGTGATAACAGAATGGAAGATGAGTCCTATTGCGGCGACTGGAAAAAAAGCGAGCGCCAAATTTCGCGCCAGGAACAGGCCTTCTTGATTCCTTCCGAGAAGACCTAGAATTATTGATCGAATTTTAGAACGGTAAAGTAAAGCCACTGCGATTATAGCCCCGAATTGAATTACGATGATGTATGCATCGAGGGCTTCTCCCATAGAACTCGGATTAACCCTTTGATAGGGATCATTATGGTTCCAATCTGGAATAGATGCATCGGTCTGGGTCAGACCAAGAAAGTGGTTGGCTAAAATGAGATGTCCGGTTGAAGAAATGGGTAGGAATTCCGTGATTCCCTCGACCAGACCTAGGAGCATTGCTTCCTTAATTCTGAAACTTGGAAGATCATTTGCTGGTCCATAGGATTTTGAAACGAGAGGATCGTTTTCCTCCAGGCCCAATCCTTTTGCTAGGGGCGGTTCCATTGGCTCAGTCGAGCAGAGTTGACCCCCGGTGAGCAAAATTAGGAGACAGACTGTCCGCATGAGCCGTTCCAATTAGTGGAATTCCCCTTTCCTGACGATATTCCTTTTTGTCTGAGTGAGTCTTTTCATCGCTTGCAAACTACGGCGGTCATCGGGTAACGTGAGTTTGAAAGGTTATAGGGATGATCGAGGATCTCAACGATCTCACGGAGAAACTCAAGCAGGGAAACGGACTGTCCAGCAGTGAAGCTGGGGCAGCGGCAAGGATTCTAGCTTCTGGTAAGATTAATGACAGTGATGCTGGAGATTTCCTGATTGCCCTTGCCGATAAGGGAGAAACACCGGAAGAAGTGGCGACCTTTGCGGCTACATTCCGGGAATTAGCGATGGATCCAGGACTTACTGAATTCGCGGAAAGAGCGTTGGATGTAGTTGGGACAGGAGGCGACCATTCCGGAAGTTTTAATATTTCTACAACCACAGCCTTTGTTCTTGCAGCTGGAGGAATTCCTATTCTGAAACATGGCAATCGATCTGTTACCTCGAAGAGTGGGAGTGCCGATCTTCTCACCGCACTGGGAATCGAGATTGAGGCTGAACCGAAAAAAATTCGACAATCTGCAATGGAGTTGAATTTCTGTTATTTCTTTGCGCCTGCATTTCATCCCGCTTTCAAAGCAATCATGCCAGTTCGGCGTAAGCTTGCGGCGGAAGGCAGAAGAACCATTTTTAATATCCTTGGCCCGCTTATCAACCCCTCGTGCCCAGCAAGGCAAATGACGGGTGTATTCGCTGCGGAGTGGGTCAAACCCTTGGCGGAAGCGCATGAGTCTCTTGGATTACGGAGCGGAGTCGTTGTGCATGGGGAACTGCCGAATGGTAAAGGAATGGATGAATTGTCCTGTGCAGGCCAAAACCGCGTCGCCGGATTTGGCGAATTGCGAGATTTAGACGGATACTGGAGCCCGGAATCAAGAGGATTCACCCGCTGCTCGGTCAACGATCTGGCTGGGGGTGACGGAAAAGAGAATGCAGCCTTACTCAAACGGATACTTGATGGATCGGGCCCCGCTGGCCTCATTGATACGATTGTTCTGAATGCTGGAGCCGCATTCCTTGTTGTAGGACGAAAAGATGGTTTTAAAATAGCGCGGGAACTACTCCTCGGTGGTTCGGTCAAAGAGTGGCTCGAACGGGCCCGTGACTTCTATGCCGGATGAGTAGAATCTATTTCGGGACCGATGGAATTCGGGGCGAATTTGGCGGACGGTTGGTGAATCCGGCTTTTTTTGAGAGGCTGGGAGTAGCTTTGAGAAAATATTTGCGAGAGAAAGCAACTAATCGCAAGCGGATGATTGTTGTTGGGAGAGACAGTCGAAAGTCAGGTCTCGAATTAGAGAGTGGCTTCATACGAGGTGTCTCCGATTCTGGGATTAAGATCGCCAAGATGGGTGTGGTGCCCACCCCGGCTGTGTCAATGTATATGAGAAAGAAACAAGCGGATCTTGGTGTAGTTGTGACTGCTTCTCACAATCCGTATACGGATAACGGAATCAAGTTCTTTTCTTCCGGTGGGTATAAGATTGAGGATGAAGTAGAGGAGCGGATTGAGGAACTTATTGCGGTTGAGACAAAAGACGATGTTTCGAGGGGGGAACCGTTAATCGAAGAAGTTAATTGGCTCAATGAGTATCGGGAATACGCTGAATCCCTACTTCCTCTCAATTGTCTTCGTGGTTGGAAAATTGTGGTCGACACCGCTCATGGTGCTACCGTTAATTCTACTCCAAATGTGTTGCGTAGCTACGGCGCTATGGTTGTCACAATCGGTGATGCCCCCAACGGTGAAAATATAAATGCTGGCGTTGGCAGCGAGTACCCTGAGGTATTGGGAGAGAGAGTACGTCTGGAGGGGGCTAATCTCGGGATTGCTCACGATGGTGACGGGGATCGAGTGGTCTTTTGTGATGAATCCGGTGCGGTGCTAAAAGGTGATGAAATTCTTACCATTTTGGCGATTGACGCCCTTAAGAAGAACAAGCTTCCAGGGAAGACCCTGGTCACAACGATTGTTAGTAGTCTTGGATTGGACAAGGCTCTCGAAAAAGCGGGTGCACGGGTCGAACGTGTAGCGGTAGGAGATCGCAACGTTACAGAAGCAATGCTTGGGGGTGGATATACCCTAGGCGGCGAAGCATCGGGCCATTTTGTGTTAGGTGATATTACTTCGACTGGAGACGGTCTGATGGCAGCTCTCCGTATTATCGAAGTCCTCCTGGAAAACAAGAAACCTCTTTCACAATTGCGATGTGGTTTTGAATTGTATCCCCAGGTTCAGTGTAACCTGTCAGTGGAGGAAAAGATTCCGCTTGAAGAAATTCCGGAATTGAAAAATTGCGTCGATAAAATTGAAGACTCAATGGCAGGTGAAGGACGTATACTAATCCGGTACTCTGGGACGGAGCCAAAAATCCGATTGCTAGTTGAGGCGACGGATGTCAGGACGCTGAACGGAGCGATGGAATCACTGAAGAAAGTGGTGATAGAACACCTGGAAATTAAGGTTAGCTAATCTAGTATTTGAGGCCTGACTCTCGTAAATTCCCTATTTTAAGCTGCGAACTGGGGTTTAATTTTTTAAGGCAAAACCTGAAAATCAAAAAAAGGAGTCGGAAAATATCCCCAATCATTTGTGCAAGAGTGAGGATACCTCGCTTTAGACTAATATGACGACTGAGCTTTAGTGTTCTCTAACAAAGATCCACTTGTAGAGCCCTTATTAGAAAACTTGATAACGATGCACAATTACATGCTGGTACCGTCCGATTGTCAGAGTGCCTATTCCTCCCGTTGCTGTCGGATGAGAGTGGAGGAAAGCTCTGAACGGAAGCGGCTTTCAGGAAGGGCTTCGAAAAGATCAGCAAATTGTTCTGGTATTGAGATGTCGGAGAGAGTTTCGTATTTTTGGGAGAGTTTCCTACCTGCGACAAGGAATCGGCATCCATGGTTCCTGATGGAAACGAGGGCGGAGTTTAGAGCAGATTCACGATCGTAATAGCGATGGTGAATAATCCTTTCTAAAGTGTCGACGCCGATGATGAAAGTAGTGTTGTTGGCAATTGCGGCTTTCTCATAGAACCGGGGGGCAGCGGTCAGAAGCACTGGATTAGGGAATTGTCGGCGACGGGACTCAATTGTCGGAAGGTCCAGAGGCGGTTTGTCGACGTTGACGATTGAGAGCTCGAAAAAAACATCTCCATTTAGGAAGAGAGCAGCAGCTTGGGCGAGCTGGAGATGGCCAGCATGGAGGGGGTTAAAGGCGCCAGCGAGTAGGCCAACTGGTTTCGGTTCTAGAATCGATCTGAGAGAAAGATCAGGCATGGACCAGATCGCTGGCAGGCGGCTTGCGCGAACGGATTCGAGTGTAGGATTTGTTCCGGGACGTCCTGCCTTATTCATAATGCTTCGTCAATAGTGGCCCTGCCGCTATTGACGGGCTCCGATAAAGATACAGTTCTTCCCTTGGTGCAAGAATGATTGGACTAGGAGTCCGTCAGCCGGGGACCAAAGAAACTATTATATGTCATGAATCGAATTTCCTCTCTTTAATCAAAAACTAGATCTTTCTCGCTTTGGATTCAGAATTAAGGGGATCTGCTTTCCCGAGCAGCAGTTGAAATCAAATTTTCGCTGAGATATTGTCGATAAGTCGAGTCTGGCCAAGTCTAGCAGCAACCAGAATTCGAAGCGATTGGGTGAATTTGGATGGGGAGAGAAGAGTGGAGGCGTCGAGAATAGCGACATAGTCGGGTTCGAAACCAGCCTTCCTCAGTCTCCTCATAGCATCCCCTTCCAACGCGGAGAAGGTTTTGACTCGTTTCGAGACTTCTCCTTGTAGTTCCTGCAGCGTTTGGTGAAGGATAGGCGCAATCGGTCTTTCCCTTCCAGACAGGTAGAGATTTCGGCTAGAGAGTGCAAGTCCGTCGTTTTCACGGACAGTTGGAACTCCGATGATGTCGATAGGCATGCTCAATTGCTGGACCATCGTGCGGATAAGAATGAGCTGTTGCCAATCCTTTTCGCCAAAGTAGGCTACGTCCGGCTGGACGATGTTAAAGAGCTTGGCCACTACAGTGGCGACACCATCGAAGTGAATAGGCCTATTGCTACCACAAAGGATTGAGGATAGGACGGGAACGGTGATAGTAGTTTGGTGATCTGGCCCCCCAGGATAGATCTCATCAACTGAAGGCGCAAAGAGAACGTCAACCTCCAGTCCGTTCAATTTCATTTGATCTTTCTCAAATGTTCTAGGGTAGTCGGCGTAGTCTTCTCCTTCACCGAATTGGATCGGATTGACAAAAATGGTGGTAACTACCGATGTGCAGTTCTTCCGTGCCGCTTCAACTAGTGCAAGATGACCCTTGTGCAGGTTGCCCATGGTTGGAACAATTCCAACTTTTTCTCCCTGCCTCCGGGTATGGAAGAAATTGCGAAAGTCTTCGATTCTCTCGATTGTCACCATTTATTTCTTCTCTCACGAAATTTTTCGGTTAGGTAAAGCAGTGTTCTGGGGCTGGAAAACTCCCTTTGTAAACCGCATTTGCATAGGCTTTGAATGCGCCTCTTACGCCTTCCTCGCTTTCCGCCAGAAAGTTCTTTACGAATTTTGGTATTTTTATCGAGGAGGGTGTAATACCTAACAAGTCGTGCATCACCATGATTTGCCCGTCGGTGTGAGGTCCGGCTCCTATACCGATTACAGGTATCTCCAGGCATTCGGCGATCTCGCGTCCCAGTTTGACAGGTACGCATTCGAGCAAAATTAGGACTGCTCCCGCTTCCTGAAGAACTAAGGCCTCCTCCAGCATCGCATTCGCTTTTCCCGGATCTCGGCCCTGAACGCGATAACCTCCAAAGCGGTTCACCGACTGTGGCGTAAGCCCCATGTGAGCGCATACCGGAATACCTCTTTCGGTAAGGAGTCGGGTGGAGCTCGCGAGCCAGGCTCCACCTTCGAGCTTAACGATGTGGGCACCGGCGCGCATCAGGGCGGCGGCGCTCTCCAAAGACTGTCCTTCAGAAGCATAGCTCATAAATGGTAGATCAGCCATGATAAGGCTGCCGCGGTTGCCGGTTCGAACACAATGCATGTGGTACACCATATTTTCCAACGTGACAGGTAACGTGCTGTCGTGTCCTTGGAGGACCATGCCAAGAGAATCTCCCACCAACATCACTTCAATACCGACAGAACTGATCAAATCGGCGAAACAAGCGTCATATACCGTCAGGGCGGCGAATTTCTCTCCCCGCTTTTTCATTCCGAAAAGGGTATTAATCGAAACCTGACTTTCTCGACTCTGCGGATTCATCGCTCAGCTCCGGAGAAAATATGAGGGCCGCCAGATGGAAAGGCAATCGGTTTTTTGCAAAGCGGCGCGTATGTTCAGAATTAACGACCACGGAAGTTGAAGGAGGGTGGAATTATTCCGCCCCGTCAGGAAATGTTGTCGATGTCCAGACGGTTTCCCATTCTTCGTCACAGTTAATTCCGTGGACTTCTGCATAGAGCCGGGAACGGGTCTTACTGGGTGGGGTTCTCTTTGAGAGGGATCTCGAGGCATTTATCTTCTTGTGGAATGTGTAAGCGACAGAGTCAAAATATGTTTTTCCAGCGCAAAAAATTCTACTGCGACTAGAGAGAGAATCTCAATTTGATAATTTGGTGGGTAACTGTTTTGAGACTTTGAGTGAAATTCCCTTGCGGAATTTTCAGGAGGCTGAGTATTTTAAGAGTGTTTGCTAACGCAGTTTATCGACCTCTGTATTGTCAAGTTTAGAACTTAGAATGGGAGATTCCATGATAGGGAAAGTAGCTCTCATTACTGGGGGTGCGTCGGGGCTCGGCCGTTCTATCACTTCAAGATTTGCAGCTGCTGGTGCAAAGGTCGCGATTGCTGACGTTGATTTCGATGGGGGGCAAGAAACTGAGGCGATGACAAGGGAAAGTGGCGGTGAAGCCAGTTTCTTTCATGTCGATTTGTCTGTGGCGGCAGAAGTTGAAATTTTAGTGGAAGATATTCTAAAGGCTTTTGGTCGACTGGACTTTGCCTGCAATAATGCAGGAGTCCTTGCCCAGAAAATCGCACCTATTGCCGAATTCCCCGAGAAGGATTGGGATCAGGTAATTCGCAACAACATGAAGAGCGTTTTTCTCTGCATGAAGTACGAACTGCGTCAGATGGTTAAAGAGGGAAGCGGGTCGATCGTGAACACAGCGTCAAATTACGGGTTGGTTGGTGCCGGACACGGGGTGAATGCTTATGTTGCCAGCAAGCACGGAGTAATTGGTTTAACCCGGGCGGCGGCGCTAGAATACGCAACGAAGGGAATCAGGGTTAACGCGGTTTGCCCAGGCCACGTCGAGACTCCGATGACTGCTGGGTACCTAAGTGACCCTGACAGGAGAGATGAAGTTCTTTCGCGGTATCCTATGGGTCGGTTAGGTACCATGGAAGAGATTACTTCGACCATCTTCTGGCTCTGTTCCGATGAGGCATCCTTCGTTACTGGCCACGCGATGGCGGTCGATGGCGGCTATGTTGCAAGATGAGTTGGCTAATGCCAGCCAATCTTCTCAGAAGCTTATACTACTAGCTTCATTCTCGGAAAGCCAGGGAGTTTGACTTTAGTTAGTTGCCGATCGGTTCGGAAACTCGAGCGAAAATCTTCTTAAGACGCTGGAGTTTCTTTTCGGGAAGCGGACCTTTTTGGATATTACGCACGTTTTCTTCTAGCCAAAGAACCTCGGTGGCGCCGTTCATAACGGTGGTCACCCCGGGGGTATATGCGGCATACCGGTACGAGGCTTCGATCAACGAGCCAACATCTCCTTCAAGAAGGAATTGGAGAGGGCTTTGAAGGGTGATATCTTTCTCAGAAACGACATTGAGTCGCAGTAGATCGGCCAAAATTTCTTTGAGTCTTCCTGGAACACCAAATGCTCGGCGCACCGTAAAAACATTGATTACGCCTATGTTGTGTTCCACGCAGAAAGGGAAAACGGTTTTCTGAGCAGATTGGTTAATCATATTATGGGCTACCATGGCAACGTCGATTAGATTGGTCGGAAGGAGGAGTTTGAGCCATTCGTGGCTACCGTCAGAGCGGGATAGCTCGGAGGATCCAAGAAAGCGTATCTTTCCTGCTTGTTGTAGATCTTGAAGGATGGGAAGTTGGTCGTTAATAACCACATCCAAGCATTCCAGACTAGCCACTGCTATTAGCATAATGTCGATATATTCTGTCTGAAGACGGCTCAGGCTACGATCTACCGACTCCCTAATCGCATCGCTATGCATGATTTGGAGAGAGTTGTCTGAGGCCAATCCTATGAGAGGAATTTTAGTGGATAGGATAAGCTCTTCTCGGGGGATTAAATTAAGGGCGCGACCGAGAATAGCCTCACTCTCCATGTATCCGGGAGAGGTATCGAAAAAGTTGATGCCGAGGTCGTAGGCGCGGTGGAGAAGTGCATGGATTTCGCGTTCAGGTTTTCCGCTAACCTGTCCGAGAGGGTCCGTTCCTCCCCCTGACCCCATTCCCATGATGGGCATCTCGAGGCCGGTTCGGCCAAGGGTCCTATAGATCATGGCCTACTCCAATCCAATCCCATCGTCTTGTTGTATGATAACGGGCCGATCAAATGGTTTGAAGGGGTAAGATGCCGCTGCTTCTTCGTTGAGTTCTATCCCGAGGCCAGGCCGGTTGGGAAGTTGCAGGTACCCATTCTCCACCACCGGGAGACCAGTAAAACAATCCTTCACAATTTGCTCTTCCAAATTTATATTGCATTCTTGGATGAGAAAATTCGGGACGCAGGCATCGATGTGGGCACAGGAAAAGAGGGAGACCGGACTACAAGCATGATGAGGAGCGAGAGTGACGTGGAATAGTTCACACATCGCGGCCCATTTGATTGTCTCGAGAATACCGCCATTAGCCGTCGGTTCGGGTTGAAGGATGTGAAGGGCCTCCCTCTGAAGGATATCTTTGAGCCGGTCGCGACTAATACAGCGCTCGCCTCCTGCGACTGGTATAGTAGTCTTCATCTTGACTTCCCGCAGCGACTCTGGGGCTTCAGTCAATGCTGGTTCCTCAATGAAATAGGGATTGTAATGCTCAATTTCACGGCAGAGTTTTATTGCGTCAGCCGGACTAAAACTACGACCGTGATAATCTAGACAAATGTCGATATTGGGTCCAACAGCCTCACGAACCGAACGCACCCGTTCTACTGCATCTCGATGGATTTGCTCGGGTGATTTTCGTTTATAGTCATCAGGTTGCGGTGTGAACTTCATGGCTGTGTACCCTTGCTCAACGACTTGCTTTGCACTCTCGAGGAGGGTTCCTCCGTCCCTCTCGAAGTGACGCGGCTGAGTCACCAGCCCACTGGCGTAGACCCTTATCTTGCGCCTAAAGGGGCCTCCCAGCATTTTATAAACAGGCACGCCGCAGGCTTTACCTGATATATCCCAAAGTGCCTGTTCAACGGCGCTGAGCGCACTCATAGTGGCTGTGCCAAGTGGGTATCGTGAGCCGCGGTAGTAGGCCTGCCAGTTGCGCATTACCTCCGTAGGATCCTTGCCCTTTAGCCAGCGTTCAAATTCATAAATCGCGGCCTCGGTTGTTTTCGCTTTCCCTGTACCAAATGCTTCCCCGACACCGTCTATGCCTTCGTCGGTATATACTTTAACTAGAATCCAATTTTTCCCCCAACCGGTACCGTATGAGACACGTTTCCCTGGATTTAAAAGAAAGACTTTAAGATGAGTAATTTTCATAGGATTTAGGATGTTGTCGAGGTATCGTGGAAAGTTATCTGAAGTTCAATATGATTCAAACAGGCTTGATAAAATATTTGGGCTTTTCGGTGTCGAAAAGGATCGTTCCAAGACATTGATTATAGGGGATAATTGCTTCGACGGCTTCCAAAACAAATGGCCTGTAGCTACAGGCTCTGGTAATCGACCAAATTATTGTGTTACGCCTTGCCTTACATGACTCTGTTTTTACTCTTCCCTGTCTGGATAAGCACACCTGTTCGATTTGGTTAGAACTAGAGCCCTGACTTATGCCTGAAGTTGTATCTCTAGGAGAATTAGTGGTCGATATGTTCGGTCGGCCCGCCGGAGTGGCCCTAAAGGAAGTCGGTACTTTTATGCCGGCGCCGGGTGGAGCACCTGCCAATGTGGCGGTTGCACTTGCCCGTTTGGGTGTTGAGGTCGGGTTCATAGGTGGGGTTGGAGATGATCCTTTCGGCGAAGGATTAACAGAAGTTCTCAAAAGTGAAGGGGTCGATATTGCTCATCTTCAGGCTATTAAGGATTCTCCGACAATGGTCTCATTTGTGGCGTCGGCGAGCCCAGTAGAGCAGGATTTCACAATTTATCGTGGAGCAGACACGAAATTGAGATTGGAGGATCTGGATCGAGAATATATCACCTCAGCTAAGGTTTTTCTATATGGATCTGTGACTTTGAGCGGGGGGAGTCGGGAAGCGGTTCTTCAAGCGGCACGATGGGCGAAGGAAGATAACGTTTTAGTAGTTTATGATCCGAACTGGCGTCCGGCAGTTTGGCCTGACTTGGAAGGTGCTAGAGACGGGATTCTTAAGGGTCTCGAGGGTGTGGATGTGTGTAAAGTTAACGAAACAGAACTTGAGCTTATTACTGGAACCAGAGAGTGTCAGGGAGGAAGTAACCGATTGCTCGATAGGGGTGTTCAGCTCTGCCTGATTACCCTTGGATCAGAAGGGACCTATTTCAACAACGGCCTGGTCCATGATCATGTGCCGGCTTTCCCAGTTGAGGCCGTTGATAGCACGGGTTGCGGTGATGCCTTTTGCGCAGGTTTCACGGCAGCCTTGCTTGAGACTAAAAAGATCTTGGGTAATCTAAGAGGTAGCGAACTATCGGATATCGTACGCTTCGCCAACGCGGTTAGTGCCATCAGTGCAACCCAAACCGGGGCGATGGCTTCCTTGCCTCGGAGGAATGAAGTGAATGTGTTTCTACAACGCATGTAGTTGAGTTTTTGTTTAAGTATTGTAGGTTCAAAGTCGTGATAATCTGGGGGAAGAGCATCCATCTTTTTTGGCGCTCTAATCAATCCTGAACTATATTCACCTTCACAGCTTGGGAGAATGAGAACAAAGATATTCAATAGCAAACTCGAGAAACGCCTTCAGCCGGTCAATGAACTTTGGCGACAGTATAATCCGGAAGGAGCGCGTTACGCTTTCCGGGCAAAAAACGTTCAAGAGGCGAAAAGCTGGCAGCGGATGACGAGAAAGGCATTAGCCCGAGTAATAGGACTCGACCGGTTGACAACAACTGATCCTCTTTCGCGGAGCGTAGAAAGGATAGATAAAGGTGATTATTGGAGGGAAAAAATTCTATTACGAACAACTACGCATACCTTGATGCCTGTTTATCTTTTGATTCCTAAAGAGAGTGATGGCGTCCCTCCCTTGGTGATTGCTTTTCATGGGCACGGTTATGGAGTAAAAGACATTGTGGGACTCTGGGAAAATGGTGAAGAACGAGATATTCCCAGCGGCTATCACAAAGATTTTGCTGTCGCTCTTTGCCGCTCTGGGTTTGTTGTGGCAGCACCGGAAATTTCCTGTTTCGGCGAGAGACAGACGGATTTCTCATACTTGGAGGATTCCATTGGTGGCCAAGCTCCGACCAGCTGTACTCACGCGGCGATGCTTTCGTTTCATCTTGGCATGTCGGTGGTAGGGTTACGAGTGCATGATGGGATGCGGATGCTCGATTACCTCGAGACCCGAACAGATATCGACACCAGTCGAATCGGCGCAATGGGAATTTCTGGTGGAGGCATGCATACCCTTTTTTCAGCCTGCCTCGATACTCGTATCCAAGCTTGTGTGGTGAGTGGTTATTTTTCCACCTTTCGCGAAAGTATATTGGCGATGCAACACTGTGCCTGTAATTTCGTTCCCGGGCTTGGTCAATTCGGCGAGATGCACGATTTGGTTGGATTGATCGCTCCGCGGCCCATACTTTTCGAAGCAGGCAGCCATGATCCTATTTTCCCAATTCAGGCGGTTCGTAAGGGAGTTGGGAAGGCCCGCGCTGTTTACCGGACTTTTGGCGAAGGAACCGGTATCTCGACCGATTATTTTGAGGGAAGACACCAAATCAGTGGAGCCAAAGCGTACGATTTTTTTAAAAGAGAATTAAGATAGGAGGGCCTAGGCACAACATGCTAAAACCAGCGACATTCATTCCGCCGATCATAGGAATAAATATTTCCGATCGATGGTTATGAAACAAAGGTGCCATTCAAATCACTACGTTTGGAGGAGAATGGTTATGGCCGAAAAATGTAACGTCACCATCGCACGTGTGGCTTACTCTAGAATAGCGATAGCACGATGAAGTATCAATCGAAATTACCCCAGCGAACCTACGCAACCACACTCGAGGAACAGCTCGAAGAGCTTGAGACGGACGAGTTAATGCTCCGCTACGGTGCCTCGCGCCAACGCTTGTCTTCGGACCGTTACCGCCCGGTTTACCATTACGTCAACCCGGAAGGTCCCACAAACGATCCAAATGGGTTCTGTGTCTGGCAGGGCCGTTATCATTTGTTTTATCAGCAGTACCCTCCCGAAGACAAACGCCAGCACTGGGGCCATGCCGTCAGCGAAGACCTCGTCTATTGGAAGGATCTGCCCACCGCTATTTATCCTGGAATCGAAGACCGGTGCTATAGCGGTAGCGCCCTTACCGAAGATGACCGTGTTCTCGCTTGCTACCATGGTACCAAAGCCGGCATCATGATTGCTGAATCTTCAGATCCATTGTTGCTCAATTGGGAGAAAATCCCTGGATGCCCGGTCATCCCTGAAAAAGAGGCGGCTACGGCCGGTGATGGTGACCCTTACAAGTTCGCCGGCTCTTGCTTGTGGAAGGGAAAAAAAGGTTATTACAGCGTGACAGGCTCCTGCAGTGGCGAGCGCTACGTTGACGCGGCCCCGACTCCGCACTTGTTCTTTTCTGACGATTTGCGCAATTGGACCTACCGTGGCCTTTTTATGGAAGGTGACATCTTTACAACCGCTGGTGAAGATTGCGCTGTGCCCTACTTTTGGCCATTTGGCGACAAGCATATCCTCATCTTCTGCAGTCATCAGCAAGGTTCCCAGTCCCTGCTCGGAAATTGGGATGAAGAAGAGGGTGTGTTCCGGCCCTTCGCACATGACCGCTTCTGCTTCGGAGCGGTCAACAACGGTGCTACCACTGCCCCTACAGCAATCCCTGACGGAAATGGTGGAATACTCGTTATCCACGTGCTCAACCATGGCTTGAATACGGACGGTTGGAACGGCATGATGTCGCTTCCGACCCGGCTCAGTATGGGACCACCGGGCAATGCCATCTTATATGAACCTGTGACGGCATTAGAGAAGTTGCGTGCTGATCATCAGCATATTGACGAGACTGCACTGCCGGCAAATACTGATATAACGCTTGAAGGAATAGCCGGAAATTCCATGGAAATTATCGCCCGGATTGATCCTAAAGAATCTCGGGAAGTTTGCCTGGAAGTGCTACGATCACCCGAAGGCGAGGAAACAACCAGTATCCGCTATTTGCAAAATGGAGGGCCCATAAAAGGGTCCCCAGGGACCTGGTATGATGCCATCGTCATCGACACCTGTCGTGCTTCCCTGCACCCTCAGGTACTGGCCCGTCCTCCAGAAAAAGCGAATTTTAAACTCGAGGATGAGGAAATGTTGGAACTTCGGATATTCGTGGACACAAGTATAATTGAGGTTTTCGCCAACAATCGGCGCTACATGGCGGTGCGCGTCTACCCCTATCGCGATGACAGCCTTGGAGTCAGGATGCGGTCCCAGGGAAGTGATTCCGTTTTACTGTCTCTTGATGCGTGGCGGATGAAGAGCATCTGGAAGAAAGAGCTCTGACATTTTGAGAGATTGAATCGTCTTTCGGAATCGAGCGTATTCTTGAGCCCTTGACTTACGCGTAAAGAGGTGCTGTTTTCCCGCTTTTGTTTTGTTGGTCGACTTCTTTTGTTCTTTCCCGTGTCGAAGTTGATTTTACTGCCATTTTATCCGGATGGATGGCACCGTTGCGACCTTGGGTTTTATAAGTGATTGATGGAGAGGTGCCAGAGTGGCCGAACGGGCCTGACTCGAAATCAGGTGTGCTCACTGCGAGTACCGCGGGTTCGAATCCCGCCCTCTCCGCCGTTTTTTGGGTATTTAAATCGAAAAAACATTGCGACACACCCCAAGACCAAATGGCCAACAGGCGATGAACGAGTATTGAGCGACTTGAACAAACGATATCTGCTCATCTAAGGGATTGATGGAGGTTAATGAGGAAATGTTCTACTTAATCGGCCACGCTCTTGATGCCCTGAAGCAAACGCTATTCCCCAATGAATGATTATCGAAATTGAAGCAGTGTAGTATTAACTCAAACAGCTTTTTTTATGTATCCAGCAACCGAATTTTTGAAAAATAAGATTGGAGAAACTCAACCTGAAATTGGTCTGGTGTTGGGTTCTGGCTTGAATTTCTTAGCCGATGAGCGAATGCAGCCAGATAAGATAATTCCCTATAGGGAGATTCCTGGATTCCCAAAAGCGACGTCTATAGGTCACAAAGGGAATCTGGTCTTTGGCGGGCTAGGAGAACGGTCGGTTGTCTGTATGCAGGGGCGCTTTCACTTCTTCGAGGGACATTCGATAGAAGACGTGATCAAGCCTATCCGGGTCATGTCGCAGCTTGGAGTGAAAATCATTATTCTTACTAACGCGGCTGGGGGAATTAATGAGAGTTTCTCGCCAGGGACGTTGATGCTAATCACGGACCATATTAACCTTCTTGGGACGAATCCTCTAGTCGGAAAGAATATCGAGGAATTCGGTCCCCGATTTCCGGATATGACGTTTGTTTACGATCGGGAAGTTCGTAGTTTGGCGCATATCGTGGCTGAAAGTTTGAGTCTTGAACTAAAAGAGGGAGTTTATTTGGCAACCACAGGTCCATCTTTCGAAACTCCAGCTGAAATTCGTGCTTTTCGTTCCTTGGGAGCTGATGCTGTGGGAATGTCTACAGTTCCGGAAGCGATTGCCGCTAATCACGCCGGGTTGCGGGTCTGCGGGATTTCTTGCATCTCGAATATGGCTGCTGGCATGTCTGGTGTACGTCTGACTCACGAGGAGGTAGAGGAGACCGCCGGTTGTGTGAAGGTTCAATTCGCGGATCTGATTGAAGGACTGGTTGAAAATCTATCGGATTAGGGATTAATTTGATTTTGGGATGAGATTTACGGTTCCGCAATCCAAGTCTATCCAACCAATTTGCTTGAAGTGGAGAATACTGAATCCGATTGACGCCGGATCTATGCTTACTTTGAGTTTCAACCTGCGAGCTGTATCAGTGAGTCTATATGTAATGAGCTTTAACCTGTCTTCCGCAGGATTTTTCCGATCTTGTTATAGCTCCTAGATCCAAAATTGAATCGGGTGAAGCCGGTTTTCAATATTGAAAATGTATTCTCTTTTTTTGTTTTTTTGACCTCATCTGGTTTCCCCATGGTGTCATATTAAAGGGGATTGAGTATTTTATTGGCGGTATCTTCTTTTTGTTCCTTTGTAATTTGTGTAGCAAGGGTCCGATTATGGAGGGAATATGATTAAGATCGGAGTAATTAACGTATCGGACAGGGCCAGCGCAGGTATCTACGAAGATATTCCAGGGAAAGCTGCTGTCGATCTGCTAAAGACCTACCTTGTTAGCCGTTGGGAGCCTGAATATGCTGTTATTCCAGACGAGCAGGAAGGTATTGCGCGGAAACTAATAGAGTTTGCGGACGAGAAAGGATGTTGTCTGATCCTTACTACGGGAGGGACCGGGCCGGCTCCCAGGGATGTTACTCCTGAAGCGACTGAAGCTGTTTGCGAGAAAATTATGGCTGGGTTTGGAGAGTTGATGCGCACTACCTCTCTTCAGTACGTTCCGACAGCGATTCTCTCGAGGCAAACGGCTGGCATTCGAGGCCAATCCTTAATTGTTAATCTTCCAGGAAAACCCAAAGCGATCAAAGAATGCCTGGAGGCAGTATTTCCCGCCATACCCTATTGCATTGACCTGATTGGTGGGCCTTACCTCGAAGTTGAGGAAGGGGTGATCAAGGTATTCAGACCGAAATCAGATTGAATTTAGTTTCAGCAGATTGATAGCCTAATTATTATCTATTCGCCGTTTCCCCACGAACTTTTCAAGTTTCTCGTTTTGAGGCCTTTGCCAGAAGATATACTTGTGGTCCGAACATCAGGAGAAATATTACAAGCCCAAGAATATACGGAGATCTGGACCCAAATTGCTCTGCTGCGTAGCCCCCAAGTAAAGGACCCAACATAAACCCACTGCCGACAATGGCTTCATTGGTTCCAGCACGTTTACCTAGTGGACTTTTCGAGTTAAGCGTGTGGAAGATGGCAAAGGAAAATGTTACCCCGGCAGCCAATCCGAGACCGAGCAGTGCAATTGCAAAGACAAAGGTTGATTTGCCGGCGGTGAGGATAGCTAGGCTCGCAATGCTAATGAACTGAGCGCCCAAAAGAAGTGCAGGTCGAGACTGCCAACCTGAAATTACAGCCAAGGCGACAAAAGCGACCGCCTGGGAAACACCGATCAAAGCCATAAGGTTTCCTAGCGATACGGGGCTTATATCTAAATCGGTTGCGAGTTTTGGAAAAAGTTGGCGCACTGACGAGTGAGAGAAAAAGGCCGCAAAGTTTGCCAGCCAGGCAATAGGCAATATATAACTGAATGCGGGTTCGGTCTGAGGCGGGCGGGGGTCTTCTGGAGCGGAATGGGATTTTCGATTCCCAGTGGTTAACACAATGAGAACAGCCAGCCCGACGAAGCCTGCTGAAGCGTAGAAAGGCAAGATTGGATTTACAGTAAAAAGCTGTCCTCCAAGAACGGGACCTGCAAGTATGCCGAGCGACCATGAAACATTGTACACGGCTATGCTAAAGCGCAGAGTTCTGTGCCCTTTCCCCTCTCCCAGCCAGGCCTGCATGGGAGGCCAGCAATGGGATGTCGCCAGGCCTAACATAGCGGAAAGTGAGATGAGCCCCCCAACCCCATTCATCAATGGGAACATAAGAATTATAATAAACAAAGCGATGGTCCCGCCGATGACTGTTCGCCGGTAGCCAATGCGATCTGAGAAATGTCCCAAGAAGTAGCATGAAAGACAGTAAGAGAGCGACCCTGCGGCCCCTATAAAACCGAGGTCCTTATAGTCGGCCCCGAGCTGAATTGCCAGCAGAGGTATGCAAAGACCTACTGCAATAACACCGACGTCAATTAGAAAAGCGGTAAGGAATATTGAGAGATCCTTGTTCAAAGTGAATGTCTCTAGTGTTGGAAGAGCTGGTAGTCGAGAAGGATTGTATTCTTAATTTGCTGCCGTTGATTCCTGTTGGTCTTGGTGAGCGAAGGGATGCGGGCATCATACCCGCGTTATTTTCGAAGCCAAAGCCGAGATGCTCGATGGCCCGACGCTATCTGGGGCAATGCGGTCCCGACTACCTACACTCGAGCGACCCCGATACTTAGTTCGGTTAGCACCGGAGAAGATTACATCATGGGAGGGAGTTGAGTGGGCTGCAAAATATTTGGATTAATCCGGGAACGAATCTCTGTGATACGGATTTTCAATGGGAACACCCACTTTTCGCACTACTAATTCTGGAGTTCCCGAAGCTCGTTTATGCTGAGCCGAATCAGGAGAGAGACCTAAAGACTATTCGAGATTGATGCGACTTCCGGTCTCAGCAGATTCACGGCCGGCCTCAAGGACTTTGAGGATATTGAGACCGTCGTGGAAGTTAGGTGTGATGGGGTTATTGTTGATAATGGCGTTGAGGAAGTCGACTGCAGCATGGACGAATCCATGTTCGTAGCCGATGATGTGCCCAGGTGGCCACCACGCGGAGATGTAGGGGTGTGTGGATTCGGTTACGATGATATTCTTAAACCCAGCCTCGCTGCTGTCCTCCTCCCGGTTGTAGTAACCGAGCTCATTCATCCGTTCGAGGTTAAAGGAGAGGGAACCCTTAGAGCCGTAAATCTCAAAAGAGTTAAAATTCTTTCGGCCTCCCGCGAATCGAGTGCTTTCGAAGGAGCCCATGGCGCCGTTTTTGAATCTGACCAGCATGGAAGCAGCATCGTCCACCGTCACTTCTCCCATTTTTGAATCACCGGAGTAGACTGCTCCGCCAAAGGTGTTTTCATCTGCTTCATCAACCAAGGGGCGTTCCTTGATGAAGGTAGCGAGCAAACCTTGAACGGTAGCGATGTTGCCGACTAGATAGTGAGCGAGATCAACGCTATGGGAATTAAGGTCCCAGTGGGGTCCGCCTCCCGCAGTCTCTTTGCGTAGATGCCAGGAGAGAGGGATATTTTGATCCATGATCCAATCTTGTAGGTAACAGCCCCGCCAGTGGTAGATAGTTCCGATTCGTCCCATGTCGATGAGGTGTTTTGCGTAGGAGACTGCAGGACAGCGACGATAGTTGTGGTTAAGATAGTGCGTAACCCCATTTTTTTCGACTGCAGCAACTAAACTCGCTGCTTCCTTTGAACTCATGCACATGGGTTTTTCACAAAAAACTGCTTTCCCCGATTCGGCGGCAGCTAAGGCGATGTCGTAGTGAAGATAGGGTGGAGCAGAGACATCAACAATATCGATATCATCCCGTGCCACCACATTCCTCCAGTCTGTTTCAGTTTCTTCCCAACCCCAGCGGTTGGCAAATTCTTGTAAAGGCTCGGCGTGACGTCCGCAGACCACTTTGAGTATAGGTTCCGCTTTAGTGTCGAAGAAGAGTGGGGCCTCACGCCACGCCTGGCTATGGGCTTTCCCCATAAATTTATATCCGATCAGAGCAACGTTGAGCTTTTGTTTTGCCATGGTAGTAAATCTTTTCTAAAAGGCTTTCTCTTAGGTCTCTTTAGCACATAAATCGAAGTCCAAAGATTTTAACGATGGGAATTCTTACAAGCCCAAGAATTTTCTCTCCCATAGAGTGACATTGACCCGTGGAGCCTAAATTTTTGCACCTGTACGCATTAGCTGCAAGTAGACCTCGACTCCCATCTTAAGTTGTTCGAGATCGATCCACTCATCGGCTGTGTGCCCTTGGGCTATGTTGCCCGGGCCGATGACTACGGTGGGAACTCCGGCTTCGCTGAGGGTACTGCCGTCGGTACCGTATCCGACTCCTTCGAGTTCTGTGGGAAGATCCAGCGATCTTAGAACCGCTTGAACATAGCCTGAAAATGCTTCCCCTCCTTCGGGATTAAGCGCTACATCGACAATGAACGGCTCCTCTTGAAAGACTTTAAGATAAGGGTTTTCTCGACGTAAAGAATCGAGCAGCAATTCAACAGTGGGCAGTACCTTTTCTGGGTCTTCGCCAGGAACAGTGCGCCGATCAACCGCGATTTCGCAACACTCTGGGATGATGTTGATTTGCTCTCCGCCTTGGACCTGATTGATGCTGCATTCAGCTTTGCCAGTTAGAGGGTGGGTCGCGGAAAGGGAGGGGATGTAGCCTGATTCCAGGAGATCAATTACTTTTACCATCATACTGATGGCAGAGCGTCCGTTCGACGGTTTTGAGGAGTGGGCTGCGATACCTTCCGTGCGAATTTTCCATCTCACAGCACCATTGTGAGCGACCACTGGCGCCAGTTCTGTTGGCTCACCGACAATCACCCCGGAGGGATTCCATCCGAGATCTAAGAGATGATGTTTGGCAAAGGAGCGAATGCCCCTTTTTAGGATCTCTTCGTCGAGCGAGAAGAGAATAGCCACATTATTTGGTTTATCTGACCCGGCCGCATAGCACTTTAGGGCCCAGAGCATGGCAGCTCCGCTTGCCTTAGTGTCGCAAGCGCCTCTCCCATACATGCGGCCCCCTTCAATTTTTGCCCCTAACGGATCAATGGTCATTCCCTCCAGGCTCACTGTATCAAGGTGACTCTCAAAGAGAAGCCAGGGTGCTTCTTCTGCTACGATATTGCTGACCATTAAGTTGAAGCCAGCACCGCTTACCGGGAATCGTTTTGTCTCAAAACCCATGGTTTGTGCTTCCGACTCAAGATATTTGGCAAGCTCAAGTTCGGGATCGGGCTGACCTGTGATGTATGAGTTTACGGTATCAAATCCGACCATCGCGGCGAGGAGACTCTCGCAATTACTATGCATAGGGAGGAGAATAGTGCGATATGTGATCGAATGTCAGCAAGATTTCTTTAGCCATTCTGTCTGACCTTAAGTAGGTTGCTTAGGAACTCAGTATGAAGGTAAAATGTTTTCTAGGCGAACGACACGGGGGTTTAAGGGTCTGTCCAACTTAGCTTGTATCGGTAGGGCAATGAGAGTCCGGGAGGACGGTTGACGATGTTGTGGCTTAATCCTGCGATAATTGGCTGTCTTGGGTGTAATTATCCCTTTCATGTCTGCTTCTTAGCCTGATTTTTAGAATCAGCTGCTGGTTAACGAGACCCGATTAATGTATTTCTAAAAGGATTTTATCAGTCTTGAAAGAAGACAGAAGTAATTTGCGGTTCGAGAAGCTTGACCGATCCCTATCGAATAGATGTTCTAAATTCCCAGTGTGTGTTCCTGGGTTCTTGCAAAACTAGCAAGAGATAGAGATTTGTTTACAAAGAAATGCTGTGCTGATGCGTCTAGTCAAGTGATTGATCTTACGGGCAAAGTGGCCCTCATTACGGGTTCCGCGAGAGGCATTGGGAGAGCCTGTGCCTTAGAAATGGCCAGGAATGGGGCCGATATCGTGGTTAACGATTGTAGTCACGAAGAAGAAGCGAAGGAATTGGTGGTGCAGATTCAGAGGGCGGGGCGGCAGGCAATCTCGGTTGGTTGCGATGTGAGCGATCGGCCAGCTGTTGACGAAATGGTGGCTCGGGTAGCGGCAGAATTTGGACGACTGGATATCGTTGTCTGCAACGCTTATTTTAGTAAGCGACAACCCTTTCTCGAGCTTTCTTGCGAAGTTGTTCAGAAGACAGTGGATGTCACTTTTATGGGGGCTTTCCACACTGCTCAGGCAGCTGCACGGGTTATGGCAAACAGAGGTGAGGGAGGAGCGATTCTGTTTATCAGTTCAGTGCTCTCCCGTATTCCCATGCCGGGTTCACTAGCCTACAATTCGGCCAAGGCGGCGATGAACCAGATGAGTGCTACTATTGCCCGCGAAATGACGAGCCATCGGATTCGTTCTAACTGCATTGAGCCGGGATGGACTGATACCCCCGGAGAGCGCCAGTTTTCGACGGAGCAAGAGATTTTAAAATTGGGGGAAAAGCTCCCTTGGGGCCGTCTTGCTAGCAGCGAAGACATTGCCCGGGCAGCTTCTTTTCTCTGCTCCGATGCGGCCGACTACATTACCGGATCGGTGCTCAAAGTGGATGGGGGATTTTCCCTAGAATCGTGGAGCGCCAAGGATTGATTGCGATTCATGATGTAGTGTTTAATGTCAATCCTAGGCACAAAATTGATCTTGAGAGTGGAGGTAAAAAGACGGTGGAAGAAACATGCTCGATCACTAATTTATGCGGGGCAGCCCACGGAGCTTGAATCCACTGGTTTCTAAAAATCGATGAACGCTCTCGACTGGTCATTAGTTCTTATAATCAACGGAGGAATTGTCCTATACGGGTTGATCATCTTCCGTGAACAGGGTGAGAGCTTTGACTGGTATCTAGCGGCTAAGTCGATGCCGTGGTGGGTCATTGGACTCTCTGCTTTTGGGACCGCTGTGGACAGTGGCGATTATGTTGCTGTTGTGGGGGGAGCTTACGACTTCGGTCTTTCTCAACTTTCGCAATGGTGGTTGGGTATTTCGTTGGGGTGGATCCTTCTAAGTTTTTTTGTGGTGGTGCCCATGTACCGCTCTGGGGTCTTCACAAACGCTGAGTGGCTCGAGTTTCGATTTGGGCCCACAGCACGCCTTGTAGCCGTTCTCATCAATATTCAATCACGAACGAATGTGTTGGGAAATATCTTCTTTTCCCTTTTTCTTGTTTTCAATCTTGTCGGGGGTTTGAAAGAGGGCTGGAGTTGGGGGATTGTGGTCACAATGGCAGTATTTGCCGCTCTCTACATCTTTCGCGGCGGACTGAAAGCAGGTGTCTTTACCGACGCTGCTCAAAGTACAATTATGATTGTCGCGTCAGTTGTGCTTTGGGGTGCTGTCTGGGGACGAACCGGGGGGTGGACAGGACTGACTGAACGACTTAATGAGATTGAGCCCGGTCTAGCGGATACGCTCCTTAGTGTAGGTGGTTATTCTCCTCCTGGGGTTCCGCCGCTGATGGTAGTGTTTGGTCTTCTCATATCCTTGATTACCTATGCGGTTATCAATCAATACGAGGCAATTCGCTTTCTTGGTGCCCGATCAGAATGGGATTTCAAAATGGCGGCGCTTGTAGCCAGCGTGGCGACAGCGGTTTGTTTATGGTTTAATGTTAGCATGGGTCCTCTGGCCAGAGCTGAATTTCCCTACTTGGAGATTGTCGATCAGGCTTATCCTCTAATGCTCCTGGAATATGTTCCGGCAGGACTCATTGGGCTGGTTGTAGCCGGCCTTATTGCGGCGGGGTTTTCTACTTTCGATTCAGTTGGGATCGGAATTTCCAGTCTCTTCGTTCGCGACCTTTATGCGCGCTATCTGGTTCGATACGCTTCCGATGCTCATTACACTATGGTCGGTAAGTGCTCTGTCCCAATTATATTCATTCTAGGGTTTGCTTATGTTCCTTTCATTCAAGAAGGGATGTTGAAATTCTACCTTCGTCTAGCGGGGGCAATTGCCGTACCGCTCATGGTTGTGATGATGATGGGAGTCTTTACGCGTGTGCATCGAAAAAGTGGAGCTGTTGGACTTCTGACAGGGCTCGGGTATGGTGTTTTCGCCATAGTTGCGGATTTTAGTCAGTGGGGTTTTCCTGTCTGGTTGATCGATACTTGGTGGACCTATCTTTGGAACACAATCCTTCCCATTTCCTCAATGTTGTTGGCTTCGGCAATCATCTCGTCTTACCGCGGCAAGCCTTCGGAGCATGAATTGAGAGGGCTGATTTACTCGAGGCACGAGATCATCGGGGATCTACGGGAACTAATGGGTCGCCGACTAAAAGCGTTGGAAGGTACCTGGTTGCAGAAGACGCTGATTGAGGCACCGATAAAGCCGAGATATCCATTCAAGATCCCTCCCGGTGGATTGCCTTGGTTCAAGCGACCTGGTCTTTGGGCATGCCTCTATCTTGCGGTTGCCACGTATCTGCTTTTTTTTGTTCTCTGGTAGCCCATTTTAGGAAGAACAGAATTTTCGGTTTCCCGGTGGGAAATTTGTTCTGTTATGATTCCGGATTCGGGTTGAGATATCATTCGACTGCTGGTCGGAGAGCAGAAGTACGGAAAGACTCTGGCGGGGCAGATTCCCTCGTTACTTCGTGTCCTGGACGGCGCTGATTTCGTCTTCGGAGATTTTATGGACACTCTTAGGGTTAAAAGTCTGTTTAGTATTGAACCTCAGCGCAACTTCGATTCGTCCACCGGTGAGGACGAAGAATTGAATAAGAAATCCTCCACCTTCCATGGCCTCGACTTGATATTCCCCTTCGTCCAAGCCTGAGAACCAAGAATGCGCTTTCTGCTCAAATTCAGGGTGTTTTATAACCTCCCCAGGCAAGGCCATAATCAGGGTCCCGGGTTGATCTGCAACCGCATCCCCTATCTTCTTCCGCGTTTCAACCATAAAGGGAATGACCTCTGCTGTATACTGAAAATCATCGACTTCGCCTCTCTCAGGAGGAGCAATACCCCAGGTCATGTGATGAATAAAGGGATTCCCATAGCCCTGGGCCAGCATGTGTTTTCGTGCCTTATCATCGACCGGATGCACTACCGCAACGTAATCGAACCAGCCCTGTTGCCGAGAAGGACTGTCATTGGGTAGGCCAGAAGGGACATTAATGTAGTCGCATTCATCGACCGGCGATGGGTAACATCGGTTATCCCAGCCTGCCACGTATCCAACCTCTTTTAAGGGCCCGGCTACCAGGTGAGGGGGATCGACAAAGATCGCAGCGTGATCGAGATTAGGGAGTAAGGGAACCCCGGCCTGGCTGATTTTTTCCGCAACTTCAAAAGCCTCGTCGAGTCGTTCTGCTGCATTTGGAATTACGAGGCGATTGTTGAAGTCCTTAGGCAATATAACTTTAGTTTTCATTTAATGATGCTTCCATCCAATGATGCTTCCTTGACATGGGGGAGGCAAGGGGAAACTGGGTTGAATCCGATGATGGTCACCGATCGAAGTGACAGTGCGATTTGTAGAACTCTGTTAAATTGGTTTTAATCTGGCAGTGCAATTTTGCCTTCCACTTCGCAAATGAAGCGGTCGCCCATCGGGAGGCAGTCGAATTTGCTGCCTCCCTTAATGCCCTTGAATCGGCCGGTTCCGTTGTAGTAAACGGCGGTTCCAACGTCGTGTCCGTCTTTCAGGTTGCTGGACCACTTTTCATAATATGAGGAGCCATCGGAAAAGATGAATTTGCCGTAGCCTTGGCCTGTCCCCGTTCCGTCATTGCGGTAGTCCCCTGAACCCCAGATTTCAATCTTATAGGGTGGTTCGATGGGACCTTTGAGACGAGAACCCACCCCTTTTGCTTCAAAGAAGGCGATAACATGACCTGGTTCGTCTTCCACATTAACGGTTTCGAACTTGGTGGCGACATTGATGTGCTGGGATTGGAAATGAAATTCTTTGCTCAGTGTTCCGCTATGGGAGCAGACCATTAGAGAAACAAAGAAAATGGTCGATGGGATTTTGTACATATGGCCTTTCGATAACTTAATTTGTGTCCATCACTTTGAGTAGCTTTTGAGCGCGCTGCCGTTTCCCGGGGTTTTTATCGCGGGCAATTATGCGCTGCAGTGCGGAACGCGCCACTGGGTCACCGTTCTCAGCCATTTTAAAGGCCATGGCGTCTCTTTTTTCGTGATAGCTGTCGTCATAATCGACCATCTGCAAATCCCATTTTTTCCAGTAGTAATTTAAATAGCTGCGCTTATGCCATCGGGCGTAGATGTTTTCCCAGGTTTGGGGTTTGGTGTGGGGTTCGAGACTGCCGGGAGCAATCGGGTCACTAACTTTTTGGTAGCGGGCGTCAATGGACATGCGCAACTTATTACTTCGATTGGGAACGCCTTTATGGACCACCATACTGTGAAAGAACAACACATCGCCTTGCGAAAACGGATTGGTTACCCAGGTGCCGTCTAGAGGATCGGTTACTTCGAGGCCGCCTGCTCCCATGGCTGGCTTAAAATCGTAGACACCTTTTCGGTGTGAGCCAGAGGCGATCTGGAGGCCTCCCATTTCGGGAGGTAGATCGCTTAGAGGGATCCACGCAGTGTAGGTGTCCGGAGTTCCTTGGATCGGAATGAAGTCCTGATGAGGTGGAGTTGTGTAGGCCTCAAAACTAGGGAATATGGTGCGACCAATAATACGCGGATGAGGGAGGACTGTTTCACCGAGGATATTCTGCAATAAATCAACCAACTCCCGTCTGTGCTGCAAGGCATGAAATTCGGGCAGGCAATACATTTCTTGGTATTGCTTCATGTAGGTTGGTTCCGGTTCGACGCAGAAACTATCAAGTTCTGCAACGGCTTCATTCAGCGGAGTTTCCGACTGGATCCAGCCTGCGTTCCGAGCCACTTGAAGATTCTTGAGACGCAATTCTTCGAGGGGCTTAGAGGGAAGGAGCGATGAAATAAAAAGGTAACCGTCGCGCTGGAGACGCCGGGCAAGCTCAGCGCTGTTTTCTATTACATTTTTAGAGTCAAGGAAAGGTTGCATAATTCTAATGGGAGTTAGAGCTCATATTTCTTAGGACTGAATTCCCAGCCCATCATATTTTAGGTCTTTAAGCAAGATTACGGACAAGTGTTCGGCGGATGAATTAGGATCTTGGCGGTTGGTAAATCTTGGCCTTTTGTCCTCGGCCTTTTGCGACGATTTGATTATCTACATTCGGGGAATTCGGTCGCGGAATTGAAAGACTTTGGAGAGGGCCTCGATAATAAGTTCTAGCATCTTTTTGTCAGCTAGAAGCAAATTTTGTGTTAGCCAAAGCGCTTCCTGGGAACAGGCTCTTTCAGTGTTAGGTAGGGAGAATCGGTTGAAGTCAGGTAAATTATTTTCATAGAAGGAAGGTGGTCCCCCGTGCGGCCCGAAATTTCCTTCGGTGAAAAATGGTTGTTTGTAAACGGGCAATTGATAGCCGGGACTGATTGGGATGCCTTCGGCTCGTATAGCATTCACAACCTCTTCTTTTGTAATCCCCCCCCAGGCGTCTGTGTCGAGGCGGAGGCAGAACAGATGCCAGGCCGACCGCGAGTGTTTATCAAGTGGAGCAAGATTCAGGTAGCCTTTGATTCCCCTGATTTCGGATGAGAGAAAACAAGCGGCATTCTCTCTCTTTTTGTGGAGGGAAGGATAGCGATCGAGTTGTGCTCGAAGAAGAGCCCCTTGGAACTCGGTTAAGCGATAGTTTCCGCCATAGTTTTCGTGTTCATACCAGGGACCAACTGCAGTCCTCCCGCAATCGGAAATGCTGCGACTTAGTCGGGCAATACCAAGATTGTTCGTAAGAATCATTCCTCCCTCTCCGCTGGAGATGTTCTTAGAAGACTGGAAGCTAAAACAACCCGCACTCCCCAGCGTTCCTACTGAAGTCTTTCTATATTCAGCTCCCCAAGCCTGGCAAGCGTCCTCGATGATGATCAGATCATTGTCTCTTGCTATATTCCTGAGTGGGCCCATAGGGGCGGGTCTCCCGGCAAAATGAACCGGGAGAATGGCCTTAGTCCGCGTAGTGAGCGCTTCCTCAACAGCCGCTGGTTCAATATTCAGGGTGTCTGGTTCAATATCTACGAAGACCGGTTTGGCAAGGACATCGAGTATGGGCGTAGCGGAGGCGACAAAGGTGTACGCTGGGACAAGCACCTCATCTCCGGGTCCGATTCCTGCTGCTCGCAAAGCGATGCTGAGAGCTGCGGTGCCGCTCGATGTGGCAATGCCAAATTCGGCTCGATGATATTCGGCGAAGGAGCCTTCAAATTGGGATACCTCCATCCCCCCGGTTGATCCCCACTCTCCGCTTTCAAGCACGCGAAGTAGCCCCGAGCGTTCTTCCTCACCGGAAACAGGCCAAGAGGGAAAGTGTTTATCAGTGACCGGGGAGCCTCCCCTAATCGCAAGATCCATGGGAGTTTACCATACAAACTGGAAACAAGTCGTCAATAAGAGCTATGAACGATGCCCACCTTTGTTATTTCCACTTCAAGTGAATTTTTATGGGAACGGACCTTTTGATAATCCCAGGAGGTTTTGATTGCGGAAATTTTGTTAGATTTTTTGGCTAGAGGTAATCGCAGGTCCGAAGGAGAATTTCCTGAACCAGCAATTCGTGAGACAGGGGTCGGTCGGGTTCCTGGTCGCCTGAGATTGAAGCAAGGAAAGCCGCGAGCTCGAGTTCATATAGATCTTGGCGGGATCGGTTCTCTTCTCGCACAATCTGCTCGCCTTCAGAATATCCTCCGCGGGCTTGATCGAGGCAAAGCCGAATTTGTGGGCCTGGTTCAAATGGTTCTAAGATGATGGCACTACCTTGTGTTCCGTAAACCTCAAAGCGTCGAGCTGCCGGCTTCGTCTCAAAGGAAGAGATGTCTATATATGCTATTGCATTGGTGGTCTCAAACACGGCGAGAGAATTATCCACTACACCGACCGCATCGCTGTCGGTACGAAAAAACGGTGTGATTTTCTCCGGGCGGCCCAGAAGCCAGATGACTTGGTCAAGCATATGGGCTCCAAGATCAAAGAAGATACCTCCTTTGAAAACTTTGAGTGGCTCCACTTTCTCTTTACTGATGGAAGATGACATGTGGCCTCGGACAGAGGTGATCTCACCGAGAAGTCCACTGCGAGCCCATTTAGCAATACGCTTGAAGGACGGGTGATAACGGAGCATGTACCCCATTTGAATATGAAGGCTCCTTTCTTCCGTGGTACGAACGATACGCTGCCATTGTTGCCAGTTATTTCCGGCCGGCTTATCATACCAAACGTGTTTCCCAGCTTCAATTAAGCTTTCGGTTTGGTCGAGACTTTCAGAATTGGAACCTTCCGACGCTACTGCGACGATTGAGGCGTCGTCCAATATCTGGCTCGGATCATTAAACCAGTTGCAGGAGGAAAAGGGCCCCTTCTGATTGGAAACTTCTTCCCTTCTATTCGGGTCCGGTTCATATACACCAATTACCTCGACCTGGGGATTCCTCTGCAAAGCTAGAAGTTTTCCTGCCGCGTGGCCGTGTTTTGTGCCGTATTGAGCCCATCGAATTTTTTTATACATGATTCTACCTGCTCACAACTTTGCGGCCGATGGTATAGCTGTCAACGACCGGTTCTAGTTTAAGGCATTACTTTAACCATGCCGGTAGGATTTGTGGTGAATTGGTTGGTGGAAAGGCCAACCTCCATTTAAAAGGAGACTTATTGGGCCGATCCTGTAGAAACATTCTCGATAAGTTGTCTGAGGGTGTCGGCGTCTTGGAGGAATTGATCGGGGCTATCCCCGCGAACGAATTCGAGCATCGCTGCGCATTGACGAAAGGGGCTGTTGACGACCTTCAGATAAGTTGTCCAGTCGTCGACACCTTCATTGAGAGGTCTGCGATCTAATTTCCCATTTCCTGATTTCCAATGAAAAACGTGGAGATTTAACAGGTAGGGCAGGATTTTCTTTAGGCCTTCCAGTCGAATTCCAGTAGATTCGGCATGAGGGGGTTGCCAAGAGAGTTTAATGTTGGGATGGGCCACTTCGCGAATGAGACATAGAGCTGAATCCGCACTATCCGTTAGGGTATTGCTGTGAAATTCGAGAACAACTTGAATGTTCTGGGCCTGGGTCGTGTTTCCAATTGCTCGAATATTCTCGGCAATTAATGTACGGTATTTCCGGTCGACTTCAGCCGAACCTCTCCGGCCAGCCCAAATCCGAATAATTGGTGCTCCTAGAGCAATGGCCGTTTCGAGGATGGTGTTGAAGGAGAGTCCCTCTTCTTCGCTTGCCACTGATCGGTAATAAGATCCGTAGGCGAAAATTTGGAGTCCGGCGTTCTCAGTTCGGCGGCGGGTTTCTTGGGCTCGCTTAAGGTCCCCATGTGGGATGTGGATATCGCCTCCCCATTCGATACCACTTAAGCTGGCCCTCTGAACAAGGTCAATGATCTTGTCGGGATGGAGTCTGCGGAAAGTGACGGATAGCAGACCGGAGAGTAGCATATGAGAAAGTTTCGAATTACGAGCTTCAAGAAAGGGTTTTTTAGAATAAAGCTATTTTAGCGGCGATCGATCCACCTATATGCTTCCCTTGAGTTCTCGCAGAATACTTTCTCGTAGGCGGATTCAGATTTTGATCGAATATATTCCTGCGCGAGTTCGAGAACTTCCCCATAACTCCGTTGGCTATAGTCAGAAACCGGCCAGTCGCTCCCGAATATCATGCGGTCTTCGCCGAAGGCTTCCCAAATAAGGTCGAGGACGGGAGCATAATGGGAAACATCGGTTGGCGCCGGCCGTATTTTGCATCTGAGGTCCATCATGCCAGAGAGTTTGCAGAAAACATTGGGGTATGAGGCAGCTTCTTGCATGAGAGCAATCTGATCTTGATCGGGAGTATTTCCTTCCATGGGGAGTCCAGCACTGTGATTTACAATTATCCGAAGATCTGGAATTTTGCTGGCGATTTTTACCGTTTCCTCGGTTAGTCCACAGTCGAACGATAGGTTACAGTCAGCGAGGAGACGAAGAGCATCAATATGGTCTGGCTCCCAGAGACGTGCCCGTATTCCGCGGAATACGGGGTCTTGAGAAAACCGGGAGATGAGGTCCCGGAAGCGCTCGTCGTTAGCGTCCAAGTTTCCGACTAGGCCAAAGATGAAAGGATCTTCCTTAGCCAGGTCGAGGACCCATTGATTATCTTCGACCCAATGACTACACTCGACTACGATGGCACCAGTGACTCCGGCTGGGATAGCAAGTTCTTTGCACCGACTGGGCAGTGTTTTCTTATAGAGCACCTTGTCGTCCTGTTCGGGCCATGGGGTTCCTCCCTTTCGAGATGGATCATAGAGGTGTATATGGGTGTCGATAATCATGATGAGTCTTCTTTGTGTTTTCTAGAGCGCATTTAGAACCTAGGAAGAGTATGTTAAAGAGAACGAACAAGATTGTCTGAAGTTTCTCATACCTCCACTCCAGTTCGATTGGCTAGCGAGCGTGGTGTGAGTTCGAAGAGATTCCCATGTCCCTCATAGTAGCGTTTTATTTCATCGACCATAAGCTTGAAGAAGCGTGGATAACTGGTGGCTGTGACGCCTGCTATATGAGGGCTCAAAAAAACATTCTCGAGTTTAATGATTTCACTGTTTGACGGGATCGGCTCGGGATCAAAAACGTCAAGGCCAGCAACAATATCCCCACGCTTGAGACGCTCGATAAGTGCTTCCGAATCGATAATGGGACCCCGGGATACATTAATAAGAACGGAACCAGAGGGAATTTGATTCAGTTCGCTGCGACCGATCATACCTTCCGTCTTAGGAGTTAGAGGGGCGAGGCAGATGATGGCGTCGCACTGGGATAGAACGTTATCGAGGGAGGTTTGGAGGAAACCGGCTACATCGGCCATTTCGCTGGACAGGTACGGGTCATGGACCCAAATTTCAACTTCGAACGGGCGAAGAAATTTTATGAGACGTCGCCCAATATGGCCACAACCAATTAGGCCCACTCTCTTGCCATAAAGATCGCCGTGTAAATAGCCGGGGTCGGTTTCTCTCTCGGACCTTTCCTTCCATGTGGGTTGGCCCGCGATGATCCGGCGAAAAAGAGCACCCGCATTACGCATCGAAATGAGAAGTAGTCCAAGTGCCCATTCTGCGACGGGATAAGAGGAACCGTTGGTTGTGTCGACCGTTCTTATGCCTCGCTCCCATGCGGCCTCCAAATCTATCCGACTGGCAAATCGATCTCCTTCCAGCTCCCCAATCAGTTTCAACTTCGGTGCGCAGGCAAGTAGCTCATTGTCTATTCTGGGGGCACCATGGCAGAGGATAAGAGCAACGGTTTCAGGAAGCTCTCCAGCGAGTTTTGCTCTTTCTTCCGGGTGAGTATTTGCGTCCTGGATTCCTCCACCTTCGAATTCAATCCACCTCCAATTGGCGAATTCTTCAAGGCGTTTCAAATCGTCGGGGTCCAGATAATTCTCCCGTACCCTGCGATTACACGCGATTACAATATCAATTTGTTCGAGACCCATAGGATGATGCTTGTAAGTTAGTTTCGTCTGTCAGATTAGATTTTGAATGACCAAGAGACGCGAGGAAAAATGCAAGCTCCGTTCTGTCCTTCATGGAATGTATGTTGATTCAGTGGACAAAACGGGGAGACTAGGCCTAGACGACTAAAAGTTATGTAGGAGTGGCCGATAGCGTAAGGATGCTCCTTTGTCGGTAGTGAATTCGGGGGATTCAGTGTTAAACAGTCCCTTCTTAGTCCCACCAGAGGCGTAGCGAATTACCGCCTAATATTGCGGTTTTCCCCTCATCCGATATCCAATTAAGTTCCTGCCCAACGAAATTAAGGCACCTAATGTATCCGCCATTAGGAAGAATGTGAGGCCAGTCTGACCCCCAGAGAATTCGGTTTGTTCCGAAGGCATCGAATGCAGCGCGCAGATTTTTTTGAGCTCGATAGTGAGGATAGGCTAGGTCACCCCAGTAGTGAAGACCGGAAAACTTAATGTGGACCTTGGGAAATTCGGAAAGGCTGAGAAAAGTCTGGAAGGCTTCACAGTCAATTCCATCCACGGCGGGGATTTGGGCAAAGTGGTCAATTACGACTGTGGCGTCGGGAAACCGTTGAATCATTTGCTTCATAGCCGGCACCTGGTCCGGTGTGGCAAGTATACAGATTATTGCTGAAAGTTCCGTTGCGCGCTTCCAGAGTGGTTCGGTGTCAGGTTTGCAGAAGCATTCTGGTTCAATCGGCCCCCGAATCCTGACACCGCGGATACCCTCTTCTTCCACTAGACGTGACAAGGTGTCCGCTGCAGAAGGTCCTTGTGGATAAACCACACCTACACCCGCAAACTTTCCATCATGAATTTTTAGTGTATCAGCTAGGATTCGATTGTCGTACTGGTAATGTACTGGTAGGACTATGACGGCGCGGTCGACCCCGCTTTCGTCCATGTACTCGAGAAGCAACTCCACTGAGCCAGGGTAGGGCGTTTTAGTGCGAGGATATTGTTCTGTGTCTTCCGACCAAATGTGAAGATGGCTGTCAACAATCATAATTGCGGAGAGCGTCTTTGATTTTGTTGTTTGGTTGAATGATAAAGTCCGAAAGATATCCCCAACGGCCAGGCCAAGAGCAATGAAAGAGCCATTGGGGATCTACTCCTTTTTATTTCCAAGGCTGTCCCTTTATAGGCAGCTTTTTTATAGTCCGAATCCTTGATCAGTGAACTTGAGCAGGGCTCCTTTTGCAAAGTGAGTACGGATTTTGTCAACGAAAAGCTTTGAGATGTACTGTGTGAAGAAGGGGCTGATGAGATCCGAATTGTCAGGGTCCAGAGGAGCTTTTCTAGAGTAGACATTCCAATCAAAAAATACTTTTAGAAAACGGAGTTTCAGATGGAATATATCGTACTTAGATAGAATTCAATCCAGAGGCGGAGTCCTATTCCCATAGGAAACTTTTTTGCTGGTCGATGATTTCTTCGGAGGGGCCGATTAGCGAGATATTCCACGCAAGTGGCACGGTATTGGAATTGGGCCAATGGGATCCGGTTAGGCCTAGGAACAGATCGCGGGTGGAAGGTCTTTTTAGGGGGATTTTAAATTCGAAGGACTTCGCCATTAGCTCTCCTTTTGCAAGAACTTCAATTCGTACCATAGTATCGTTTGGAAGAGCGGCGGCACTACGACTCAGCGTGAGGACAAAATAAAGACCGGTCCTCCGATCGGATTGGGTCCTCACCGCTAGTCTTCGTCCACTAAATTCCTTTCCCTTCAAGTATTCCTGTATTCGGATGAAATCCTCTTCCAGTAAATATCTGGTTTGAACTAGCTTGATCTCGATCTCTGAATCAAGGGTGGAGGTGATTGATAGAAGACCAAAAAAAATGAGAATATGCTTCACACTATCAATAGTTGTTTTGCCGATGTGGGTGAAGAAACTCGAAGTGATTCGAGGATAGGGTCTCGATAAAGCGACTTGGACGAGGACTTAGGGGCGGGCCGCCTTGAGGATTAATGAGGGGATAAGAGAGATACAGCTCATCTTTAGCACGAGTGACAGCAACGTAGAAGAGTCGGCGTTCTTCGTCCAGATTGCCTTCCTCAATTGACCGACGAATAGGGAAAAGGCCATCGGCTAACGCGATGACGAATACGATTGGAAACTCAAGTCCCTTTGCTTGGTGAACGGTTGTAAGTCTCATAAAATCGCCGCTATTATCGGCTGATCTGTCGCTGGTTTCCGCATTAAGGAGAATGAGCTGAGCGAGAAGTTCGGTCATGCTATCGAAGCGGCCAGCAAACCCTATGAGGCCATTGAGATCTTCTAGTCGAGTTTGCCAATTAGGGTAGACTGTACGAATGTAACTGCTGTACCAGCCTTCGATAGCAATCCGAACAGCGTCGGTGGGTGTCTGATTCCGAGCTGCCTCTTCGATATCTTTAATAGATTGGGCAAGATCAATCCACTCCTCCTTTGCAACTTTCGGGACAATCTTTTGAATCTCAGGTGTAAACATTGCCTCAAGCCGGGAGATTTTACCTTTGGTTCCAAATTGGTTGAGGGCTTCGAACAGACGGAGAGCAGTACGCTCGCCAACTTTGGGAATTAGACTTGTAAGCCTTACAAAGGCAGGTTGATCCATTGGATTAATAGTGAATCGAAGTTGAGAAACAAGATCTCGAACGTGGGACTGTTCGAAGAAGCGAACGCCGCTGGTGATAATAAAAGGGATTCCAGCACGAGAGAGTTCGACCTGAACGTCGAGGGCTTGGTAATGGGCGCGATAGAGAATAGCGATATCAGAAAGGCGATATCCGTTGTCGAGCAATCCCTGGGTTCGTTTGATGATAAATTCGGCTTCCAATTTGCTATCCATGATTGGGACTACGAAGGGGAGCTGATTAGATTTTCTGGTCGGCCGCATTTCCTTTCGATATCCGGATCCCGAAGGCTGGGTTGCAAGGACGCTGTTGGCCAAGTCCAGAATCTGGGGGGTGCTGCGGTAGTTAGTCTCAATCTTATAAATGTTACTTTCTGGGTAGCGCTCTGTGAAGGACATGATATTCTCATAACTAGCCCCTCTCCAAGTGTAGATGCATTGGGCATCATCCCCCACTGCCATGAGATTGCGATGTTCTCCAAGTATATCCACGATGTCTGCCTGGAGTTGATTTGTATCCTGATATTCATCAACCAGGATATGTTTGAACTGATTCCTATAATGACGCGCAACTTCTGGACTCTTTCGAAGGATATCGAACCAGAAAACGATAAGATCGTCGAAGTCAGCGACTTGATGCTCTCGCTTTCGCTGTTGGTACCGATCAAGAAATGCTTGGATCCTATCGACAAGAGGCTCAAAAAAATAGTACCGGTCGTAAATGACTTGCTCGATCGATGATCGGGTATTGCGTGCGAAGCTGATAATGGTGGCAACTAGTCTAATTTTTGGATTATTCTTCTCCTTGAGGAAACCTGGATCCATTTCCCGGATTGTATCTTTAAGAAAGGAATCAGAATCCTTATCATCTAGAATTGTGAAGGAGGGATCCAGGCCAACAGTCTTGGAATAGGTCCGAACTGTTTTATGCCCGATATGATGGAAAGTGCCACCCCAGAATCGATGGGCTGGCACTCCGGTCAGCTCCTCGACTCTCCGGAGCATTTCCTTAGCCGCTTTATTCGTAAAGGTGAGAAGAAGAATATTCGAGGGGTTAACCCCTTGGGTTAGGAGCCAAGCAACACGGTAAGTCAAAGTCCTTGTTTTTCCAGAACCAGCTCCGGCGAGAACCAGAGCTGGGCCGGACGCCGCTGTGACAGCTTCGAATTGCTCCTGATTGAGTTCGGACTCAAAGTCAATGGGAGAAAAATCAGCTAGTTTCCCTTTCTCGCCAATACTGTGGTGATTTCCTCTAATATTTTGCGTCATTTTTCCCTAAGGGAATTGGTGGACACGATAAGAGAATGAAGTCCAGAAGCACTGAGAATGCGTCATAGTATGACGAGGGAGTCGCGATGAACCACTTCAAACCGTGCCCGATCAGGATAGATCTCATGAATTTGTTTTGAACTCTGTCCCAAAACTGCGTCAAGTTCAACACTGGCATACTGACATACTCCACGAGCAATCACAACTCCATCAGCACTTTCAATTTTTACAACGTCGCCTGCCTCAAATTCTCCACGATATCCGATTATTCCTCGGGCCAGGAGACTTCTCCCTTCTGTAGTAACTGCTACATGCGCGCCTCTGTCGATAGTGACGCTACCCTTGGAATTCTCGAAAAAAGCGATCCATCGTTTCCTCGATGCAAGAGGAATTTTATTCGGCATGAAAAAGGTGCCGTTAGCGTTTCCTCGAAAAAGATGCTTTATAATGTCTGGATCGTTACCGTCTCCGATGAAAACAGCACAGCCCGATTTGACGGCGATTTTAGCAGCCTTAATCTTACTTCGCATTCCGCCTACTGAGGTAGTGCTGTCAGTATCGCCAGCGATTTTTTCGATATAGGGTGTGAAATTCTCCACCAGCGGAATTGTCTTGCCGCTGCCTTCTCGGTCAATGAGGCCAGGTATTACCGAAAGGATGATCAGAATATCAGTTTTAGTGAGACTGGAAACCAGAGCGGATAGGACATCGTTTTCGCCGAACCGGATCTCGTCGGTGCTGACCGAGTCGTTTTCATTCACAATCGGGACGATATGGTCAGAAAGTAGACGCTCAAAGAGATTTTTAACGGCTACATGACGTTTGCGTGATCGAACATCTTCACGGGTTAAGAGAACCTGAGCAACGACTATGGAGAAGGGATCAAACCCAGCCTGCCAAGTGTCTGTTAGAATACTTTGTCCAACAGCTGCGCAAGCTTGGAGCGACGCAAGATCTCGCGGCCTTCTTTTGTAACCAAGCTTCCCCATGCCAAGACCGATGGCACCGGAACTAACGATGATAACTTGGATCCCTTTGTCGTGAAGGAGATGGATCTGGCGACAGATAGCCGCAATGCGTTGCGTGTTGCTGCTGCCAGAGCCGTCGGTCAGCAGGTTAGAGCCCAATTTGATGACCGCACGGTCTGCGTTTTCGAAAAGGAAGTGCATATCATACCGTCATCAGCTCCTCTTCTTTGTCGGTGAGATGTTCCGCAATCTGTTCGATGTATTTGTCCGTTTCGGATTGAACATCCTTTTCGTTGCGGCGCAGATCATCTTCCGAGATGTCGCCGTCTTTCTGCATTGTTTTCAGAGCTTCCATAGTCTCTCGTCGGACATGACGTACGCTGACGCGACCTTCCTCCGCGATCTGCTGCGCTACTTTTTTCAGCTCTTGGCGACGTTCTCCGCTCAATTCGGGTATGGGGATCCGAATGACAGTTCCAGCCACAGCTGGATTGAGGCCTAGCTTCGCAAGTTGAATTGCTTTTTCAATATCGCTAACCACATTTTTGTCCCAAGGCTGGATCTGGATGGTACGGGGATCCGGTGTGGTGATGGCAGAGATATCTCTAAGGTGCATACTGGTACCATAGGATGTCACTTGCACTTGTAAATTCTCAACCAGACTGGGTGAAGCTTTCCCGGTATGAAGACTATTAAATTCCACCAGAGTATGCTCAACGGCCTTGGTCATACTGGTACGCATCCCCGCGATAAGTTCCACAAAAGTCATTCTCAAAATCCTCTCAGGCAACAAGTGTTCCTAGTTTTTCGCCCATAAGGGCCTTCTTGATGTTACCCGGTTTATTCATATTCAGTACCAGGATTGGTATACCATTGTCGAGACAGAGTGAGAAGGCGGCAGTGTCCATGACTCTAAGCCGCTTCTGCAGCACGTCAATATAAGAGATCTCATCAAATTTTTTAGCTTTAGAATCTTTTTTGGGATCTTTATCGTAAATTCCGTCCACGTCAGTCGCCTTAAGTAATAGATCAGCGCTAATTTCGCTTGCCCGGAGTGCGGCAGCTGTATCCGTTGAGAAATAGGGGTTGCCGGTCCCCGCTACGAAAATGACAATTCGACCCTTTTCCAGATGCTGAATTGTCCGGCGGAGGATAAAGGGCTCGCCTATTTTTTCCATGGGAATAGCAGTTTGGATTCGCGCTTCGACATCGATCTTTTCGAGGAAGTCCATTATGGCGAGGCCGTTGATCATAGTGGAAAGCATGCCCATGTAGTCGCCCGTGTTGCGATTTACGCCTTTGTCTTGTCCGGCTAGCCCGCGGAAAATATTGCCGCCGCCTATGACCACACCAATCTCGATGCCAAGGGCGTGAACTTCTTTGATTTCGTAGCATATTTTACGCAGGCGATGGTCACTGATGGGCGTTCCGAGTTTACTGTTTTTAAGAGCTTCCCCGCTCAATTTGAGAAGGATGCGTTTGTAGTTTGGATTTCCGCCTGCACTCCGAATTTTTTCCATGGTTCGAACTTCTAGCGCCATATACAACGACGGGTCAATAACATGGGCCCCGAAATGAGGAGCTTCCCTGCCTTTGGACTGCACAGGCGGGATGCAGACCGAACTTGACGGAAGAGCAAAATGATCCAATAAAACTTATTCTGGTTGCCCGGTGGTGTAATGGTAGCACAGCTGGTTTTGGTCCAGCCAGTCAAGGTTCGAGCCCTTGCCGGGCAGCATATTTGGCAAACTGGGGATAGAGTCGGTAGGAGATGGTTCCCTTGATGTGGACGCCGGCATCTATCACATTGGAATTTTTGATCGTTCCCATCTTATATAGGCGATTGACTAGGTCATACCGGCTATGGGGCAAGAGGAGTTCAAAGAATTGAGCTTCATCTTCCAGTGTGTGGTCAAGTTTCAGGAGAAGCTCGTTTTCTCCTTCTCCCGTTTGCGCACTAAAATTCACTCCTCCACGAATGTCCAAATTTCCCTGGTCCTGGATTTGGTCTTCGTCAAACAGGTCTATTTTGTTGTAAACAGTAAGCATCGGTTTGTCTTCTGCGCCCAAGTCCTTGAGGATTTTGAGGGTAGTTTCGCGATGTGATTCCAGGTCAGGGTTGTTTACATCTAGAACATGAATGAGAATATCGGAAACGACCGCCTCTTCAAGGGTTGCCTTAAAGGCTTCAACTATTTGGTGAGGAAGATTCCGAATGAATCCTACCGTATCGGTGAGAAGGAGATCTCGTCCGGAGGGAAGTGTTATTCTTCTGATTGTGGGATCAAGCGTAGCAAAGAGTTTGTTTTTCACGTAGAGTTGAGATCGGGCCAATCGGTTCAGTAGAGAGGTCTTTCCTGCATTCGTGTATCCGACCAAAGCCGCGGTTGGGACCGGCACCCTTAGACGGCGCTTTCGCTGAGTTGACCTTTGTTTTACCACGCGTTCGAGATCTTTTCTCAAATGAGAAATCCGATTGCGGACAAGCCGCTGATCGATTTCAATCTGCGCTTCGCCTTCGCCCCGCTGGGTGACGCCGCCGCCTCGTTGACGATTAAGATGCGTCCATGCCCTTCGCAAGCGTGGAAGGGAATATTCCATGCGGGCAAGTTCGACTTGAAGAACTGCTTCTTTGGTTTTTGCCCGCTGAGCAAAGATTTCGAGAATTACCTCCTGGCGATCAATAACACAGATACCGCTCTGGGCCTCCCAATTCCGTTGTTGGCCGGGACTGAGAGCCGCATCGAAAACGATACAACCGCAATCATTTGCTTTTGCCTCTTCTACAATATTCTGGAATTTCCCAATTCCAAGGAGGTACCTTGGGGAAGGTCTTTTCAATGGAATCATCTCACGAAGGCGGACAGAAATGCCAAGGGCCTCGACTAGGTCGCAGAGCTCGTCGAGAAGACTCGATGACTGATCCTCAGCGTCTCCGAGGTAATTGATTCCAAGGACAAAGGCACTAGAGGGATTTCGCTTATCAGTCCAATCTCCGATCATCAGTCAATTGCGGGAGGACGGGATTCAATTTTTCAATGTGGCCTGGGCAGCCGCGAGTTTGGCAACAGGAACCCGTGGTGGTGAGCAGCTTACGTAATCGAGCCCAGCTTGATGAAAAAACTCAATCGAGTCAGGATCTCCACCGTGCTCTCCGCAAATGCCCAGTTTGAGATTCGAGCGTACGGAACGTCCTTGTTTCACGGCATAGTCGACTAAAAATCCGACGCCCATCTGATCGATAGAAGCGAAAGGATTCTGACTAAAGATTTCTAGATCTTGGTACTTACCGAGGAAACTCCCAGAGTCATCACGACTCATTCCCAGAGTGGTTTGAGTCAAATCGTTCGTGCCAAAGCTGAAGAAATTGGCGACACTAGCAATCTCCTTGGCACACAGAGCTGCTCTCGGAACTTCAATCATGGTTCCGACGAGGTACCTGATCCGAACATCTCTCCGGGACATCACTTCTTCCGCGACCGTATGAATAATCTCAACCTGATGGGTTAGCTCACCGGAGAAACCGACCAAGGGAACCATGATTTCAGGTCGAACGTGAATTGGTTTGCGTCCTTTAATAACTTGAGCCGCCGCCTCAAAAATCGCGCGGGCTTGCATTTCGGTAATCTCCGGATAGGTGATACCCAGACGGCATCCTCTATGGCCCAACATCGGATTTTGTTCATGGAGTGTATTAATCCGCTCGGAGATGATTTCAGGTGAAACATTGAGAAGTTTAGAAAGTGTGCTCCGGGCCGATTGATTTTGGGGGAGAAACTCGTGTAGGGGGGGGTCCAGCAGGCGGATGGTAACAGGACGTTCGCCCATAGCTCGGAAAATTCCAACGAAGTCCTTTCGTTGGAATGGAAGTAGTTTTTTCAGGGCATTACGTCGTTCGATCTCATCTTTTGCCAGGATCATTTGTCGCATGTAGATGATACGATCCTCCTCAAAAAACATGTGCTCGGTGCGACAGAGTCCAATCCCTTCTGCTCCGAGAGCAACTGCTTGTCTGGATTGGCTCGGAGTATCAGCATTCGTACGAATTTTGAGCTTACGATGACGATCGGACCACTTCATCACCTGTTCAAATAACTGGAAGGTATAGCTCCTTTCTGGTTTTAGTTTCCTGTCCAGGACCTGATTCACCTCTGAAGGGGTAGTTTCGACAAATCCGGCAAAGACCTCCCCGGTGGTCCCATCGATAGAAATATTGTCTCCTTCGCGAAAAGTGAATCGACCTGCCCGAAGTTCACGTTTGGAATAATCCATTTCAATGCCCTGAGCCCCGCACACACAGACTTTGCCCATTTGCCTAGCTACTAGAGCGGCATGGGAGCTGACGCCCCCGCGAGAGGTGAGAATTCCCTGTGAAGCTATCATACCACGTAGATCCTCTGGGGAAGTTTCTGTGCGGCAGAGTATAACATGGTCTCCTTTAAGGGCGAGACTTTCGGCCTCACTTGCTGAAAAAACAATCTTTCCCGAGGCTGCGCCTGGGCCTGCAGGCAACCCTGAGCCAATTGACTTAGCTTTTTTACGATTGCCTTCATCAAAAATAGGGACAAGGAGGCTCGAGATCGAGTCAGCCGGAATTTTGTTCAGAGCAGTTTTCACATTCATCACTCGTTCTCTAACCATTTCAACAGCGATTCTGACTGCAGCTAGCCCGGTCCGTTTCCCATTTCGAGTCTGAAGCATATAGAGCTTCCTTTCCTGAACCGTGAACTCAAAGTCCTGCATATCCTTGAAATGCCGTTCCAGAGTGCGACGGACTCTCTCTAGTTCAGCAAAGGCCTTTGGCATCTTGATGGCCAGGGTGGCAATTGGCTCGGGTGTCCTGACCCCGGCAACGACATCTTCACCTTGAGCGTTGATCAGATATTCGCCGTATAGAACTTTCTTTCCGTTAGCGGGATCCCTCGTAAAGGCGACTCCGGTGGCACAGTTGTCACCCATATTGCCATAAACCATGGTCTGTACGTTTACGGCTGTTCCCCATTCAGAGGGGATTTTGTATTTTTGACGATAGACAATTGCACGTTCATTTTGCCAGGAACCAAAGACAGCTCCGATGGAACCCCACAGTTGTGCGTAGACGTCTTGGGGAAAGCGATTTCTAGTTCTGTGCCAAATGAGTTTCTGGTAACGTTTTACCAGTTCCTCAAGATCATCGGCCGAAAGATCCGTATCCGTTTTGGCCTCCCGTTCCTTTTTTAGTCGCTCCATAATGGTGTCGAAGGGCTCGGGCTCATTTTCGTCACGAGGTTGAATTCCCATCACGACGTCACCGTACATTTGGATGAAGCGCCTGTAGCAGTCGAAGGCAAAACGTCGGTTCCCGGTCTTCTTGGCGAGGCCTTCAACAGTCTTGTCATTGAGCCCCAGATTTAGAATCGTGTCCATCATTCCCGGCATCGAGTCACGGGCTCCAGAACGGACGGAAAAGAGAAGAGGGTCGTTGGGGTCACCAAACTTGCGACCCATTTGTTTTTCTACCGAAGCGACTTGGTTTCGAACATCTGCGTCAATTTTTTCAGGATATTGTCGGTTGTTTTGGTAGTAAAAGGTGCAAACCTCAGTCGTGATTGTAAAACCTGGGGGGACGGGTAGATCGATACGTGCCATCTCCGCGAGGTTGGCACCTTTGCCTCCCAAAAGGGAACGCATTGAAGCGTCGCCATCACATTTAGCACCGAAGGCATAGATATACCTTGGAGCGGCGGAAGCTCGTTTGATGCGACTTCTTTTGACAGGGGGGAGAGAAACTTTTTTTTTCGACATATAGGAATTTTTTTTGGGTTAGGGGGAGAACCTTAGACTTTTCTATAGTAACCTTACGGTAATCGAAATGGAAAGTTAGATCGGATTCTTTAGCAAGGAAGTTGGTTGTGCCGCTATTCTCGGTTGGGGCAAGGAAAATCTCCTTACGTGAGTCCGGGTGGTGGTATGGGTCGAAATCCTCAGTTGAATATCGAGGATGGAACATCCAACATCGGGCTTCGAATTGAAAATGATGGTAGAGGACGAAAGAAATTTAATGCCTGGAGACAAAGCATCGGATAATCAGGTTGACAATAAAGAGATGAATTTTTTCGAACATCTCGAGGAGCTGCGCTGGACTTTAGTAAAGTGTTTCATTGCTTTAGTAGTAGGGTGTGGGCTGGTAATGCTTTCGATGAAATTATTCGCGGGCTTTCTTAATTGGCCTCTGGAGATCGCATTGGGTGAAGGTGTCGAGGTGGTCAGGGTTGATGGAAGTGGATTTGAGCTTGGGACAGTTCCCGAAAAAAATCCAGATTTAGAAAATAGTTCCGGGGAGAACCGTCGTCGATTCGGCCTTATTACGACCACTCCTATGGGAGTTTTTTCCGTGATTTTGCAGGTATGCTTCCTTGGAGGGTTAGCGCTCGCATTGCCTTTCATTCTGTATTTTGTTGCCCAGTTCGTCGCCCCTGGATTGACAGAACGAGAACTCGTTGTTCTCAAACCGGGATGCGCTATTGCTTTTTTTCTTTTTCTGATCGGTTCAGTGTTTAGTTTTGCTATCCTAATCCCAGCATCTCTCAGGGCATCGATTTTCTTTAATGAGATCTTTGGGTTCCAAGTGCTTTGGTCGGCGGATCGCTACTATGGGTTGCTGGTATGGATGACGGTTGGAATAGGTTTTAGCTTCGAGTTTCCCCTCATCTTGGTTTTCCTGGTCTACCTAGGTATCTTAGACGTTGAACGATTGAAACGATTTCGTCCTTACAGTGTAGTAGCTTTTTTGGGGATTGCCGCGATCATTACGCCAACAACAGACCCACTCACCTTTATGTTACTGGCAGTTCCAATGAGTTTGCTCTACGAGGTATCTATTTTGATTTCCAAGCGAGTAGAGCGGGCGAGGTCTTCTGGCGAAGGCTAGTACGGTTCATGTATCTGGGTGAGGCGAGTCAACATCAGGTAGTAGAATAGTTGATTTTATTAGGTAAAAAGTATGGCTTAGTAGCGTGGACTTTTCCTCAGCTTCGCTTAAATGATTGAAGATGGTGGCTGGTACGCTTTTAGGAGCAGCAGGTCGGTCAGGTGGAGGCACCCAGAGAAGTCACTGAAATCAAGACGGAGAATGGTGTATAAGCAAGTTTCAGTTACGACGGACGTAGACGCTCCCCTTAACCGTGATAGCGGCGCTCCAGTTTTAATCAGCTCCAAATTACTAGACCCCGGGCCTTGAAATAAGAGAAAGGCTGAGGCGCGAGTATTGTAACAAGACTGGCTACAGGGCTATTCTTTTTCTCTAAGTCTCTGGTCGATCCGAACTACACGGAACATGGAGATAGAAAGCCAGAAGATGCCAGTAAGACAGCCGGCTGTTGATACCGCGAAAAAAGTGACGTATGGCTCCTTATACGAGGGGACGTTCTCTCTCAGTGTAACAGCGAAAAAGGCAAACCATAGGACGGATAGGATAAAATCAACGGCAAGGCCTTTTTTGGAGAATAATTCTTTTGTGAGATCGCGCATGGTTCAGGGTGAGTGAAGTAGTATAATAACTGCTTGTCCAGTATTTTTGAAGTATCCGGGCCCGTATGTTGATCGGGAACTCACTCCCTGCCTAATGTTGTTCTGTTCTAGAGCGCAAGGGCCCTCGGTAGACCTATAAGGGAAGGTGGAATCTAACAGGTTGAGAAAAATAGAATCCACAAATATGGAAAGCGATGACAGAGCCTGATATCAATTATTCCACTTACCACAAGACCGGTGAATCTTCTTACAGGCTAAGGGCATTAATCACCATTGAAACCTTCCGGATTAAAAAAACACGAGCTTTGAGAGCCATACATTAGGAAAATACACATCTGTGTCTATGCATGGGGATAATATTGCTGATCCTCATGCGTTTCTTTCAGTCTGGGCCTTTACAATTTACCGCCGTAGACTGCCTGATCTCCCAATTCCTCTTCGATTCGTAAGAGCTGATTGTACTTTGCTACACGGTCAGTCCGGTTGATGGAGCCTGTCTTGATCTGTCCGGCATTGGTGGCGACAGCGATGTCGGCGATAGTTGTATCTTCTGTTTCTCCACTGCGGTGCGAAATCACGGAAGCATATCCTGCTCTATTGGCAAGCTTGATAGTGTCGAGTGTCTCGGAGAGCGTACCGATTTGATTGAACTTGATCAGAATCGAATTGGCAACCCCCAGGCTGATCCCCTTTTTCAGGAATTTTTCATTTGTAACGAAAAGGTCGTCTCCCACTAGTTGTGTGTTGTGCCCCATTTCGCAGGTTAGAGTTTTCCATCCCTCCCAGTCGCTTTCATCGCAGCCGTCTTCAATTGAAAAAATAGAATAACGCTTCTTTAATTCCTTGTAGAACCCGATCATCTCATCGATGGAGTGTTTCGAGTTGTCCGATTTTTTGAAAATGTACTTTCCAGTCTCATTATCAAAGAATTCGGAAGCAGCAACGTCTAGTGCGATTTGGATATCGTTGCCGAGATCGAATCCAGCTTTCATGACGGCAGTAGCTATAACTTTGAGTGCAGCTTCGTTGCTTTCCAGATTGGGAGCAAACCCACCTTCGTCGCCAAGTGCGGTGGAGAGGCCCATTCTTTTAAGAACCGATTTAAGAGAGTGGAATACCTCTGCCCCCATTCTCAAGGCCTCACGAAAGCTTTTGGCCCCAATAGGCATGATCATAAATTCCTGAATATCAATGGGTGCATCAGAATGGGAGCCACCGTTAAGGATGTTCATCATAGGGACCGGCAACACCTTTGCATTCGGTCCCCCAAGATAGCGGTAAAGAGGGAGATTTAGAGCTTTGGAAGCAGCTTTGGCAGTGGCAAGGGACACTCCAAGTATAGCATTCGCGCCGAGTTTTTTCTTGTTTGAGGTTCCGTCCTTTCGGAGCATTGTGCGATCAATTTCGATTTGATCGACTGCATCGAGGCCAATAAGAGAAGGGGCAATGACGCGGTCTACGTTTTCCACTGCTTTCAGTACTCCTTTACCAAGATAGCGAGTCTTCGCATCGATACCCTTGGGCACTTCTGTGGGACTCAGTTCTCCGTCACGCAATTCCAAGGCTTCGTTTATCCCGGTGCTTGCCCCGGAGGGAACTGCTGCACGTCCCACAGTCCCACATTCTAATTCAACATCGACCTCGACGGTGGGGTGACCACGTGAGTCGAGTATCTCTCTTGCTCTGACGCCTACAATTGTTGTCATTTTGTCGGTTATCGCCCCCAAAGGGGACAAAAATATAGGGAATGACAACCCAATATTTCGAGGAAATCCCCTGGTGACTATCCTCCATTTTAGGAATCTGGGGGCTTAATCTAATGACAAGAGACTATCGTGCAAGACTTGACCAGAGTAGAAACTTAACCTACTTATAGAGCAGCCATTGGTGGAAGACTGTATAATATACCATAATCCGACTTGTAGTAAAAGCCGGACGACTATTGCACTACTGCAAGAGAGGCACGAAGGATATGAGGTTGTTGAATACCTCAAGAATCCTCCATCCCCGGAGCAACTCGATAGAATCTGTCGAGAATTGGATATGGAACCAACCGCAATTGTGCGATTCAAAGAGTCTAGATGTGCAGAATTGGGAATATCAGAAAGGGACGATAGAAAGCGTGAAGAATGGATTGAAATCCTTTGTGAGAATCCGATTCTAATTGAGCGCCCGATTGTGACGAGGCATGGCAAGGCTGTGATTGGTCGGCCGCCCGAAAATATTCTCAGACTTTTTTCCTAGGGAGAAATCACATCCAGCCTTTTAGCAGCTCTCGAATTGAGTTCCTAGACTTTGGCCAGGAACTTTAGAGTCTCCAGGTCCAAAGATTGTGAGTGGACCTCGGGTATAGTACTCCAGATAAAAGGGAGATCTGGTTGCTGTCTGATTAAAAGGAGTGCAATGCGAAGATTTTTGGACGACATTGGAAACAATTGATGAGGAATTTTGAGATAACTTAGAGAGGGTTGCGCTTGACGATATTTAATATTATTCTAAGGGTGCCGTCTTCTGAAGAGTTGGGACCTTTAAATAATAGCAACCAAAAACTGAAATGAGAAATTTCCCTAAGTCATTCGAAGAGTATCTAACGACTCTTTCGGCTAATATATCTCTGTTGGAGTACTTCGTGTTGCTTCTTTTAACGGCCGTTCTGTCTTTTCTCCTAGAGCGGATCTATATTACCTATGGCCAATCAGTCACAAATCGGCGGCGATTTTCTGGGAATTTCATTCTCCTTGCTACGACCGTTATGATTGTCATTAGCGTAGTGAAATCGTCTCTTGCGCTTTCACTTGGCTTGGTTGGGGCACTCTCTATTGTGCGGTTTAGGGCAGCCATTAAGGAACCGGAAGAACTGACATTCCTCTTTTTAAACATCGCCATTGGCTTGGGGATGGGAGCGGGTCAATGGCAGGCAACAATAGTTGGCTTTATAGTTGTGATTGCCATCGTTGTAGTGCGAAGCAGGTACAGCGGTAGCTTAGATGACAAAAATTTGCTTCTGACGATAACAAGTAAAGGTGAAAGCAAAGTTGCAGTAGAAAAGGTAGTGGATTTGCTTAGATCCCACTGTTCGGCAGTGGACCTTAAAAGGTTAGATGAAAGCGAGGATGCGATCGAGGCAACCTTCCAAATTGAGTTTGAAGATTACGAACAGTTGGAGTCTAGCCGTAAGGCCCTCTTCGAATTAGACGATTCCATCCGTATCGCGTTTCTTGATAACAGAGGATTGGTCTAGGCCCGTATGATGAGGTATTAAGTGTTTCGGAGATTGTAGTTTTCAAGAGTTAAAGCCCGCTCTCCCAAGCGGTTCGTTAAGTGCCGTAACCTAGTTTTCATTTCTAAGGATGAAAATCAAACGTAAGAGATTTTTCTGGATTCGTGCTCCTCGGCGACGCGGTTTAGTTATCATGGGGCTAACGGGAGGCATGATTATGCTCTCCATCCTTTCATTCTATGCTGGCATCAAAATGCATCAAAGTGGCGAGGTGCGTCACCTGCGCAGCCGACTCATTCAAGCATTCCATCCTTTCGATTGGTTCCGGTTTCATTTTGGGACGGAAAAGGAAAAAATTGTGTTGGATATCAAGCAGGAGGACTTTCAAAGAATCGCGTATCAGAGAGAAAGAGCTCTGGTTAATGGCCTGCACTTTCCCCAGCCGGGAGATTGGGTTCAAGCGAGTATTAGGAATGAGCAAGATTCAATGCCGATCAAGATTCGTCTGAAAGGAACTAACAGTGCCCATTGGAAGTACAAGAGGAAGTGGTCCTACTCCATTCGAGTCAGAGGAGAAAACACATTTAGGGGAATGAAACGATTCACGTTACAGGATCCTAGCACTCGTCACTTTATCTACGAATGGCTTTTCATGGAGGCGCTGAAAAGAGAGGGTCTGCTTGTTTCGCGTTTTGAATTTTTAAATCTTACGGTTAACGGGGATGATCATGGTGTTTACGCTCTGGAGGAGCATTATGATCGGCGATTAATCGAAAACAACGCTTTGAGGGAAGGTGCAATTGTTGGATTCAACAAGGATCTTGCAGTGCTATCGTGGATGCGAGCTCTTCAAACCTCCGATTTTTCACCGAGCACATTTATGGAAGGAGACGACTTCTGGGCCAGTTCGGTCGAGGGCTCTCAGATTGACTCCCACGTCCGGGGAAGTGCGGAATTCGCACAGTTTCAAAAGGCGGTAACACTACTTGAGTCATTTCGAAGGAGTGAAAAGTCAGCTTCTGAGGTTTTCGATATTGATCAAATGGCAAAGCTCATGGCGATCAGGGCCCTTTTTGGGTCGTTAACTTTTGATTGGAGAAACATGAAATTCTACTTCAACCCAGTAACGGCGCGTCTCCAGCCCGTGGATCAGGAAGTGCGTCCAGGTCAACTTGAGGATAACTGGTGGTTGAATGATGCAAACGCGGAGCGGCATAATGATCTGATACGCTTTCTTTTCCGAGACCCAAATTTCTATCTAAGATATATTTCTGAACTGAAAAAAGTTTCGGACCCACTTTTTCTGGAGAATTTGCTGGAAACCCGAAAAACCGAATTTGAGAGAAATCTGAGGATCCTCTATTTTGGGCATTGGGAAAATCACGACTTTCGGTTCTCCAGAGAGATATTTACACAAAACCAAAAGAGAATTCGATCAGTGCTCAATCCAATTAAGGGAGGGCATGCTTATCTTGAGTTCCTTGAAAAAGGAAAGGTTCGGCTAGTTTTTGGGAACCTTCAGCCGTTGCCTGTGAAGATTGTCGGAATATCGAGTCACTCCCTTCTGGAAGCTTTCCCCAACAAGGAAACGCTTATTGCCGGGCGTGAGGGCGAAATGCTGCGTTACGAACCAATCGAATTCGAAATCCCCGATGACTTAGATTTCTCTGATGAATTCGTGACTAGCCTGATTTTACAGTACCGTATTTGGGGTTTACCTGAAATCAGAGAACTGAAAGTTTTCCCTTGGGGGTTTTTCCAAGACAAAACAGTGCGTCAGGATCCGCGTTTTGGGCAGCCTAATTTTAGGGAATTCGACTTCCTGACGGTGGACCAAGAGAAAATGGAAATTTTCATCACGCCGGGCGATTGGACAATCTCGAAGAGCCTTATTATTCCGCCAGGTTACTCTGTTTTTGCAGGAGGGGGAGTCTCTCTCCGGCTGACCGAATCAGCTTTAATCCTTAGTTATTCGCCACTTAATTTGATCGGACAGGAAAGCCATCCAGTTCGTATTGAGGCTGCAGATGGGGTGGGAATGGGAATAATAGTACTGGGGGCACAAAGCCGATCTCAACTGAAAAACGTGATATTTGAGGGATTGTCACTTCCGATACCAGAGGATGGCGGGCTTACTGGGGTGGTGACGTTTTACGAGTCTGACGTTACTATCGAGAAGTGTCTGTTCCGTCGCAACCGAGATGGGGATGACATTCTAAATATAATACGATCTGATTTTGAAATTATCGATTCAACCTTCTCGGATACTTACGCCGATGCGCTTGATTTAGATTTTTGTACGGGCCGTATCCTCAATTCGCATTTTAGAGGGGCTGAAAACGATGCCATCGACACATCGGGAAGCACGGTCACAGTGGAGGATATTGTCATTGAAAGAGCCGGGGATAAGGGAATCAGCGTTGGGGAAGGAAGTCGTCTTGATGGACGGCGGATTTTAATTAAAGAAGCGGAGGTTGCGGTCTCAAGTAAGGATAGTTCTACCATCCGGGGAGAGATGGTTACGATTGAGAACAGTCGGGTTGGGTTTGCTATCTTTCAGAAAAAATCTGAGTTTGGCCCTGGCCGAGCGGAGATTAAGGATCTCAATATGGGGAATATATACCGCCCTTATTTGGTCGAAGAGAATTCTTTTCTTTCAATTGACGGAAGAACAGTGCCCGGAACCGAACGAAAAGTAGGGGATATGGTTTATGGGCAGGTTTATGGTAGAGCGAGCAAGTGAAGTAGAGACGAAAGGAACCCGCTAGATTCAGGAAAAGCATGATATAAAGATGCAAAAGATAGGAGGAGAGACGAATAAATATGGTTAAATACTTTGGGCCCCTGGCTCTCCAGCTTCCCACAATTTATAGCTGCCCCCATCTCCCTGTTCTTTTGCCTGAGGCAATATATAGATGAATTATCTGTCCGAACCGGAAATTGAGCATCGCATGGAGCGCAAGTATGTAACTTCGCTTGACCAAGAGCGACATGTGGAAGGTATTTTGGCTCTGCATCCTGGTATATTCAGGGAGCATTATCCCCCTCGGGTTATCAACAGTCTGTATTTCGACAGTCCTAACTTCCATCACTTCATGGAGAATCGGGATGGAGAATCTCTCCGGATCAAAGCACGAATTCGGTGGTATGGATCTATGTTTGGGGCGATCGAAAAGCCTGCTATGGAACTTAAAGGCAAGAACGGTGGGGCGATGTGGAAAGAACGATATAGACTCGCACCCTTTCGATTTGAACAGGGGTTTAGTAAGACATCTATAGATTCGGCTCTTCAGTTGGCGCAGTTGCCTGATAAAACGATGTTCGACCTCAAGCGCTTAGGTCCAACCCTGGCGCTTCAATACAGAAGAAAATACTATCTCTCAAGCTGTGGTCGTTTTCGAATCACCATCGACTCGCAAATGCTATATGTGGGTGTCAATCAGTTAACCAATAGCTTTCTCGGCATCGAGCAAGATCGAGAATCATTAGTTATTGAGCTCAAATATGGGATTGATGATGAAGAGGATGCTGTCCAGGTAGCGAATGGCATACCGTTTCGCCTCAGTCGTAATTCAAAATATGTGAATGGAATCGCTAAGGTATATGTCTTTTGAGCCCAAGGGACTGCCGAGGATCTATATTAATCGGGGGTCTCTACATAGGATACATTGCGGTTTCGCAAACGGGAAACTCGGGAATTGAACCTTTGGCTCCAAACGCATGTAGCGGTTGCTGTTAGAAAAGCGTATAGATAAATGGTGCTGCTGCGGAGCCGCCAAGGAAGACCAGGAGGCTGACGAGGAGAAGAATGACAACAATTGGAGTGAGCCACCATTTTTTATTGTGGAGGAGAAAATCAATGAATTCGGCTATGATTCCAGCCTGTTCTTCTGATGCCTGCTCTTCGAAAGATTTTTCGTCTTTTAGGTTTTTGTTCATAGTTTCTTTCATTGAGGGGAATAGATTGAACCACTGATTTTGGCTAGCTCTTCCTAATTAGAATGCCAGGTTGGCAAAGAGTGTACCTTCCTGTCGAGGCAATCGTGCCAGTGAAGACTAACAACCGAGTTGTATAAATTAGAATAGTTGGAGTTTGCGTGACCTTCTTCTTCCTCGCGTGTTAGAGGAAAGTGTTCTCGCTGTAGGCGTCGATAAATTGTTTAGGGGTTGCCCAGTTATCTCGAACTGGGTGGTGATGGAATGTTTGAATGGGCGTGGCGCTGAATAAATCAGCTTTCTAACTGATACAATCACAAGGGTTAAATTGGAGTTTATTGTTTGGCTCTCGATAGCGGTGATTAATAAGGAATAGCGATGCCAGCTTTGGGGTGGTCTCTAGAACTGTCGGAAGTAGCGTTTAATTGAGGTGCGAGGCTCGCGTTTGATCCAGTAACTCTCAGCTTCTGACGCGAATCTTTTTTTCATCGGATCGTATCTGGCAATCCGCATTGCGAGTCCGATTGGAGTTACGACTAGGTAGTACACAAGTGCCAGAATGACATAAGAAAGAATAAATCCGATCGGAGAAGTGGCGTAGGCCATTCCAATATAGACAAGTCGCATGAATGACGGCAGCAGTAGACCTGTGATCGGAGTTATGATTGCGAGGAACCAAAGCGTCAGACCCAAATAAATGGAATGCCACTTGTAGAAAAATAGGGTTCCAAATGCACCAAAAAAAATGATCCAGAGGAATCCAAAGAGGATAAGGTCTTTACGAGAAGGATTCCTATTTATTCTGATTAATGACATTGTTCAATTACCCAGGACTGAGTATAGACTCGAATAGGAGGGATTAATCCGAGGGGAACTGAGCCAGGTATTCGCCGATCTCGTGTTCAGTCGCATTTGATTGCTCCTCTTTTAGAAGAACGAAGTTTTCTAAAACCAGCACATCCATATTTGTGGCCATAAAGCAACGGAAGGCGTGCTCGGGTGAACAGACGATGGGTTCTCCTCGGACATTGAAGCTAGTGTTGATTAGCACCGGGCAGCCGGTCTTGGCTTCAAAGGACTTCATCAGCTTGTAGAGACGTCCATGCCGTTCTTCGTCTACGGTCTGAATACGTGCAGAGTAGTCGACATGAGTGATGGCAGGAACTTCGGACCGAATATCTTTCAATTTCATCAGGCCTTTACGTCTAATATTTTTTGCCGCTAAACGTTTTTGCGCGGCGACAGGTGCCACCAATAGCATGTAAGGGCTGTCCTCGTTAGGCCGCATGTTGAAGTATTCGCTTACTCGTTCTCGCAATATAATAGGTGCAAACGGGCGGAATGACTCACGGAATTTTATTTTCAGGTTCATAGTTGATTGCATCTTTTGGCTACGCGGGTCACCGATGATGCTTCTACAACCTAGAGCCCTTGGCCCAAACTCCATACGACCCTGAAAAAGCCCAATTACTTTTTCGCTCGCAATTAAATCCGCTATAGTGTCGCACAACTTGTCCTCATCCCGGATGTGGTGGAATTTGGATCCTTCTGCTTCGAGCAAACTAAGGATTTCTTCGGCTGAGAACTGAGGGCCAAGAAGTGAGGCCCTCTGGCTGTCGGGCAGGCACCTTGAGCGCTTGTTCCCAAGGAGTTGATACCAAGTAAACAGAGCTGCTCCCAAGGCTCCTCCAGCGTCACCTGAGGCAGGCTGGATCCAAACATTCTCGAAGGAAGATTCCCTCAATATTCTTCCATTGCCGACACAATTGAGAGCGACTCCCCCTGCCAGACATAAATTCTTCAATCCTGTATTGTTTTGGACATGGTTGCAGATTCGAAGCATAATATTTTCAGTCACAGCCTGAATGGAAGCTGCCAGATCCATTTCTCTTTGGGTTAGGGGTGATTCGTATTTGCGAGGAGGCCCTCCAAATAGAGCGTCAAACTTGGGCCCAGTCATGGTTAACCCCTGGCAGTAATTGAAGTAAGACATGTCCATGCGAAATGAGCCGTCTTCCTTAATGTCTAAAAGCTTTTCCTCAATCGCATTGGCGAAAATCGGTTCGCCATAGGGGGCGAGCCCCATCAGTTTGTACTCGCCGCTATTGACCCTGAATCCGCAGAAATAAGTGAAAGCGGAGTATAGGAGACCAAGAGAGTGCGGGAAATGCAATTCATGCGTAAGATTGATCTGATTGTTACTTCCGGTGCCGAAACTAACAGTGGCCCATTCTCCGACACCATCAAGAGTCAGAATAGCTGCTTCTGTAAAAGGAGAGGGAAAGAATGCACTGGCTGCGTGAGATTCATGATGTTCTGTAAATATATATTTTTTTATATATAGGTTGTTAAGTCCATGACTCATTTCACGGGGCAGGTGCAGCTTATGGTGCAGCCAGAGCGGCATTGCCATAAGGAACGATCGAAAACCAGCAGGTGCATAGGAAAGATAGGTTTCGAGAAGGCGTTCGAATTTCAGAAACGGTTTGTCGTAAAAGGCGACGTAATCGAGTTCATTGGGATTCAGCTTGGCCTCTTCGAGGCAGTATTCAATAGCATTGAGTGGAAACTTGGGATCATGTTTCCTGCGCGTGAATCGCTCCTCTTGGGCAGCTGCGATGATTTTGCCGTCCACAACTATCGCGGCTGCGGAATCATGATAAAAAGCGGATATTCCGAGAATCGCTGTCATGGATTGATCTTAGACAATATAGCTAAGAATGTCTCTCTGGACTTCTTGGGGGGCATCTTTTCCACAGCGCCGAATCATTGTCTCCCGTGGCTTCTGAGATTAGAATTAATTGGTCTGTGGAATGCAGAAAAATTCCGAGTGAATAATGTCAATTTCTTAACAAGGGACGATTGCTGCCAGTGTGAGCATTGGGCGCTTGCAGGAAAGGGGTTGTTGTTTGTCATCTTAGAGTCTTATTCTTCTGGCAAGAAGCCGATTTTCCTTGTACCATTTGATGGTTTTCCCAATTCCTTCTTGGACCGAGATCGTCGGCTCCCAATCCAAGAGTTTTTTCGATTTCGTTATGTCCGCCCTGGTGACGTTCATATCACCTTCGGCGCGTCTGGTTCTGTGAATAATGGCACATTTTGCGAGTTGTTTTTCAATGATGGAGATAAGCTGGTTAATCGTGATTGGGTTCCTTCCTCCACCGAGATTTAGGACTTCATAGCCGCTTATTTCCAAGGAGCGAATGGTACCTTCGACGATATCTTCTATATAGGTGAAGTCACGGCTTTGGCTGCCGTCCCCAAAGACTTCGATCGCATCTCCTTCTGCGATCCATCTCACAAAACGAAATGGTGCCATATCAGGACGGCCTGCGGGGCCGAAGACTGTAAAGTAGCGGAGCACGGCCACGTTAATTTGATGCAGATAGTGGTAAGTGTAGGCGATCAGTTCGGCACCCCTCTTAGAAGCAGCGTAAGGAGATATAGGGTGATCGACTCGCATATCCTCGTCGAATGGGGGGTCGTGTCCGGCATAAACTGAGGAAGAGGAAGCTAGGATAAATCGCCGGACATCGAATCGGCCCATCAATCTTAGAAGATTGATGGTTCCTTGAACATTGGTGGAGAAATAGACGTTAGGATCATTAATACTTTTTACGGGATTAGCTCGTGCTGCTAGATTAAGGACGGCATCGAATGATTGGTTCTCGAATAACCTTTGCAGCCCCTTAAAATCCTCGATGTCCATTGTTTGATAACTGAATTCTTGATGCTCACGCAGAGCTTGGAGTCGGTGTTCCTTAAGAGAGACATCGTAGAAATCGTTGAGGTTATCGATCCCAGTAACCCGGTGCCCTAGTTCAAGTAGCCTTTTAGCCGTGGCAGCTCCGATGAATCCGGCAGTACCTGTGACGAGATAGTGATTCACGAGCAAGTTGGGCCTTGTTTTATCAATAGATACGAAGGATTGAAGAAATCGGCGGTTTCAGCCTGAATCATTCTGTCGATAACAGGATTCTTATCAATGTTCAACTGTACAAATTGTTGCCCGGAGATGTTTCGTAACATGTTCCGAGCGCAATTCGACCACCTTTGACCCAAAGAGTCCGGAGGGGTCTGTTTCGAGTAGTGCCTTCACCAGAATTTTAAAGTTATTGAAACAGAAATTAGGGACAAGTTAGCTACGGAATCAGTGAAGGTGTCTCATGGCTCAATGAAAGAACTGTTTTGACGAAAGGGGATTTTGCATTTGTTGGAGAATATTAAAACGGCCGAGTGGAAGGAGCGGAAAATACCGGCGGATCCCGCGCAGCGGACTGCTATCTAGGTATGCAATTTCTCCTGCATTATAGCACTTCCCGATTGTAACGGAATAACAGGAGTAGTCCGCTTTCACTCGACGGGCCTCCACTGGCTCATGTGAAATGCCGAATCCCAAAACATCCATTCGTAGCGACAACCGCGACGGAAGTGGTCTTTCATTTTTTGAAATTCTTCTCTGCTCGCAGACTTTGCCACTGTTTCTACAATTCCGATCATCTCCACTACGGCCGCTCCGTATTCTTCAGAGGCGTAGGTATCGATCCATTTCTGGTAGATCGGGTCTTTGGACCCGTTCTTACTTAGGTTCTTTCCTACTTCCCAGTATATCCAATAGCAGGGAAGCAGAAGGGAAATACCTTCAGAGAACGAGCCTTCGTGTGCAGTGGCAAGGAGATATGTGGTATAAGCAAATGCTTCGGGTGCGGGTATCATCTCTCTTTCCGCCTCAGAGGTGATTCCGTATTCCTCATATATACTGTCGTGGAGTTTCCTCTCTTCCTTCAAAGTTCCCTCCGCTTGGTTATTCAAAAGTTCTGCCCATTCCTCGGATGGAGCTTTGGCTGCGATAATCCTAAGGGCTTTAGCGAACTCGCGTAGATAGAACAGATCTTGGACGACGTAGAAGGCGAATATATCATTTTCGAGAGTCCCGTCTTGCATTTGGCGAAGAAAGGGATGTTCAAGAATGGCTTCATAGATATCTTCGTTCTCTTGCCAGAGTTTTAGCGTGATACTCTCTGCCGATAGATCAGAGTAAATAAATAGAGCAAGGAATAAGGCCGCGAGAAGTCGGGGAAAACAAAGCTTAGAGATGCATTCTTTGATGGTTACCTTCATTGTAAAAATCAACCATCCGAATTCGCAGTTTGAACTTCAATCAGTCAATTTAAAAATTGCCGGTTCGATGGATTGGCCTGACACAGACACTATATGGATTCTCTCTCGTCTGCTCTTTCTTGTGCTGCTCTCGGGTGAATGGGCCGTTGATTTAACACCCTTTATTCCAGTACTCCTGTAGCGTAGCCAGTCCTTCCCGGATGGATTCGCAATCTATACCAGAGAATGCGAATCGAACGAACTTTCGAGATTCGGATGGCAGAGGGGTGCCGAAATGCTCACGTGTACAGAAAGATACACCTGTCGCCTCGAGGGTCCGAATTCGAAAGTCCTCCATCGACTGCGACCCGAGTCTATTGTATACCTGAGTGATATCAGGGAAAAGATAAAAAGATGAGTTGGGTTTAAACACGTTCACGCCATTGATCTTCTTCAGTTCCATGAGTAGAGTGTCTCGGCGCTGTCGGAGCGTTTCCAAAATGTTCATTGCTCCACTCTGGTCGCCTGTGAGTGCTTCGATTCCGGCGTATTGAATGAAGTGATTAGTGCAAGACTCAACATTGACGTTGATCTTCGCGATAACGGAGATTATGGCCTCTGGACCGATCGCTGCCCCCAGACGCCAACCCGTCATCGCGTAAGTTTTCGAAAAGGTATAGAGAATGACCGTACGCTTCTGCATTTCAGGCAGCGAAACAATGCTTTTCCCTTTTCCGGTGTAGAGAATCTTGAAGTAGGCCTCATCAGATAGAACCCAGAGGTCGTGCTTATTGGCTGTCTCCGCCAACCACTCCATCTCCTCATCACTCGATTCTGCCGCGATCGGATTTTGATAGTTGTTGTAGATGATGGCACAAGTGTTGTTATCGATCTGGGACTCGATTTGATCGCGGTTAATTTCAAATCCTGTTCCCGTATAGGTGTATCCATAGGGAATCGACCTCCCCCCAAGGTAGTCGATCTGAGACTCATAGATTGGAAAGCCGGGATTAGGGTAGAGAACTGCTTCCCCAGGATTCATTAGGACTTCGAGGAACTTTGAGATAACTGGTTTCCCGCCAGGTTGTATGGCTACGTTGTTTGGTTCATAGTTAAGACAGCGATCGTTACCGATATTGCTTGCTAGGACCTCACGCAGAGGTTGAATCCCGGCAGATGGATCATATCCAGTCTTTCCCTCCAGCATAGCACGATGGCCCGCTTCAATTATATTATCTGGTGTCCTCATGTCCAGGTCGCCGAGATGGAACGGATAAACCTTCTTGCCCTTCTCCAACTGGTTTGAGGCATCGAGCGAAACGGAAAATGCTGTTTCGGTCCCAAGGTTGGCTAAGCGTTTTGAAAATTCCCTTGTCATGTTCTCTTGTTCCTAGGAATTTGTCAGACTTTTTGTTTCACAAGCTCACCGAAGTCTAGATTTCTAAACAAAGAGTATAATTCCGAATAAGGATTATAGTAGCAGACTTCTTGGAATATGAAGATGGATCTTCTCAATTTGTATCGGGCTTCATGGAAGAATGAGTCTATTCCCAAAGGGGAGCATATTGGCCTGAAATCCAGAATCAAGTGATCGAAATCGAGGATCTGATAACGGCGTTTAACGTTCCGCGTTGAATGCTAGACTGACAGCTTATCCATTATCTCTCGTTGTCGCTTCAAGCGATCCTCTCGTTCTTCGGCAAATCTTTTTATCCCCTGAAAGATCGATTTGGCATCGAGATGTGCTTCCGCTATGACATCTGGCTCGGTGCCGCCAGTAAGCCATTGATTGTCCCAGTCTGAGGTAAGGGAATACTCGTCCGTAAGGGGTCCCGGGTCTGCTGTTGGCCATACCCGACGAGTGCCGGTTGAAACAATCATAAGATCGTAAACTGCTTCAGTTGGAAGGATCGCTTCCCGGTATTCGGATGGTTGTAGGCTAAAAAGTTCTTCACTGACTGCTGCAATGACCCGAACGTTGATTTCTGCTTCTTCCAACTTTGGTAGAATGCTCACTAGGTTGAATGTTGAATTTGATCCCTGGACGATAACGTTGCCATGTCGCGGTTTACCCTCTTCGAAATCGCGGATAAGGTAGAAACCCTTCGCTGCTGCCTTTATATCCGAATCGGCAAATTTGGATCGATCGGCAACAGGGAAATCCGGTCGTGCCACCTCAATTGTAATAATTCCCACTTTTGGATTTCGCGCTGCAACTTCAGCTGCGGCAAAATATCCTGGAGCTACGTCATTGTAGTCCCAAAAACTCAGATGGATGGCCTGGCCTCGGGGAAAGAGCTTCCATACCTGGGGTGCAAAGATTCCGAAATGGGTACGTGCATCCGCAGCTGTTTCCGGACCAGAGTGGCCCGCCAAAATGTGGAGTACGCCCATTCGAAATGGACTATCTTGGTTCTGCTGACTCCAGACTCTTGCGGGAAGATACATCAGAGGGGTGAAAGCTCCATAGGTTCCACTGAGAGCCCATACTCCTGCGAATGCATGGGGATCAAGAGAAGCGCTCTGCCCGACCAATCCAATTGCAGTGGAAGCGTTGCCGGCTTCCTCAATCGGGGCCTTCAAACGGGTGCCTGCTGGGTTTTCGGTTGGAGAATAGTGACCCCAAAGTGCACCATTCTCGACATTGATGGAATCAGAGAGGTCGGCCGCGATAGTGATGAACCGATTTTCCGTAATATAATTCATCCACTTGATAATTTCCGATATGGCACGGCGTGTACCCGCATTTTCCCCTGTTTTCTGGAAAAGCGCAATATCGACCTTCTTTATCTCATCTGACACGGGGTTTTTAACTGATACGGACTGCTCTTCGAGAGGCAGATTTTTTACTCGGAGACGCTCGTCCAAAAACGGGTCATTGGTGACGTCGACTCGCAATTGATAGGAATCAGAGACCTTCTCTCCTATCTCAACGAGATGATCTGCCAGCCAATCTCCGATGCCGTTTTGGTCGAGCAATGACATCACCACATCGATGTTGCTTTTGAACTGAATCAGGCGATCTCTAGAATCCGTAACAGGGCCTTGATGAATACCGTCGAATGCAACTCCGAATCGCTTCTCAAATGTCTCTGCCAGCGCTACGAAATACTCAGAATTCATTTTAAAGCCGTAAGGGTGACTAGGGAAACTTACGAGTTGATCGCCGTAACCAGGAATCTTTTCATCCTTAGCTGCAGGCCAATATCCTTTTGTAGTGTTCCCGATGACAATCATTGGCCGTCGATCAGCAGGGTCCCAATCCTCCATCTTTCGAAGAACTGAGACGATTTGGTTGTAGTCGTTGCCATCCTCTAAGGGAATTACGTTCCAACCGTAGGAGCTCCATTGATCGGCTATGTTGTAACTAGAGTATTCGCTTTTAATTACTCCTCCCATGAGTTCATCATCGATCCCGGCATTATTGTAAGAGAGAAGGATTCGAAGTCTCTTTCCGACCTGAAGGGCGAGTCCCTGAGTCTTTAACTCCTGAGCATGGCCTTCGGTCATGGCAAACTCGCCTTCCAAAGCCAGGATCTTTAGAGACGGATCAGCACCAAGGATATCCCAAAATGCGGCTTTCCCTGCCGCTGTAGCAACTCCAACGCCGGAAGGTCCTCCATTGACGTCATTGGTCAGATCGGTTGTTTCAGCGTGACCGGCAAGAGATCGGATTCCCCGCAGTTTCGCCTGAGCAAATAAAGGATGGTCCTCTAGATTGTGATCCCTAAGAAGTGACTTTAGCGCTCCGGCACCTCTTCGGAAACCTAGGGCATCGATTGGAAGCATGGCTATTTCTGGAGAAACGTAATAACGTGCGTCTCCTGTGGCAGCATGACGCCGAGCCATTGCTTCGCCCATGATCATCCAAAGGGCGTAGGCAGTCGGAATGTTGTGACCTCCAGCTAGCATGAACTTGTCACCGTAAGGATGCTTGGGGCGTCGGTAGTCGTAACGCAGACCTCCGAGTTTCGGGCCTACCAGATGTAGGGCTACATTGTAAGGTGTATAGGCAAGCGGACCTCCAAAATGGCCCGTCTGTGCGTAGTTACCAAGGAGGACGAGTGTCATACAGGTCATGAAACCGACATCCTCTAGCCTCTCCTGGTCGAATTGATCGTCCGAAGCTTGGGTTACTTTCAAAGGGCTATGTGTACTCATTGCGCTATCACTTTCTGTAATGGGAATTTGCGAGATGCCGCTAATTGCTCGAGCAATAAACTGAATTTAATAGAGATTTGATTATGACTTATTTTCTTGAGGTTCGACTTGTTTCAGCCTTCGCTCTCGGATTAACTCTCTAACAGAATTCGGATTGCGCAGACTCCTTCAAGAAAAAAGGGGTGGTTTAAAACGTTCCAGGTTGCAGCTTGATAAGAATTTCAGCGAAAACTCCGGTGATATCTTTTCTCGGCATAGCCCAATAATTCTCAGCGGATCCCAAATTAGGTTCCCCGAACTTGTTAAAGGTTTCAACTATGAGCGGGAATATCGAGTTCCGGCAAATTTGTTCAGAATTCAGTCTTTCTGTCGAACTCTGATTTCGTGGCACTCTCAACCTAGGAGAATGTGTCTTGGAAAATATTTTAAGTTATCGTGACTCACACTTTGCGGAATTGGATTCCCGACAGATCGCATCTAAGCTTGCGACTAAGGGCTTCAAAGGTCCTATACGAAACCCATACGAATCGACTGATTCAGGCGGATTGTCGATTTAGATCTCAAAGCGCAAATAGGTCCATAAATTCATCTACCCTCATCTCCTCAAGCTGGGATTTATTTGAAAATACCTCAAGAATTTCATCCGTACGATCATTCGAGAAAGAGTTCGCAAGATTGCTCTCAAATTTTCTCTTGATAAGGGGCAGAGCTTCATCTCGTCGACGCGGGTGGCCGATAGGGTACTGGACTTCGACTTTTTCAGTGCTGCTTCCGTCATGGAAGAATACTTGGACTGCATTAGCGATCGACCGCTTCCCCGGATCCAAGTAATCGGTGCTGTATCTTTCGTTTTCGATGACATCCATCTTGTCTCTGATCGAGTCTATTCGCGGATCTGCTGCTCTTTTTTCTTCGTAATCTTCAGCTGTTAATTCCCCATAGATCAGACCGACGGCTGTCATAAACTGGAGGCAGTGATCGCGGTCGGCGGGATTATTGAGGGGCCCGGTCTTGTCGATAATGCGAACCGCTGCTTCTTGGGTTTCAATCGTGATCCGCTTGATCTCTCCTAAGCGCGAAGCGACCTTGGGATTCAGGATCACCGCTGCTTCCACGGCAGTTTGAGCATGAAACTCAGCTGGGTGCGAGACCTTAAAAAGGATATTCTCCATGACATAGCTTGCTAACGGCCTCGATTGTTTGAGTGGCTCGCTCGAAAACAAGACGTCTTGAAATCCCCATCTCGGTGTGCTAATCGCAGTGGGATAACCCATTTCTTCTCGGAGTGTGAGAAGCGCGAGCCAAACTCCTCGGCTTGTGGCATCGCCCGCAGCCCAGGACTTCCTTGATCCGGCATTTGGAGCTTGGCGGTAAGTACGTAGAGCGGCCCCGTCGATCCATGCCTGAGAGAGCGTACTGACGACTTCACTCATTCCTCCCCCTAGAAGGCGCGTTGCAACAGCAGCGGTTGCAACGCGTACCAGCAGAACGTGGTCCAATCCAATACGATTGAAAGAATTATCCAAGGCGAGAATCCCTTGGATCTCGTAGGCCTTGATCGCCGCTGTCAGAATGTCGATTACTCGGTGATGCTGGCTATTTCCGGATCGGCGACGACTCTCATAATCAGCTGAGGCTAGGATACCTCCGAAGTTGTCCGATGGATGACCCCACTCTGCGGCCAACCATGTGTCATTGAAGTCTAGCCACCGAATCATACTTCCGATATTGAAGGCAGCTTGCACAGGATCCAACCGGTACGACATTCCAGGAATCGGGGTGCCGGTTTCCATATGAGCTCCTTTTACCACCGGCCCCAACAAACGGACACACGCAGGATATTTCAGTGCTAGGAAAGCACATCCGAGGGTATCCATCAAACAGAGATGAGCTGTTTCGTAAGCCAGACTATTCTCAATCTGTCCTTTTACGACATATTCGGCGATATCTAATAAAAGTGGATCAACTGGAGGTTTTCTTTCGTAATTCTCCGGACTCATCCTGCCTGGTATTATAGCCTGGGTTCCCAACCGCCGATTCTGGATTGCAAGGCTAAGGAAGATTTCGGTTTCGGAATCATCTTTCGTTCAGAATAAGGCCTATGAGAAGAACTCTCCTACCTTTCCTCGATTTTCACGTACGGTTTTGGCTTCGGTCCGAGGTATTCCGCCGCCGGCCGAATAATCCTGCCTGCAGTCCTTTGCTCGATAATGTGTGCTGCCCATCCTGCGGTACGGGACATGACAAAAATAGGAGTAAACATGGGAGTCGGTATTCCGAGAAAATGGTAGGCAGGAGCACTAAAGAAATCGACGTTTGGGAACATCGATTTCTCCCGTTTCATTACTTCATCAATACGTATTGCAATAGCGAAAAGTCCGGGATCCCCAGTTTCCTTCCCCAATTTTTCTGCCCAAGATTTGATTATATCTGATCTGGGATCTCGTTCCGTATATACAGGGTGCCCAAATCCCATAAATTTTTCTTTCCGTGCTAGTCCCTCGACGATTCCTTTTTCCGCTTCTTCGGGGTCTGAGAATCGCTCAATCATTTCCATAGCTGCTTCGTTTGCTCCTCCATGCAGAGGACCTCGGAGCGTTCCGATCCCACTGGTAATAGCTGAGTAAAGGTCCGACTGTGTTGCTGCTGTAATTCTCGAAGCGAAGGTAGAGGCATTGAACTCATGCTCGGCATAGAGAATCAGGGAAACATTCATTGCGTTGACGGCCGAATCGGACGGTTCTTTTCCGTGAAGCAACCTCAAAAAGTGTGCGCTTAGCAATTCATCATCGCTTGCGACTTCGATCCTTTTCCTGCGCGAACTATAATGATGCCAATAAAGGAGCATGGAAGGGAACGAGGCTAGAAGGCGGGTTGCAATTTTGAAAGCTGTGTTTTTAGTTGTTTCGGGCTCGAAACAACCGAGTGCGGAACATCCGGTTCTGAGGACGTCCATGGGATGTGTCTGTTCTGGAAGCTGCTCGAGAATCGCTTTCAGACCATCCGGAAGAACCCTTTTCTGCTTTAAATCTTTTCTGAAATCCTCGAGGTTGTCTTTTGTTGGGAGGCTCCCTTTTAGGAGCAGATAGGCAACTTCCTCGAAGGTTGATTGTTCCGCAAGATCTTCGATATTGTAACCCCGGTAGGTCAGACCTTTGCCTTCGCTACCCACCGTAGCAATTGTCGTTGTTCCAGCATTAATCCCGGAAAGTTGTACCATCTTTTTTGCACTCATTTCTGTATCCTTGCCTCTGCCACTGCCATGTCCAGTTTTCTTTCTTCTGTTTGATAGTTCAACACTTTGTAAAGTTCATCCCGGGTCTGCATCATGTCTAGGACAGCACTCTGATCTCCTTCTTTTCGGATACTCTCATAGACTGTTTTTGCTGCCGCACTCATCGCCCGAAAAGCGGAAAGAGGGTAGAGCGCTATTTTCACACCGGCATCCTTCAATTCATCGAGTGTACAGATAGGTGTCTTTCCAAACTCTGTCAGATTTGATAAAACTGGCACGGAGACAGCTGATGTGAACCTATGGAATTGATCGAGACTTTCCAGGGCTTCGGCAAATATCATGTCGGCGCCTGCATCCGAGTACTTTGTTGCTCGCTCTATAGCCGAGCCGAGTCCTTCAATAGCGTAAGAGTCGGTTCGCGCCATGATGATAAATCGAGGATCAGAACGGGCATTAACAGCTGCTTTCAATCGGTCAACCATTTCCAACTCTTCCACAAGTTGTTTACCAGGACGGTGGCCACATCTTTTCTCTTGAATTTGATCCTCAAGATGTACACCGGCAGCTCCTGCTCGAATCATTTCTCTTACCGTCCGATCGATCGTTAGGGCGCTCCCCCATCCCGTGTCCACGTCAACCAGAAGGGGTAATTTAGTCACTGAAGTGATGCGCCTGACCTCCTCTAATACATCGTTTAGCGAAGTTACGCCAAGATCCGCAATCCCGTGCGAAGCATTAGCTACCCCAGCGCCCGAAAGATAAAGAGCCCGAAATCCAGCCTGTTCTGCTAGTAGAGCGCAATAAGCATTTACGGTACCTGCTACCTGGAGAGGAGTTTCCTCTTCCAGAGCATCCCAAAAACGAGCGCCGGCGGACTGTGGATGATTCATCTTTTCTTAGAGTACACCGCCGATCCAAATCGGCCTTGCCTACCTCCGTAAGCCTCTACATTACAACCTCGCAGATTTCAAGGATTTCCGCTCCCTCCGAGGTCATAGGAATATAATGCAAATTCGTTTGTTCTTTGATCCTCCAAAATTGGGTGCATAGATTTCCAGGGTTTAAGATGATTTCGGTGCTGTGATATTCGCCGGCCCGCAGAAATATTAGGAGTATCGAGAATTTTCAGAAGGTAACAAATGCACGACCCATCTGATTATCGCTATGCCCATGCTCCCAATGCCATCATTCCACCATCTACACAGACATTTTCTCCTGTCATAAATGAGGCTCTTTCACTCGCAAGAAATACAGCAACATTACCGATTTCGATGGGTTGGCCAATTCGTTTCAGAGGATGAGCTGCGCCCCAAATCTGCTTCATTTCATCAAGGCTCTTTCCTGTACCTTCGGCAGCTTCTTGAACCAGAGGCGTTTCGATTGTTCCGGGGTTGATAGCCAAAACACGAATATTATCCTGGGCGTACTCCAGCGCGAGCTGTCTTGTTAGCGAAAGGATGCCCCCTTTGCTGGCAGCATAGGCAGAGACCCCCTTCATCGACTGAAGTCCTTGAACGCTTGCGGTATTAACTATAACACCACCGCCACGTTTCTTCATTTCAGGAATACACAATCTTGTCATTAGGAAGAAACTCTTCAGATTCACGGCAAGAATACGATCCCAAGCCTCAATCGGCAACTCATGAGCCGGAAGATAAGAGTCGTGAGGCTGGATCCCAACATTATTGCAGAGGATGTCTACTCCGCCCCAATTTGATACCACCCCTTCAACTACGGTTCTGCAACTATTGTTGCTTGAAACGTCCGCTTCTTGAAAAACGATTTCTCCTTCCCCTGCGGCTTCTTGATCCTGCGCCAAGTCCGTTCCTGTTTCTTCGTTCACGTCAACGCAAAGGACTCGAGCGCCTTCCTTAGCAAAGGCTTCGCAGATCCCACGACCAATCCCCTGAGCCCCACCAGTAACAATTACAGTTTTCTTTTCAAATTCAGACATATAGACCCATTCAAACTATCTCCATCCTTACGTCAACCGTCTCTTGCAGTATTGTTCTAATCGACATAGGGATGCCTGATTCTTTATCGGATTGATTTAAGAACGTTAACACGAATTATGGTATTGCAGGCGATTTTAAGATAAATCGCCTCTTTAATCGTTGAGATCGGAATTGACAAATCAAGGGAAGATAATTTTCGGATCGAACCTTTTTGTGATCCCCGGTATGGGATTTCTTCTCGCATATTTAGATCTTCACGCCTAGCGTCGGATGGAGATGCATGGTTAACCCAGCAGGGTTTGTGATCGTAATAAAATTAAAGGAATCAGGACAATGTGTGCTGTAGCCACAGAGCTTTCACCCTGCCCTATGTTGATCGATGGGGATTGGATTGATTCGAAGGAGATTGACAGGGTTCCAGTTCAAAATCCTTCAACAGGGGAAGTTCTCTCCGAGATGCCCATGGGTGGGAAAGCTGAGATTGAGGCTGCGGTGGCGGCAGCAAAGGAAGCTTTTCCTGGTTGGAGTCAGACTCCTCCGGTTGAAAGGGCACGGCTTTTCTATCGATACCGGAGTCTGTTGGAGGAAAACTTTGACTCAATTGCCGAGCTCATTACTCGGGAACATGGAAAGACTCTAGGAGAGTCGAGAGGTGGCCTCTACAGGGGCTTGGAAAATGTCGAGTATGCTTGCGGGATTCCCACTTTGCTATTTGGGGATACGATTGAAAATCTTGCCGCTGGAATCGACTGTGAGACTTTTTTTGAACCCTTGGGAGTCTGTGCGGGCATCACACCTTTTAACTTTCCTGCTATGGTTCCAATGTGGATGTTTCCTCTAGCCCTTGCTTGCGGGAATACCTTCGTCTTTAAACCGAGTGAAATGGTGCCTCTTTCATCGATTAGGATTATTGAATTACTCGTTGAGGCAGGACTTCCTAAGGGCGTTCTCAATCTTGTCCATGGCGCTGTCGAAACCGTTGACGCCATTCTTGAACATCCGGATATCAAGGCCGTTTCATTCGTTGGTTCGACTCCCGTGGCCAAGTATATCTATGAAACCGGAACCCGACACGGGAAACGTGTGCAAGCAAATGGAAGTGCTAAAAATTACACCATCGTCATGCCTGACGCTGATATTAACAAATCGGTGGAGGGAATTACTGGCGGTGCCTTTGGGTGTGCGGGGGAGCGTTGCATGGCCAGCTCCACTACTATCCCTGTAGGCGAGGCAGCAAAAGAGCTAATTCCGACTTTGAAGGTGGCAACGAAGAGCGTAAAAATCGGTCCGACTGACCGGATGCCTCAGCCGGATCTGGGCCCAGTCATTTCAAGTAAACACCGGGACCGAGTAAACAGTCTCATTGCCAGCGGTGAGGTGGAAGGAGCAAAAATCTTGAGTGACGGACGCTCCGTTAAGGTTCCAGAAGCGCCCAATGGTTACTATGTCGGAGCTACCTTAGTGGATGGCGTTGAACAGGAAATGACGCTGAATCGCGAAGAGGTGTTCGGCCCAGTCCTGAATGTGATGCGAGCGGATAACCTTGAAGCGGCATTGGAAATAGCCAACGGATCTTCCTTTGGTAACGGGACTGCGATTTACACAGAATCTGGGAAATTAGCCAGGGAGTTTAAGCACAGAGTTAAAACTGGAATGGTTGGCATAAACGTAGCAGTTCCTGCTTCGATGGCGATGTTCCCATTTGCAGGTTGGAATGCCTCCTTTTTCGGCGACCTACATGTTCAAGGAAAAGAAGGAGTAGCTTTCTATACTCAGCAGAAAGTAATTACTTCCCGTTGGTTTGCACAAGGGGAGGGAGACGTTTGGAAGCAATAGGTTCCTCTGCGTGCATGCAAATTATTGAAGCATAGTGTTGTGAAAAACGGCACTCCTATGCTTCCAGTTCAAAGTGGAGAGGTTGTTTCGCTAACGAGTGATATGTAGCGGATTTTTTTGCGAAGGAGGAAAGCTTAGGCCACGTATAAGACAAAGGTATCACAAAACAGAACAAAGTTCAGGAATGCCGGTTTGGGTGGGTCTATAGTACTCCATACCTGGCAGCGGAACAGGTGTCTAATCTTCGGTTCCGATGCTCCAGTCGGCCAAACGCAGTTTCAACTCTGTAAGTATATCCATATTAGTTTCTTCTCTCGCGACGTTCTCCAACTCCCATGGGTCTTTGTTCAGATTGTAGAGCTCGTCTTGATCTCCCATAGGATCGTGCACGTATTTCCACTCCCTCGTACGCACCATTTTTCTCCTTCCTTCGGCTTCGCGCCATCGCAGCGAATCTATCAGGGTATTTCTCCCCCAAGGTTTGGGGAAACGGTCAAGATCAGCCATGGTGAAAGGAGGACCACCGGCTCCGTATTCAGAAAAAGTCGCTTCTCTAGGGCTTGTATCGGTTACGACCGGAAGAGGCATGCCATGCATGGAGGACGGAATTTCGATGCCTTGAAGCCTGAGAAGGGTCGGCACCACGTCGGTGAGGTTTGCCATGCTGCTTTCGACTACACCGGTCTTCACATTACCGGGCCAGGAAACGATCAGAGGCACTCTTGTAAGACTGTCATAAAACACGCCGCCTTTACATTGCATGCAATGCTCGCCCATGAAATCGCCGTGATCAGAGCAGAAAACTACGATTGTCCTCTCCTCCAATCCGAGTGCTTCAAGTGCATCGAGAATCTTTCCCAAACTGTCATCTATGAAACGCACCATGCCAAAATACACAGATGACATTCCATAGATGTCTTCGATGGGAACTCCGTCCAGTCCGAGCATTTGATAGAGGACACGGTTGCGTTCCGGAGAGCATTCGTCGGCGAATTCTCCCTCGCGCCACGGCGGTAAGTCAATTTTTTCAGGTGGGAACAGCGAAGCGTACTTTTCTGGGACCATCCAAGGCTCATGTGGATCTGGGAATGAAACCCAGAGAGCGAATGGTTCGCTGCGATGATTTTCAAGGTAGCGCACGGTCTGGCCAGCGATTAATCCAGATGAGTGGTCCTCTAGTGGGAGATCGGAAACGGCGTAGGAGGCACGGGAGTTTTGCGGCTTCATTTGAGTAATCCGGTCCCGTACGCGTATTCGCCCATCAAGGGGCCGGTACCATGGCATGCCGCGCGTTAATTCGGTCTCACGGTTTCCGTGTCCGATACTGTTCCAAACATCAAAAAGACGGAGATCTTCTTCAGTTTCGAAGCAATGGTTCTTCCCAATTAGTCCAGTTTTATAACCTGCTTCCTTCCAGATCCGAAATGCGTGGACAGCGCCTTCTGGCATCAGGGCCTCGTTTCCTCTTACTCCGTGGGATTGGGGAAACTGAGAAGTCCAAAAAGAAACACGGGCTGGAACACATAGGGGATGAGGAGTAATCGCGTTCTCAAAAAGCACACCATTGTTAGCGAGTCGGGCCATCTCAGGTGTTTGGCAGAACGAGTTTCCATAAAGATGGCTGGCGGTAGCCCGTTGCTGATCCGTCATGATTACCAAGATGTTAGGTAGATCTTTCACAATGGTATTGTTGCTAGATATTTCGAAACGAAGAAACTGGTTAAGGCCCCGTCGAAATCCCAAGCTGCTATCTGCCGGACGTCGAAAACAAGAATCGCTATAAAGTTCTAAGAATTACAACTTGACTGCAATCAATAGGTAGCCACGAGCTTCTTTTTAAATCGATCAAAATCCCATACTGCCCCCCAGCCGGGACCGTCAGGAGCTTTAATATGACCGTTAATGGGAACTACCGGATTCTCTAGGCCAATCTCTTTCCCATATTCGTCCCCACCCCTAAAGTATTCGTAGTAACTAGTATTCGAGATCGCCGACAGGACGTGAGCATGGACGAGGCCATAAAGGCCACCGTCTCCATTAATTTCCACTGTTGTCCCGTGCATTTCAGCGAGATGGGCGAGTTTCAGTGCGGATGTCGTTCCATGTACTGCAGTTACCCTAATCAGATCGGTGGCACCAGAAATTAGCCACTGTGCTGAGAGGTCCACGTCATTCATCATCGTTTCAGGTGCTAAAATTGGGATATCGAGAGTACTACAAAGTTGTTGCATCCGGTTAAGCAGTCTTTCGGGCAGGGGTTCTTCAAGCCATCTATAGTTTAGTTCTTCGAGAGCGCGTCCGATTCGGACTGCTTCTTCGTAGGTGTAAATGGCGACCGGATCGTGCATACAATCGATCTTTTCACCGACGGCCTTACGGATAGCGGTAAGCCAGCGGATATTCTCAGCCACGTCGTGGTAAAAATGGTCCTTGGTTGCGGGGAATCCTTCCTCTACCGCCTTCTCTGCATCTTCTACCGCGTCCTCGATAGTTGCCCCACCTATGTTAAGGTAACATGGCATCGACTCGCGAACACGACCAATCAGATGGTAGACCGGAAGGCCTGCTGCTTTCCCTGCAATGTCCCACAAACAGTTGTCCAGGGTAGCAAACCAGCCTGGATGCCTATAGACCCAACGAGTGCCTTGGTGCAATTTCTGCCAGATCCGTTCACGATCCAGCGGATTTTCGCCGACGACCAGGATTCTCAACTGTTCAAGGTTTGCCCGAAGATCTTGGTTGCTTGCCGTGACAACTCCCTCAATTCCTTCATCTGTTTCGACGTGTAAGACTTGCACGAATCCCGGTTGGGTCTTCTCAACACTGTGGGTCCAGCGGATACGTGCCATCCCCGGCACATTTTGCAGTCCAAAAATTCTGTCCTCGGAAGGACTCTCTAGGATGGAAAGTTTGATTGCAGTGATTTTCATGAAGTAAAATTTATTTTAGATGATCCGGCGGAGGCCATCTCGCTGCTGAGTCTAAGGTTTGGAGAATTCGGATTTAAGCAACTTTTATTTTGGCTTTTGGAATTGTATTAACAAGCAAATGTTAATTGAAGAGTTTGATAGTGTCTGGGTGTCGCATTTTGGTCACAGAATCTACTTATAGTTCCCCGATTTGCGACTTGCATTACAGCTTCCTCATCCTCGACTTCGGAGCTGGAAGAGCGGAGCATTAAGATGAAGTGGAGGCTTCTGTTTTACAGGTTATCAATTTAATCTTCCGAAAGAGGACCGACGATACCCAATCTCAAAGCGGGGTAAAGAGTCCGGACAAGTGGCTCGTCCTCAGTCTCCTTGGCGTAGCGCCAGTAAAGTTGCATCATTTTTATGTGCTGCTCCCGGTAGGCGGGATCGGGAGCAAGGTTTTTCATTTCGAAAGGGTCCTCTGCCAGGTTGTAAAGCTCATCGAAATCGAAACCGTTGAAAACAAACTTCCAATCCCCTTCCCAGACCACTCGTTGGGTTAGGCGGTGCCGGTTGCCGTAGTATTCCGCATAACCGCGGGTCCATTCCACATCAATGGAGTTTGGATTGCGTAGAAGCTCAATGAAGGACCGAGAATCGGGTGTGCCGATGGTTTCGCAACCGGCAAGTTCGAGTATTGTTGGACATAGGTCATGCAGACCCACTCGTCCTTCGCAGATTGAGTTTTGAGCGATCCCTGGCCCTTTGATGATCAGGGGAACTTGAAATATCTCCTCGAAAGCGGAGATATCTTTAAAAAACAGGCCGTGTGCTCCAAGTAAATCGCCGTGATCGGCGCACATGATCACGATAGTCTCACTAAGTTTTTCCTTTTCCTCTAAAAAATCAAGTAGCCTTCCGAACTGAGCATCGAGTTCGGTTATAGAGGAAAAGTAGCAGACACGTGCTTCGTTTTTTTGCTCCTGGCTCAACTGACGCCAGATTCCCTGGGCTCGCCGGTAGAGTGCGGGCCGGTCCTCTAAATCGTCGTTAGCATTGGGCGGTGGTTGGACTGTTTTCTTTGCGTAATAATCGTAGTGCCGATGGTCAGTGACGTAGGGATCATGTGGCTCTTGAAAACTGACAAAGCAACACCAAGGATCAGCCTGATTCACTGCGTCTTGAAGGTAATTCAGGGCGAGATTGGTTGTTAGCCCCATAGCCCTCTCATTAGCAGGACGATCGGTGACTCCGCAAAATAGATGAGGTCCGTAACCGTAGGGTTCTTCGACATATACGGCCGGGTCAAATTCGGTTTTCGATGCATTGAATTCTTTTGCAAGATTTCTATAAAATTGGTTTTTCTCACCCCCATCCACCTGCCAGCCGAATTGATTCAATTCATTGGTTCGTTCCACGTGCCACTTCCCGAAATATCCTGTACGGTATCCTGTTTCTGCCAGGCGTTGAGCGAAGTGCGGTTTGTCGTTTCTTAAGACGTGTAGATCTGGGGTTGGGTAGAGGACTTCAAGGACACCATGATTATGCGGCATTAGTCCCGTCATAATACTGGCGCGGGTCGGTGAACAGATATTATTGGGAGTATAGGCACGTGTGAAACGAATTCCCTCGGTACCCAGACGGTCCAGATAGGGTGTTTGGCAGACGTGATCGTGGTCCAAGACACGCGCCTGCATTTGGTCGGCCATAAGAATAAGGATGTTGGGTTTTTTAGACATCAAGGATTGACCCTTCCCAGTTTTCTTCTTCGTCATTTCCTTTTGCATGCCAGAAGCAAAAGAACGAGAATGTAAGCAAATGGTTGGATTTCAGGCGATCGAAAAAGAAAATCTCATTATGGTAACTCTGTTGCCGGCACATTGAGTTGTTCCGCGGTAGCTAGAATTTCCCCCCAAGTGACTTCGTCGATTTCGATACCATTGACTTCCCTTTCTTTCCGCTTGGCTTCCTCAATCTCCCCCGGAAGATAGATCTGGTCCACTTTTGGAACTTTTGGGGAAGACTTGATCCATTCAGAGAGGCGCGAGATTTCCTTTTTGAATTCGGCTACATCGATGAAGCTTGCGATGTCGATTGCCAAAGTGAAAAACCCACTAGCACCCCGAGTTGGTGGGTCGGCGGAGCAACCGGCCCATGAGAGGCCACCTGCAATCGCGTCGATCATTATGGCAAGGCCATATCCCTTGTGTCCCACAGATCCTCCTAAAGGAAGCATTGCCGCTTTTTCCTCATAGAAAAGATTGGTATCGGTTACGGGTTCACCGTCTTCCCCGATAAGCCAGTCAGCTGGGACAGGTTTTTGCACTGCGTGGTAAAGTCGGACCTTGCCTCCTGCTACCATGCTGGTAGTCATGTCTAGCATCAGGGGTGCACCTTCTGCACTGGGTACGCTAATAGAAATTGGGTTGGGAGGCAACCGTTGCGCTGTTCCTCCAAAGGGCGCGGCGAAGGGCGCTCCACCATTTAGCATCACCACCCCTATGCAGTCCTTCTTTGCGGCTATGGGAGGATAGGCTCCGAGCCGGCCGATATGTCCTGCATGGTGGACCGCTACTGCTCCAAACGTCTTCTCTCGGGCCCGAGCTACAGACCATTCCATGGCATAATTTGCCATGGGAACACCCAAAGCTTGCCTCGCATTGACTACCTGAGAGGCTGTTGTTTCCCGAACGACCTCATGATTCCCAAATGCTTTGACCCTACCCTTAATCAGCTCTTCGACGTAGGCTGGAATCCGCATTACCCCGTGCGAGTCGTGCCCAACGAGGTTCGCATCGACAAGATGATCAGCGACGGCAGTGGCCTGTTCTGGGGGAAGACCGGTTGCTTCAAAGATCGCCTGTGCGAATGGGAAAAGACTGGAAGCTTGAATTATGGGCATGGGGGGTACCTTACTGATCTTTTTTGGCCTGGTTCTGGTCTTGTAGTTATGGACAGTATTTCGAACAACGATTTCGATGTTAGCCGTTGGGATTGGACTATGCTAACGGGTGACATCGACTTGCCAACGGTAACTCAACTTTTCGTCCCTGTAGGTGTGAAGCATAAACTCCATGTATCATCTCCATAGACCATCGCCCGTCATGGCCGCTGTTGTAAGGGCGACGTCCTTCCTCTTTAGCCGTGAGGATCTCTCGGACAATAGCTACATTGGCAGCCATCTGGCGATCCTTCGAACTTAGGTTCTTTTCGGCAGGTAGAGCGGCCAAGGCTTCCTCGCTTACATTACGAATTGGCGCAGTCTGATCAGGTCGCCAGAAAGGAGCTTCATAAATGCGTATCTGTTGGGAGCCGTCGTGAACCAACATGATACCTTCGCTACCGAATATATGTAGCCCCATGCGGCCAGAGGCATCGTTTTGGTTCCGCCGCGACTCAAAGGTAGCTGTTACTCCATTCCCAAGACCAAAGATTGCGTGGATGCGGTCCCCTGCAATTAGGCCCAATTCTTCGGGGCCATCTGTGGCATTAGCCTTGGTTACAGGATGGCCTTTCTCTGTGGCAACATGAGACTGGACCCAGGTTGGATTCACATCGAGTAAGAACCTGAGGGTGTCAAATAGATGGGTTCCTAGTACCATCATATCTTCTCCTCCGCCTCGGGTATCTTCCTTGCTACGCATTCGCACACTGAGGACTTCACCGATAGCCCCTTCCCGGAGGAGCCTTTTTGCGTGATGTACTGCAGCGTGCATACGACCCTGATGTGCTATTCCGATTGTAACCCGTGCTTGTTCGCAAGCCTCAATCATTGCGTCTGCTTGGGCCAAAGTTTGCGACATTGGCTTTTCCAGAAAGACACAAGCCCCTGCTGCAGCTACCGCTTGTACCATCTCTAGGTGGGGTTCGACCCAGCGAGGACAGATGCTAACAATGTCGAATCTTTCTTTCTCCAGCATCTCATGGAAGTCTGGGTAAAGATTGGAGACGCCTAATCGTTTTCCTGCTGCTTCTAGCCCTTGTGCATCTTCATCCGCTACTGCAACAATCTCAATGTCATCTGTCTGAAGATAAACGCTGTCGAGGCCATGCCCGTAATTTCCGCGACCGGTTCGTCCAATTACACCTGCTCGGAATCTCTTTTTCATAATTTTTTAATCTATAACGAGCCACTGGATCGAATTAGCTCGACTGCCCATAAGAAAGGCTGGTGAGTCAATGTTGTCATGCCCCGCGTGGCAATAGCATAATGCCAAATAGCCATCTTCATAGCTCCGATTCTCTGATGCGAGATCTAGTTGAGTTAGGAATCGTAAAGGGCGACACACTCTTTATTCATTCTTCATTCAAAAGTTTGGGGTTAGTGGCAGGAGGAGCCGGCACGGTGATTGAGGCATTGGAAAGAGCAGTAGGACGATCAGGACTCATTCTGATGCCCTCTTTCAACCTGATAGATCGAGAACGACGGGCTATGACCTGGAATCTTGAGAGGACACCTTCCACCGTCGGTTGGCTTACTGAGTATTTCCGGCTGATGCCTGGAACATATCGATCGGACCACTATTCCCACTCTGTAGCGGCACGGGGACTTGGGGCCTCAAAGATTGTTGCGGACCACACGAGTAACGAAGGCTGGAAATCTCCATGGGACGAACCGCCGTGGGGAAAGACGTACGGTACTCATTCGCCCATGGTGCGTGCTTATAGAAGGTCTGGGAAGCTGCTTATGTTAGGGGTGGATTACGGGTCGTCGACTTATGTGCACCTTGTGGAAGTTATAATTTGGAACGAGTGGCTAAAGAGTGATCCTGATGCGCCTTATGTTTCGTTAAACCGCGAACAGATGGGTGATTTGTGGGATAATTTTGGGCAAATAAATCGAGGTAAATTGGGGAATGCTGACTGCCGATTTTTTGAGATTCAGGACTACGTGGATACACTTCTCGAGGAAGTCCGGAAGAATAACAGACGATTTTACAGCGATCCTCTAGGAGGTTTGAATAAGCAGGGCTGAAAGGCCCCCCTCCCCAGCATATGAAGCAATTGAGATCAACCTTTCCCAAGGTCGTGTTAGCAGTTTTGGTGCCGGTTGTATTTCTTGTGGTGATAGAAGGATGCCTGCGTATTTTTGGGTTTGGTTATCCTTCTCAGGTCTTTCTCAAGAATGAGGGTACAATCCGAAATAATCCCGCATTTACTTTCAGGCATTTTCCATGGTCCATGGCGAGACCGATGTTGCCGGTAAAATTTTCTGCAGAAAAGCCAGACGGAACCATACGAATTTTTGTCTTGGGTGGTTCTGCGGCTCAGGGATTCCCGGGATCCGAATTCGGGATTGGGCGTCAGCTTGAACTGATGCTTGAAAAGGCTTATCCGAATCGGAAGATCGAGGTGATTAACGCGGCCATTACAGCGATTAATTCTCACGTAGTTCTAGAAATCGCACGTTCCTGTTTGCAATACAAACCAGATTTCCTTGTCCTTTATCTTGGAAACAACGAAGTGGTGGGGCCATATGGACCCGGGACCGTCCTTGCGGAATTCAGCCGCAATCTGACCTTTATCCGGATAAACTCACTTCTGAAATCAACCCGAATTTTCCAGCTTTTGTCGTTAGCTATGAGAGCGCATAAGCCTCCTTCAGGAGGGTGGCGGGGCATGCAAATGTTTCTGCAGAACACGGTTCCGCTAAACGATCCACGGTTACAGCTTTCCTACAGACATTTGGAAGCGAATTTGCGGGATATTCTCAAGTTGTCTAAGTCGAATGGTTGCACTGCTATCTTTTCCACTATTGGAGTCAATCTGTTCGATCAACCGCCATTCGCATCGGTTAATGATACGATTTTGGCTGGGAAGCAAAGAGAGAGTTGGCGAAAATATTTTCGCGAAGGATCTGATCACTATGCTGCTGGTGAGTTCCGCGAAGCGGTTTCTTCACTTGTTGCAGCCAATCAAATTGATGATGGTTACGCTGAAAGTTACTATATGCTGGGGAGGTCTTATCTGGAACAAGGCGAAGAAGAACTCGCTCGGGAGGCAGTTGATAGATCGAGAGACCTCGATGCATTACGGTTTCGATCTGACTCGAACATCAATGCGATTATTCGCAAAATTGCAATAGATGGATCGGGTGAATATGCCGGATTGGTGGACAGTGCCCGGGTGCTGGCGAATCATCCGAAGTCGGTGCAGGGAATTCCTGGAGATGCCTTTTTCTACGACCATGTACATCTTTCCTTTCTTGGGAATAATGTCGTAGCCAGAGCATTGACTAAAGAGATAATCGATCGAATAGGAGATGTGCTAATCAACCTTCCCGATGTAGAGGAAACCGCGAGGCAGTTAGCCTTTACTCAGTGGGATCAGTTGGGGTTGCTCGAACTTCTCGCCAATAGCTTGCTCAACAAGCCTCCGTTCACCAATCAGCTTGGTTACGCCAAGCAACATGGCCTTCGGAAGCGTAAGATCGTGCAGTTGGGTCGAGTAATAGATTCAGGGGCAATGAATGATATTACCGAAACCTACAAGGAAGCATTGTTACGTAGGCCGGAGGATCGGCACTTGAAGTTCCGATTTGGTCTTTTGCTGAATCGAATCGGCGATAGGACGGGAGCTTCAGATGTATTACGGTCCTTGATAGCAGAATATCCGCATGATCGAGAAGCCCGTATGGCATTGAGTTCGATCGCTTCAGAAAAAGGGGAATTTACGGAAGCGAGAAGGCATTTGCAAGCGGCCCTGGAATCTAATCCATATGCAATAGAGTTACGAACCGAGTTCGTGCATTTCCTTTACAAACAGATGAAATTAAGCGAAGCGGAAAGGTATGCCGCAGAGCTTATTTCTGATCATCCAGAGGATCCAGACGCCCGGTTTGGCTATGGTCTTGTTCTCAAAAAGGTTGGTAAAATTGATCGTGCTATTGAACAGTTTCGCAAAACTGTTCAAATCGATTCTGGGCATGTTGAAGCGAGGAGACAAATCATTTTGATCTTCAGAGATGCGGAGAATTTGGATGCTGCGATTGGTGAGGCTCAAAAGTGGATAAAAGTTAAAGCGATTAGCGCCATAGGGCATGATTTGTTGGCTGATTTGTTTCGGGAAAGAAAACAATTTAGAGATGCAGCAGTACATTATGAGTGTGCGATTAAACTGGATCCTGATTTTGTGGTGGCGCGATCGAAGTATGTTCAACTAATGGCTAGGCAGAAACGGATCAACACGGCTATTAGACTGCTTAGACAGCAGGTCCGCGTGGATCCCCACATTCTCGAGGGGTACTCTATCCTTGGTCTTGCCCTAGATATTGCTGGGAGAAGAAATGAGGCGGCGGAGACTCTGAGGGAAGGGCTAGAGCTTGACTCGGGCAACGTCAAAATGCTTCGCGAATTAGCATGGAATTTAGCGACGACACGGGACGCCCAAACTCGTAATGGAGCAGAAGCGGTTCGCTTCGCTCAAATGATGGTCAAGCGCTTCCCAGAAAATGCTGATTTTCTTCACGTCCTAGCTGCGGCTCAGGCAGAAAATGGTGAATTCGCGAAGGCGGTGGAGACCGCCCGAAAAGGATTAAAACTAGCAGAAGCAGAGAGGAACGGAGATTTGGCGGAGATGATACTTCATTGTATTGGGCAGTATAAAAAGGGGCGCTCCATCAGATCCAATTAATATTTTCTTCATCCTCGGCTTTTGTAGGTATGCTTGAGGGCGTACAACAAATCCCTAGATTTTTGGACTGTAGGAGTGAGAAGAAGAGAAAGATTTTAGCAGAGGCTGATTTCCGTTTAACCCCGAAAAGTTTCTGAGTGTGCCGAAACATCAAAATAACGGGCAAGATATTTTCGAAGTGGGGAATTCCTAAGTCTAGGAACCTGTATCAATGCCGCTAAAGGGAATTTAAAACCTAATGATTGAAGAGTTTTCCTTACTTAGCTTTTACCAGCATCTTGTGTTGTTCCAACAAGGTGTTCCTTGGGGATTTCCTAGTCTCATTTTTTTGGTGGGTGCGTTTGTTGGGAGTTTCCTTAACGTTTGTATCTATCGCATCCCTACAGGAGAGTCGGTCTTATCGCCATGTTCCCAGTGTTCTTGTGGCAAACCTATTAGGTGGAGCGACAATATACCGATACTCAGTTGGTTCATTCTTTGTGGGCGGGCTCGGTGCTGTGGGAGCCGATTGAGTTTCCGCTATCCCGGGGTTGAAGTTCTGACAGCAACCCTTTTTGTCTTCTGTTGGTACTTATTGGAACCCATCACTGCTCTTGGTGGAATGATTTTCGGATCCATAATGATCGCAGCCGGTTTCATTGATTTCGACCATATGATCATCCCGGATCGATTTTCTATTGGTGGGTTCATTGCAGGGACGGTGTTTTCCATAATTTTTTCTTCTTTGCATGGGTTCACCGGAGACCTCTTTCTGACGGATAGTTTTCGATCGTTCATCGCTTCTATTGAGGGATCCTTTATCGGTTCAGCTTTGGTCCTATGGATTGCGATTCTGGCAAAACTGCTTATGAAGAAGGAAGCAATGGGATTCGGGGATGTTAAGCTGATGGGAGCAATCGGCGCCTTTTGCGGGTGGCAGGGAGCGGTTTTCTCCCTTTTTGGCGGAGCTGTGATCGGTAGCGCCGGCATTCTAATCTCTTCCTTATTTCATCTTTTCCAGAAAAGGGATTTATTCAGTAAATCCGAGGGGGAATCGACAGGTTCTTTCAGAGGTCAATTTGCCGGTGTAAAGGGGGAGGGGAAGGAAGAAAAGTCTATCCGATCGATTAGTTGCCAGGTTCCTTTCGGTCCAATGCTGGCGGGGGCAGGAATAATTTATTTCCTTTTTTTACATGAGCTGGTCGACAATTTTTTTGATGAAGCAATTGCGAATTTTATGGGAACTAGCTCGACATACCATTGCAACGAGTGAACCTTTTTGGAATGATAAACCTAATTCAATGTTCTCTGTTTGGAGCGGTTAGAGAATTAGGGTTGGTCCCCCTAGCCTCATTCTTCGGATGGGAATGCGTCGGGGCTCCTTCTCTATTGATCGTCAACTAGAAAGTTGGAAATGAGTCTTTGAATTTGGATACTTTCTATCCCTTATGTTTCAAATTTGGGCAAAACATACTGCGGTGGACAATCTTTTCCGCCACTGGGGTCTTATTTTCATAGTAACGTATCTTCTGATCTTGTCCGCGCAAATCAGTGTTGGGGAACGGGTCCGCTTGAAGTGGCCGACTCCGAACCGAGCTTTTTTGGAATCAAACCCAGCGGCGAGTTATGTTCAGCCATCCGAGTCGGGAACCTTTGAATCAGGACTTTACGGATGCTTCCGCAATTCCGGATTACGGTTCCATGAAGGTATTGATCTCAAGCCGGTTCTGAAAGACGGTAGAGGTCAAGCATTGGATCCCATTTTTGCGGTCATGGACGGGGAGGTGGTACATGTTAACGACATACCGGGCAACAGCCGATATGGGAGGTACATCGTTGTTGAACATACTAATTTGAATCCTGCTGTTTATACTCTTTACGCACACCTCAGCGAAGTGAGTCCGGTTGTCGAGATAGGAATGACTCTGGAAGCAGGGGCCGTGATAGGAAGAATGGGTCATTCATCTGGAGGCTACACGATTCCGAGCCAAAGAGCCCATCTGCATTTCGAGATGGGGTTGATGCTTTCAGGCAATTTTCAAAAATGGTATGATTTGCAAAACTTCAAAGAACAGAATTACCACGGTCCCTGGAATGGACTCAACCTGGTTGGTTTCGATCCCTTAGAGTTTTTCGGAAACTTTAAAAATGGGGTTGTTCGTCAACCATTCGATCACATCGTTCGATTGCCGACGGCATTCACGGTTAAAATAAACACCTCGGAGGTCCCGGATTTCATTCAGCGTTATCCCGCTTTGGCGACGTTGCCATTTCAGGATAGGACTTTGACAGCATGGGAAATCGAATTTTCAGGCTTTGGTATTCCCAAACTTTGGAGGCCAATTCTGGATGGAGCGTCACCAATTGGGGAAAAGGAAGGAAGCTTTAAATTGGTGAGTGTAAAAAAGGAATTTTTAAAGGGCAGCTTATGTCGCGAGGTTATCCTTCAATGTAAGGATGGGTACATGTTGGGGAACGGCGCAATCAGGCTAATTGAAATCTTGTTCGCCAGCCAACTTTTGGAATGAACTTTCCCCGGACAGGGATCCCTTTTCAAGTTCCTTCATCAATTACTTTCGGTTAGGATGCTGCCATCCAAGGAAATTTTATGCGTCGAAAAAGACTAGCTTTACCATGGGAAGAGCATCACTTACAATGGGGGTTTAGACGAGCGCTCAACCTTATACTCTTCAAGTAAATTCTGAAATAGGGAATAATCGTGTAGACTTTCCAGGTCGGGATCCTGCAAAAGCCAGTCCCAATCACTGTATTCGCGCGCGATGGCGTTTCTCAGTGCCTTAACAGCCTCGGATTTTCGGTTCTTGAGAGCCAGACTGCATGCGAGATTATAGTGTGCTACCGGATTTTCAGGCCGGAGTCGTATCATCTTTCGGTCCATCCTCAATCCATCGCTGATGCGGCCCATTTTAGTGTATAGATGAGCGAGTAATTCCACCACCGATGAATCCGCAGGATTCTTTTGGTAGATACTTTCGAAAAACTGAATTTCGAACTGATAATTCTCCGGACTTTGACGGACTTGATTCATAAAACATCCGAAGCGAGCCTATACTTATCCGACAACTCCCCACAGGCATCCCAAAAATCTGAAAGATTTCCAGGTTATCGGTGGTTATCGCAAAGACCTTCCTCTTTAAAGATCATGCATTGGGCATGGACCTGAAGTCGTTGATGAACAGGTTCCAAGCCCACTTTTTGAGCGACGGATCTAGAATACCACTCCATGAAAGGAGCTTCGATTTCAGAGATTTTTTCACAGTCTAGACAAATGACCTGAGCCTGTTGTCTCTTTTCGCCTGGACTGGTCTGGTAGAACTTATAGTCGCTGCCAATATCCACCTCCCTTACTAACCCGCCCTCGATAAGGAGCGGTAGAGTACGGTAGACTGTGGCGCGAGATACCGAGACGTCAATTTTGCGTGAGTAGTCAAGTAGCTCTTCCGCCGTGAAGTGTTCTAAATTGTTAAATACCGCCTCGAATATTGCTTTTCGCTGGTTAGTTAGACGCAGACCCTTCCGAGAGAGGTACTTGCGAAACGTATCGCTCGACTTTTCTCGTTGCTCGAGTTTACTGGGTTGGATAGGCACGTTTTATTTAGAATGAGACTAGATAACCAATAAGGACAAGGGGAAGAGGGAAAGCAAGATCAATGTGCGGGGGCAAACCGAAATTAGTAACGGTGGTACCGATATCTGGGATAAATCGGCGCTTAAGCTATCGGGTTCCCGAGTGGATGGGAAGCCAAGTACAAGTGGGGTCGTTGGTTCGGATACCAATACGAAAGAAGAGTGAACTAGGAGTGGTAGAGGAGCTGGCGAAGACGGAGGATGTGAGTGAGGATCGGCTAAGAAACCTATTGGAAGTCATTTACGAATGTCCTGTGCTAACACCTGACTTATTGGAACTAGCGAAGTGGATGGAGAGATACTATGGCAGCTCGGTGGAAGCTATTTTGGAGGCAATGATACCGGTTGCAGTACGGCGAGGAATGAGACCCAAGCTCCAAAGCTATTTGAGAGTAGGTAAGAATCTGGGAAACAATGAGTTAGAGAATCTTAGACACAAGGCTTCTAGGCAGGCAGCACTCTATGAGTTCCTCAAGGAGCAGGACCGTGAATATCCCCGTGGGGAGGTTCTAAGGCTCCTTAAAGTGCCAGGGTCGAGTTGCCGAGCTCTTTTGGATAAGGGATTTTTGATAGAGTCCAAGGAGGATATAAAACGGGTTGCTTATGATGATGATCTTGGGCTGACCGAAGAAGCTCATGTGGGGGCCGTTGAACTAAACGATGAACAGAGGGCGGCCAGCGAGGATCTCATTAAGAGTTTAAAAACAGATGAATTCCGGGTCCATCTCCTCCATGGTGTGACTGGATCGGGTAAAACCGAGGTTTATATTCGGGTATTGCAAGAAGCCCTAAAATATGGAGGAGGGGTTGTCTATTTAGTTCCTGAGGTTGCGCTAACCCCTCAGACCTTGGCCCGGCTTAGAGGCAGGTTGGAGGAATTAAGTGGTTATAGAACTGCCGTTTGGCATAGCCACTTGTCGGAGGGCGAGAGGCGAGATGCCTGGGATTCACTCGTTAGCGGGGAAGCGCGAGTAGTGGTTGGGGCGCGATCGGCAGTATTCGCACCACTTTCTTCCTTGCGGTTGATTATCGTGGATGAAGAACACGAACCGGCCTATAAGCAGGCAGACAGTTCCCGGTATCACGGTCGTGATGTGGCGGTTTATCGAGCGAAAATATGCAACGCTCTTTGTGTACTTGGCTCAGCAACCCCGGCGTTAGAATCTATCTACAATACTCAGATTGGAAAATATCGTTTGAATAGGCTCCGGCATCGAGTAGACGATCAGAAACTTCCTCTCGTTCACGTGGTGGATATGAAAAGAGAGGTCATAAATAAAAAAAGAAATATCCTTTTCTCGCGTCTCCTAGTCGAAAAAATGCAGGAGCGGTATGAGAAAAAGGAACAGACTATCCTCTTTCTCAACCGTCGGGGGTATTCGCGCTCGTTGCTTTGTCCTGCGTGCGGCTATGTCGGTGAATGTGATCATTGCAGTGTGACCCTGACCTACCATCGAGTAGATGAGACCCTTCGGTGTCATGTTTGCGGGTTATTCAAAAGTGCACCCAAGACCTGCTCCGCATGTGGATCAGACTCTATTCGAGTGCAGGGCCATGGAACGCAGCGGGTAGAAGAACTAGCAAGTAAGGTTATTCCAGGAGCTAGAATTGTCAGGATCGATGCCGACACCATGAAGAAGAAAAACAATTTTCGCCGTATTCTCGCCGATTTCAGGATTGGAAAGATCGATGTTCTTGTGGGTACCCAAATGATCGCAAAGGGCTTAGATTTCCCTAACGTGACATTGGTTGGTCTAGTGGATGCAGATATTTCACTTCAGGTACCTGATTTCCGATCAGCTGAAAGGTGCCACCAACTCATAGTTCAGGTAGCGGGTCGAGCGGGTCGGGGAGATCGATCCGGTGAGGTAGTAGTGCAGACATTCCTTCCTCATAGCGAACCGATTCAATATGCGCGTCGAGGAGAAACCGACGAGTTCGCAAAGGAGGAATTATTTCATAGAGAGGAATACCGGTATCCTCCCTTCCGCCACCTTATCCAACACCAGTTTCGAGGTAGAAATGAGGATAAGATCGCTTTCTATGCAGAGCAGTGGGCCCGCCATGCCCGTTCCAGCTTTGGGAAAGGAATCGAAGTGCGGGGACCCGCACCCTGTTCCAGGTTAAAAGTGAAGGATTTTTATAGGTATCAGATTTGGTATTTTGCAAAGAGTGCTTCGAATTTTGTCCCGGCACTCATTGAACTAAGGGAACAGTTTGCAATGGATAAAGATGTGATCGATGTGATCGATGTTGATCCGGTTGAGTTGGTCTAGAACCCGCCTACGTCTGATTTTTCTCCAGGACTCGGACAAAGATGAGGAAGCCGAGCACCGATCCGATAATAGGGCCCGCCCAAAAAACCCAGATGTTATCCAGATATCCCGACATAATTGCAGTTCCAAAATGGCGGCAGGGATTCATGCACGCCCCAGTTAGTGGACCGATTGCAAGAATAAGAAAAGTGACAGTCATCCCGACGCCGAGTCCTGCTATTCTCTTTGGAGCTTGTTTGCCCACTATGGTACCGTAGGCGGCCATGGCCAGGAGAAGAGTGGCAATCACTTCGAGGAGAATTCCCTTCCCCTGAGTAACCCCTTCACCAAGGACGGGAGTCCCTAGCTTCACGGCTGCGGCAGCCTCAGCCGGGAAAAGGCCTTTAAGAAGTATGCCAGCAATGAGCGCTCCCAAGAGTTGAGAGAAAATATTAGCTAGCGCCTGAGGGACTTTTTCCTTCCCGATAATTACAAGACCAATGGTGATGGCCGGGTTAATCTGTCCGCCAGAAATATTTATTGTGGAACTAACCGCGACAGCGACGGCGAGACCGTGTGCCAGCGCAATGCCAATTAATCCAATTTCACCGCCAGTGTAGCTGTCAACGATGATCGAACCTGCCCCAACGAAACTCAGGGTGAAGGCACCGGCAAGTTCGGCTATAGCAGCTTTGATATTCATCAGCTTAGAGGGATTATTGGAATTACGAGCTGAGAATGGTAGCGATAGATTTCTTCTTGATTAGACTTTGAATTCGGGTCCTATCCAAACCTGATTTCGGAAATTGTCAGTTGGCCTGCTGCTTGTAAAGATTTTAGGTTTTGATTTGTGGCTATACGCTCAGGGAAGTCCGCCAGATTTTGAGGCTCACCAGCATTATGGCTCAGACTCAACCTTCATAGGAAGGATTTTGAAAAAGCTCAGACCGCCAACCGATTCCTAAAGGAAGCGATCCAAAGCTACTTCGGGATCGAGTTTAGTTTTTTCCAAAAGGTGAGAGGCGAAATGATCCGCGAAAAAAGGAGCGTTGAGCACACCTTTCGAGCCGAGACCGTTAAAAATTCCTATACGAGAACACTGTGGATGGAAGCCGATAACAGGACGGAAGTCCTTCATGGCAGGACGGATGCCAGCTCTGTGTTCACGTAGATGTAACTTGGCTTGGATGAAATCCCCCAAATTGTTCAGAATATGGGCTTTGCCTTTCTCGGTTGGATTGGAGTTCAGAGGATTCCAGGAAAAAGTTGATCCGGCATGGTAGCGGTTTTCTCCTATTGGAAGGATCCATTGTCCTCGGTTAATAATTGACTGAGGAAGGTTTACTTTTTCCGTTTCAACCTCCAGTATTTCCCCTTTAGATGACTTAAAGGGTAGATTTTGAAAAAAGGGGTTTTGGATCGAGTTATGCCCTTCGCAAAAAATCACTTTTTCTGTTTCCCATTCGGACCATTTAATACTATCCGCATTCAGTTGTAGAGTATTATAGTCGAGGTGCGAATGCAAGAGACTACCCTGCTTGAGAAAGAATCTTTGCATGCTAGTTAGAAGTTTTGCCACTGCCAAGTGACTACTTCCTGAGGGAGAGAAACTTCCAAAAGGATCGGAAACAAGCTCTGGTTTCCATCCGGGCAGACGCAATGTTCCCAAGTACCGATTGGTGCTGGGGTGACTTTTTTTTGAGATCCAAAGACGTCGTTCTTCTTCATCCTTAAAGAGGCGAACCAGCTCAATCTCAGAGTAGAATTGTCTTCCCAACTCGTTTCCCAGTTTCTGATAAGTAAATCGCGCCGCGTTGATCAATTGTTCCAGCCTCCAGGACGGCACGAGACGGGGACCTGTAACCGGATTAATGATCCCCGCGGCAACAATCGAAGCGGAATCACTATGTCGATTATCAACTACTAGAACTTTTTCTCCCCGCTGAATCAAGTTCCAGGCAAGCAGTGAGCCAGCCAGCCCCTGCCCGACCACAATTGTGTTCACTTTGGTGGTCATAGCTGGGTTTTGAGTTTTCAGAACTTAGAGTTTCGCCTTAAGGAAAGTAAATGCCGTACAGTGAATAATTGGATTTAAAGATCGAGTGGTTTAGGGTTAGCGAGTGCCAGACAAGTATACGCGCTTGCCGTAAATTCTGTTTTCAGGGGATTATATCATATCACTGGGTCTCTGGTCTGGTTACAGGGTTTGCCATATACCCTAGGAACGTGTGGCTTCTGTCATGTCTTTTTCCAGGGGTTTGACTACAAACTTAGCTGACATAGCTACGACAAAAAGACCAAGGATGAGCATTAACAGAGCGATTACTCGGAGAAAGGTAACGAGTTCATTATTGATTAACATTAGGAAGAGAGCCACTAGAGGCATGCATACCATAAAGACGGCAGGAATTAGGACGAAGCCAAATCTTGCACCTCGTGCCTTAAGGAAAACGATAAAGGAGACAAGGGCTAGAGCGGCCAAAAGTTGATTGGTGGATCCAAACAGGGGCCAGATTGCCTTCCATGCCGGTACGCCGTCAAATGACTTGAAGACGAGAATGCCGGGAAAAAGGAGAACGATGAGCGTTCCAAGATAACGGCTAGCGACATTTCGCCAGCTCAGGAGTTCTTCAATGAGGAATCGTGTTAGCCGAGTGCAGGTATCAAGAGTTGTCAGAAGAAAGGTGCTGACAGCGAGGAGACTGAATTCCTCACCTAACTTAGCTGGAATACCCAACGATCCGATGAGGAACCCGGCTCCTTTGGCGAAGAGGGCGGTAGGGGTATTGGCATCGTTAATCTGGGTTGCGGAGAGAACAGCGACACATCCAAGAGCAAATGTCGCGAGTACTCCTTCTACCAGCATTGCACCGAAACTAACTCGTCGGATATCAGTCTCAACTCGAATTTGTTTTGAGGTGGTTCCGCTAGCCACGATACTGTGGAAGCCGCTACAAGCGCCGCAAGCTACGGTGATGAAAAGGAAGGGAACCAACATCCCCGCTTTGGCACTATCCCATTGCTTATAGAATACTAAGTTGATCGGTGCGTTGGCTACTATTAACCCAATAATGCCGAGACCGAGCATAGCATAGAGAAAGGAGGAGCTGAGGAAGTCTCTTGGCTGGAGGAGGATCTGAACCGGTAGAACGGCGGCGATGTAGCAGTAGATGAGAATAAGCCAGATCCAACTTTCTTTTGCGATGCTGGGAGCGGGAAAGATATGGCCTATCAAAAGGCCCAAAAAGGTAATCGGTACGAAGATTATGACCGAAGACCTTAGGGAAAGACGAGTGTGGTTGAGTACGATGCCGAAGGCGAGAGCTGTGATGATAAACCAGCCAGATGCGGTTGCTACTTCCGATTTGCTCGAAAATGTTACAGCAGTGAGGTCGAGGAAAACAACGATGACGTAAATAAGGGCTAGAATAACAAACATCATGAAGAGCCGACCGGTTCCCTCCCCAATGTTTTTGCGCATTGTCTCCGCGATCGACTTGCCGCGGCTTCTCACAGACATGAAGGAGCTCCCAAAGTCATGGACGCCCCCGACAAAAATAGCTCCAAGAATAATCCACAGCCAAGTTGGCCCCCAGCCGAAATAGATGCCTGCCAAGATCGGACCCACGATAGGTCCGGCGCCGGCTATGGAAGAGAAGTGGTGTCCGAAAAGAACTGAGGTCCGAGTGGGAACATAATCTACACCATCTTGCAAACGGCAAGCCGGAGTTTCAATACGGTCGTCTAACCCACAACGCTTGTCCAAGAAGTTACCGTAGAATTTGTATGCGAGGTAAAAGAGAATGCAGCTTATGATCAAAAGAGTAGTGAGCATGATGCGCTAATTCATGGAGTTTCGCTGGGAAATGTCTCGTTTTAGTATGAAAGGATGAAACTGTGGGATATCGAGAAGGATCGTGCAAAATATTTGCTGATACCCCAATTTTGTTTCAATTCGGTTTGATTATACTAATCCATTAGTTTTCCTCGAATCATTTTTCGTGACAGGATGCAACCCGAACCTGTGTTCGTCCTCCACATTATGAACAGATAAAGTAGTTTTTTGGGTTCGGATTTTCCATTTGCTAATGCTCTGGATTTCTTGTTCTGAACCGATCCCCTCAGTTTGTCCAAGAGGTTGGTACGATCTATTTCGTTTCTTGCTTTCTCATCTCTCCGTCTTCAGGTGCTGGCTGGGAATTCAGCCCCGTAGGGTTTTTGAAGCGAACTTGACTGTCCCTTTTCGAGATCCATTCTTTTTCAGAATCACGGCAAGGTAATTTATTCCGAAGACGGGGACTTTCGGTTGCCTATGAAAGAGGTAAAATTCACTCGTCATAACCTCTTCGAAAGGGATCGCCATACATGTCAATATTGTGGTCAGGTATTCACTAATAGAAGGCGTAATTTGGACCATGTCATTCCTCGAGACCGGGGTGGAAAGACAACCTGGGAGAACGTGGTAGCCTCTTGCATTGGCTGCAATTCGAAGAAGGGCAATCGGTTGCCGGATGAAGCCGATATGCGACTTCACAGAAAACCCTTTCGTCCCCGATTCCGTCCCTTCATCAATTTTGTTTTGGGTGCCGCCGATATTGACGAATCTTGGGCCCATTTTGCGAGCGGATCGCGAACCTACAGTTGAGACAACCTCGTTTCCTAAAAGCGGTACGCAATTGCGTACCGCTTTTAGGAAACGAGGTTGTTAAGGTTTGCTTCAAGGTTCCTTAAATCTCCGGAATTGTCTTTTTTTAGGGTATTGATATTGGTAATGTGGAAAGTATCGACAGCGACATCGAGTTCAGTAGAAATTCGGGCGAACTCGATATTAAATCCGTGGTCGTAGATGGCTTTGGCTACGCGATAGAGCAGACCAATTTGGTCGGTAGCTTGGATTTCGACAATGATCCGGTTTAAACGTTTATCCTTGTGGCTATCGACTCTGTGGGGAATGGGCGCGTTGAGACGTTCGTCAAATTTCAGAAAAGGTGGGTTTTCAGCTTTCCTGGCCTGTTCTAAAATAACAGGTAATAGATCTTTATCGTATTTGAGCGCGCTGATGAGGTTGGTCTGAAATTTATCTTTTGCTTGCTGGTCCTGGACACAACCTCCACCGGGGTCACAAATGTAGAAAGAATCAATGGTAATCGAATCCATTCGTGATATTGCCCTGCTGCTGAGTATATTTACTCCTGCAACACTAAAGGCGCCGGCCAATCTGTAAAACAGGCCGGGCCTATCCCAAGTTGCGATGTTAACGACAGTCATACTTAGATTGAGATCGTCCCGCCAATCCACGATTGGGACCAGAGTGTTTGGAGACTCCTCTTGCCTTACGCGACGAAGGAAACGATGGACCATATCGAGATGGAAAGAAATCTCTTCGACCCCGCTGTCGACAAAATAACTTGCTGTTAGTTGATTAAAGTGAGCTATAATTTCTTCCTCCGAAATGTGAGGAGCGGCTTCTCTAATGCAGGAGTAAGAGACCGATTCTTGGCTCTCTTCCTCGACACCCTTGGATGCCGTTCCCCTAAAGTGATCGAGGGTAATATGGAAAAGCCCTCGATGAAGACCGTCTTTGTAGCTATTCCATAGATCCGAATGGGTGCCCTGTGAGTCACAGTATGTATGAACAAATAGAAGGCGCAGATTTTCTTCATCTTTCACAAAATTGGCGAAAGCCGCTCCTGTTTCTGGGTCCTCAATGTCATAGCGTTGCCAGAAGCGCCACATTTCCAGGTGATTGCTAATTAGAAAAATAATTCTTTCCATTATATCTGGTGCTATCTGCAGACGGGCGAGAATGGCTCGTGCCATACCGGCTCCAATCTTAGCATGCCCCGAGATCATTTTCCCTTTCCCGATATCATGAAGTAGGAGGATGAGATATAGGATGCTTGGGTTCTTGGTCTGGTGAATTGCATGGACGTAGACAGGTGAATATTGCGATGCACCGCTGAAGATCCTGTCGAGTTGATGAATTGTATTTAGAGTATGCTCGTCAGCAGTGTAACGGTGGTAATATTCGTGTTGAACAAGACAGGTGAGATCTGAAAACTCAGGTAAAAATCTTTCTAGAACTCCCAGTTCATGCATTTTTGCCAATGTGGGGTAGACTTCGCCCACAGTTTGGAGAATTCCCCTAAAACTACGGTTAGCGGTAGGCGAATGGATGACCGAACTGGTGATCAGAGGGAGCGACTCGGTAATTAGAGAGCTAAGAGAGAAATCAAGTGTTGCATCAAGCTGTTGACAGTGTCTAAAGACGCGGATGAGGCGTTCTGGATCCTCTTTAAAGACTGACAAATTGAGGTGAGTGAGAATATTTCGTCTCAGAACAAATCCGTCAAAGACTCTTCGCTTTCGGGGTTCAGAAAGGCTACTATTGATTAGCCGGTTTGCGGTGATTTGTCTCTCGGGGAAAAGTCGGCCTTCCAGGATTTGGGTTATACGGAAGATTTCTTTAGCATGCTTGTAATAATCTCGCATGAATGCTTCGACCCTCTTGAAAACACTTTTTTGCTTGTAGCCCAGCTTTTTGGCTATGTTGGGTTGTTTTTCCAGATTCAATAGATCGGTTGGTCTGGTGCTTTGGAAGTGAAGTTCGTTGCGAACCCGAAGTAGGAACTCGTACCCAGCGGTGTAAGCCCGGTGCTCGGATTTACTGAGATACCTTCGATGGTGTAGTTTTCCCATACTGTCGATTCCCAGCTTAATCTCGGCCATCCAGAGGATGTTTTGATAGTCTCGGAGTCCGCCTACCCCATTCTTGATGTCGGGTTCCTGGAGGAAGACCGTATTCTGATGCTTCTTTCGCCGAGTGTACTGATCGTCGAGACGGGCTTGGATGTATGCCTCTGGGTTAGCTCTGCGGTAGAATCTCTTGTACTGCCTAATAAATTGTTTGAAGAGTTTTTTTTGGCCTGTAATGAGTCGGGACTCGAGCAAAGCGGTCTTAGTTTCAATATCTTTTTCAGCGTCCTCAAAAGTATGCGAAAGAGTCCGAGTCGATGGTCCTACCTTAAGCTTGAGATCCCATAAAATGAGAAGGAGATTTTCTGAGAGTATCTCCTGTATTCTTTGGATACCCCCTGCCACAACATTGTCGGGTAGGAGGAACATAATATCAATATCACTAAGGGGGCTTAGTTCTGCTCTTCCGTAGCCGCCAAGTGCGACGACGCTGACGGGACAGGGAGGAGGCCCGTGTTTTCTCTTGTAGATCTTTGTGGAGTAGCGAAACAGGTTCTCAATGAGAATATCGATGACATAGGATCGGGCCAAAGTGACTTGAGTTCCGTTGTCCGCCATACAGTGATAGCGGTAGATCATATCGTTTCCCAGACGAAGATATTCACGGCATCCGTTAAGAACCTTTTCTCGATTGGTCCCGAGATCAAAAGATAGCCAGTGTTCTGCATGTCCAAGAATTTGGCGATATAGTGGTTCTTCCATAAAAATGACTGAGAGCTATTTACCCAGTTCGATTTTCTAGCTCCTTCGTTTTAATTTTAACTGCGGAGAAGGGAGTAATATTTTACTTTGACAGCTTGGAGTCTGTCGGACGAGCCTTGTGTCTTGCAAGTAAATCACATGACAGCAATAGGTAAGACATACGAACCAAAGCAGGTAGAAGCCAAGTGGTATAGGACTTGGTTGGAGGGGAACGCTTTCGAAGCGGCAGCCGATCCGAAGCATCCAGAGAATCATTTTTGTATCATGATTCCTCCACCCAACGTCACAGGCGTACTTCACATAGGCCACGTTTTGGTCAACACTCTCCAAGACCTTTTTATTCGGCGTGCACGTCTCGAAGGCAAGAGGGTTCTCTGGATGCCAGGGATGGACCACGCCAGTATCGCGACCCATGCTAAGGTCGAGGTAGCACTAAGAGAGGAGGGGAAATCGAGACGGGAAATGGGGCGCGAAGCCTTTGTAAAACGCTGTTGGGAATGGAGCGATAAACATGGGGGCATGATTCTTAATCAGTTGCGGCAGCTGGGATGTTCGTGTGATTGGAACCGCACTCTCTTTACTATGGATAAGGGGTACGAACGAGCCGTGCTCCACTCTTTTGTAGAATTCTATCGTCGCGGATATATCTATCGGGGGAAATATATGACCAATTGGTGTCCGGTTAGCCAGACGGCGCTGAGCAACGAGGAAGTCATTATGACGCCGCAGATAGATACTCTGTACAAGATGCGCTATGAAATTGTGGAATCGCCGGGGACATTCGTAGAAATCTCTACAACCCGTCCGGAGACCCTTATGGGAGATACAGCTGTGGCGGTCCATCCCGAGGACTCGCGTTACCGGCATCTTCTCGGTAGTCACGTTTGGCGTCCGTTTCCTCGTGCGAAGATTCCGGTAGTCGGTGATGAGGTAGTGGATCGAGAATTCGGGACCGGAGCGCTTAAAGTGACACCAGCTCATGATCCTACTGATTACGAAATCAGCCAACGCCATAATTTACCTGTTCTCGACGTGATGAATCCTAATGGGACCCTTAATGAGTTGGCGGGTGAATCCTTTGCAGGGAAGGATCGGTTGGAGGCACGTGATCTCGTTGTGACGAAACTAAAGAAGATGGGTTTGCTGGTAGCAGAGGAATCCTACGAACATAGCGTTGGAATATCGGAGCGAGGTGGAGTCCCAATTGAACCACGCTTAACGGACCAGTGGTGGCTTAATTTTCCAAAGGTTGAAGAGGCACGAAGAGCGGTTGAGAAAGGATATATTCAGTTTCACCCTGATCGTTGGCAGAAAGTCTACCTGCATTGGTTAGACAATCTCCGCGGGTGGTGTATCAGCCGACAGCTCTGGTGGGGTCAGCGCATTCCGGTTTGGTACCGGAAAGGATGCGATCGGAATGATCCTGCTAATTGGCATGTTTCAGTCGATGGGCCGGAAGATACGGAGAATTGGGAACAGGAGGAAGACGTGTTGGATACTTGGGCTTCATCCAACCTTTGGCCTTTCGCAACTCTGGGATGGCCCAATCCGAATGAAAGACAACGGGAGGAACTGTCTGCATTCTATCCGACTGACGTTCTTGTTACGGGGTTTGACATCATTTTTTTCTGGGTGGCGAGAATGATCATGTCTGGTCTCGAGCTCTATGGCGATGCTAGAGAAGAACTTTCGAACCAAGAGATCCAGGAACGCCTTCCCTTCCGGCATGTTTATGTCCATGGGCTGGTACGCGATAATCAGAGAAGGAAATTCCAAAAGTCTTTGGGCAATTCTCCGGACCCGTTAGATCTATTCGAGAAATTCGGAGCTGACGGAACGCGTTTTGGAATCCTCAATATAGCACCCTCGGGGCAGGATATTCTCTTCTCCGAGGAGCGGTTAAAAATAGGGCGAAACGTTTGCAATAAACTCTGGAATGCCTGTCGATTTCGCCAGATGTCGGGCCCGATGGAGGAGAACGGTTCCCTTGATTCGATTCTGGGACGTATCGATTGGCAGCGTTGCGGTCGATTCGATCATTGGATTCTTCGTCAAACAGTCAAAACCTTGAAGGAGGTGGAGGTCCAATTTGCCCGCTTTGAGGTGCAGCAGATGACGCATACCTTTCTCAATTTTTTTTGGAGAGAGGTTTGTGACTGGTATCTGGAAGCGTCAAAAGAAAAGCTTAAAAATGAGGATACAGGGAGTAATGCACTTGCAGTTCAAGACCTCGTCTTTCGGCAGTTACTCCTTTTAATGCATCCAATGATTCCTCATATTACGGAGGAGCTTTGGAACAACCTTGGATACAACGGGAAGAACCGATTTATAGAAGATATTAATATTGAAAGAGCAGATGACCTTGCCAAGGTCTTGCAGATTGATTCTTCCGCAGCCGATCAGGTCGAAGGGATCAAGGAGTTTGTCATTGCTGCCAGGAATTTGAAGGCCGAGTACAGATTGGCTAATCGGCGTGATGTTACCTTTCACTACACATCAGATGGAGAAGACCTGTTTGAGCCAGATCTTGATACGGTCAAGATGCTTATTGGGGCTGCTGCTCTTGAAAGAACTGTATCTGGACCGGAAGGAGCTCCGGCTGTGGCATGCGAGATTGCAACGCTATACCTTGATCTCGCAAAAACAATTGATGTTAAAGTGGAGAAAGAACGTCTGAACAAAGAACTAGAGAATCTTGATCGAGTGACCACTGGAATCGAGACTCGCCTGAATAATGAAGCATTCATATCCAAGGCTCCTAAGGAAGTAGTCCAGGGAACACGTGATCAATTGGCCATCAACCTGGAAAAGAGAGTTAAATTGGAGAAATTATTGGCAGGGATGAAATGAAGGGTTATCAATATTGCGGAATCGATTGGCAAGGTTATGATTCTACTGCAAAATTGTTATGCCTCGAGTGCGCCCGTTAGAATATCTACCGTTCGAGAACTTTTGCGCCTCTCGAACTTGTGGTGGATCCTCGTAGTCCTTTTTTCTTAAATTAGAATTGAGGAGTCGGAAGCGCATGGGTTGCCGGGCCCTAAATTTGACGAATTGTCGCACCGATAGTAAGTTTAAAAGGACTTCCGTTTCTGATTTCTTCAGGACAGTACATCAATGGCTTCTTCGGGATAGCCTGATAAGCAATACTCGAAAACTCAGTCTCATTTTTAACGGATTTTTTATATTTCTCAACCTCTTTCGAGAAATTCCAGCTAAAGGAATCCAATCTATTGCAATCAGATGGGGATCTAGTTGACTCTCATGTGTATGGTAACCCGGTTCAGGAGTGTGCGGTTCCACCAAGCTCCGGTATTTTTTTTTGTCTTTGGATTCGTAAATGAGTAGTGGAAGAGGCGAATTCGAATCATACGGGGTAGTTCATTAGCAAATGGGTTTTCTTGGAGGAGAGAAAGTACAGTCGGGTTGTTTTTTGCAATTTCCTGTAGAAAACGAGAAAGCCAGGGTGGCGAGTTTTGAAAGGATCTCCCTCTTTCGACGTCGAGTGCGGCAAACCACATTTGCCAATCTAGCCTAGGCATGTGTGGCGTGGCGAATTTAGGTCGTTCCAAGAGATTGATCGGTTTAAATTTGAAAATGTAAGGCTTCCAATTGATCCCATCAGAGCTTCCTTCAATAATGATTTCAGGTCGCTTTGTGGTAATAACCCGGAAGAGTCCGTAGCGATTGACTGTGTGCAATGGTTGGATCTTACGAATGAGATTTCCCACTACACTTGGTGATTCAGGGGTAGAATTCTCAAGGTTGATTCGGTTTCCTCTGAAGTCCTGGCACAAGTAAACAATACTAAGATAAAGAACGATGACGGTAAAGGGTATTAGGACAAAAAGTTTGGGGATCCACACGACTTTTGAAGCTGTTTTCCTCTGATGGGTCTTGCCGATCATTCTTTGAAGAGAGGCAGGAAGTGACTGATCGTCTATTAGAGTTATACATAGTACAATAGTGAGAAGGTTAAAAAAACCGTAGTTGCCCGATACAATGATAAGAAGCTGAAATATGACTTGGCCGGCGAACCCAAGCATTCTGACCCTTCTAGGGAGGAATATTGCGAATGGTAATACGAGCTCGACCACGAACATAAACCAGAGCGAAATCTGATCCATCCAGTTTGGAAGGTGGTGGATGTACCAACTCGTCCAAGCCGGTATAGGTTGAGTCCAATAGTGATAATCCAAAGCTGTTAGATTCCGCCAGGAGTTTTCGCCGTTTGAAGCGAAATAAGTCAGTTTGACGACCCCTGATTCAAATATGAGTTTGAAGAGGAGGAGCCAGACAAGCCACCTCGCGAGATGCGAAGGTAACTGACGGGAGTGAAGTCGATCAATCCATGCGATTGGTGAGAGAAAAACTGCCAGAAACATCGTTTCAATCAACAGAATATCCCATTGAAACGTGAAGAAAACACCCCCCACCGATATTAACGAGAGATATATAGCCCAAATCATAAGGGCAGCGAAAGAGGATGCGATGCCCATGCAAAGGAGGATGGCAGCGATAGTGCCTACCAGGAAGAAAGCGTGGAGTGCGAAATCGGTTTGACTGAGCCAGAGGAGAGTTGGTCTGTACCAGAACTTTGAGGAATCAATGCCATTTTTCTCCCAGTGGCGATCGATGTTGTGAAGATCATTCGAAAAAGGAAGAATTCCTTTTTCTCCAATCAGGCCTTCAGCTTGGTTCCAATAGGAGAGAAATGCGATGAGTGCCACAACTGCCAGTAACCTAAGGAAGAGCCAGCTAGAAAAAATATAGGTCGACGGACTCATCTGTTTGCCCCAGAGAGCTGTGGAGATATGTGAGGCAATTTTACGGTTGCCTGCTACCAGGCTGTAGACTTTTTCACTAGTGAGAGCAAAAATCTTTGACCTGAGGTAGAGGTGAATCCAAATCCTTCTTCGTGGCCTGCAAGCAAGTGCTCGGAAAACGGCCTCGGCGCCCGAGTAGATCCTGCCGGATGGGTCAATTAGTTGAACCGCAGACTTGAATTGCTCCGTCGGGATCTCGGGGTACAAGTCACCGACTTTCTGGGACATTCTGTAGTCTATGTCGTCCCGTGTAATCAGTTTCCAGCGCTCAATCCATCGACAACAGAAGGGACAGTCGCCGTCATAGATAATCTCAGGTCTTTTCGGAGGTGGGGTTGCTACTCTTATATGATCCTTAATCATTTCCGTAAGAATATTAAGTCTTCTCAGATAAAGATTTCAGTACCCAAACCTTTGAGATAATAAATGCGCTTCAGAGAGTATGGCTCGTTCGATAGATCTTATTATGCCATTCTCGGCAATACAACGATATCTGTGCAAGTCGCTTCACAGGTAATGAAGAAGACATTCTAGAGTCGGTACTGGCAGCGTCTTCAACGCCTTGAGAAGAAGGTAGGATTGTCCGGGGTTTCCTAAACCTCGAAATAGACACTAGCGCTTTTTTGTGTCTGCAAGTCAGTTCTTGTGCAGTTCCGTCCCATTCTAAAGGGTAGTCCCACGTTCAGCTAGTGTCTTCGAATCAACAATTTAGGAAAATCTGAAGAGCGGGTTCGGGAGAATGCGTTTTAAAAGAGGTTCAAGGCATCTTTTAAAATGTGACTGATTGCTGGGGGAAGAGTATTATCATACAGATATGATATCATCCATTATCGAAAGAGGGTCGTTGGTTTATAAGGCAACAATTAAACGGATTTAGATAGCTTTGTTGGAGTAGTAGAATCGACGAGTAATTTTCGGTTAACAGGTAGGGTCTAAGAAAGACTTTAAAGGCAAGTAGTGTCCAAGTCACTCAATCAGCTTCAAAAACTGGTCTCGGGCTAGGAATTTTTCGGACTAGAGAGATCGAATTCCCATGGAAATAACCTCGGAAGATTTGGCTAGTATTTCTTCGGTATGAGCTGTGCTGATGAAACAGGTTTCGAATGCGGAAGGTGGTAGATAGACACCGTTATTCAGCGCGTAATGGAATATTTTCCCAAATCGGTTGGGATCAATTTTAGCAGTGTCGGAAAAATTGCGCACCGGTTTATCAGAGAAAATCATTGCGAACATGGAGCCTGCTTGTGGAAATTGAAGGGGAACCCCTTTTAACTGAGCCTGATCGAGAATCACCTGCTTCAAGTTTCGACCCATTTGATCAAGGTGGTCATACGGGTTCTGTTCTCGAAGAAGTTTTAAGGCAGTGATCCCAGCCGACATGGCGAGCGGGTTTCCACTCAATGTTCCCGCTTGATAGACAGGGCCCTCAGGCGCCAGACTGTCAATAATCTCAGATTTTCCGCCAAAGGCACCTACGGGGAGCCCCCCGCCGATGATCTTGCCCAGAGCGGTAAGGTCGGGAACTATGCCCTCTTTCTCCTGCACACCTCCCAGTGCAATTCGAAAACCTGTCATCACTTCGTCAAATATTAAAAGGCTCCCGTATGCGGTACAGATTTCACGGAGGGATTGAAGGAATCTGTTTTCGGGTAAGATGAGACAGTTGTTGGCAGGATAAGGCTCGATAATGATCGCCGCGATTTGTTGCCCAAACTCTTTGAAGGAAGCTTCCAGGGACTGGATATCATTGAATCTACAAATTATTGATTCTTCCGCTATCGAGCGAGGGACGCCAGCACTGTCCGGATGCCCAAAGGTAAGCGCCCCTGATCCCGCCTTCACCAGAAGGGAGTCTACGTGACCATGGTAACATCCAGCGAACTTTATAATTTTGTCTCGCCCGGTAAACCCTCGGGCCAGTCGAATACAGGCCATAGTGGCTTCAGTGCCGCTGTTGCACATGCGGACCTTTTCCACGGAGGGAACCATCTTAACGATAAGCTCGGCCATTTCTACTTCGTAAGGGTTGGGCGTCCCAAAGCTAGTGCCGTTCTCGAGAGCCTCGATTATGGCCGCCTTGATACGAGGGTGGTTGTGGCCGTGTATTGCTGGGCCCCAGGTTGATACAAAATCGATCAGCTTCCTGTCATCAACAGTGGTTAGGGTCGCTCCATCGGCACTTTTGGTAAAGAAAGGAGAACCTCCGACGGAGCGAAATGCGCGTACTGGAGAATTTACTCCTCCCGGGATGACATTGAGCGCTCTCTGGAAAAGGTGATTGGATTTTTCCATGTTAGAAACCGGTCAAGTTTTGTACATGAACTTCTGTTCGAAAGGTAATTTTGGGCCAACAGGGCCTGGCAACAATAAAAGCAGATTGCGATTTTCAGGGTCTAACATTTCCTGTGGGCCTCTCAAATGTTTTCGTTCCGGACTATCATCTATATTTGTTGGTCTTCGGAGTTGAGTGTCTGAACTTTAATCTGAAGTTCAGGAATATTGCGAATTCCAAATTCCGGCAGATTTCTAACTTACATACCTCTGGACGATTGGGATGCGACGGCCAACCCCAAACGCTAACGGAGTGATTTTTAGACCAGGGGCGGCTTGTTTTCTTTTGTACTCATTTAGATCCACTTTTCGAATTATATCGCGAACTACCACCTCCCCGAAGCCTGCAGCAACGATCTCTTCAGCTGATTCTCCCTCTTCTACGTAGCGCTGCAGAATTACATCGAGCTCCTCATAAGGCGGGAGTGAGTCTTCATCCTTTTGATCGGGACGAAGTTCAGCCGAAGGGGGTTTGCTAATTGAATTTTCGGGAATGATCTCTTCATCGCGGTTGAGCCACCTGGCTAGTTCATACACCTTTACCTTTGGAAGATCTGAGATCACCGCTAAGCCTCCGCACATGTCTCCGTAAAGAGTGCAGTATCCGACCGCGAGTTCACTCTTGTTCCCGGTTGTAAGTAGTAGGGCTCCCATTTTATTTGATATTGCCATGAGTAAGAGACCTCTACTGCGCGCTTGAAGATTCTCCTCAGTGACATCCGGCGGAAGACCCTTAAATATTGGCCGAAGTGTTTCCTCGGCTGAGGCCACAATGTTCGCGATGGGCACCGATTGATACTCAATGCCGAGTTCCCGCGCTAGGGCAGCCGCATCATCTCGACTGTGCCCGCTGGAAATTGAGGAAGGAAGGCTTATCCCGATTACGTTTTCTCGACCTAATGCGTTCACAGCAATTACCGCTGTCACCGATGAGTCAATTCCTCCGCTCAGCCCAATCAAAGCTTTCTTGAATCCGCTCTTGTGGGCATAGTCCCGGAGACCGAGAACGAGAGCGTCGTGGATATCCGCCATCTCAGACTGCCGGAAATTCGAGGAGATGGTGGTCTCTTTCGACTCGGTATCAAATACGGCCAGTTCCTCAGAGAATCCATCAAGGCCACAAAGAATTTCCCCCCTCTCATCCGCTATTAAGCTGTGTCCGTCAAAAACTAGTTCGTCATTTCCTCCAACCGCATTGCAATAGACGACTTTACACCGGCATCGAGCTGCGGCATTCAAGACAATTTCTTCTCGATACGAGTCTTTCCCGTAGTGCCAGGGGCTGGCCGAAAGATTTAGGAGAAGATCGAGGCGCTGCGTTTCGAGAAATTTGAGAGGATCACTCTCGTAGCGGCGCCGCGTTTTTACCGAAGGGGCTGTCCAAATATCCTCGCAGATCGTGACTCCAATCCGGTGGCCCTTGTATTCCACGACTTGAGGTTTGTTACTGGGTTGAAAATAGCGGTCTTCATCGAATACATCGTAAGTCGGGAGGAGACATTTTTTCGACACTTTTCGGACCTTGCCGTGTTCACACCAGGCCGAGGCATTGAAAAAATTCCGCCCGTTAGCAGATTCGTTTTTGGCTACATAGCCCGCCAAGAGCGGAACTTCATCAACTTCTTGTGCTAATTGTTCGACCGATGCTTCATTATCCACAACGAACCTCGACTTGAAAATCAAGTCTCTGGGCGGGTAGCCACTGATGACGAGTTCTGGAGAAACCACCAGCTCGGCGCCCCTCGCACAAAGATCACGGTAGCTTTCGATGATCCTGTTTCGATTTCCCTCTAAATCGCCGACCGTTGTGTTAATCTGAGCAATACCGATTTTCATTCTCGTTTCTGTGCGTTGCCTATTTCTTTCACATCTTCGCCTATATGTACATCGGCGTTTCCCAGTCAATGAATCAGCCTTCTTTTCTTTAAAATTGTCGAGGACATTCTTTGCGATATTGTGGGCCTACTATTGTGTAGCGATGAATTAAACACAAAAAAAGAAGGTTGATCTCGCTTGGTCTTGTAGCTGGGGACAAATCCAGATATATTGAGAAATATGATAATTAATACGTGGGGACCCTCACTCTCTCGAAACCTTACTTTTTGGTTTAGAAGTGCCGTCTACCTAATGCTTCTGTTATTAGGCTTTTCATTTGGTAAGGTCCATGGGGCGAAGGTGAAGATCACTCTTGAAGAGGCATTCCGATTGGTCGAAACCGAAAATTTCCGGATCTTGTTGGAACAAGAAGTTGTGGAAGAGGCGCTTCAAACGGCCCTTGCCTCTCGTTCGGCCTTACTTCCGGCTTTTGATTTGCAGGGTGCGCAACATAGGACCCAGTTTGTTAATGTTGGACGTGGATTCGATTCTCCAAATCCGCCTCCTAGGAATCGGTTCTACGCCAAAATCTTTGGGAGGATGCCGCTTTTTAATCCCAATCGTTTAGGAGTTTGGCGGCTGGCGAAACTCGACCATCAGATTTCAGAGATAAACTATGAAGGTGCGGTACAACTTGTTCTTTCCGAGACGGCGATTGTTTATTTCACACATTTACGAAACCTGCACCGAGTTAGGCTACTTGACGCCAACATAGAGCGTGACAATCTCTTGCTTGATTTGGCAAAAAGTCAATTTCAGGCTGGAATTGCGACCCAAATAGATGTGGCTCGGGTGGAGGTCCAACTGGCGTCTGACCAGAGGGAACGAATGCAACAAAGTACGGTTGTGCTTGAAAGTGAGTTGAGAATCAAGCGTTTGCTGAATATTGATCTCGATTCCAAGATTGCTCTCGAAACGCTTGATGGGACAAAGGAACAGGTTTGGCATGCATATAGTATTGGGATTGACCAAATTTTTGATGCTAGGCCAGATTTTCGACGGGCTTCAATGGAACTAGAGAGGGAGAGAGCCGCCCTCAAGATGGCCAAAAGGGAAAAACTGCCGAGTGTGGAGCTCTTCGGGGAATGGGGATGGGCCACTGCTGCAATTTTCGATGGCCAGGAGGAGAATGCCTGGTTAGCCGGACTATCGTTTCGGATTCCTATCTTCGAAGGATTCAGGATTCGGGCAAACAGCCTCAGGGTAGGTGCCAGAATGCGGGCTAAAGAATATGTCTTACGCGATTTAGAAAATCACCTTGAATCGGCCTATAGACTCGCAATTCAAGAAGTGGAGTCCCGGTTTAAACAGATTGCTATATCAAAAAAGAAAGTTTCCTTAAGCCAACAGGAATTGGAGCTGGCTCAGACCCGATTTATGGAAGGGGTGGCAGACAATAGGGATGCAATCGATGCTCAAGCGAACCTGACGGGTTCTAATGACGAGTTGCTTGAGTCCATTTTTCTCTATAATATTGGACGACTCAGTTTAGCCCAGATTCTCGGTGATGTTCGATTGCTTCTTCAAGATTAAGAAGCCGCAAGTTATTATCCTCTGATTAACGATCTAAGTGGAAAAGGTCGAAAATAGCAATTGTGAGCTATGAGTCGTGGAGGAAGTAGCGATCGATAGGTTTTAGAGCTTCAGAATCTAGTTGCACGTTCGGCGGTAATCCGGGGCGAATCAGAGCTGGGAAACTGTGGGAATTCTGCTATATTTTCCCAGGATTCTGAAACCAAGACCATCTCAACTCGTGAGGAAGATAACGTCAATTTTTACCCTGCGAATGTCTGTAGGGTCTGCAACTGGTTCCCCGCATTGGGGGCGACACTCGGTCTTATGGGGAATTCTCGCCTCTTTTATTTTCCACATTTTTCTTATCTGGGCCGTGCCATGGAATCTGGTCGCCAAGGTGTCGCCGATATCGGAGGTAAATCCGGAGATCGAGTATGTCCATAGCAGCAAGCCTCCTGATCCGCAGAATATCCGCTATGTTGAGACGAATTTGGATGTACCCAGCAACAAGCCAGATGAGACGACAAACATTGCTTCAAGGAGTCAGCAGGCAGGACAGATTAAAGAAACAACAGGAAATCTCGATAATATCCCATTTCTTAACGGGCAAGATGAAGATTCAGTAAAAATTGTGCAGGGGAGGCAAATGGATGAGCGAATTCTTTCGGAGCCATCTTCCCAGCAGCAAACGGAACGTTATCAGCCGTCGAAGACTTATATTGAAAGTCAGCCCCGCCTTATTCCCCGTTCGCCTGATTTCTTACAAGAGGATAAGCGTATCGAAGAGGATGGGATTGCGAGCATGCTCGATATTCCGGATGTCAGTGAAGAGGAAGTAGACGAGATCGAAAAGATTCCGAATAGTTTGGATGCTTTGTTGAACACGCAAGCGATGTTGAGAGAAATAGAGGAGAAGGAATCTAACAAATTCGAGCCGAATAAGGTTCCCCAGGTCCCACGACCGAGGCCGAGACTCTCTTCCCAAACTTTACCGGGCCCATTGATGCGCTCGGATGGTCGGGCTGCGGCGTTGGGGAATCTTTCGGTTGACGCAAGATTTACCGAATTTGGCGACTACTTAAATCGAATGTTCAACGCTATCGGCTATCAGTTTATACTTCTCGCGGAATATATGGAAGCCGCTATGGCAGAAATCTCTTCTCGCGTTATTGTCGAGTTCCAGATAACATCAGGGGGGGAGGTAAAAGATGTGATGGTTGTTTTTACAACTGCTGATTCTCCAGCAACTCTGATTTGCGAAGATGCTATTCAGTCACCGTCGCCATATGGGCCCTGGACTCAGGAAATGGTTGAAACCTTGGGTAAGGAGCAGACGGTTCGAATAACATTTCTGTATCGATGAGTCCGGAGAAAGGCGTTCAGATTGTGGATGGATTTCCGTTCAGGGGAGACGTCAGAATTCTGCTTCGACATGAATCGGGTCTTGTGGTGATGGACAAACCGGTGGGTGTACGATCTCATCCTAACACTGCTGAGGAGGATCCCCGCGCGCTTTTGACGTGCTATTACGATTCTGGAAGCGAATCTTATTTTCTACCGGGAGGACGAGGTCCCCGCGCGAATTTTTTCCTCATCAATCGGCTTGATGCCCCAACATCGGGTATCATTCTGGGAGCTTTTGAAGAGGAGACAGCCAAAATTGTGAGAGCACAATTTGCTGCCCATCTTGTTGAGAAGATTTATGAGGCGATTGTATTTGGAGAAGGGATAGGAAGGCAGCAAGTATGGCGTGATGTTCTGAGAAAGGACCGCCGGAATGGAAGTTTACGGGTGAGAAAAGGTGGAAACCAGACGGCGGTATGCAAGGTGCGTGAGTTGGCAATGGCACGCACGCAATTTCCGCTTACTCGGATTGAGCTCTCACCAGAAACAGGACGAAGCCATCAGCTTAGGGTACAGTGTGCAGAGAGGAAAATTCCCATCGTTGGAGACAAAACCTACGGGGATTTTAGACGAAATCGTGAGATTTTCCGGCAGATTGGCACGAAACGACTTTTTCTTCATGCACAGAGAATTTCGTGTGAATTTAATTGGAATGGAAGGGTGGTACATATCGATGTGGTTTCTGACACTCCTGCCGAATTTGATCAATTGGTGCGGTACGAACCAAAGAGGTAGTATCAACCCGCTCAAATATGAGCAGAACGGAGACATATAAGATAAGTTACGAGCAGCTCGGAGAGAGTAAGTCAATTGAGGGCAACTTCGATTGTAAGATTCAAGTGAACTACGGTAGTTTGAAAACGGGATGAAAATAGTTTTCCAGTTAGCTATGATACATGGAATAAAATTAATGGAAAACTGGGTTACGGAGGTCGAATTTCAATGAGTATTGAAGGCAAACTCTTTCTATTGGATGGGATGGCACTGCTGTATCGGGCACACTTCGCCTTTGTTCGCCGACCAATATATAATTCCAAAGGCATGAATACCTCTGCCTTGCTCGGATTCACAAATACCCTTGTTGACTTGATTCAAAACCAGGAGCCGAGCCATATTGCAGTTGCCTTTGATACTGCGGCACCAACAGAACGGCACGAACTTTATAAAGAGTACAAATCGAATCGGGATGAAATGCCCGAAGATTTAAGTGCTGCGCTCCCCTATGTCCGCCGGATAGTGGAGGGGTTTCGAATAAAAATGCATATGCTGGACGGGTATGAGGCGGATGACATAATAGGCACTCTTGCTCAGAGAGCTTCGAGAACTGGGTTAACCACTTACATGGTTACTCCCGACAAGGACTACGGCCAGCTTGTGGACGATAGAGTGTTGATCTATCGCCCATCCTACCGTGGAGATGGGGTGGAAATCCAAGGAGTGGATGAGATCAAAAATCGATGGGGGATCCAGCGACCTGAGCAAGTGATCGATATGTTGGGCTTGTGTGGTGACAGCTCTGACAACATCCCGGGAGTTCCAAAGGTGGGACCAAAAACAGCCCAAAAATGGATTGCTGAATACGAATCAATTGAAAACCTCGTGCAACACGCGGATGAAGTAAAGGGAAGGCAAGGAGAATTGCTGATCGAGTTCGCAGATCAAGCAAGTCTTTCTAAGAGACTTGCGACGATTAATTGTAATGTCCCAATTGAAGTGGACTTTGATAAGCTGCGAGTTTCCCCGCCAGATCGGGAGCGTTTGGAGAAACTCTTTTCTGAGTTGGAATTCCGCACTTTGAAGAGGCGGCTCTTGGGTGATGCGGGAGAGAGTTTACAAATCGAAGGACCGAAGGAGGGAAGAGAGAAGGTGGACGACCGGGAAACTGCTACCGTGGAGGGAACTGCAGTCTCCGAGCAGTATAAAACGATTTCCAATGTGACGCACGAATATCTCACGGTGCAAACGATGGAGGAACGTTCTCGACTATTTGCCTCTCTTAAGGAGCTTGCATCCTTTTGTTTTGATCTCGAAACAACCAGCCTTGATGCAAAGAAGGCGAAGATTATTGGGATCGCAATATGCTGGAAAGAACGGAGCGGGTACTTTGTTCCCGTGTCACGCGATCGCCAGGTGGCATTGGAGGAATTAGCAGAGCTTATACCTATCCTAGAGGATGAACAAATCGAGAAAGTAGGTCACAACATTAAGTATGACATCGCAGTTCTTAAGCGTTACGGGATTGCGGTGGAGGGGCCAATATTCGATACCATGCTTGCGCATGCCTTGGTAGAGCCGGAGATGCGGCACAAGATGGATTCCATGGCTGAAATATATCTACAATATTCACCAATTCCGATAACCCAGCTGATTGGAACTGAAAATGAAGATCAGACTGATATGGATGCAGTCGATCCGGAAATGCTGAAGGAGTACGCAGTTGAAGATGCTGACATTACTTGGCAGTTACGCGAAAAAATGCTCCCGCTCTTGAAGGAAAATGAGCAGGAAAAAGTTTTCTTTGAGATCGAAATGCCGTTGATTCGTGTTCTTGTAGATATGGAACATGAAGGGGTCTCACTGGACCTAGAAGCATTGGAGAAATTTTCAGTAGAACTAAGCCAAATCATCTTTAAAAAGAAACGCGAGATTGTGGATGAGGTGGGTCATCCATTTAATCTGAATTCGCCTAAGCAGCTCGGGGTAGTCCTTTTTGAAGAACTCAAATTGGTCGAGAATCCGAAGAAAACGCGGACTGGCCAATATGCGACAAATGAGCAGGTTCTAAACGGACTTGCCGCACATCATGAGATCGTGAGGCGGATACTAGATTTAAGGTCGGCAGTAAAATTGAAAGGCACTTATGTCGATATGCTTCCCCATGCGGTCTTTTCATCCACTCAGCGGATCCATACTAACTACGGCCAACTCCACACTGCTACCGGTCGCATTCAGTCAGGTAGTCCTAATCTCCAGAACATACCCATACGCACTGAACTGGGTCGGGAGATAAGGAAGGCGTTTATTCCCCGCATAGGAGGCTACCGGATGCTATCATCGGATTACTCTCAGATCGAGCTCCGAATCATCGCGGCATTGAGTGACGATTCAGGATTGAGGGAAGCGTTCGATCAAAAAATGGACATTCATAGGGCTATGGCTTCGCGTATTTACGGGGTGAACCCCGATGCGGTGACTATTGAGATGCGGAGTAAGGCAAAAATGGTAAACTTCGGTATCCCATATGGTATTTCAGCTTTTGGTTTGTCTCAAAGACTGGGAATCTCTCGTGCGGAGGGACGTGACTTAATGGATCAGTATTTTGCACAATTTCCCAAAGTTCGTGATTACATTGAACGAACTCTCGAATTCTGCCGAAAGAACGGTTATGTGGAGACCCTTACCGGGCGGCGGCGCTACTTAAAGGATATCAATTCGGCGAATGCGGCTACTCGTGGGAGTGCGGAGCGAAACGCCATTAACATGCCTATCCAGGGTAGCTCAGCAGATATGATAAAAATAGCGATGGTCAGGATTCACGAGGCTCTCCGGATGAGAAATCTGAAGACGAAACTACTGCTCCAAGTCCACGATGAGCTGGTATTTGAACTCTTTGAGGTGGAGAAGGAAACTGTTATCCCCCTAGTGGAGGAAGAGATGAAGAATGCACTTGAGATTGATGTTCCAATTGTGGTCGATTTTGGGATTGGAGATAATTGGCTAGAGGCTCATTAGTTGCAAAACTCTTAGGGAAAGGGAGCAGGGTGCGTTTCGTGTCTGAGGACGAATATCGAGTGATTCTGATTCCTTAACTTGTTTCACCGATATCGAGTAGTGAGTGCTCGACTTTATCTATAGGATTCGAAAGAAATGACACTCTGTGTTGCTAAGAGAATACTGCATTTTTACGAGGCGAGCCTATAATAAATGAGTTCAAAGCCAATTGTAATAGGTATGGTGGGGTGTCGCTTCGCGGCTTCTTTTCATTTAGAGAACTACCGTCTGGTTCACGGATTGGATGTCCGGGTCAAAGGCGTTACATCGAAGAGTGGAGAAAGCGCAACGACTTTCGCCAAAATGCACGGCCTGGAAAAAGTCTATGATTCGGTAGAGGAGATGCTTGGCGATCCGGAGATCAACCTTGTCGATCTTTGTGTCCCGAATTACCTTCATCATCCTCTGACCATTCAAGTTGCTGAGGCGGGGAAGAATATAATACTGGAAAAGCCACTCTCAGGATATTTTGGAGAAGGAGAAAAAGAATTGATAGGAAAAGAAACGTCGCGAAAAAAGATGCTCGAAGGAGCCATAGCTTCAGCTGACGAAATGGGTGAAGCGGTAAGGGAAAGCGGCATTCGTTTCTGCTACGCGGAGAATTGGGTTTACGCGCCTAGCGTACAGAAGGCGAATCATATTCTTTCCCAAAGTGATAATACGATCCTGCGATTTGTCGGAGAGGAATCTCACAGCGGGACGCATTCAGAATATGCTAAATTATGGCGTACCAGTGGTGGTGGCAGTCTTATCAATAAAGGTTGTCATCCGCTTGGAGCAGTTCTTTACCTCAAGTACAACGAAGGGAGACGGAAAATTGGTAAACCGATCAGGCCGAAAAGTGTTACTGCAGAGGTCGCTCATCTCACTGAAGTAAAGAGCTTTGTAAAAGAAGAAGAAAAATACATCAAAACAGGTTGGCAGGATTGTGAAGATTGGGCCTCGATGATGATTACATTCGAAGATGACACTGTTGCTCAGATAACGGCATCGGATATGGTACTGGGAGGTATTCATAATGTCCTTACGGTTTACTCGAGTAAAGCGGTTGTTCAGTGCAACATGAATCCCAACTCTAGTATGTTGACATACGCCCCACGCGACAAATTTCTGGGGGACGAGTATATCCGAGAGAAATTAGAAACCCGGGCTGGATGGCAGCTAACAAATCCAGATGAGGATTGGATGAACGGGTTCCCCCACGAACTTCAGGATTTCTGCGAGGCAATTGCCTATGATCGGGAACCGAAAAGTACGATGGAGTTGGCCCGAGATGTACTTGTAGTCTGCTATGGAGCCTACCTGGCGGCTGAGCAGGGAACCCGAGTGGATCTTACTCGGTGGATATAGAGAGGGACAATTGAAACAAAGACTTGGGAGCAGATTGGGGAAGTAGCTCGTTGAGCAGGCCCAGATCACTAGTTGTAGGAGGGGCAAGCATTTGGAGGATCCAAAAAATAATAGAGATTGAGACGAGGTTTATTCCTCAGAACTCTAAGGTGACTATAGGTTAAAAGGGTTCGTGATGGAATTTGATCAAAGTTTAAAAAACTGTATCAGAGAGTAATGAGGGAATCGGAATGGTAGGATTTGCGATAGTTGGTTTAGGGATGGGAAAGCACCGGGCGCGCCAAGTGATCGAAACCGAGGGTGCACAGCTTGTGGTTGTGGTGGATTTAAATTCTAGGTTGGCCAAGGAGGTTGCCGCTGAAATGGGGTGTGACTGGAGTGTAGATCTAACCGAAATATTGAGGAGGGAGGATGTTGATGTTGTTTTGGTAATGACGCCCAGCGGTCTTCACGCGAAGGTCGGTATTGAGGCAGTCCAAGCTGGTAAACATGTGATTACAACAAAACCAATGGATGTCTCAACCGTGGCTTGCGATGAGTTGATCAGGGCCGCCGAAGAAGCCGGGGTTTTGCTTGGAGTTGATTACCAGAGCCGCTATGTAGACAACAATGTCCGTGTGGCAACGGCTCTCAGAAAAGGCTGGCTCGGCAGACCAATTCTAGGCGAAGTTCGTTTCAAGTGGTTTCGCTCCCAAGAATATTTCGAACACGGGAACGGCTGGCGTGGAACCTGGGAGATGGATGGCGGTGGGTCTCTAGCTAATCAAGGGGCCCATCTGATTGATCTCCTGTCCTGGTTTATGGGAGATCCAGTTCGAGTATACGGTGAGACGGCAATCATGAATCACGAAATCGAGACGGAAGATATCGGGCTTGCTATCCTCAATTTTGAGAGTGGGGCCAAGGGGACCATACTTGGCACGACGACCTTTCCAGAGAGTGTCTATTTCAGCGCCGAGGTACATGGTTCCGAGGGGGGCGTTTTGGTTGATGAGGCTGATAAAGGAAGCATACGTGTTTTCGGCGAAGGATTGAAAGAAAGGCTCCAAGCGATTGAGAATCCTATTCAAAATGTGGTGGAGGATGTAGTTTCTGCAATTGAAAAGGGGACAAAGCTGCGGGTTGACGGGCACGAGGGGAGACGGACCGTAGCACTGCTTGAGAAGATTTACGAGTCGGCGAGAAAGGGAATGGCGGTTACAATTTAGCCCATTTCTTTATGGATGTGCTTCACAACTTACCATATTGCAAATTGGAACAAGCAATATGGATCATGGGTTCCTGGGAGTGCAATCTCCCGGCTGTTCAAGCAACCTGTGTCAGGATTCCGAATGGATTTTCGGTATGATCAGTTGGCAGTCAATGTCCGCCATTAAGGTGGAGAGTTGCTCAAGCATCTCATCGTTCTCGTATGTTCCAATGATTGCTCCACCGGATCCTGCAAATTTTGCGCTAGCTCCGGTTTGTCGTGCGGTCTCCACCATTTTGATTTGATTGCTTGGCAATTCCTTAATAGAGCGTCGAAGGTCGAAGTTCTTATCTAGAATCGGGGCAAGTGTTGCGGTTTCTCCGACCATAAGTGCCTGGTGAAAATTAAAAGCTAGGGTGGCGAATTTTCCCATAGCCTCAACCACTTCCGGTTCTTGCTGATTATAACGATCAAGAAGATTACTGTGAATTATCTCAGTAGGCTCGCTTAGATCCGTGTTGTAGGCAATGTAAAGAGGTGGCAGCTCCTCTTTGATCCGGCTATATTGGCCAAACTCAAGTCCATCCTCTATCCTCATTTTCTCTTTCGAGAAATCCATGTACATCACGCCCTCATAGATCTGAATTACTCGATCCTGTAATCCGCCGGCAATTTTCAGTTCTTCCCTTTCGATGGCTAGTACGAGAGAGGGCTGAAGATGGAGGGGTATGGCGACCTCATAAAACTCCATCAAACAACGGAGGGCGCCAACTATGATGGCGCTCGAGCCAGCTAGTCCGACCTGTCGTGGAATGTCGGTTTCATATCGTATTGAAAAATTCCTCTCGTGGAGAATGATTTCCTTTCCCTGACAGTATTCAAAGAATCGTTTGATAGTTGCTTTAACCAATCTAATTCCACCGTGATATCCGTGCCGGTCAACATCATGTGCAAGTTCCGCAATCGACCCAAAGCGACATTGATCTTCTGCGTTCGGGACGATTTCAAGATCCTCCCACTCATAAAGTAGAACAGTTGCGCTGAAGTTGCGAACGATAAGAGAAATTGTCTTTCCGTTGAAGTTGTCTGAGGGATTTCCTACGAGTCCAGCCCTGGCATATGCTTTCTTTCGGATGATATCCACGAGTATGAATCTATTGGAGACAAGGTTGATGAGAGGCTCGTCTGTATTTGCAGAAGATCTCTTACAATATTAAAGCAACGACGAAACCAACTGCCCAACTAGCTAGTAATTTTCACGCATTATTAAATCGGCTTTTGGTCCATTTAGATAGAGCCTCGCCATACTCGGGATCGGCCAGTGCAAAGTCAATAAAGGCGCGGAAGTAGCTGAGGGGATTCCCAATGTCGAAGCGTTCTTCACCTTCATCCAACTTGAGGCCGATAACTTTTCCTCCATTTTGAATCAGCGCCTGAATCGCATCGGTGAGCTGAATTTCTCCGTTTATCCCAGGCTTTGTTTCGACTAGAAAATCAAAAATTTTAGGGCTGAATACATAGCGGGCAGCGATTGCGAGATTGCTTGTCGCTTCCTCCTTGGAGGGTTTTTCGACAATTCCCTCAAGCTCGAAAACGGCCATTTTGTCATCCCTTGGCTCGGCGATACCGTATTTAACCACATCTTGTGGGGAGACCTCCTCGAATGCGATTGCGGCATCGGCCTCCTTTTTCTCAAATTGCTCCATAAGTTGTGAGACGATTCGTGATTTCGCGTGCAGCCCTATAATTGAATCCCCCAAAGCAACGACAAAAGATTGATCATTAACCAAGGAGCGTGCACTTAGAATTGCGTGTCCCAAACCCAACTGCAGCCGTTGCCGAGTGTAGAAATACTCGATTGCCTTCCTTTCAAAATCCAGCGTCCCGAGCAGTTCTTCTCGGCCTTTCTTACGCAGCATCTGAATTAATTCCTCATCGATATCAAAGTGATTTTCAATCGATTGTTTACCAGGACCGGTCACCAGGCATATCTTGCTAATCCCCGAGTAGGTTAATTCTTCAACCACGTGCTGCACGATCGGTTTTCGACCGACCGGCAGCATTTCTTTAGGTTGGCTCTTTGTAAGAGGGAGCAATCGAGTTCCCTGGCCAGCCACCGGTATTACCGCGAAGTTAATGGGCATTTGCGCGTGTTCCGTATCTAATTTCCTAGAGGATGGAAAGTGGAATTGATATTCACAGTGGAAGCAAGACTAAGGAGGCCACTCGTATTTAGGGCGATATTCCGTATTTTTCGTTAAGAACAGGGCCTGACAAATATTTTCTTAGCGTTGAGAAGAACAGCCGAGTTTGATTTACGGTCATCTGTTAAGAAGGAAATTTCACCTTTAAAAGTCTGTCAATTGGCTCCGCTAAATCGAAGGACTTTGTCGCACTCTACCGAATGGTCGCAATTACGACCGCCTTTTTCCGGGTTAGCGTCGAAAAATTTAATATTTATTATTTATTATTGACTTGGAATAGAATTCCTTATTGAGACTGAGTTTCAATTGCAACAAACTCAATAAAATATCCAAAATGTATAGCTTTCTTTCAGAATTAAAACGCAGTTTCCTAATAGCAGCTATAGCAATCCTTCAACTAACCGCTTTGGGAGAAGAGGGAAAGGAAAGTTCCATCGGGATCTTGAAAGAATTCGATGTTATCGGTTCAGCGGAGTCCGCATATCAATTACCCGGGTCGGGAACCTATCTTAGGCTTGAAAAAATTGAAGCTCTCCAACTTGACGACATCAATCTCATTCTGCGAACCGTTCCAGGGGTCTACCTTCGAGAAGAGGATGGTTACGGGCTTTTCCCCAATATCAGCTTGAGAGGCGTTGACACAACTCGAAATGCCAAAATCACTGTTATGGAAGATGGTGTTCCTACTGCCCCTGCCACCTACTCGGCTCCGTCTGCCTATTACTCACCAACAGCAGGGAGAATGTCGGGAATTGAAGTCCTGAAGGGATCGAGCCAAATTAATTGGGGACCGCATACTACAGGAGGTGTAATCAACTATCTCTCAACGCCAATACCTGTCGAAGGACGTAGAGGACTGCTTCGTCAGTCCTACGGTAGCAATAATGAAATTCGGGCCGAAGCACAATTCGGTGAAGTCCTCGAGGGGAATTCAGGAAACTTCGGGTATCTGGTGGAGGTATTTCACCGGCAGAACGACGGCTTCAAAACAATCGATGGGGCCGGTAATTTCCCCGGCTCCAGTGAAACCGGTTTCGAGCGCACGGATTACATGTTCAAAGCAAATTGGAATCCGAACTCGCAAGACCACCAGTATATTGAATTCAAAATTGGGTACTCAGAGCTTCATTCTGACGAAACCTACCTTGGACTAGCATCCAAGGATTTCAAAGACAATCCCTTCAGACGTTACGCTGCTACTCGGAATGATCGCATTGACACCCACCACACCCGATTGCATCTTCGCCATCTCCTCCACCTCGGGGAGCGGGGCAAATTAATAACAACTGCTTATTATCAGAATTTTCATAGAAATTGGAACAAACTCCATGATATTCGGGATATTGATACGGATGGAAACGGCACACCAGAAGGAGATGAACCGGATGGAAGCCGGGTTGGTGAGAAAATGTCTAGAGCTCTTGCTGGAGGCAAAAGTGGAATGGCCCTTGAAGTACTCCGGGGCAGCCGGGCTGGGAAACTCAGAGTGCGCGCCAACAATCGCCGCTATTACATGGCTGGGGTGCAAACTAATTTCGACTACACGCTAATCTCAGGAGATACTACTCATAATATCGATGCTGGGCTACGATTTCATAGAGACCGAATCCGTCGGTTTCAGTGGCACAATCTTTTCGTCCAGGACAGTAGTGGGAGTTGGGAAAAAGGGATTCGGAGTGTGAACGGCTCAGACGGAAATCGCCGGCAATTGACCGAAGCCTTTTCAGCCTATTTCAGTGATGAGATCCGAGGTAATTCTTGGTCAGTTAAACCCGGAATTCGCCTTGAGAATCTTTCCTTCGAGTATGATGATTTCACTACCGATGGTACTAATGTCCCATTTCGTAGTGGCAGTAGTGACCTCACCGTCATAGCGCCGGGTTTTGGTGGCACATTTCAACCGAAGGATGGATTGATGGTGTTTGGTGGATACCACAGAGGGATTTCAACTCCTTCTCCCCGCAATCACACCAAAAGTGGAATCAAAGAAGAAACCAGTAATGCCTTTGAATTAGGTACCCGTTTCAATGACCAGAAAGGGTTTTATGGAGAAGTGGTTTTTTTCCATACAGTTTTTAACGATCTTATTGTAGTCGATAATATCGGAGGGGCAGGGACCGGTAGTTCTGAAAATGTTGGAACGGTTGACTCAACCGGCCTCGAAGTGGCTTTCGTCTATGATCAGGGTGTCGTGAACGAATGGAACTTTAAGAATCCTTATTCGATCTCATTGACCTACACCAATGCAACCCTGGAGGGAGATGCTAATTCGGAAGACGAGGAATCTATCTTCGCGGGAGGGACAGATGGCAGTTATGTTCCATATATCCCTAAATGGCAGCTGAACCTCTCTGCTGGTATCGAAACAGCAAAATGGCGTACCTACGTGAATGCCTATTTCACTTCTTCCACCTTTACTTCGGCAACCAACACTGACGTTGAAATTAATCCGAATACCGGCAATGGGGACGCACGGTTTGGGAAGACTGATAGCCGTTTCATGGTAGATGTGAGTGCATATTACAGGATTGGCAAAGAAGATGATTTTGAGATTTTTGGGACCATCACTAATCTATTCGATCGAGAATATATTTCCTCCCGACATCCCAAAGGTCCCCGGCCAGGCGCACCGAGGCTAGCCAGCGTTGGGGTACAGTACAAGTTCTAGTTGCAGGACGAGAAATACTTTCCTCCGTGTCCCCCCTTAGGAGCGCTTATGCTTCCTAAGGGGGTCATTGAGACTTGGCCTGGGCAACCTATCTTCTTCTACAAGTCTGGCAGTCTGTGATGTGAAAAGATCCGACATTTCTGCATCTGTACAAAATCAGATGTATTTTGTCGCGAGTGGTCAGTAGAGGTTAGATTAGCTATATTCACTGTTGACGATAGAAATCTAACTGTAGGAGAGTGTGTTCGAGCGCGATTTCCTTGTCACGCTTGGGCATACAGCTCTGGCCGTAGAATCAGATTACCTTCAAGATTAGATTCGGAGGGTGGATAAATCGATGGACCTTAAGATTAGAGACAAGGTTGCGCTGGTAACAGGAGGGAGTCGTGGCATAGGTAGGGCGACAGCTCTTCGTTTAGCCGAAGAGGGTTGTAAGGTTGGTTTCTGCGCCCGGGGACAGGATGGGGTCGACCGAACTGTCGTAGAGCTGCGTGTTCATGGAGGGGAGGTCTACGGCATGACCGCAGATGTATCTCGAGAGGGAGAGACTGAATGCTTTATTGAGAATGCAGCGAGAGCTCTTGGAGGGGTCGATATCTTGATCAACAACGTTGGTGGTAGCACCGGTTCCAGGCATCTCATTGATTCCACCGACGAAGATTGGCGGCGCACATTTGACCTTAACCTTTTTCATGCCGTTCGAGCGGTTCGGGCTGTTTTCCCTTACATGCAGGATCGGGGAGGAGGCTCCGTTATCACTATTGCCTCTATATCTGGCTGGAAGCCGGCTCCCGAAGGTGCTCAATATGGTTCCAGCAAAGCCGCCGAAATGTATCTTGCTGGAGGACTAGCTCTCGAATTGGCTCCTCACAACATTCGTGTCAACACGGTCTGTCCAGGATCGTTACTTTTCCCGGGAGGTGGATGGGAGCGATTTAGGAATGAGAATCCGGAAGCCTATGCTGCTTTCACAAGTCGGGAATTCCCAAGTTGTCGACTCGGTACGGACTTCGAGGTGGCGGATGTGATTGTTTTTCTCTCCTCCGAACGGGCGAATTGGATCAACGGAGCATCAATCCCGGTAGATGGTGCCCAAGGAAGGCCAACTGCTTTCTGAGGAATTGGATCGCCTAAAGTCAAGCATGATATACTACATCGATTTATCGAAAGGTATTTCTGTAAAATTAGGGTGTCTATTAACGGGACTAAAAATCCCCTTTATGAATAAAGTTTCACCTGTGGAGTACTCAGGGAACCGATTTCCCTAACGGAACTCATCCCAATAAGTTTCTAATCAGGATCTCATATGCTTTTTCTGCCTGAATGACCCGTTTCACTTCTACGTATTCCTCGGGTTGGTGTGCGAGTTCCGGGCGCCCGGGTCCACATAGTACCATTGGAATATTAAGCTTCGGTATTAGCACGGCTGCGTCGGAAAAATAGGGTGCAGTCCCGACTTCTACCTCTTGTTCCGTAACTGAGCTGACAGCTTCAATGACGGAGCCGATAAAAGGATCATCCGGGTCGGTTTCTACCGCCGGCCGATCCGCTAATACCGTGAACTCTAGTGACGGTACATTTGATGGACCATTGTAATTAGCGAGGTGCTGTAATTGGTGGACTATTTCGTTATGGTCTTCTCCGGGTAGTGTTCGTAGGTCAACTACTGCTTCGCAACGATCAGGAACAACATTGACTTTCGTGCCCCCGGCGATGGTTCCGATATTTACTGTTGGCGATCCGAGTAAGGGGTGGATAGATTTCTTGAAAGGGAATTTTTGAATCTTCGGGAGAATCATCATCATTTGATCGATAGCATTGTGACCTTTATGAGGCATCGAACCATGAGCAGTTTTGCCGTAGGTAACAATATTAAGCCAGAGTGATCCTTTCTCGGCATGCCACACCGCCATCTTGGTCGGTTCCGGCAATAGCATGGCAGACACATCCTGAAAGACTTCCTGGCTTAGCAGATCAATGGCTCCAACACAGTCAACCTCCTCTCCGGCTGTACATGCGACGATAAGGTCGCCCTGTAACTCCACTTTGGAACGGGCTACTGCGATGGCCGCCCCTATCATCGCAGCCGTCCCACCTTTCATATCAGATGCACCGCGGCCTCGCACCTCCCCATTAGAGATATCACCAGAAAAGGGGTCAAAACTCCAGGAAAGATTACCGGTTGGGACGGTATCAATATGACCGACCATGGCAAATGCTGGCCGACTTCCGTTGCCCGACAGTTTCCCTACCACGCTGGCCCTTTCCGGTGAGAGAGGATACAGTTTTGTGGTTAGTCCCGACCTGTGCATCACCTGTTGTAGACGCTCAGCCAGAGGACGCTCATTCCCCGGGGGATTGACGGTTGATGTCCGAACCATCTCTTGAGTCAGAGAGACCGCAATCGAATCGTTAGATAGGGTATTTGGAGGAAGGGTAGGGGTCATGTATTATCTCGCAAAAGTAAGCCGTGGATTTCTGAATTTCCATTGCAATAAGCCGTATAGAACACACAGAAGATTTCGTTGTTCGGCAGTCGAACCATGTCTGGGTAGCCGCAATTCCAGTCGATCGACTCGTAAAGCTGCCCAATAAATCGCCATTCTTGGCCAACGTCTACGCTTATGCTGTAGCTAACGCCCGGACGTTCTGGATCCCGATCACGGTATGCGCATATTAGGGCACCGTTGTTCAGTTGAAAAAGCCTTGGTGTGGGACCACGGAAGCCTGTCGGGGTTGGGTCACTCCAACTGTGGCCGTCGTCGTTGGAATAGGCTTGGTAGGTGTTGAAGGGTGGATCGTCCGTCCGGATAACTCCTAAGAGTCGACCATTTTCCAATCTGATCAAATCCGTTTCATAAAAGTTGACACCTTCCGCTGAGGCGATAATTCCACGGCGAACCCATGTCTGGCCTCTATCTGCAGATATGGCTAACGTTGAATAAGTCCTACCACCTATACTGTCAGAACCGTGCGCCGGCAGTAACCAGTTTCCATCATCTGCAAGGAGCAGGTCACCATGGGCGTATGGTTCGGTCCAGCCATCAAAAAGCTTTACTTCCGTTCCAAACTCGGACCAGGTTCGCCCTCCATCTGACGAGCGAGAGGTATAAACGTGGGATTCGCGAAGGGGAGGGCCGCTGTTCGTTGTTTGCCATTTAGCTTGAAAGACAAACATTAACAACTGGCCATTTTCTAGCTGCAAAATCCGGTTGGCGCCAGAGCAATCCCAACCGGGAATCGCACAAACTGCGACTTGGTTGCTCCAAGTCCGACCACTGTCGGGCGAGCGCTTTATCATAATTGCTCCATCATCGGTTTTAAGATGATCTGTCCCATCCCTGTAGCCAACGATAAGCTCTCCATTAGGCAAGAGATGGACTCCAGCAAATACTCGAGATCGGGAATCAGGACCGGCTGCGATGACGAACCGATCGAGAATAGTAAGAGGTAGGTTTGCCATTTTAATAGAACGAAACTGGCTGACCGAAGTGATCCTTGATACTGTCAAAAGTAAAATCCATAATAGTCTCTCAATTAATCGCGGAAAAACGTAGATTAATGAGATTCTGCATTTGGGGAATCTGCGGTTTGATTCTCTTTATTCAAGTCTTCTAGTCTCTTACAGGTGGCTTCAATATGGCTGACCGTCTCATCGATCATGATTTGTAGAGCCTGCCGGCCTTTCTCCGCGGTCGCCTGTGCCGCTCGACCCCATACACCGTCAGGACAGTATTTTTTCATTGGGGCGTAGTCGAAGAATTCTGGTGACACATCAGGTACGTGGTTGATTGCGCCTGCCCGCACTTCATCGGGAGTTAGATGCAGCATCAGTGATGTTTCCAGATCTCCCGCATGCATTTCATCACCGAACCGTGGGAAAATATTGGATAACCGCTGAGCCGCCAGCAGGGGAGGAAAAACGAGCAAGGCGCGGCTGGAAGATCGGTTCATATTCACGGCTCGGACTGCGAGTTTTAGTACAAGATTGCCGCCGTGGGTATTGATGACCACGACATTCCGGAATTCCTGGTCAAAAAGTGATAGTAAAGTATCGGTAACCAAAGCTTGCAGCGTTTTTGGTCGGATCGTAATAGAACCACGGAAACCAGAATGCGACTCCGAGTTTCCAAATGGGAGTGCGGGCAGGAGAAACGCATCGAGCCGTTCCGCAACGCCATAGCCTATGGCTTCGGCTTGCCTCCAGTCTGCCGAAATTGGAAGGTGAGGTCCATGTTGTTCGATAGCACCCACTGGTAGGACAGCGGTATCAACTGAAGATGCTTCGATTTCAGCTGAAGTATTGTTCGAGTCCAACATACAATCTAACAAGATCTACCCGGAGTGGGCATTTCGAATATGTTTTTAGACAATACGTCCCACAGATTGCGCATAATCTAAATAGGAGTAATACAAACAGGTCACTAAGTTCAGAAATAATTAGTGGTTAATTTGGTTCTTACACAAGGTCTATTCTAGACCTTCCATAGATATGATATAATTGTTCTTTTTTGTGGATCAGTATCTCTCTTTCTAATTCGTTAGTCCCATCCGAAGAGCCAGGATCCGCAGCTCCTCTTGCATCCAGTCCGGGGCGTTAGCATAAGGGGGACGGGTGAGTGGGGAATCGAAGATTCCCAGCCAGTGAAGAACCAACTTGCTGACTGAAAATGCATAGGGGTCAGGAGTTGCGAATGAGATAAAAGGCAGCATCTCATCGTAAAAGAGTTTGCGAGCTTCGTCCCAGAGTTTAGCCTGCGCTAAGCGATGTAGTTCCACTTCCCGATCGGGCATGAAGGACGCGCTCCCTGCAACCACACCGTCTGAGCCAGAGAGGTACGCCATCAGTGAAAATACGTCCCAGCCGCAAATCAACGGGATGTCTGGAACCTCTTCCTTGATGTGCCCAAAAGAATAGACGTTTCCACTGATCTTAGCGGCTATGATTTGATTGAACTCCCTGACTAGGGGTAGAAATTCGGTTTCGACATCGAGGTTTCCCTCGTTCGTTTGATCGTATAACATCACCGGAATGCGTTCTGTAATTTCTCCAAAAAATTCTGGAAGATTTTTCTTAGAGAATTTTTTCACCATCGCGAAGTCAGCTCCGGTTTGAGCTGCAGTCTCAGCTGTTTCTTTCCCACGATCCAGGTCGACACTGATAATCCCCATACCAACTGGGACCCGTCCGCCCACATGTTTCAGAACACAGTCCAGTACTTGTTCGCTTTCACCCGGAGTCATGCTCTCGAACTCGCCAGCCTTACCGCAAGCCACAACGGCCGAGACTCCAGCATCTAAGACAAAATCCACCTCCCGCCTTAGGCTCTTCAAATCAATTCTTTTGGTTTCTTTGCTAAAAGGGGTGAAGAGAAGAGCGATGACGCCTTCGATGGGAGGTCGATTCAGAGGATGGCGTTTTAACGCGACATCTTTTTGTGTCATGGTTAATCTCTTCTAAAATAGAATTTAAATAATCGAACATCTAGCACAGCAGTAGCCACGAGGGAGGGTGCCAGGAGGACACTAAGGAACTAGTTGATCCGAGCCAGATTAAAGCAATCTTTCATTCTCTTATCCAAATAATATCTTTTGGTGCCCAGGGGGGGACTCGAACCCCCACACCTCGCGGCACATGAACCTGAATCATGCGTGTCTACCAATTCCACCACCTGGGCAGTGAAGGAAGAGAAAGGGAAGACTAAGTCAGAGAAAAAATGGCGCAAGGCCCGAATTATGCTGGAAATATAAATGAGTGACAACAGGAAAAGCAAATGAAACTTGGAGACCGGTAGAACATCTGGGCTTTCATCAATTCCTTTGATGTGAGTCACACTTAGTTCTCATATTTTCTTCTGGGAATTCTAGGCACTTCTGTCGTGAAGTTCATCAACAATTTTGGTGCCGATCAGTTGGTTGTCTGGGTCGGACCTTCATCGTCACCTTGGGTATTCCAAGTTTCCAAACTGCCGATTGTTGATGGAGTGGCTTGATTGCGATAATAGACTTGAGGAGAAAACTGGTAATAGCGTTGGCAACCCATTCAGGATTTGGGCTGAAGCAAACTTTTAATGTCTGGAATCCTCTTCACTCTTCGGCCGTTAGGATACCGAGCAAGATAAAGATCAGAGTCCAGATTTAATTCATTGTTTTCTTTGTCGGGGTGGAGATTGCCTTCGATTTCAATATCCGATGGGAAGGGTGCTTCGAGGTCGTCGAAGATGAGAGAGAGACGTCGGGCCTCGGGAAATAGGACTATTTCTGGCAGGTTAACTTTTCCTTTCTTCACGTAATGAAACAGGCAGGGATAGCGGTCTTTTTCGTAGGAATCCAGAAATGCTTTGACCCATTGGTTAGGTACATCGGAGCGTTTGTTTAGGAGGACAATATCGGCGAAGTGTATGCAGCATTGAAACCAGGCCCTCGCAGCCGGTTGATGGTAGCAGAGCTGACAGTTGACCACTGCGATGATCCGAGCTAGGTCCAGGTTGTTTTGCATGATCCAAGATTTTAGGTCTTCGATCTGATCGACGGGATTGGTTTGCCCCTCTGTGAGGAAAAAAACTGCAGATGTAGAGGAAGGAATCGAGTCCGAGACAATCTTTGAATTGTCCTGAAACTCCCAGTCGAGACAATGGTGTTTTGGAGGTAGATGAAGTCTTTTGTCTAGCGGTGAAGAAGGTTCATTGCGATTGATAAAAAGGGCTACGGTTGACGGTTCGTCTTGATTGATTGTCTCGACGAGATTGAGCAGGATTTCACGTCGGCCGGATCCGGCAGCTCCGAGGATGATGTAGAGGGAAGGCATTATTAGGATGGGTGTGAAGCGCAGAGGAAAATTTTTCTGTCGCCTCCGGATTCATGATTAACTTGCCCGTTTAACGGAGCGTCCCACAGCCTCAATCAAACCATTGATATGGCTCTCTTGGGTGGGGAGAGAGAAGGCATTCATGATTAATCCATCAGTAAGGAAATACCCTTCCGCAAGAAGAGCGAGGTAGACCCGATGGGCCATTGCTTTGTCTGAACGAGCCATGGTTCGATAGTTAACGACTTTCTCTTTGCTGAAATGGATGCTAAAGACCGAGCCCGTATTTACCGCTTGGGCAGCTACGCCCCTACGTTCGAAAAGGCGGTTTAGTCCCTCAACTACTTGTTTGCCTAAGCGGTTAAGGTGTTCAAAGGCTTCAGGAGTTAGCTCTTTGAGGGTAGCATATCCGGCGGCCATGGTGATTGGATTAGCGCTGAATGAACCGCTTTGAAACATGCCCGTGCCGCCTTTTCTGCTATCAAGTAGATCCATGATGTCTGCCCTTCCCCCAAAGGCTCCAACTGGAAATCCCCCGCCAACAACCTTGCCATATGACGTTAAATCGGGCTCAATATCATAGTGCTCTTGTAATCCACCGAAACCCATCCGGAAACCTACGATTTCATCGAGTATGAGTAGGAGATCGTACTTCCTAGTAATCTCTCGGAGAAACTTGGCGAATTCTTTTCTTTGGGGCACTATTCCTGCCTTAGGGTCGAAGATTACACATGCTAACTCTCCATGATGCTGGGCGATGAGATGCTCCACGGATGCTTCATCGTTGTAGGGAAGAGTCAGAACTTCACTAGCTACGTTAGGTGACATCCCTCCGGTCGATGGGACAGAGTTGGGAGCAGTTTCCGATCCCGCTTTGTCTAAAGGCGAAGCAGAGCTTACCTCCACTACGTCGTGGCTTCCGTGATATCCACCTTCGAACTTTGCGATCTTGGAACGCCTACTGAACCCACGAGCAAGACGGATAAGGTGTAGAGTGGCTTCAGTACCCGAATTACAAAATCGAACCTTGTCCAACGAAGGAACCCTGCGACATAGTTCCTCGCACATATCTGCCTCAATTCCAACCGCTGCACCAAGAGCGCTGCCCTTGTCCAACTGGTCTTGAACGGCTTTCATCACCGCGGGATGCTTGTGTCCGAGAACTTGAGTAGTGTGATGAGTTGCAAAGTCTAGGTACTTGTGTCCGTCAACATCCCATAGATAGCATCCTTCACCTCGGTCCATGGTCAGAGGAAAGGGCGCGTGGTAGTAGGCACCCTTGGCCCCTCCCGGCATCGATTTGCATGCACGCTCAAAAAGTTCCTCCGATCGTGGGTTTTGTGTTCGGTAGCTGTCCTCGATTGAAGCCGTGAGGTCTTGAGTCGCTGTATCTTTCATAATTCTATCCTTGAGTGCTGAGACTGCCGATAATCCTTCTGGTTCTTTAAGTGAATTTCTGACAGAAATTCAGAATATTGATTGTATTCCGGTAATACTTGTCGCGAGTTTTAACACTTTCCCCGAGACGGGGACGGATCACTAATCGAGCAATCAGGTTCGAAGATATTCAAAGGATGTGTAATTGACCTGACGATCAAAATTACAAAAAAGAAGGAAAAGATCTCTTTCTTCCTTGGGGATCTTAGGAGTGAAATATATCGGAAATCTGATTGATTGACCAATGAGGGCATCACGCCAAAACCCGACAGAAAAGCGTATTACATAGGGGTGTGATGTTCGGCGAAATTTATGATAAGATTTAAAAGGAAAGGGCTCGTGCGGAAACTAAAGGAAGAACCCTATAATAAAGTAGACCTGAATTCCTTATCTGAGAGGTATAGGAACGACTTGTACAACCTCAAAGGGTTTCATCTTTCACTGGCCTCTGGCCCCATGAGATGGGTATGCTCGGTGGCTTTCTATGCCGGTCCTTTCGCTGATCCTTCGGTCGGTCCTTGAACCAGGCCACTAATCGCGCCAATTGTTTGACGGCCTCTTCGTAGGCCGTCTTTCCCTTTTCTGCCGTGGCTAGTTCTGCTGCACCTATTACGCCGGTATCGGAATAACTACTAGTCCATGAAATGATGTTTGCTGGACCCGATCCGAATAGGTCCACGTAATTGAAGGGATTGTCCTCGAGGTTGAAGGAACTGTCGCCACTCTTAATTAGATCCTTTCGAACGTTATCGTTGTCGAGATAGAGATACACGGAAGTCTCAAGTTCGCAGGCATGCGCGCATCCTCCTGGGAATTCACTTTCACGCCAACTAGGCATGAATGCCTTATCTACAGTCAACAGATTCCACCATGCAGTGAGGATACATTCTGCGTCGGTTTCAAGATTTGTCCGACGCGCAACCAGCTCCAGATTTGGCATGTTGGAACCATGGCCGTTGAGTAGAATGATCTTTTTGAAGCCGTGGTAGGCCAGTGACTTTGTAATGTCGAGAACGTGGTGCATAAAGTGCTCAAAATCGTTGTTTATGGTTCCCGGGAAATCCATCACATGGCCCGTATAACCGTAGTTCACAGAGGGTAGAATCAGGGTGTTATCCGGCGCGGTACGGCCTGCGCCCAATGCGACCTCGGTTGAACAGAGCACATCTACGTCAAGTGGGAGATGGTGCCCATGTTGTTCGATGGCACCACATGGGACGATGCAGACCTTGCCAAGATCGACAGCGTCATTAATCTCTGGCCAGGTCAGTTTTCCGTATCGATATTCCGTTTGCGCGTGGCTGCTCATGTTGATTCCTTTCGGTGGTTGTGTGTCGTTAAAGTTTTATTATGTACAGTCGAAGGTCAAATCACCAATTCGGCGAGTTGGGTGGATCAACGAATCCTAAAAAAAAGTCTCAAAATTTTCCTCTAACTGGGTCGATCATTTTTCAATGGTCAGACAAATCGGCAATTGACAGAGTTGAGCCGACGTACACCTTGAGGGAGTAGCTAAAGGCCCGATGGAACTATTTCTCATACGTCACGGACAGTCGACCAACAACGCCCAGCCTGCTGAACGGGTGGACGATCCTCCTCTGACAGCGATGGGCTTTGAGCAAGCTCGGCGTGTAGGACTGTGGTGTCGAGGGCTTCAGCTAGATCGGTTGTTTACAAGTCCGTTCCGACGCACTTTGGAGACTACGGAAAAGGTACGGCAATTCACTGGCTTGGCCCCAGATATATGGATCGCTCTTCACGAGCACGGGGGTTGTATGGCTGGGGCAAGCCCGGATATTTTTGAGGGTCGGCCCGGAATGACTCGGATACAAATTGAAGCCGAGTTTGCAGGATATTCCTGTCCCGAAGAAATCGATGGAAGAGGGTGGTGGAAGTGCAAACCTTATGAGACTTTGGAACAAATGGAGAAAAGGGCCGATGAAGTTGCCAAGACGACAATTGACCGGTTTGGCCGTTCTAAGGAGAGGATTGCTTATATTTCACACGGTGCATTTCTGCTGATGTTGATTGGTGCTTTTCTCAAACACGGGGGCAGTGGTCATGAATGGCTTGGGGATATTGCTAACACAGCGGTAGCAAGGTTGACATTTATTGACGGCAGAGTGCGGTTGTCTTTTTATAATTCAGTTATCCATTTGCCGGCCACCTTAGTTACGGGAAATACTTAGGGATAAACATACGGTTTCACCGCTTTGTTGATCAGACTTAACGGTAGCCTTTGAGGGGTTCCTGTTGAAGGAATATTCGGGCTCGACGCTCTATGTGCTTTGTGCAATTCCTTAGGATAGCAAAAGGTGCTTAGAATGACCCGAGGACTCACAAGAGAAGAGATCGAGATATTTCATAAGGAGGGTTGCCTTGTTGTAGAGGATCTGTTCTCCGAATCAGACCTCCTCCCAGTAATTGATGAGATCTCAGATGAGATATTGGTAAGAGCGAGACGATTGGTTGAGGAGGGCAAGCTGAGAAGTACCTACGAGCAACTTGGTTTCGAACGCCAACTGGCTGCGATCGATAAGGAAGCTGATACGCTGCTGCCAAAGATTTCTAGTGGAGCTCTTTCGGGGCCGGAGATTTTCCGGCTTATCATTCATCCTAAGCTTCTCGATATAGCTGAGTCGCTTTGCGGTCCGGAGTTGATCGCGAGCAGCGTTTATCGGCTGCGCCCCAAGTTACCCCATGATCCGAGGGGGGAGGTGCCATGGCATCAGGATTCTGGCTATTTCGATCCAGCCTGCGACAAAGGGCTTATACTGACGGTTTGGCTTCCTTTGGTGGATGCGAGTGCCGATAATGGATGTCTCTACGTATTGCCGCGGTTACACAAATCCGAAGTATTTTCTCACCGGCCGAACAAGGAAGGAACCTATTTGGAGATAAAAACGAAGGATTTTCCTAGAAAGCATAAGGCCGTTGCTGTCCCAGTGAGAAAGGGGAGTGTTCTCCTAATGACAAATCGGACTCCGCATGCCAGTTTTGAGAACAAGGGCAACACAGTTCGCTGGAGTATGGATTTGCGTTATCAGAGTGCAAATCTTCCGAATAATGCTGCATTTAGTCCCAGGGAACCAGGGTTTGCTGAGTCGGGACGTGAGTCGGTCCCTCCAGCGTGCTATCCTCCGTCGGCCGATTTCCTTGCTCGCAGCCAGAATCGACCCTCCGATGTATTAAGTGATGCAAAGATTTTTAACCGTAAACGCGCCGAATACCGGGAGAATTTCGAAAGAAAGGCCGCTTCCTCTATGAGGTCCAATCAGCAACGAAAGGTTGCGATTAATTCGTTTTCTCTTGAGAGATGGAGTTAACCAGGAATATTCATGTCTCCGAAGTTCTCTGGGCTGAAAGTATTCGGAGGATTCTATTGCATACCGAACGGAATTATTTAACCGAATAGGGCGTGGATTATGACCTCCGGTCGTGTTAGTCGTAATCGAGAACATATCGACGTTGTTTTGCATCTGATATTTCTCGGCAAAGTTGTGGGATAGCATGGCTAAGATGAGAGGATTTAGACTACTTTCCCTTGTCAATATTTCGGCAACCGCTTCGGAAAGATCTGCCTAATATGCAAAGGTTCACCTTCTAAACTTTTTGTCCGGATCGCATGCGTGGGGTGAATATGGAAATTCGAAAGAAACCTAGAATTTTTGTTGTTGGGAGTTTTGTAGTTGGTATCACAATTCGAGTGCCGCGTATGCCGGTTCTCGGTGAGGGTCTGATTGGCGACCAATTCGATCTGGGACCGGGTGGTAAGGGAACTAACCAGGCGATCGCGGCGGTCCGGCTTGGAGCTGAAGTAAATCTCTTGGCTTGTGTTGGAGAGGATCTGCTGGCGCAGATAGCCTTCGACACACTAAAAAAAGAGGGTGTGTTGCTGGATCACATCCACCAGATTCCTGGAGAGAATACAGCGGTAGGTGTTGTGCACCTAATACCTTCGGGCGACAACTGGATTGTGGGGCATCTCGGTGCGAATTTAAAGATGAGACCGGAACAGGTTGATGAAGTGGAGGATCTGATTGCCCAAAGTGATATTATACTTACTCAGTATGAAGTGCCGATCGGGGTTGTTGAACGGGCTATGGTGTTGGGTCGTAAACACGGGATCCAGACAATTTGGAATCCTGCTCCGGCGCTGCCCGTCGATCCGTCGGTATTTCGTGGCGTCGATGTCCTTACCCCAAACGAAAGCGAGGTGCGCATACTCCTCGGCCTCTCTCCAGATGATCCAACTCCGACGCCCGAGCTTGCCCGACAGCTACTGGATCGAGGTGTGTCGAAACTTGTGGTGACAATGGGTGAAAAAGGCTCACTTCTAGTGACACCGGAGGGCACCGAGGAGATACAGGCAGTGTCCGGGGTTCGTTCTCTTGACGTCACTGGTGCGGGCGATGCCTTCAATGCTGCACTCGCGGTGAGTCTCGGCGAAGGAGAGAAATTGCCTGAAGCCGTTCGACGGGCGAATGCCGCTGGTGCATTTGCAGTGCAGCATTTAGGAGTGATCGGGGGCCTGCCTCAGAGGGATGAATTGGATCGATTTGTAGAATCCGTCAGCTAGATTGATAGGTTGTCATTTTCTTTGGGGGCGGTGGAGGGCCACAAAGTGTCTTCAATGAAGATTCTGTTAACACTGACCGATCTTTACTTTTACGGTCTCCTTCGGTTGGCTACTTATCGTGATTACAGAACAACAACAAACTCACTACCACACTTTTGGTTTTCTCCTTACCCCGGGCCTTCTTTCTCAGCAAGAGATGCATGAGGTCACACAATTGGCGGAGCAGATCTGGGCCGAGAATGAGGAGCAGGAAAAAAACGAGGAAAGGCGCCACCCCGGTTTCATTGAGCGTCGAAAGGGACTACATAGTTTGGTTTCCGATGAGCGAATCTACAGATCAGTGAAAATTCTCTTAGGGGCAGATTTAATATGGGTCGGATCCGAGGGGAACATCAGTAATCGTCGGGAAGTCAATTGGCATCCGGACAGGAAATACTATCGCAACGGAGAGGAACAACGGATCAATTTTGGTCAGATAAAGATAATGATTTATCTCGATGAGGTGAGAAGGGATAGTGGATGTTTGCGAGTGATTCCGGGCTCACATCGTATGCCAATGCACAGGAATCTTAAAAAGCTGGAAGTCGATCCAGGAAATCGCCCTTTTGGGATTCACGGTGCAGATATTCCTTGTGTGGCCCTTGAGACAAATCCTGGGGACATCATTTTTTTCAATCATTGCCTCTGGCACGCCGCCTATGGAGGCGGAGAAGGCCGGCGATATATCGCGCTGAAATTTGCAGTTCGGCCGCGCGAAGAGGATGAACTGAAATCACTTGAGCAATACACGGAAGGTATCTTTCAGCCGCATGAAGAATTTCTTAACAGCGAGGATCCTAGCCTCCGGTCTCTGGTAGAAGAGCGAGCTCTGTTTTCAACAGGACAGTTAGGGTAAAACAGTAGATTTGAGTTGGCGAAATTATCGCCCGTATTGAGTGAGTTAAAATCTGTTTCACGAAATACTTTGCGAATTAGAGGATCAGGCTGTCTAAACTCGCTAGACTACTGGGAAACTCAGGATCCAAAGGCTTGGGACTGGGAATTTCCAATCTGTTTTGTGGGGATTAGTTTAATGGCTGGACTGCTCAGGGATTGAAACTTACCACTTGGGGCCACAGTCTCTTTTTGTTGACTGGAGACAAATTTGCACTCGCATTTAATGTTAGCATCGCCTTCATCTTCTGGGTTACTAAACTAGTTAGAAAATTCTTAGAATTCGCGAAATATGATCGATTATCGTGAAGAAGACCAACGATTCTGGGAGGAGGAGCTTGAGGACTTTGTACCACAGCGCGTATTCGATGCCCATTGTCATTTGTTTCAAAGCAACTGCATGCAGCCTGGCGCGGAGCATCCGTTTAGACATGACTCTGACCTCGCGACCCTTGAGGCTTGGAGCGAAAAACTGTATCCAGGTCGTCACGTTAACTATCTTGTTCTAGGAATGCCAGTGGTCGGCACAGATGTCGATAAACACAATACAATGGTCGCCGAACAGCTTTCTCGGGATCCGGGCTCAAGGGCTAATCGGTTGGTTACACCGGAGTGCAAAATTGAGGATATTAACTCCGATGTTAAAAACAAAGGATTTATCGGACTGAAGCCCTACCGCGTCTTCTCTGTGACTGGGGATAGGGACAACTGCCGCATCCACGAATTCCTAACTCATGAACAAATGGAGCTGGCGAACGATCTTGGACTTTGGGTCACGATGCACCTGTCTCGTTCCCAGGGCAGCGCGGATCAATACAACCTCAATGATCTGGAAGAGTATACCACACGTCGTTATCCAAATATTAAGTGGATTCTTGCTCACTGCGCAAGGAGCTTTACTTACTACCCGATCCTTCGCGGTGTGGAACGCCTACGCCATATGCCAAACATCTGGTACGATTTATCTGCAGTGACTTCCTTGCCCGCCTTTATCACACTTTTCCAAAAAGAAAACTTGAAGCGGATATTCTATGGTTCGGATGGAGTCGATTCAACCTTTTTCCACGGAAAGTATGTCAACTTTGGGCGATACTGGTATCAGGTTTATACGGATGACATGAACCTGAGTTTCGCCCACACCGAGGCACGCCCCATTTTGTGCATCTACGAACAAATGTTGGCTATGAAACAAGCCGCTGAAATCGTCGGTTTTTCCAATGAAGATATAGAAGGTATCTTCTGGAGGAATGCAGTCGAAGCCTTAGAGATTGGAGTGGCTTGATGTTTCCATTTGGCCGTGATCAATCGCGGGGTAGCACCCTTCCTGTAGCTTTCCCTGGAGGATGCTAAAGTTCCGAATCTAAATTCGTTAGATTATAGGAACGGTTTATACTGCGATTGTTCACGCTAGAACACTAGTACGATGGAAAAATTAAGTGAGAATCTCTATTGTATTGAGGATACTTGTAGCGTCTATGCTGTGACAACGACAAGCGGCACTATCCTTATAGACTGTGGCACAAATATTTCTCCCGAGTACCTTAAAAAGAAGGGGTTTCCAGCGGCGAAAAACATACTCTTGACCCATTTCCATCGTGATCAGTGCGCTGCCTCAGCGAATTTTCCGGATGCCGAAATCTCTATCCCATTCGTGGAGCGTCGCTTTTTCGAAGAGCCAGACCTGCAGCGCGCTGCGTATGATATCTGGGACAATTATGAGTCTTTTTATCAGTGCTCCGGTTCTCTGCAGGATCTTCATGCGACCTATGCTAAGGATTATCACACACTCAACTACCTAGATCTCCATATCGAGGTCTTACCGCTTCCTGGTCATACCTTTGGATCTGTCGGGTATCTCTTTAGTATCGATGGCTATCGGGTTCTTGCTTGTGGAGATTTACTCTCAACGAGTAGCAAGATCCAAGATTATTTCTGGGTCCAGTGGCGCTACATGGATTTTCAGGGACATGCTCACCTGATGGAGAGTATCAAAATGGTAGAGGATCTCGACGTTGACCTGATCCTGCCGGGACACGGGCGCCCTTTTTCTAGCGGTGAGATGAAGGGTCTTCTCCGGTCCCATTTGGAGGAGATTTACGAGCTTTTCTACGGTAAACCGTATTCCTACTTCCAACCAAAGTTCCGACTAGTAACGCCTCACTGCATCGAAGTAGAAAATTCCAGTGCAAAGACTTACATCATAAAAGATGATGCTGGAAATGCCATTTTTATCGATTCTGGATATGTTTCCAACTTTCCAATTGCTGGGAGCCCGCACAGGTATATCGATAACCTGACAGCTTACCTAGAGCCCAATCTAGGAATTACTAATGTTGAGTGGTTTTTCCCCTCCCACTATCACGACGATCATCTAGCCGGTTTGCCCGCTTTGAGAAACCGTTACAATACCCAAGTTATTTCTTCCCCAGAATTGCGGGACATTCTAGAGCACCCAGAATGTTTCGATATGCCCTGCCAGTTACCTGAAGGTATTCCGGTTACACGGACGATAACCCGAAGTGAAAATTTTACCTGGCGTGGTATCGATTTCCGTATCGAACAATTTCCTGGCCAGACCCTCTATCATCACCTCATCTCCTTCAGTGTAGACGATGTTCGGTTTCTCAGCATCGGCGACAATTTATCTGGTCTCTGCTTCGCCGAGAAACGCGACTGGATTCATTCCTTCATCCCAAAGAACCGTACTCCTGTTTCTAGCTATCGCGATATGGTCCAGCAGATCAAGGAGCGCAAGCCTGACTTTCTTCTGACCGGTCACGGTGGAGCGATAGAATGCGATGGAGATCAAGTCGCACACTGGGATAAATGGATGAACCGGTGGACAGAACTTTTCACGGAAATCATCGACAGGCCGCATCCCAATTTGGGTATGGATCCGCGGTTTATTGAATTCTACCCATACAAATTGCGAATTGAGCCTGGGCAAAAGGTTTTGTTTCAGCTGCGGTTATTGAATCACGAGGACCGAAATGTTACGAGCCGGATAAAGTTTCGGTCAGTCGATGGAGTAATTTTGAATCCAACCACCGCCGAGGTAGACATTCTGGCTGGGGAGCAGGTTTCGCAGCCTGTAGAAGCTGTTTTCCCGAAAGTTTTCCATACCCATTCCCTCCCAATTTTGGCTGATGTTAACTGGAACGGCCATCACTTGGGTGAAGTGGCTGAAGCGGTGGCATATTGGTAGGGGTGCAGTTAATTCCATAAAGGCGGGAGCTTTCTCTGACCGACATTCAAAATTGAGAGCAATCAGATAACGATTTTCGATTGCATCTGTAATTTAGATAGTCAATCGGGCTGTTGTTTCTTAAGGTTAACATTTATGAGAATTTCAATCGGAGGAATCAGTCATGAAACCAGCACTTTTACGACTGTTTCGACAACAATCAGGAGCGGGGAAGGGCGTGGGGGTTATTTGCGCGGGTCGGAGATAGTAGAGAAATTCCGGGGGGTGAATACCCCGACCGGGGGGTTTATCGAAGGTGCTGAGGCCCATGGGTTTGATTTAATTCCTTCCACTTTTTGGAATGCCCATCCCAGTGGGCCGCTACCTCGTCATGATTTCGAAACTATAGTCGATAATCTGGTGAATGGCATCAAAGCATCTGGCAGGATCGACGGGGTGCTCCTCGAGCTACATGGAGCCATGGTAGCTGAGGGAGTGTTGGATGGAGAGGGTTATATTCTAGCTGCTGTCCGTAACTTGGTGGGTGCGAAAGTCCCAATCGTTGCGCAATTAGATATCCACTCGAACGTGTCTACCCAGATGATCGATATGGCGGATGTACTGATCGGCCGTGAATCATATCCCGAAGTGGATATGGCGGAACGAGGTCGAGAATGTGCCGATGTTCTGGTCCGGATTGTAAGGGAAGGCCTAAGACCAACCATGGCACTGCATCAGATTCCATTGGTCTGGGGCCTAAACCAGGTAACGGCTCACTCTCCTATGCTTGAGCTCATACAGTATCTGCATGCAATCGAATCGCGCCCCGGCATCGTTTCCGCTTCGATTGCTACCTGTTTCCCCCTTGCCGATGTCCCCGACATGGGAGCGTCTGTCTATATAGTAGCAGACAACAATATGGAGCTAGCCCAGTCGAGTGCTGACGAGATTGGTGACTGGATCTTCGAGCGCCGTGAGATCTGGCAGATGAAACAATTGACTACGATAGAGGCAATTCAAATTGCTCAGGATGAGGGCAAGTTCCCAGTTATTTTCGCAGATCGAGAGGACAATACGGGTGGCGGTTCGCCGGGCGATAGCACTGGGATGCTGCGTGCTTTCATCGAAGCCGATTTACAGGATGCGTGTGTGCTTTACATTGTCGATTCCGAAGCTGTTGATGCCTGTCACGGTGTTGGTGTTGGGGCTACTCTGGACCTTGATGTGGGCGCAAAATCGACACCGCTACAGGGTGCCTCGATTCGGATGCATGCGGAAGTTGTGGCTCTCTCAGACGGTCGTTTCCATTACGATGGCCCAATGTTTTTCGGATTGGAGGGCGACATGGGAGCTTCCGCGCACATCCAGCAAGGAGGAATACATGTTCTTCTCGTTAACACACGTGAGCAACCGTTCGACACTGCCTTTTCTCGAACTCTTGCTCTCGATCCGAAGGAGATGCAATACATCGGCGTGAAGTCAGCCGCTCACTTCCGAGCCGGGTTTGAATCCTGGTCTGGTGCAATACATAACGTTGCCGAACCAAGCGTCCATAACCCTGCAGATGGAAAGTTGGCGTTCAAGAATCTAGGTCGGCAATTGTATCCCTTCGATGAGATTTAAACTGAGAAATCTTTGATTCGTGGATCACGCCAGTCGAGGTTGCATTTTTAGTTCTTTTGTGTAGATGTAGTTAACCCAATTCAATGTCTTATCATAGGTTCAAAGAATTTTTCTACCGAAACGGATTTGTTGTCGTGCCAGGGTTCATAACCGGTAACGAGTTTCAGGAGTTGGAGAGTAATCTGGCTCGCTATATAGCTGAAGTGGTCCCGGGTCTGCCAAAAACCGAGGCCTACTATCAGGATCCCAATCGACCGGAGACACTTAAGCAACTCCAACGGTTGGACCGTGATCCGTTTTTTGAAAAGATTAGTAAAAAGGCCAAGTGGTATGAGCTGGCCGAGGCTTTATTGGGCGAGAAGTGCGACGAATGTCTTGGTGGTCCCGAATGGTTTAACAAACCGCCGAATACGGAACATCCGACACCACCCCATCAAGACAACTACTACTTCAAGTTCAACCCTCCATTGGTTGTTACTATTTGGGTGGCTATGGAGGCGATCGATAGCGAGAACGGATGTCTTCGCTACGTTCCCGGTTCGCATAAACGAGGTATTAGGCCTCACAATCGTTCCAAGGTCCTTGGTTTCTCGCAGACTGTCACGGATTGGGGTCCAGCAGACGAAGCAGCAGAAATTCGTGTAGAACTTCAGGCAGGCGACGCAGTGGTGCATCATTCAGAGCTTATTCATCGGGCCGAACCGAATAAGTCTTCCACTCGGCATCGTAGGGCTTATGCCCAAATTATCAAAGCGGTCGGGGCCAAAGTAGATGAGAAGGCCAAAGCTGAATACGAAGCGGAGGTTCGAGTACATTTGGCTTCGTCGGAGGTGAGATAGGGAATAGGATTCAACAGTTTCCGGTCTTCTGTTTTAAAAATCCACTGGGGGATTCCTCTGGGACAAGAAGCCTCAGAATGGGTGATTTCCAAGATTCTGGTTGATGTAGAGAGGAACATCGGGTTGAAAGTCTGTATGGGTGTGGCTACATCTTACAATGTCGACAGACTTTTGCAGGAGTGGAGGATTAACGGATTCGTTGTATTCGAAGACTTCATCCCGATTGACAAGATTGATCGAATCCTTGAGGCATGGAAACCCATTCGCGACGAGGGCGTAAAGCGGCAGGGGAAACATCCAGTACGTGGTTATCATCGTTACAACGTGCGGGTTCCTTTTTTGTTCCCTTTTGTTGATGAAGAAATCTTTGAACATCCCGATTTGGTAGAATTTTTGGGAAGGGTTTTGGGGAAAGATTATGCCTGGTCTCATTTTGACTCAAATATTCCTCTCCCGGGATCTGATTATCAAAGCTGGCATCGTGATTCTCAACTTCTCTTTCCGGGGATCAAGCTTCCCGCATTCGATGTTGGGGTCAAATTTCCACTCGTTGACACGAACGAGGAGAACGGAAGTTTTGAAGTGATTCCTTGCACCCAATACGTCGCTGATGAGGACCTTCAAAATGATCTCGATTCTATTCTCGGTGGTGACGAATGCCACTCGGGTTTTCATCCGATCCGCCTAAACCTGAAGAGGGGTTCCGTTTGGGTGCAGGATGGGCGTGCCTATCATCGCGGTACTCCCAACCGGTCGGATCATCCTCGAGATGAACTATGTATGGCGTTTTGTCGCCCTTGGCTGTTTAATCAGTGGCAACATGAGTATACTGAGAAGCACTTTCCGCGTGAATTGTGGGAGAGCTTGTCGCCTCACTCCAAGGAGGTATTGCGATGGCAGCGTGTGGAGGATGTGTAGAGAGTATTGCCAACCGATTGAAATAATTCATGGTGTTGAGGCACAATGGATTTCTCGACGATGCGAAGAGTGGGGGCGTAGTAGGATTGAGAAAATGGAAGGGGAGGATGGATGCCTGCGGGTTTAGTGTTAGATGGTGATAAGTTGCCCGATAAGACTTAAGAAATGAATACGAGATTAGATGCTTATGACTTCCAGACGATCAATTGACAAATATTAAGATGAGATTTAAAATCAATTACCCTTTTGGCCCCAAGTTATTTGGGCTCTGCTTGTTTGATTCCTGACGAAAGAAGGCTCAAGATGTCCGTTTTTCATCCTGAACGCATTAGTCTTTCCTCTGATTGCTTTCGACCTGCTTACCACTATTTACCACCGTGCAAATGGATGAACGATCCCAATGGGACGATCTATTGGAAGGGTCGTTACCATCTCTTTTACCAACATAATCCCGATGGTCCCTGGCATGGGAATATCCATTGGGGTCACGCTTCCAGTAAAGACTTGGTTCACTGGACAGATCATCCTATTGCCCTGGCGCCTGGACCTGATGGTCCCGATCGCCAGCAGTGCTACAGCGGCGCGTCTTTCGTCAATGCCGAAGGCATTCCGACTCATATCTATCACGGCGTGCCCGACGGCATATGTCTCGCCACCAGCAGCGATGATATGCTCATCGAATGGGATAAGCACCCCGCCAACCCCATCATCCCTGACCTAGGTCCCAATGGAGAATACCATGTGACTGGTGCGCCCTGTGGCTGGGTAGAGGATGGGGTGCATTACGCTTTAACGGGGAATAGCATCTATTCTCCCGACGCTGCCTATCTTTTCCGCTCCACCGATCTGAAGCATTGGGAATATCTACATCCTTTCTATATTGGCGGGCGGTTCACTGAACCAGGAGAGGATTGTGGCTGTCCCGATTTTTTCGTGCTCGACGGAAAGCCAGTTCTGTCTTTTACAAGCCACGCACGGGGAGCGCAGTTTTACATTGGAAGTACTAGTAATCACCGATTTACTCCCGAGCGCCATTTGCGGCTCGCTTTTGCGGAGACAGCTCGGCCCGGAGTTTATTGCGAAGGACTTACTCTGCTTGATAGCCTCAACCGTCGGATTCTTTTCGGACGTATTTCAGAAGCACGTTTCGGTTACGCACAAGTCGCTGCTGGATGGTCAGGGATATGTGCACTTCCGATGGTGCTATCACTATCTGAGTCTGAAGAGTTACGCTTCGATCCCATTCCAGAGCTTGAGGTCCTGCGTGCCGAGCATACCTCGTTTCGTGACCTTCATTTGCGTCCTGATACTGACTTAGATCTGGGAATATCAGCTGACAGCCTCGAAATCCGAATGAAATTCGAGTGGCAGGATGCCGAGGAAGTAGGCCTTAAACTCCGTTGTTCCCCAGATGGAGAAGAGGAAACGCTGGTGCGCTTCAACACTAATCCCGGGACAAGGCATGCTTTACCTGGTCAGATTAACCCACTTCGGGAACTTATCCTTGATGTCTCCCGGTCCAGCACAAGAAGCGATGTAAGCAACCGAGAGTCGCAGCGCGCTGTCCTTGAAGTACCGTATGGACAATCGGTTGAGCTCCGAATCTTTCTAGATCGCAGCGTAGTGGAAGTCATTGGTAACCGTCAATGCTATGTTGGCAAGAGAATCTATCCAGATCGATCGGACAGCCTCGGGGTGTCGGCCTATTCCCGTGGCGGAGGTGCGACTCTATGTTCGTTCGATGCCTGGAAGATGAATGCTATTTGGCCGTAGCCCATTCCAGTGCTTGGGGCGGTCACATTTGACTCCTGGGCAAATCGAGAAGGATATCTAGCAGATTTTATCGTGGCATGTGTCGAGATATTTCTCTAATCTTGCTAGACAAATTAGTTCACTTTCCCGATTTGGAAATGTTCATATTTCCTCATGCCAATCGAAATCCTGAGTATCGGAAAATACGTGTACATTTCATCCTTTCTGGCTAGAATAAAGTCTTGTCCGAAGGTAATTCTGGGTACCACAATCATCCATGCAATCCATCGAATCTGTCCGAAAACTCGATCCGTGGTATTATCTACCTAAACCCGATTCCAAGTCCTGTTCTTGGCTGGAAACACCGGAGGGTGAGGTCTTGCGATATTTGCATCCTATTGTGGAGGATGGCGCTTCGACCGTTGATAGATCCCTTCCCGTTACTGTGATTAATGGCGCTAGGGAAGGTCCACTTCTTCTGCTTTTAGCCGGTGAGCATGGTAACGAGTACGAGAATATCGTGGCCTTACAAAACCATCTGATCGATCTCGCACCAGGAGTTATGAAGGGCCGAGTAGTTGCCATAACTTGCTGCTCCGTCGACAGCTACCAAAATAATATACGAGTCGGTCACGAAGATGGGCAAAATCTGGCGCGTTGTTACCCGGGGAGGCGCAATGGCTGTCTTACTGAGAGGGTTGCTTGGACTTTGCAACACGATTTTCTTGGACATAGGGGTCGGGACAAGCCTGATCTCATGGTCGCCTTGCACACATTCGGCCCGACGATGATTGGACCAACTATGTGTGGCTACAACATCTATAGGGAATCCCCAGTGCTCAATCATGCAGAGCGCGAAGCGAGCCTTGCGACCGGCTTTGAGTTGATCTGGGGGCATGAATTTGATCCTACACACGCTGCAAAATCGGAAATAGGTGTTGATGACAGTGGCCGCACCGCACTTTACGCTGCTTTTCTCGCCGGTGTTCCTGCAATATACTGGGAGACGACTTGGGGGATGGGTGGGGAAGATGAGTACCGTCATGGCTTGCTCCGTATCATGAAGCATCTAGGTATGTTGGAAGGTGAGAACGATCTTCTTCCTTCCCGGCGGCATATTGTGACAATGGGTCATGGTAGCGGGAATCTAGCATCGCACAACCGGACTCCGGTTAATGGGCTATGGGTGCCGATTGTCGGGATCTGGGATGAAGTTAAGGAGGGCGACGTTCTTGGAATTGTCCGAGATCTTTTTGGCCGGACCTTGCAGGAAATTCGGAGTCAACGGCGAGGCGTTGTCATTGGGCTACCGAAGATGCAATATATTCGCAAAGGAATGCAATGTGGAGTAGTAGTATAGTCCCAAGGCTGTTTGAAGTAAATTTCCGATAAAAGATGGAAATGAAGGAAGTGATTATCCTTGGATTCTTTCGATTGAGGTCAGGACTTTCGAAAGGATTGTAAGTTACGCAGAGGTTTGGGGTTCGGTTGCTGGTTGCAAATCCGGCTTTAGAATCCTCGACGGATTTGGTTGACACTCCTAAAGAGGAACTCTCTATCATCGTGATGTGCCGGGTAAACACTTACTGGCCTACTCTTCGCACTCGATTTCCCGCGAACGCTTGACCCAATACTCTTAGTTTTTAAGTTAGTGCTATCGTCCTTTTGCCCATGTTTAGTTTAAGGTTTATTACATGAGTAACAACCAAATCGAGGTGAGTGAAGATGCACTTAGACAATACAGCGATGAAGGATATTGTCTTCTCGAAGGTTTGATACCTATTGAACTGATTGATTCAATGCGTAGGTTGGTGGACGAAATAATCGATCGAGTGCCGAATTGGGCGGAAAACCATTTTCAGATCCTAGACCCAAGTTCCTATCGTAATGTGAGAGGCGAGGTGTTGCCAGGAGGGATCCAGCGGCCAGCCGAGAGAGAAGAGCTTTTCCAAAAGGTTGCTGACCATCCTAACTTGGAGACGGCGATGAGCCGGCTCTTGGGAGGACCGGTTGAACGTTTCACCGACCAAATCGGAGTTAAACACGGTATGATTCGTGAGGAACAAGGTGGGCGAAGCTACTTTCACCAGGACTCTTTCTATTGGCACATCGACCCTCGTTTGGGTTGCAATTGCTGGATCCCCATGTCGCGAGTGGATAAGGAATGCATTGCTTTGGCAGTGATACCAGGGAGCCATCGTGAGTGGTCCCTTGCTGAGCATGAGTCCTACTACGACGATCCACCAATGGGATATATGCGAGACCAGTTTGAGCCGTTCAAGAGACATCGGATTCTTTTAGAAAACATTGACCATTCGAAGGAATGCCTGATCCCAATGAATCCAGGCGATGGCCTGTTTTTTAATAATTATACCTGGCATCGGAGCGAACCGAACAGAAGTGGCAAAACCCACTCATTTTATGCAATTGCGTATCAGATTTCTCGAAAATCCTGAAGAACATGGACTGTAGAAAAGGGGTTTTGGGGTTTTGTTAAAGGGAGGCTGAGATACCCAATCTTAGAAAAATTATGACTTGTTTTGTATATGTTTCGGTGAAGGGTGAGGATAAAATTAATGTCTATTCTATGGACGATGCTGGCTATCTCGAGCTGAAGCATGAAGTTGCACTTGCCGGGGGACCGTCAGGAATAGCATTGGCTCCGAATTGTGAGTTCTTGTATGTAGCCCTCCGTGAAAGGAGTGAGCTTGCCAGCCTTTTGATCGACCGAGTAGATGGTTCCATTTCGCTTCTCGGATCGATAGAGGAAGAGTCGGATTCGGTCTACGTTACGGTTGATAGGTCGGGTAAATTTGCCTTAACCTCAAGCAACGGAGGTGCGCGGGCCAGTAGTTATCGGGTGGGAGAAAATGGAGCGCTTGTTGCGCCGGCGGTATCGACAGTTAACACTCTACAGGGAGCTCACTCAGTTGAGGTGCATCCATCTAATCGGTTTGTCTATGTTCCTCACTGTATTAGACAGAATGCAATTTTTCAGTATAAGTATGATCCGGAGACAGGCGAGTTGACGCCTCAGGAGCTGGCCATTCTGGTGCCGCAGGAGAGACTCGGTCCCCGCCATATTAGATTTCATCCCACTCTTGATGTGATGTACACAACGGATGAACAGGGAAACAGTATCACTGCTTATCCAGTGAGGAAGGACGGGAGATTATCTTCTTCTTTTCAAACGATTTCCACATTGCCTGAAGGCTATGACAGTAGTAACAACACCACAGCCCAGCTTCGGATTCACCCATCCGGCAGATTTCTTTATGCGCCGAATCGGGGGCATGATAGTATTTCTTGTTTCAGCATCGATGAAGCGTCGGGTGAGCTTTCTCTAATAGGGCGGGTTCCAGGGCAGGCACATGTGCGCGGATTTGACATCGATCCTCAAGGTAAATTCATTTTCGCAGCCGGTGTAGATAGTGGTAAAATGTCGATCTATCGGGTTGATCAGGTTACCGGTGAGCTGTCAGAAATCAAAATCTACGAGGTAGGAAGTGAACCAATGTGGGTCTTAGTGGCAGAGCTTTGAAGCTCTTTAGTGTTGCGAGAATCTAGCGGTAAACCGCTTGGATCAGGGATCTCATATATCCTACTGCGAACGCCCGCCCGCCCCAAAAGGTTGAATCCGGATTCGGAAATTCCGGTGTGTGGTCCATCATGAACGGCCCTTTGAAACCGACTTCCTTGTAGGTCATCATCGCTTCAAACATATCGACATCGCCTTCATCAAGAAAGACCTCTTGAAATTTTTTGGGTGTGCCGCGGATATTGCGAAAGTGGACGTAGGCAATTTTATTGAGTGATCCGATATCACGAATAGCCGTAGGTACATGGTGTCCCATTTCCCTAACACACCCCTGACAGAAGAGCATTGCATTACAGTGGCTCGGTACGAGGTCGAAGATTTTATGGTAATGATCGAGTGTTGAAACAATCCTTGCCGCACCTCCCAATGGTTCCGGGATCGGTGGATCGTCCGGGTGTAGCGCCATTCGAACTCCATTCTTTTCGGCGCAGGGAATCACCCTTTCGAGGAAGTATTTCAGATTTTCCCACATTTTTTCACATGAAATCTCCTTGTCCGGGTTGTAAGGGGGGCTACGCATGAATTCTTCATAATCGAAAGTGCTATAGGATGCACCGCCACGGCCTGGCGGGCTCGATGTTGTCCTAAAATTTCCCATTGGTTTAAAGTTCCATCCTAGAGTCGGGATTCCGACCTCGCCCAAGTTCCGGAGCATCGTACACCAAGCCGATATCTTTTCATCCCGGTCTGGCAGTCCCAAAGAGATTTCATCCCATCCCGTCGCTGCTACGTTGGTGAGCTTTAAACCATGTTTCTCAGTTAGCGCTTTAATATGTCTCCAGTAATCGACTCGGTCCACTCCATCCCGCATATCTGGGGCCGGATTTACAGCCAAGTAATCAACCCCTATGGCTCGGAAAAAGCTTAGGGTGTCATCGTTAATTTGTTCCCAAGATAGTTGCTCTTGAATAGTCATTTCAAGAAATCAGAGGTAGGCTAACAAACTACGATAATAAAACGAGTAAATTAACTTACTGGGATAGTTAGAGCCTGTAGTTTTTAAGATTCCTTCTCCACTAGCTAGAAGAGGAATATATGCGGGAAGCAGGGCTACGTGTTTAGGTAGAGAACAACGTCTCCATTTTCGATTTGCACGCAGTAGGTTTTGACCCTTAGCTTTTCATCATAGAGAGCTCTACCCGATTCAATGTTGAATTCCCACTGATGCCACGGACACTTCAGGATAATCCGGTCTTGTGCGTGATTTGTTTTGTAGACCCCTCGTGAGATCACATGTGGCCGAAGTCGGCCTTCACAGAGGGGACCGCCTTGATGGGGGCAACGGTTCCTTAGAGCGTGAAAACGACCGCTGATGTTAAATATCCCGATGCCTCCCTTCCCTCCTAGGGAGACGATCATCCGTTTACCCGGTGGAAGATCCCTTACTTTGGAGACGACGTGGCGGCTCATTACTTAGTCAAATCTGTCTTAAAGGCCGTAGAGTTCGCAAGCGGTTTCAGAAAAAATCCGGGCTTTTAATGCTTTCGGAGCACCAGCGAGAACGGTATTGGGGGCTTCCCAATCCCAATGAGGGTAGTCGCTTGCATAGACGAGGATCTCATCGGCGTGCAGCCAATCAAGAAAAGTCCTAAGGTCTTTTCGGGTTGGCGGTTGCTCCATAGGTTGGCATCCAAATCGGATATGGCCGCGGATATATTCGCTCGGTGGAGATTTGACCCATGGAGTGTAATCTCTAACAGATTTCCAATCTGCGTCCATGTGCCACATCATTCCAGGCACCCAAAATGTGTCATGTTCAATAAAGAGGAATTTAAGGTCTGGAAACTTTTCAAAAGTCCCTTCGCATATAAGGCTAGCCACATGAGCCATGGCAATTTGTGGCCGGGCCATACGCATTTCGAGATAGTAAGAGGGATATCCAGCCGCAGTCGGTGCATTGGCAAAGCCAGCTCCTTCGGCGCCAAAATGCACACAAATAGGAAGTCCATATTTTTGCGCGGCCTTGTAGATTGGGTCGTAGAAACGGTTTCCATAAGGTAGGCGCGAACCTGCAGGGATAACAACTTGTATAACGGCTGGATTATCACCGTTACGCCGTATTTCTCTAGCTGCGAGTTTCGGATCGGAAGGCGCAATCGCTACTGATGCTCGGAAACGGGTGTCCGCCTTGATCCACTTTTCAAGGGTCCAATCGTTGAAGGCTCGACACATAGCAGCCGCGTAGTCGACGTCGGGATGGACGGCGGCACCATAAACGGTAGAACCTGTTAGAACTGCAATGTCGATATTCCATTTGTTGAGATGATGCTCTATCGCAACTTCAATATTGCTGGCGGGGTGCTTATCGGTAAATTGCCAAAGTTCTTCTCGGCATCCATGACGAGGCATATTGGTGTAGCCAACGACTGGCATCATGGAACCGAAGTCTTTAATGTGTTCCACGTAGTGTTTCGGCAGATAGGGGAAGAGCTCGTCGATTTTTTCTGTACTATGATGCAGATCACAGTCGACTATCCGAATTCCGTTATGTGTATTTGTAGTCGCTCTACTACCTTCCCCCTTAACTTTCGGGGTGATCGAGTTTGTGGACATCTAATTCCTCGGTGACAGGGATCTACAGAATTAATCTGAATTGAGTTTTTTGTGAGTCAATGTCTAAACATCTAGGTGTTAGGTGAGATAACGCATTCTCGTATACGGAAATGGAGTAGGGGTGTGGTTTTCCTGGGATGGTCCCAACGTTTCGTTTACGGAGGGCTATTCCGGTGAGGGACGAGCGAGGCAAGGGGACCGAGTTTTCTAAGATCAGGGAATATTTTTGCCCAGGTGGCGACGACGATGAGGGTTCCGATTCCTCCACTAATCACCGATATTACAGGACTGAAAATCTGTGCGACGACACCGGATTCAAAGCCTCCGAGTTCATTAGAGGAGCCAACGAATATCGAATTGACTGCTGATACACGACCACGCATTTGGTTGGGTGTTGCCATTTGTGTGACCACGTGTCGGATGACCATGCTCACGTTATCAAAGGCGCCAACCAATCCCAGCATGCCGAGAGAGATCCAAAAGTTCTTCGAAAGGCCAAACCCGATTGTTGCGAGCCCGAATCCAGCAACACAGCAAAGCAAAACTTTCCCAGATTGGCGAAATGGTGGCAAATGGGCGATCACAATTGCTGTTACGAGCGCACCCGCGGCAGGGGCCGCTCGTAACCACCCAAGAGCTTCTTCCGGTTCCAGTCCAAGCTGACCCAACTCTATGATATCTTTACCAAAAATTGGTAAGAGGTAGATAGCGCCGCCGAGAAGTACGGCGAAGAGATCAAGAGAAATGGCGCCGAGGATGAGTTTCCGCCGCCAGACAAAGCCTATCCCCTCTAGCATTTTGCCAACCATGTTGCCTCTTTCGATTTGAGGGGCAGGAGGAAGGCGAACTGTAGTTAGAAATATGACGAAGGAAGCCGATGAGAAGGCGCTTATGAGGTAGGCAGATTGAAGATTTAGGCTTATCAGGAATCCGCCTAATGCTGGCCCGGCAATTCCAGTGAACTGCATCGCACCGACACGCCATTTTGTCGCGTTTTCAAAGATCGAAGGCGGAACCAATAGGGGCGTGATAGAAACCGTTGCAGGCCAGCCCAAACGAAGGACGGCCGAGTCGATAAAAAGTAGAAGATACATCCAGATTATAGAAGCTTGATGTCCACTAATTAGGGCAAGGCCGATAGAAGTCAGCGTCCCGCCAGATAGGCTGAGGATCATGAGTTTCCGACGATTGAATACATCGGCCAGGTATCCAGCTGGGAGAGTCAAAAGGAGCATCGGTATCGCTTGAACAAGACCAACCATTCCAAGGGAAAGAGCGTGATTGGTACGATCATAAACCTCCCAACCAATGGCTAAGCTTTGGGCCGCGGTGCCAACGCGAACAAGCGAACTAGCAATGAGAAATCGACGAAAAACAGTAAAGCGCAGTGCGCTGTAAGGATCGCGTGACTGGGTCAATTACGATAGAAAATCTTTGGAGGTTAAAGATGACCCATTTAGATCCTTTGGGGCGATTAAATTTGTTATCGAAGCGATAGGGTTTCCTTTGAAGGGAATATAAAAGTTTACCTGTATTCTCCTACATGGATTGGGTAGGGTGTCTCATTCTAAGACCATAGTGATACAGACGGACCTACGTTTTGAGGTGGAAGTCTCTGTAGCCTTTGGAAATCTTATGAGATTTCCAACTTAGATCGACCTGAGTGTCTGGAAGTGCCCGCTGAGCACTTCTGCGCCGTAGATGAGAGGGGAACCAACATTCATGAAGCGGTAACCCCAATCGAGTTTCTCCTTGATTTCTGCCAAGTCGCTCAGGGTAGTACCGGCGGCAATGCCGCTTCCCTCCAAACATTTGGGAACGTCCTTCATGATGTTCTGTACTTCTTTGGATCCCATCTCGGTTATAGTCCCAACCGACGCAGAGAGGTCCATTGGGCCTACCAGAATTACATCGATCCCTTCGACTTTCTTTATGGCATCCAAATTATCGTATGCCTGTTGACTTTCAAGCTGAATGATCACGACGGTTTCTTCATTGGCCGTCTTAATAATGTGGTTAAAATCCTCTCCAGCAAGAAGTGGCCAGTTCGGGGAGATTCCTCGCTGGCCTTCAGGTGGATATTTCGAGTATCTGACCACTTTTTCAGCGGCCTCTGGGGTATCAACCTGCGGAACCATGACTGCTACTGCTCCAACGTCATAGGCCTTTTTAATTAGTCCGGGATCGTTCCATGCAACTCGAATCATTGGTGCCACTCCCGCCTGGCGCATCATAGTCGGGATGGTTTCAATTGATTCGGTTCCCCAGGGTTGGTGTTCTGTGTCAATCCAGATGAAATCGGGACTTGTATTGTTGACCTGAGCAACGACCGAAGGATTCGCCGCAGGAAGTCCTGTGCCTAAAACGGTCTCTCCGGATCTCAGTTTTTCTTTTAGTCGATTAGGGTACATAGCTTCAGATTAAACTAATAGATTTTATTTGTGAGCTAGAGAATATATTCTCCCGATTTGGGATGGCAATGGAAATAACTTACAATAAATTTTGGGTAGGTTAATTTTGAAAGATTTTCAGCACTCCTAGAAATGTTTTGAAGAAGCTCTGATTCCGTGTGAAGGGCTGAAACAGTTGAGGAAAGGTAGGTCATCCGAGATCTTAGGGTATATGCCGTTCTTGATCTTCCCTTTTAAAACACTCTGTGCCTATAATAAATTTGTCCCCAAACCTTGGTCCTATTTCCCCGAACCGTTTCAAAGACGAGGGTAACTTTCAACAGCCAGGGATTTATTCACCAAAGATCCCTCGCGAGGAAACTGGATAGCTGTCGGTCATGGACCGGGACTCATCAGGAAACCAAGTAGTCTCTGGGAAATGATCCGGAAGGACTTTTCTGAAGACACGGATAAGTTCCTTCCATCCGCCCATCTTGTGATTGAGTTCGCATTGGTCACAGGCAGTGAAAAAGGTTAAACAGGTCAGTTCAATCAAGAGTGTATCGCGCTTATAAGCCTCCACGCGTAGTATAGCGGACCATTTGTATTCTCTCCTTGGTTCGTCTGGATCCACACGGGAAATGATCTGAAAACCCTCTGAGTTCGATTCAACACGACAGTGGATCCACCAGGGTGTCCTCTGACGATTATAGGCAATCCATGGAGATTTTAGTAGCCGAATTATATTCAATACAGCCATCCCCGATAGGGTTCTAGGCCACTGGCATCGGCTACCTCTGTGACTTTATCTGCGATTGCGCTACGGTCACTGTCGGTTAGAGAGGTGAATCGCTTGGCGATGTCGATATTCTGCCTCAGATTGGCGAGGTTAGGAATTCCGCTTACCCATGAACAGATGGGTAGAGAAAGGGTGAACCAGAAGTTCTCCTCAAAAGAGAGTCGACCGGGGACTACAGATTTACCCCCGTATGTATTCAAGGCTCTTCCCGAATTCATCGTCTTCATGGCCAAGGGAGCGTAACCCTGATCAAGGAGTTTGGGCAGCACTTTGATAGTAAAACTATCACGAGAGACTGCGTCTACTGGGCTGATGGGCATTAGGCACGTTTTGAGAGGTCCCCCCTTTGCTATCTCCAGAACTTTTAGGTGCGCTGAGGTTACGGTGTGTCCGGAGAATCCAGCGTACCGCACTTTCCCTTCATCGATAGCTTTCTCGATAATCGGTAGCATCTCGGGGACACGATTCATTGCATCTTCCGGACTGCTTACGGTGTGAATCAACCATAGGTCGAGATAGTCAGTCCTCATACGGCGTAACGAGTCCTCGAGTTGTTTACGCGGGGAGGGCCCTTCACGTGAATCAGCCTTGGACATGAGGAAGACGTGACTCCGGTACTTTGGGGTAAGGAACTTCCCATGTCGCTCTTCGCTGAGTCCGTTGTGGTATTTCCATGCATTGTCGAAGAATCGAACGCCATTCTCTATAGCCGTCTCGATAATTCGTTGGGATTCACTTTCCTCACAATCACCAATATGCCAGCCCCCGATGCCCATTATGGTCAACTTTTCTCCGGTGTTGGCGAATGGGCGGAGTGGCAAAAGGGGACCGAGCTCGTCTGATTGTCCCGTCATTGTCCTCCCCCCGAACGAAAAACTAGGAATTAGAACAGTCGAGCCAGAGGCACCTAACACTGCACGCAGAAATTCACGGCGGATCATATTGGAGAAAGGTACTCAAAAATCTTTAGGAGGCAAGGAATCTGTCGATAAACTGGTCGAACCAAGACGTTGAATTTTGCAGCCTGGTGCTGTCCTGATGTAATTGGAAGGATATAATAAGCTCAATTCGTCTTTCGGCTTTAGAAGGCAGAATTACAATCTACTTTCATCCGTTTAGTAGTCTTGTCTTGACTGGAGGATTACTCTAGATTTCTAGAAAAATGTTGATTCAGGATCAGGTTCACTGTGACGAACTCGATAGCGGGATTCTGGAATTTTATTCCGCTATTGGGGTAGACACAATCCACTTGGAGACTCGTGGTGCTGTGGATGTGAAAGGGCATGAAATGAATTTCCTGGAAAGCGACTTCTCAGTGGAGCCGTTGCTTAGGATCCGAAAAAAGGTTGAAGACCATGGTATGCAGTTGAATAACCTTTTCTATGCTTGTCCGCGAACGGTAACTCTGGGTCTAGAGGGTGCTGATAAGAGTACAGAATCTTGGTGCAGGATGCTAGAGAGTCTCGGGGCGGCGGGTATTCCGATGCTGGGATGGAACTTTAAACCAATGGGAAATTTCCGGACCAAGTCGGCTGTTGGCCGGGGCGGAGCACATTACAGTACCTTCGATTATTCTCGTTACAAGAGGGAACTCGACTCCTCCGGACTACATACCCCGGAGGTATCGGAAAAAAAGATGTGGGAGCGCTTGGAGAGATTTCTCCGGATTGTGATTCCTGTTGCGGAAAGGGCTGGAGTAACAATGGCGCTGCATCCGGATGATCCGCCGGTCCCAGAACCACTCGGGGGTGTTTGGCAAATCTGTTCGACAACTGATCAGTGGCGGCGGATTCTCGGCGTTATCTCGAGTGATTCCCACCGGATGCTTTTTTGTCAGGGCTGTATGACGGAACTGCTTGGTGGGGGTGTGTATGAATTCATTGGTGAAATAGCTTCGAAAAAAAAAATGGCATATGTTCATTTTCGTAATGTCAGGGGACAACTACCCTATTTCGAGGAAGTCTTTATCGACGAAGGGGATATCGATATGAGGAAGGCTATGGAGGCCTATCGAGATCATGGATTTAATGGCCCGTTTATGATGGACCATACTCCACGGTTTCCCAACGGTCAGTCGGAGAGAGTGGGTAAAGCTTTCGCCAATGGGTATATCCGGCGTCTAATACAAGAGGTCTACGGTTCCTGACCTGGGACTCAAATGCACATTTGGACTTTGGAGATGGTTTTGAACGTGGTTAGGCTGATCCAGGAGAGTGAGGAGAATCGCAGCAATAGAGAACGGAATCTCATTGCCAGATTGGGATACCGAGGTCCAGGGTCTTGAACGTGGAAATTCTAAAGTTCGAACTTCCTCCGATTGGCACTAATGCGTATCTCCTTCTTAACGAAGCATCACGTAAGGCGGTTCTATTCGATGCGCCTTTGGAGGCTTGGAGCACATTCTCTCGGGTTCTGAAGGATAAGAAATGCGAACTTGAGGCACTTTATCTTACCCATGGTCATTGGGACCATATATTGGATGTGGCCAAGTTTGCCAAGCAAGGAGTTAAAATTTATGGACATAGGGAAGATGAGTGCCTGATTAGGTCACCGGCACGTATGGCTGACTTTGCTGTCCCGGGTATTGAGATTTCTCCTGGAAGAGTAGATCACTTTCTTGAGGACGGAGATCAAATTGAAATTCTAGGGAATCTGGCGGAGGTGCGTCATGTGCCTGGGCATAGTGCCGGAAGTATTCTTTTTTTTCTTCCCGGTTTAAGGGTATCCTTCTCCGGTGACGCAATTTTTGCTGGGAGCATAGGAAGGACGGATTTCCCTGGTTGTAGTTTTGAGCTTTTGGCAAAGTCAATCAGGGAGAAAATTTACACCTTGCCGGATGAGACGATCATTTATCCGGGCCATGGGCCGGAGACAACAGTGGGGGAGGAAAAACGGAACAATCCGTTCCTGAGGGGGTAGCTCGAAAACAACAGTGGTATGAAGAGAAATGGAGAGGGAAATATATAGATTTCTTATTTTGGTTAAACGGGGTGAAGAAAATAAGTGAGCTGTAACCCTCGATCTTTATTTTCATATAGTCAGTGTTTAATGAGATTACGGTGATTGAATAACAGCGATCGGCGCTCAATGGCTTCAGAACAGGACACCCAATTTATGCAACGCGCAATTGAATTAGCGCGTAGAGGATGGGGAACAACCCATCCCAATCCCATGGTTGGTGCCGTTATTGTTGACCACAGTAAGATTGTAGGGGAGGGCTACCATGCTCAGGCGGGATCGGATCATGCCGAAATTGTAGCACTGAAATCTGTCAACAGCTCGCTCTCTCGTGACGCGACGCTGTATGTGAATTTGGAACCGTGTAGCACACAAGGGCGAATGCCGCCTTGTACAGAGGCAATTATAGACGCAGGGATTGGACGGGTTGTTGTCGGAATGGCCGACCCGAATCCTGTGAATCAGGGGAAGGGATTGAGGATCCTTCGGGCTGCTGGAGTCGAAGTCGATGTTGGAGTTCTGAAATTTGAATGTGAGGATCTAAACTTAATCTTTAATCACTGGATAACTCGTGGGAAACCCTTTTTCGCTGGGAAACTTGCGACTACGCTTGATGGGAGAATTGCAACGAGAACGGGACATTCCCGTTGGATTACAGGAGAAAATGCTCGCAAAGATGTAATGCAGTGGCGCCGGCTCTTCCCTGCTATCGCAGTTGGATCCGAAACTGTATTGAAGGATGATCCTAGACTAACCAGCCGTCGAAAAGAAAGTGAGTGGTCTCCCATTCGATTCATCTTTGATCGCCGACTGCGGACACTTACGGATCCTCTACCAAAGGTGTATACCGATAGCCACCGAGAAAAGACAACTATCGTAACGCGAGGAGAAGGTGACGATTCTGCGAGGCGTCGGTTGCAGGAAGTCGGCATAGAAGAATGGATAGTAGGGGAAGAAGGACAAGGTGGTTGGGCCTCGGATTTTCGCAGACGCTGCGGGGAAAAGGAAATAGTAGGCGTTCTCTTTGAAGGAGGGTCACGTCTGATCAGCTCGCTGTTGTTGAATAGCGAGCTAGAATACCTTTTCTGTTACCGGTCGTCAACTATCCTAGCGGATGAGTGTTCGGCTCCAGCTTTTTCAGGTGCTAGTCCGATGACGATTGGAGAGGGCTTGAGACTTGAACAAATTCGCCATTGTGTTTTTGGTGACGACGAGCTTATGAGAGGGAAAATAGTTTATCCTAATGCTTAATCTGAAAGTGATCACTCGCGGACAGATCGGCGAGTTCGGATTAGTGCTTCTCTTCTGGTGATGGTCAAAACAGATACCACATGGGTGCATGCAAATTTATTTGGCTTCGGAGTAGAGAAGTACAGGTGGTTGAGATATTATTTTGCCCTTAAGTAAATACACTTCCCATGATGGTTATCTATATTGCTACTTCCAGCGAGCACAAGGTTAAGGAGTTTAAAGCGATATTGAGAGAAGGGGACCAAGATGTTACGCTGAAGTTTCTGGATGCAATCGGTGGTATGGGTTTTGTGGATGAGACGGAGGATAGTTTTGAAGGTAACGCCCGACTGAAGGTAAGAGCGTTGAGGAAGAATGTTCCCGAAGATGTTTGGGTATTGGCAGACGACAGCGGATTAGAAGTAGATATCCTTAATGGGAAACCCGGTGTGCTTTCTGCTCGCTATGCGGGGGATTCGGCTACTTATGAGGAGAACAACAGAAAACTATTGAGCGATCTGGAAGGAGTAGCAAAGGAGAATCGATCGGCTCGATTTGTTTGCTGCCTGGTGCTGCATGGCCCTTGTGGGAGTGAACATGTTTTTCGTGGTATGTGTCAGGGTGCAATTTCTATGAGCGCTCGTGGCGAAAATGGATTCGGCTACGATCCACTCTTTGTGCCGGCCGGTTGCGTTGAGACTTTTGCGGAGATGGATCCGAAGCAAAAGGACGCGATCAGTCATCGGGCGCGGGCGATCGAGAGTTTGCTGGATTGGATTGGTAACCAATGAGGCCCTAATAAATTGAGAACCTATCGTCAATCTATGTTTGTCCCAGACCACGCTGAATCGGGAAGAAGCTAGGATAGAAGCGGAGGGTTCCCTCTGCTCCCAGCAGAAAGACTAATGCCAAGTAGTATTTATCCGCATACAGCTAACAAAAGGGGTAGGGGCAATTGCATCTTTTTCTTTTCTGGTTTTATCGGGAGGGGTTGTATTTTATACCCAGAGATCTTTTAAAGCTGAGGGGTGATTGTAGACCGCTGTTGAGCACTATGATTTCCGCTTCAATTCGGCCACGGGAGTCGATTCAGAGCGACATCACGATGGGTATATGTTCGGACAATTCTCCTTTAATACGTTTCAAACCTTGTCGACAAAGGGGAAGACTTCAGTTCAGAGTGCATAATCAATGGGGAAGTTCTACATAACTACGGCGATTGATTATGCTAATGGCCCGCCGCATCTGGGACATGCTTACGAAAAGGTCCTAGCTGATGTGGTAGCGCGATTGCGACGCTTAAAGGGCGATCAGGTTCGCTTTTTAACTGGGCTGGATGAGCATGGGCAAAAGGTACAACAAAGCGCAAAAAAGGAAGGAATCGATCCTAAGGTGTTTGTCGACTCGATTGCTGAAAAGTTCCAGAAGCTGTTAATCGATCTTAATATATCAAATGACGACTATATTCGCACAACAGAGGAGCGACATAAAACGGTGGTTCGCGACATTTTGCAGCGACTCTTTGACGAAGGAGAGATCTATAAGGGCGAATACAGTGGTTTTTATAGCGTACGTGCAGAACAATTTGTGCAGGAAACGGAAAAGGAAGGCAATAAGTGGCCAGAGGATTATGGAGAGGTCATAAAAATTACGGAGGCGAATTATTTCTTTCGGTTGAGTAAATACCGCGCTTGGCTAATCGAATATATCCAAGATCATGAAGACCTTATCTACCCTAGATTTCGTGCTAAACAAGTCCTTGAGTTTCTCAAGGAGCCGATTAATGACCTGTGCATTTCCCGACCTAAGGAGCGACTCGGATGGGGTATCCCCCTTCCCTTTGATGACGAATATGTCGCTTACGTCTGGTTCGATGCTTTGATTAACTATCTTTCAGCGGTTGATTCTAGTGCATCCCACCTTCGCGACTTCTGGCCGGCTAATTTTCACGTTATTGGGAAGGATATTCTGGTGCCTCCCCATGCCATCTATTGGCCGATTATGCTCAAAGCTGCAGGCTACGAACCTCCCCGCGGGTTTCTTGTTCACGGGTTCTGGACAACTGCCGGGAAAAAAATGTCAAAAAGCACAGGGGAGACAGTGGATCCTCTCGACCTCATTAATCAGTACGGAGCAGATGTATTTCGGTATTTCGTAACACGTGAAATGACGGTAGGGCAGGACAGCGAATTCTCTTTGGAGCTTTTTGTCACGCGCTACACGAGTGATTTGGCAAATGATTTAGGTAATCTTGTAAGTAGGCTTCTTAATATGGTCCATCAGTACCGGGATGGAGTGCTACCATCAGGTAGGTTCACGGAGCAACCTGAAGAGAACTTGAGAGAGAGCTGGAAGAAAACGAATTGGAATGTTGTTAGTCTTTTCGAAGAATTTAGATTCAATAATGGACTGGCAGAAACTTTCAATTTTATCAGGTCGATTAATCGTTACGCCGAAATTCGAGCTCCTTGGAAGTTAGCCAAATCTAGCAAGTCCGGTGATGTTGGCTCTGTTGATACTACGCTGGCACACATGGCGGAAGGTCTTCGTCTTGCGGTTTGTTTGCTGGCACCTGTAATGCCGGTTACTTCGGCCAAAATCCTGGCACTCTTGGGACAACCCGAGGTATCTTCATGGCAAGAAGGGCTCGATTGGTCCAATAGACTTGAGGGTAAAAGGGTTAAAAAAAAGACAATTCTATTTCCCCGGATTTAGGAAATTGGAAAAATTTTTCATTGGCGGACTTGAGTTTCGGATGACTCGATAGTAGCAAGATCCCGTGATAAAAATCTCCCCGGGACTTTATGTTGAGCGTGACTTCGAAGGATTGCTTCGTTTTCTGACCGATTGTCGGGATTCAGCTCTTAGGGACAATCACTACAAGGTGGCAAGCATTTCACTGGAGGTAAAACATCTCGACTCGCTTGCGGTCCTGGAATCGATTTACGAATCGGATGAACTTCATTTTTACATGGAGCATCCAATTAAAGAAGAGGCTATAGCAGGTGCGGATGCGATTTTGGAGAAAACCTTCCACGGTCCGGGTAGGTTCCAACAAGTATTGCAGTTCTCAAATGAAATACTCAATCACACTTTTGCAGTGGGGGACTTGCATGTCCCGTTTTGGGGACCGCATTTCTTCACTGCGTTCACGTTTTATGATAAATCGGGGAAAGATACATCTTTTTCTCCTGCTACAGTATTTCTGCCCAGATGGCAGGTGGGTAGAAAAGAGGGGATTTATGGAGCAGTAGCAAATATCGTAGTCTACCCGACCTCGGATCCAGTTGAGCTCGCAGAGAGAACGTGGGCAGCACATAAGAAATTTGCAGCCTTTGACTACTCTTCGGTTGAATCAGCCCCAAAACTTGCTCAAAAAAAGGAGCATAAAATCAGAGAGTTAGGGGGGGATGGAGCATTCCTCCATTCTGTTAAACAGGCTTGCCAAGGGATTGCATTGGGGCGATATGAGAAAATCGTCATAGCGAAGTGCATCGAGCTAATTGGGCCTAATGAGCTGAAGCCTCTAGTCTCATTGAATAGTCTAAGAAACAAGTATCCTGGGTGCTACGCATTTTCTTTTTCTGGTGGATCTGAAAAGAGCTTTATCGGCGCTACGCCAGAACGCCTAGTTCGAGTGGAAGGAGATTTTGTTTACACGGAAGCGCTGGCAGGTTCGATCTCGAGAGGAGCAACAGCTGCGGTCGACGCTAGTTTTGCCCAGGCTTTGCTTGAAAGCGCCAAGAATGTCGATGAACACCGATTCGTCGTAGATTTTATCAAGGATTGCCTGGAATCGATTGGAATGGAAGTCGAATTCTCAGCGAAACCGAATCTGCTGCAGTTGCCTAATGTACAACATTTGCGCACTCCAATTAAGGCGCGAAAACCGGAAGGCTTGCATTTGCTGGATACCGTCAAGGTATTACATCCAACGCCTGCGGTTGGTGGCGTTCCACAAGAACCTGCTCTTGCGGATATCAGAAGGATAGAGCCATTCAGTCGAGGACTGTATGCTGGAACGCTGGGATGGTTTGATCATGGAGGTAATGGAGAGATGGTGGTTGCAATTCGTTCTGCCCTGATTGAAGGCAATACCGCGCGAGCCTATGCAGGGAACGGAATTTTAGTAAACTCAAGCCCTGAGGAAGAAGGGATTGAAGTGGATCTCAAATTGCAAGCGCTCTTGCAAGCGCTCCACTAAGGTTCTTCTGTTTGGAAATGGTTGCAGAACAGATGAGTTATAAATAGGAGAAACCTATCTTGGGCGAGCCTATGTTGTTAAGATGAAGCATTGAGATTGCCTTAACAAGGATCCTAGATTGACACAGGGAAAAGGATGGGGGGGTATAGAGGCTCCGTTTATGGGGGCATTTGAATTGCAAATGTAGGAGGCAGCACTTTAAGGAAGTTTTCAATGTTCGATAAGATTGCATGCTCAAACGCTAATTCGCTGTGGGGAGCTGTTGTGGCCGAAGTATTGCAGCGACTCGGTCTTCGCGTCGTCATTATTTCACCTGGTTCCCGTTCCACACCACTGACTTTTGCATTAGCCAGGCATTCTAAAATCGAGACAGTCCCTGTCCTGGATGAACGATCAGCTTCGTTTTTTGCCTTAGGACTCGCGCGAAGATCCAACATTCCGGTTGCCTTGGTTAGTACCTCTGGTACAGCGGTGGCGAATTTCTTCCCTGCCGTGATCGAAGCTCATGAAAGTCGGATTCCGCTCCTGGTTCTAACGGCTGATCGTCCGCCAGAAGTGCGACACTGCCGGGAAGGCCAAACTATCGACCAGGTGAAGATTTATGGGAAGTATCCAAGTTTCCAGGCTGAATTAGCAATGCCAAGTGGAACTCTTGGGCATCTTAGACATCTGAGGCAGACCCTCGTTTACGCATGGGAAAGAACACAATTTCCGTTCCGGGGGCCAGTTCATCTGAACTTTCCATTTCGTGAGCCTTTGTCTCCTGAAACAAACGATGCAAAAATTGAAATTAACGACGAGGTTAAACATAAGGCCTTCTTTTCTCAGGTTCAATCACTGAGGAAAGTGGTTGTCGAGTTTCCGAAAACGGAGATCGAACAGACAATCTCGGACTTAAAGGAGGCGAAGAAAGGACTGATCGTTGTAGGGCCGCATTATCCTGGTGATGCCGAGGAATTTGCAGACTCCATAGGAAGGATCTCACGATTCCTTAATTGGCCTGTGATAGTTGATGCTCTGGGACCGCTTCGGAATTTCGCTAAATTCAATCCTTTTCTTATTTCAAACTATGATTCCATTTTGAGAAACGAAGGGTACGCTAAACTCTTATCGCCAGAGTGTGTTTTGAGCGTCGGACCTCTACCTACCAGTAAAGTCTTGAGGACCTGGTTAGGTAGGGGCGATGCCAAGACATGGCTCTTGGACTGTGGGCCGGACAATGTTGATTCTCTGCATCGTAGGACGATTCCTCTTCGGGTTACTGTCGAGACATTCGCTCGTTCTTTTAACAGGGGACCCAATAGGAATCGCGAGTTTCTCCGAACTTGGATGGGATTCGAAAAAACAACGCGACGAAAAATTATCCAAAGAATGCAGAATTGTGCCTTCAACTTCGAAGGGAGAGTCGCTTACACGCTCTCCAAATCCCTTCCCCGAAGGGCAGTTCTGATCGTAGCAAACAGCATGTCAGTGAGGGATATGGAGTACTTCTGGCAACCTAACAATTCGCGAATTAAGGTTTACTGTAACCGTGGTGCGAACGGAATCGACGGAACGCTCTCAACAGCCATAGGTATAGCCCATGAAGGGGGTAGATGTTTTCTACTGACTGGAGATCTCGCTTTTCTTCATGACATCAACGCGCTCCTCCTTACTGAAAGTTTCAAGGGTTGGCTTACTATCGTATTAGTAAACAACTTAGGGGGGGGGATATTCGAGAATCTTCCGATAGCAGCCTACGATCCTCCATTTGAGGATCATTTCGCTATGCCTCAAAATGTCGATTTCAGTAAGATTGCAATCGCCTTTGGAATCGGATACGAACGTGTGAAGTCCATGAAGAGCCTGCCTGGACTTTTGATTAAGAAGTCTCAATCCAAAATTCGAATTCTCGAGATGAAGACGGATCGGAAGCGAGACACAAAATTTCGGCGGGAACTATTGGAGGAAATTGCAGAAGAGTTGGGAAACCCCCAGGTGTCTTAGAACACAAATTATTGGCAGAGTGTTGAAAGGATTCCTTGAGAATGGTGCATAGAACGGTATTTTAACAATAGGAAGGTGCTTTGCGGTCTCTAAGTTCTGCCAAGGGGTATTGCCAAGCATTTGAATTAGTGAGGTAACTCGATGAAATGGGAGAAATCAGGGGAATTTAGTGACATTCTCTACGAAAAAATAGAGGGTATTGCAAAAGTAACGATTAATCGGCCGGAGAAGCGGAATGCGTTTAGACCAGAAACGGTCCGTGAGATGATCGAGGCATTTTCGGATGCTCGGGATGATACGAATATAGGGGTAGTGCTCTTGACTGGAGCCGGTCCTCACACTGACGGGAAGTATGCATTTTGCTCAGGGGGCGATCAAGCCATTCGAGGGGAGGCTGGTTATATAGATGAGGCGGGTATGCCAAGACTCAATGTCCTCGATCTACAGCGTCTAATTCGGTCCATGCCAAAAGTAATAATTGCATTGGTGGCTGGCTATTCCATTGGAGGGGGACATGTTCTCCATGTTGTCTGCGATCTTACCATTGCTGGTGAGAATGCTATTTTCGGCCAGACCGGCCCTCGGGTAGGTAGCTTTGATGGTGGATTCGGATCAAGCTACTTAGCTCGAATTGTAGGGCAGAAAAAAGCGCGGGAGATATGGTATCTTTGTCGTCGTTACGACGCTTATGAGGCTCTCGAAATGGGCTTGGTCAATGCGGTTGTCGCCGTCGAGGAGCTGGAAGTCGAGGGGATAAAATGGGCCCGTGAGATTCTTGAAAAAAGCCCCCTGGCGATTCGATGTCTCAAATCTGCTTTCAATGCAGATTGCGATGGGCAAGCGGGAATCCAGGAGCTAGCTGGTAATGCCACTCTTCTCTATTACCTGTCAGAGGAAGGTAGGGAAGGGCACCAGGCCTATCTCAAGAAGAGAAAGCCTGAGTTCTCGAAATTCCCTTGGCTGCCCTAGTCTGGAAAGTTTCTAAAATCTCATAGCAGGCTCCAAGATACGGGAACCCTGGCCTGGCAGGCGGACTATTGGTTAAGTTATGATAGGGACTGAACCGTCCATGATTTCTTCGGGCTTGGCTAGTGGAGAACGATATTGCTGTAGGGTTGTTTTCACGGTTTAAATGGGGAAGTTTCGTGTCTCTTTATCGCCATTGTTTTATAAGAAATTCGACCAAAGGGAGTCGGTAACTAGATCCGCTTATGGAAGTTAAACAAAAATTTCAATTCGAGTGTACGTGATTAAGTTCTTGAGACAATGAATGATCAAAATGGCCTACGAGATCCTCTCGACCAGGAAGTCACTAATTTTACCACTGGGGAGTTTCTTTACTACCCTCACATATGACAGGGAGCCATGTCCCAGACTTTGAGTTGAGAGAAATAGGCGGATCCGCCCTTAGAGAAAAGAGCGATTCGATTGCTGTCTGAGCGACTTGGGTAGATGCGCTGAGTAATACATTGACGGCGATTTGCAAATACTTCTAGTAGCGAACGGTCGATAAAAATCCGTATGTGGAGTTTTTCCCTCTCGTCCAGTTCGAAGGGGGCTTCCTGGACATTTACCAGTTGTTTTTTCTTGGGTAGCCGACTGGTCGCATCCACGTTTCGGTAGTACGGGTACCGGATACCCTCATCGAGTGTTGATTGGCCAAAATCGATTCTCAACATTCGAGCTAAATCATCGTACATAATCATTGTCTGTTCTTCGCCTCCCGGAGAGCATCGGACCTTGAAACCAATTGTAGATCCTGCTTCCACCGCTATTTCTGCTTCGAGCTCAAGACAATCCCCCCGAACATCATCCAGTAGGATCTCCGAATTCGAAAGGAGGTGAATGTGTTCACGAATTCTGAGATTGAAACGAAGAACTTTTAGCTCGGGCACCGGATCGATGCGAAGGGTTCGGTCCTCGGAAAGAGAAAGTACTCTAGGGAGGGTCATCACGCCAGACCAGCCCGAACCTCTTTCTCGCTCTACTCCACGCGACTCGCGTACCCAGTCGAAATAGATGCGTCGCCTTCGATTGTCCAAGAGAGTGCGTGAACCACCAAGTTGGCCTCCGGGCCAACTCATCCTAGCGTGTGTTTCAGGGATGTAACGGTCGTTTTCCAGTTTCCCAAGATAGTACTGTGTGGATTGTAAATGGCTGACAAACAGGAGCATGTGTCTATCCCCTAAAGGAAAGAAATCAGGAACCGCACAGTCTTCGTCGGCTTCAGTCCAGCGTCGCTCCGAGGTGTAGAACAGTCCTGAATACTGCCAATTTAATAAGTCAATCGATTTGAAGAGGTATGCACCGTCGCCACTCCCATTTGATTGTCTGCGATTAGTCAGAGCAAAGTATGTGCCTCCTTCGAGCCACGCGCATGGATCATGAACATGATCACAGACTTGATAGTCGGGGCCACCACTGCTGGGTTGGGGGATCACGGGATTACCCGGATGTTTGGTCCAGCGAATTAGTAGGTCATCACAGCTGGTTGCGATGCACTCGCCATCGGGCACGCCATAGTAGATCAGAGTTGGTCTACCTTCCTTGCTTATAAATGCGCTGCCGCTGTAACAGCCGTTGCGATCCGGCCCATCGAGGGTGGGAGTGAGAGCAATGGGGTGATGAACCCAATGTACTAAGTCAACGCTGGAAGCATGACCCCACTGCATCCATTTCCAGTATCCACCATCCGGATTGTGTTGATAAAAAATGTGGTAGCGTCCTTTCCAATAAATTGCCCCATTGATATCATTCATCCAGCTTGAAGGCGGTAGGAAATGATAGGTCGGACGGTGATGATCGTTTCGCAACAATTTATCTAATTTTAGGCTTTGGGCAATCAGGGATTCGGTCCTATTGATATTACTTGGCTGGTTCATAGGAGGATTTAGGGAATTACTAGGTGGGAAGACGAATGAGAGGATGCAGAAAAACGGGAAGGGCTTAGATCCGGATTTATCGGTAGTTTCTATTGAGACTCAAGCCAAGGCATTCGCAAATGCGTAGGCAAAGCCCTACCAACCTCCGTAGACCGTCGAGACAAGCCATGGAAATCCAATTAATAAGTATGTGCCGAGCAAGAGGAGTATGGTCTTGTTAATCGCGGTGGGGTTCGCGATTTTTCCGAAAAGACAAATGGACATACCATAGCGTCTGAAAAGAGAAAAGCTCTGGAGGCAGATGAGCATGGCAGGCAAGAAAAGAGAATGATTAAAACGATTTCCACTGGCTATGGGGGTATACCATGCGTAGAGGATTATGTATCCAATAAAATATGCGGCGATGAATACAATAGTATGGCAGCGTTCTTTCCACATTCGACGGAGCTCTGGTGCATGACGGTTTTGATGAAAAAATCCTACTACAACCGAAAGATAGTAGAGGAGAATGGGCCCAGCTCCGAATGAGAGAACGAGGCTAATCCCGGACACGGTGGCAAACCCAAGAGTTAAGCGCTTCGTGATGTCGGCTATGCTATGCGTTTGAAGGTAACGGCCTAGGCTGGGGATCTCTTCCTCTGGCATATTAGGCCAGCCAAAACGATCGCCATGGGCTCTCGTACCCTCTTTAGCCTCCTGCCACGAATCGTACCACATGTAAAACGTGGAATTTACATTGTAGAAGTAGGACCCGAATTGCTCCTTGCTGGTTTGAATGTAAGGATAAACGACGATAAGAAATCCGAAGAGCAAAAGAGTAAGGCAGCAAGACGGAAGTACGATGGACGAATAGACGGTTTCTTTGTTTTCTTGGGATTCCGTTCTCTGCCTGAAGAGGCCGTTAACCGCTTTTACGATTAGACACGTAGCTGCCAGGAGTATGGTCGGGAGCACCGATGCTTTGGTAAGGTGAGCTATGCCGCCTAAACAGCCTGCCAGTAGGGCCATTTTTAGACTGGGACGGTGGACTAGATTCAGGAGGACGCAAAACAGGACGAGACCGATTCCATAGTAGAGTACTTCGGCTTGAAAATAAGGAGCTTTGAAAACGAATACGGTGAACATTGCTACAAGTGTAGCGGTAAGTGCGTCATCGGTGTGCCCACCCAAACAGAATATAAGAAAGGCAGATGCGATAACTACAATTCCCAAAGCAATACCTACCCACTTCCCTTTCTCGAAGAACTCTTTGTCGGACATTCCTTCACAGTAGAAGAAGGACATCAAGGCAGGATACACTGGCATCCGGTTTCTGCCGCCAACGAAAGTGAAGTCGCTTTTGGCCAGTTCTCTTGCGTACTGCATGTAGGCGAACTGATCAGTGAGATTGAAGTCAGTGTTAACCAGGGATGCTTGGCGCTTCGAGCCCCAAATAAAGAGCAAAAGCGACAGTATAGATAAAATAACCGTCCCGAGCATTTTTTTATTGCCCATAGGTGTAAGAATGGCTTGGGGGCAGGTTTCTGCCTTCGGATTCGGTGTTGGACTGCCCGAATAATTTGATTTGCCTAACACTCTAAAAATGCGGCGCGGCATTTGAATTTTTCATCCACTATTTGCCCGCATTATCGTAGATCACTTCGTCCCGCTGGAGGCGGACGGCAATTTGAGTCATGCGGGATTCCCCTCTTCGAGTTGGGCAATGGGCAGCAAGGTGACGAGTGATCCCAACAAATATGTTCTCTTCTTCCGGGCCGCCCTGCCACAGACGAGCCTGACTTACGCCTGCCTCTAGCACTTGAATCTTATGAAAATCTAGGTCTTCTCTGAGAGTTGCAATGGCAAGAGTATCGATTAAGTCGCCGAGCGGGTGGCGTAGGCGCACATATTTGGCCACAGCACCGGTTACGGCGTTCAGATTCTGGCGATGGTCGAGCAGTCCTGTTATCTGCTCCCGCAGTAATTCAGGTTCTTCAGGTAAATTTTCAAAATCATTGAGTTCACCTGGTAGAGGGGCTTCAGGAATATTTAGAAACCGGTCCTTATAGGTGGCCATAGCTGCATGGAAAATGGCTTTGACGGTATCTGGGGTCACACCTCGCTTGAGGCTTTGGTAGACCGCGTTAGAGAAATTAAATGTATGAACCGGATTAAACCAATCTGCGATGTCGTTGGATTCGGGGAAACGAGCCAATCGCATTGCAGCTGTGTAGCAGACTTGTTTCGCAATTGCCAACACATCGACTCCTCTAGCAATTTCGCCAGCGATCAATTCGGTGATCGTTGCGGGGTTATCTCCCCAGAGGATTCCTTCTAGATCTGGATCTAAGGGCGCTTCACTTTTTCCTCTGTTAGAAAGAATCGACGGAAGTTCTGCTTCGACAGAGCGGATGATTTCAATCAGGTCGACTGGAGACCTCCAGGAACTCTGTTCTTCTCCACCGCGAGCTCCGGATGCTTGGGGCATCAGGGTTGGAAGAATTCCTTCGGCTTCTTCCCAGCCAATAAAATCTAGTAATTCAAAAGCCTTGTTGAAGAAATCGAGAGTATGACCCGTGTTCGAGAAAATCCGATCACTAACTCCAGCAAATAGGAGATCGTTAAGCTTCATCGAACCGGGAGAAATCGCTGCCGCCGTGAGGACAGTTCGTTCTGCACCATCCCTTTGCCTTACGACCAGCCAATCGCGGAACCATCGTTTCAATTGCAATAGGGAAGACGTGGAGCCGGCTAATTGGTTCCGATCTCGGCGAGACGGTCGATCTGCACAGTTATCGGCCAGCCGCCGAGCTGCATAAGAAAGAGCAAAAATTCGAGTGCGGTCACTGAGATCAGGCCACAGATTCGTTACTACAGCGAGGCTAGTCATCCCGTCATTCCAATTCTCATGGTTGGCACCCCCAAACCGGGCAATCTGCCTGACAATCTCTTTGAATTCGGTTTGTGATTCGAGAAGTCCAATAACGCTCTTCGATTGAACAAGCCCAATGTTCTGCTCCAATCCCTTTTTCAGACGTTGGCCATAGTAGGATTCGCCCGGAACTGCCTTAGGGGTTTTTGATACGAACACCCTCCCATCCTCACAGAAGGTATCAAAGACAGGAATATCATCCGCGAAAAGATCGAAGGCGCACCCACTGCCAATATCAAAGCGTGCGTGGTGCCAGTGACAGGTGAGAATGCCGTCTTTTACCGTTCCTCGGTCAAGAGGAAATCCCATGTGGGGACACCGGTTATCGAGCGCTATGATCTCATCTCCCAGCCGAAATAAGGCGATTGAGTGGGCACCCAATCGTACCACCTTCGCTCTCCCAACTAGAATTTCCGCTTGGGATGCTACTGCTTGATATCCACTTGTCTCTTTCATCGCACATCTTCATCTTCTTAAGATTCCTTTTTGTAAAAGCGACTTTAAACCTGTTATGCATAAAGAGGAATTTGCTCTAAAAGGAGCAATTAGTATGCTTATCAAGAAGGGATTTCCCGGAGATGGGAATAAATTTTCGAGTCTTATTTCACAGCTCTACGGCTTGACTCTTTTCAAATTCGTCTATCGATTCTCAATAGTTTGAAAAGGGAAGGAGCGAAATCATGATCATAATGCGATATTTGAGTAGGGAAGGAGCGGAAAAGTTCGCTGGAGCACGGGGGGACCATAAATTCTTCGAGTTGTCAGGGGACATTTATGGAGAGCATCACCTTACGGATCGAGAGGCAATAATTGGGAAACAGTTGGCTCCTGTAACACCACCGATCATTCTCTGTATTGGGTTAAACTACGGACAGCACGCGGAAGAGACTGGAATGGCTCGACCAGAATTCCCGATTCTTTTTGTGAAGGGCGCAAATTCGGTACAAAATCCGGACGACCCGATTATTCTTCCGGGCGGGGAGAGCAAGAGTGAAGAGGTAGATTACGAATGCGAATTGGGGGTTGTAATTGGTAGAGCATGCCGTAATGTCGGGCGCGAAGAGGCGTTAGACTACGTCCTTGGGTATACCTGTGCGAACGATGTTAGCGCCCGAGATTGGCAGTTGAAATGGGGAGGGGGCCAATGGTGTCGAGGGAAAGGATTTGATACCTTTGCTCCATTGGGACCGTGTCTCGTAACCGCCGAGGATATCCCTGATCCAAATTCTTTAAGGATTCGGACAGTGCTCAATGGCGAAACTATGCAGGATTCGAATACCAGCGATATGATCTTCGATGTTCCTGAGCTGATCTCATTCCTTAGCAAGAGCACAACTCTCTTACCTGGGACCGTGATCATGACGGGAACTCCTCAGGGTGTGGGAATGGCACAAAATCCTCCCGTCTACCTTAAGGATGGAGACAGTGTTACCATAATCATTGACAAAATCGGAGCCCTTACAAATCCTGTTGTTGCTGGAGGCTAATAGTTGGCTTCCAGGTCGGTGCGACGATCGCCTACTCATATCCTAGTTTAGTTTGGTCCCCTGTCTTAGGGAGTTTTCCTTTGGATATCATCTTCGTGGCTGATCTGCAAAAATGCCGCAGTATGCTCGTAGAAGAGGAGGATGTTTGCCGCGACACAGGTCTTCAGGCTCTTTAAAGCTTCTTCTCGACGATTTTTCAGGATGTGTGCTTGGGCGGCATAGTAAGTCGCTTCGGTCAGTTGTTCCTTTTCTTTTATCAAATCAGTGTCTTTAGCAAGCACGAGCAACTCTTCTTCTGATATCTCTCCTAGTACAAAACGGGTGATTGTATCTGGCCAATCAAAGGTCTTCTCTTCCTCGCGTTCGTCTCGATATCTTCGCAGCGTTTCGTTGGCGTGTGCGACTTTTCCCATTCGCGCATCGGTCATCCAGAGCCAGAGATTTGCATAATCCAAACTCTCCCTTTGAGTTGCCAGTTCTAGTCCGGCGGAGAGGTCATTTCTCGCCTTCGAGAATTGGTTTCTGGCATAAAAAAAAAGGCCGCGAGAAAAATAAGGTTCTGAGCTTTGAGGTGAATATTTTACCGCTTTATCATAATCGGCATGGGCCCCTTTTTCCAATCCCTTAATAGTCTTCAATCTGGCCCTAAGGACGTAACCTAAGGCTGAACGCCGATTTTTCCTGAGTAAGTTGTTACAGACTTCAAGGGCACCCTCTAAATCTCCGGCGGCATACTTTGCGTCACCTAGTGATCGGAGATGCCGCAGGTCGTTTTTTTCAAGATTAGCGAGACGTTCAAAATCTTCCACTGATTCAGTATGCTGATGGCGTTTTAGTCTGATCGCGGCCCGCGAGCGGTAGTAGTTGGGATTCGAGCTGTCTAATTTAATTGCCTCAGTGAGATCTCCAAGGGCACTTTCCCAGTCTGCTTTTTCAAGGTGAGATTGACTTCGCTCATAATAGGCAAGTGGATGTCCTGGATTCGTTTCAATCGCTTGCGAATAGTCGTCATGGGCGCCGTCAAAGTCCTTTCGTTTGGCTTTGGCTCTGCCCCGATATAGGTAGGCTTCAGCGTTATCCGCATCGAGCCGAATGGCCTCGTCAAAGTCCATAATAGCCCCTTCTATGTCTCCTATCCGAGTCAATTCTTTTCCTTTTTCTGTGTGACGTCGGGACCTGGTTGCCCGCTCGTAATCGTCTTGTGCGTAAAGGGGTACGGCTAGGATCCAGGTTAGTATTAGAATACAGTATTTCATCCTTTTTCAGAGTTGACCAATGCTACTCCGGCACCAACTAGGAGCATGCTGATCCAAATTCCTGGAGTTGGTGCTTCCTTTAGAAAGATAGAACTCAAGAGAACCCCAAAAGGTGGAATTGTGAATGAAAAGACACCCAAGCGACTGGCTTTAAAGTCACGCATGAGTATTGTCCAGATAATGAAACATATTCCTGCGATGACCACTCCTTGGTAGAGGATTGCTAAGACAATTCCAGTTGTCAGAGTTATATTATCTAGCGGCTCGTATACTGCACTAAGAATAAAGAAAACAGGAATACTGAGTACCGCCTGCCAAAAGAGAATCTTTCCCGGATGGATATTCATCGTGAGATGCTTCACATAGACTTGACGAGCTCCAAGGAGAAGGCTGCTGGCAAAAACCAGGAGGTCCCCTACCAACACAAGTCTATTGCCGAGGAAGAGACCTTCCCAGAATATGGAACAGATGCCAATGAAGGACAGGGCCATCCCGATTAATTTCAGCAAGCTGAAACGATCTCCGGGGATAAATAGATGTGCGAAAAGTGCTACAAAAAAGGGATGACAGGAGATTAGAATCGAGGAGCGACTTCCCGTGGTGCCATCCGTACCGATATTAAGGAAAAGAATCTGGAGAGAAAAGATCAAAGTCAACTGGACGAGCAATCGCCATTCTCCCCCTGTCATTCTTAGAGAGATTCGACTACTCACTATCCAGATGCTTACCACTGCCAGTCCCAAAATGAATCGCACACCTGCTAGCGCCAGAGGGGGAACTCCTGCCAAGGCAAATTTTATAGAAACAGAGTTTCCCGACCAAAGGAAGGAAGCGACCAAAGCCCAGACAATAGCGCCTAACGTGAGAGGTCTGTTATGGTAGGGCATGGTGAAGATTCTAAAAAATGAGGCATACCCTTCGACAAGTTATGCGTGAAATACATGATCGATCTCTTGGTGGTAAGTCTCGTTTTAAGCTTTTCGAGAATCCTCGTGTTGATGGGTGCGTCGAAGCGAGATCACTCCATAAAAAAAGTTTTCAAAAGATCTCTGCAAAACTTAGTCCAGCCTGATTCCCTTTGCTGTAATCAGATACGGTCTAAGATGAAAGGAGAGTTTCTTGGCATCAAGTCGTGGTTCCAATCAAACTTTATCGGTCATCGACTGGTTTCCATACTTGGTGGATTGAAGCGACCATCGATGGCTGTCCAACCACCATCAACATAAAGCACCGATCCCGTGATGAAGGAAGCGGCTTCAGATAGGAGAAAGACGGTGGGCCAAGCTATTTCTTCAGGAGTTGCCCAACGGTTAAAAACCGAGTGGGACGCGTAGGCCTTATGCCAGTCAGGGTTGGATTGGATCTGTTGGGTCAGGGGAGTAGTAACAATTCCTGGAGCAAGTGCGTTTACTCGGACACCTGAAGGCCCTAATTCTGCCGAAGAAGCTCGGACCAGCTGTTCGATGGCACCCTTGGTTGCGGCATAAATTCCCTGACCGGCTTCGACTACCTTGCCACGAATTGAGGAAAAGAGAACTATGCTTCCTTTTCCACGATTGGACATCAAATTGCCTGCTATATTTAAGACATAGAATCCTCCCTTCAGGTTTACATCTATAATACGATCCACCTCAGCGCTAGAGTAGGCTGTGATCGGCTGTCGAATGTTGAGAGCGGGGGTGGCCACCACCGCATCTAGTCCAAATCGGCTATCAATATCTCTTAGAAACTCCCCGACTCCATTTTCGTCACAGATATCGAGATCATGGGATTCGCATTCCCCTTCTGAGCTTGAAATCTCAGCTGCAACCCTAAAAAGACCTTCATTGTCAAGATCCGCGATGATCACATTTCCTCCGCACTCGGCGCAGGCTATTGCTACCGCTTCTCCGATACCTGATGCTGCTCCGATGACGGCAATGGTGCGATTTTGTAGACTGAACTTGGTATTAGTAGTTTCTTTTTTTCTCATGCTTTACTAATTAAACTAATAGCCAAGGAGAATTAGGACTTGTTGGGAAGAGAAATCCTAATAGGGAATCATAGTCTGAAGCTGGCCCTTCGATTTTTCATGGGGCACGACTTATTTGCCTCAGAGCATTTCTTGTTAAAGTGCGGCTGAAAAAATTCTTGGCTGTGGTGCATAATCGGGTACAACCGTCGACGGGGTTAGAATGTTCGGCCAAGACGGCCATGCCCATTCAGGAAAGTTCTTTCACTTTTCAGTCCTATATTCGGAGCATGGAATTTCCAAATTCGTTTAGCCTGACTTTCTTGTATCAGGCTTCTTAATAGTGGATTTCTTTGTCATTTTTTTCTTCGCTCTTGGTAGGAATTCGAAGCCAATATCATGGTTTTTCTTAAGTACTAGGTAAGCAGAGAAATATCTTTTAGTGCGATTAGAACGAAAGTTCTCTATGAGATCAGTCTTGCCGTTTTCGAGTAGCTTTCGGATTTGTTCTTCGGGAAGGGTTTGTCCGAGGATTTGACGGCTGATTCGAAATGTACAATCTTGCTTTCCGTTCAAGGAATGCTCACAAGCGAATGCTCTCGGAGTGGAGTACACGGGTTTCCCGTCCTTAGGGCATTGTCCCGTGACTGGACACTTCGACAGGTCCAGGGTCTCTCCCTCGCCGTCGTTCGATCCTTCGTCGTGGTTATCAAAAACGAATTCAACCTTCTTGTCATTATTGAGTCGGAGGATTGCTGAGAAGGGTTTTCCAGCCTTAGACCTAAACCCATCGAGTGGTCCAATCTGTCCCCTGGAGACGAGCTCTCCTACCTCGACTTCTTCTAGTTTGCGATTCGCCACGATTTTGTAGATCCGGTAGGTGTCATCTTGGGAACGGTAAGTGCGAAAGGTCTCAAGAAAAGGCTTGCCGTCCGATGGCGATATCACAGACGTCTCATTCCCTCCAGTTTCGTCTTCCTTGAAGGATCTTGTTTGCTCGACGATTGAGCGCGTAAGATCAATTATTCCTTCCATGAATTGGGTCCGAGTCAATTGACCCTTCTCGATTTGGTGGAGCTTGTGTTCCCATTCTCCCGTCATGGAGGGACTTGTAAGGACATCGGCTTTGACAAGCTCAAGAAAGCTCAGCAGAAAGTCTGCTTTGGCAGTAGGAATGAGGTTCCGGCGTTCTCTCTGCACATATAGTTGATTGATTAGCTGCTCAATAATTTGAGCGCGAGTAGCTGGTGTTCCCAGTCCTTTCTCTTTGATAGCTAAGGCAAGTTCTTCGTCATCGACTAGCTTCCCAGCGCTTTCCATTGCAGAGAGAAGGGTTGATTCCGTGTAGCGTGAAGGTGGTTTGGTTTCTAGTTCTTCAATCTCGACTTTCGAGATGTCTGCTTGTGGCGGAGAACCATCGGATGGGGAGAGAGGAGGAAGAGTTTCTTCTTCTTCCGCTTCTTTACCGTAGCAACTCATCCAACCCGGATTTATAAGGACTTTCCCTTCTGATTTGAAAGTATGCTCGGCCACCTCGCTAAACCTTGTCGTCACATCAAACTCCGCAGGTGGGTAAAAAACCGACACGAATCGACGGGTTATCATGTCAAAAATCTTTTCTTTAGGACCGTCCAAAGCCTTCTTCCCTTCGCCGGTTGGGATAATAGCGAAGTGATCGCTAATTTGCTCATTATTAAATATGCGGCGGTTGGGGCGAACCCAGCCTTTGTTTAGGATCTCCTCTGCGTGAGGCTCGAAGTCTCCTCCTATCGTTTCCAGGATCCTCCGGCAGGTCTGTTGGTAGTCCTCGGGTAAGGCTTGAGAACTAGTCCTAGGGTAAGTTATGAGTTTGTGCTCTTCGTAGAGGGATTGAGCGATTTGAAGGGTATGACGAGCCGATAAACCATGGCGACTGTTTGCCTCTCGCTGTAGGGTAGTAAGATCATAGAGTCGAGGAGAGATTTGCCTGCTCCGCCTTTTTTCTTCTAGAACCACAGCAGACTTTGCTTTTTCGATATCACCACAGACTTGGTCCGCATCGTCCTTGGTCCAGACTCTATCTACTCGATCCTCTAATAGGCTTGATTCATTCGTTCCTTTTTTATCCTTCCCCCTAGCTTTGAAGTCGGGTTTTTGGTAGACACCTGCATAATCTCCTTCGGCAATCGAGAAGAGTCCAACGATACACCAGTATGGGCGAGGACTAAATTTCCGAATTTGATTTTCCCGTTCTACAACGAGTTTAAGAGTCGGTGTTTGGACTCGTCCAACAGTAGCGGTATTACCCCGTGCTCGTCCGGACACTCTAGCTGTTATCGCACGTGTCCCATTGATCCCGATTAACCAATCTGCTTCGGAACGACAGCGGGCCGCATCTTGAAGATTACGCATTTCCCCACCGGTGCGAAGCTTTTCAAATGCTTCGCGAATTGCTTTCTTGGTCATGGACTGCATCCAAAGACGTTTCACCGGCTTATGACACTCGGCCGCTTCGTAAACATAGGTGAAAATGAGTTCTCCTTCACGGCCCGCGTCACAGGCATTGATGACTTCCGACACGTCCTTACGTTGTAATAGTTTCTCTAATTCCTGGTACTTCGACTTCGTCCTATCGATAACCTTCAAGCTAAACTGCTCGGGAATTATGGGCAGAGATTGAAGGCGCCAGAAACGCAACTTCTTATCGAAGTCTTCTGGCATGTAGAGTTCTACGAGATGACCGATGGCCGAAGAAATTATATAAGAGTCATCCTCATACCAACTTCCCTTTTTCCCAACCCGGCCAAGTGCTGCGGCGAGGTCTCCTGCGACGCTCGGTTTTTCCGCTATAATTAGGGATTTTGACACGGCTATTTAATTTTGGGAAGCGAAGGTATCCGACTGCAGGCCAGGCGGCCTCTGAATAAGCCTAAGAAGTCGTTCACGGCGTATACAAATGAATATCCAATAGAAAAGGTTTAGGGACTGAAAAGGGCATTCACCCTTTGCAATAATCCCTGAGATGGGCATTGTCTGATTATACGTCAATACTAAGATTTACATAAACGCTGGGTATCAGGTTGGAAAATCACGAAATTTTCGGATGAACAAGGAGGTTGCTCTTGTAATGTATTATCATTTATTGAGGGGTTTATCGAAGGAAGAGAGACAGAAAAGAGTTACGATTTCAGCCACGAGGACCTCTGTGCGGAGGAGAAACTTATACCCCCCCATGATTCTAAACCGGGGAGTATAAGAACTGTCATTGAGAAACAGAGTAAATATGTGAGGCCTATAGAAGGAGACTTCCATAGGCGTAGTGGGGGCTTTTCTCGTTGGATTGAGAACTTTGAGCATTTCACAATTGATATTGTTTGTGGCAGGAGGAAGGGTTGGTGGGTTAACGTCTATTCCCACGTGCTTAAAACACTGTCATTTGTTTTCAGTTTCCTAGCCCAAATTCGGCTTTTCCTTTACCGTCAGAGAATCTTTCGTAATCAGGCTTTAGGGTGTTTGGTAGTCGTGGTTGGGAATCTTACCGTTGGAGGTACAGGCAAGACGCCTGTGGTCGAAAAATTGGCTCGCTCCTTGGCGGAAAGGGGCCGCAAGGTCGCGATATTGAGTAGGGGCTACAAAAGCAAAAGGGAGTCAATACTGAAAAGATGGTGGCGTACAGTAACTCAGGGGGAAGCGCCCCCACCAAAAGTGGTTAGCGATGGCAAGCGAGTCCTGCTCGATCCTGATCGAGCAGGCGATGAACCCTACATGTTAGCGAAAAATTTACCGGGTGTGGCTGTCATTGTAGACAAAGATCGTGTTAAGGCGGGGGCCTACGCGATCCGGAAATTTGGTGCAGATACCCTGGTGCTTGACGATGGCTATCAGTACCTGGCCTTGAAAGGTCGTCTCAATCTGCTTTTGATCGATAAAGGAGATCCATTTGGGAATGGTTATTTGCTGCCTCGTGGCGTTCTTCGTGAGCCCATCGAAAGTATTCGCCGAGCTTCATACGTTCTTCTTACTAAATCAGATGGAGAACCTGACCGTAAATTGGAGGCAATAATCAGGTCTCATAATCCTGAGGCGGAAATCATAGAGTGTGCACACAAACCGCAAAGCCTAGAAGAAATAAGTGGGATGGAGAAATTAGAACTGACGGCATTGGAGGGTAGAAAGATTGGATCTTTCAGCGCTATCGCGGTGCCTGAGAGTTTCGAAGGTTTTCTTCGGGAGTTGGGTGCTGAAATTGAATTGAATCGGCGATTTCTTGATCATCATCGATATGAGATAAAGGAGCTCGAGAGACTTTTCGGTAGTTTTCGGGAAGCTGGATGCGAAATGGTAGTGACTACGGAAAAGGACGCAGTTCGCATACCTCAGGAATTCAGGCCTGGGATTCCGTTTTACTACTTAAGACTGGAGATCGAAATACTAAGCGGAGGGCAGGATTTCCAGGAAGCTGTTTCTAAAATTTGTTTTCCCAAAAAGAAAATGCGCAGTACTCGACATCCTTTTGCCAGCGGGAACGGAGCTTAGTAAGCTTCCTAACCGTCATTCACTAATTCAGTAGCTTAGCAAATGGACTCTATATGATTTCGACCTTGATAAAAGCTGCTTGACGTTAAAGGGATAGAAGCTGAGACATGAGTGCCCGATCCTCTACTCATGGAAGCTGGTTACGGCCGAGAACTTTGAAAATGGATATGGAGAATACAAGTGTGGTATTTGATTCAGTATGGGCGGAAATTGAGGCGGAACTCGGGTGGGAACAGCTACGGTTTCCCAGGGAAATCTGTTGGCTTAACGGAGCTCCTGGGGCTGGGAAAGGAACTCAGACTCGCTTTATTATGGAGTCTCGAAATTACACGGCTCCCCCTATCCTTGTTAGCGATCTTCTCGATAGTCCAGAGGGTGCTCGTCTGAAAGATGCTGGATTAATGGTTGGGGATCAGGAGGTAACTGCACTTGTGCTTCGAAAACTGTTGAGTTCAGAATATCAGAGTGGGGTAGTGGTTGATGGTTATCCGAGGACAGCGATCCAAATGAAATGCCTCGACCTGCTCTACGACAAAATTCTGGAGCTTCAACGAAAACAGTTTGATACTCCTGGTGCTGTTGCCTGTCCGCGGTCGGCGTTTTTAATCGTAGTTCTCTTTGTTAACAAAGCGGAAAGTATTCGGCGTCAACTTCATCGAGGCCAGCAAGCTCTGGAAGCAAACAATCAAGTTCGGCGATCCGGAATAGGGGAGTTGTCGGAAGTACGGAAGACTGATTTGAACCGAGATGCAGCATTCAAAAGGTATCAGGTTTTTGAGGAGGTTACTTACAAACCGCTAATGTCTCTTTGCGAGCGATTCCCTTATCATTGTATTGACGCCCAGGGAACTGTAGAGGAAGTCCAATCCCGCATTGTTAAAGAATTTAGCAACCCATAGTTCCTTGAAGTTCGTGCCAGCACAGTATAAAGGGCAAATTCCCTTTGCCACGTGCAATCGTTGGCGATGGAAGTGGTTTTGGATTGGGATTTAAGCGGAAGATATATTATTTCCTATCTAAAACGAACATTCACTCATAGATGCCTGAAAATCCAGATTTTGATCTAATTTCATTTATTCAGCGGTTGCCCAAAACAGAGACACACCTTCACATTGAGGGAGCGTTGCCGTTTGAGTTGTTGCAAAGATTGGACTCACAGAGATTTGCGACACCTCCTCGGTCGTGGGATTCAGATTTCAAGTTCGAGAGTTTCCAACAGTTTGAAGATGAACTACTGGCTATGGCTCTTTCGTGGTACACCAGTCCTGAACGATACCAGGAAGCAGCTCGGGTAATCTTCGATAACTTAGTTTCGCAGAACGTCAAATACCTTGAAACCAGCTTTCATGCAGGGGTGATTGAAACGCTCGGTATTCCTGGTCCCGAGATAATGGCAGCGATAATTGAAGCGGTTCCTAAGGGTCTAGAAGTTAGGGTATTTCTTGGGATGCTGCGTAATCATTACAATGAGAAAATGGCTCCGATTCTCAGTGATTGTATAAATTGGAAGGGGTTGTCTGGGATAGATTTACACGGGGTTGAGGTATTGCCGATCGAGCCTTGGGCGGAAGAACTTTGGGGAGAAGCACGTAGAGTCGGTCTTAAAACGAAAGCGCATGCTGGCGAATTTGGAGGCGCCGATTATGTAGAAGATGCCATGCACCGTCTCGGTGTCAGACGTATTGAGCATGGAGTTCGTGCGGTCGAAGATCCTAATGTAGTACGGAAACTGGTTCAACTCGACGTTACTCTTGATATTTGCCCAATCAGCAATATCAAACTCGGTGTGACGCCATCTATTGCGCAACATCCCATTCGGAGGCTCCACGATGCCGGAGTTCGATGTACTGTCAGTACGGATGATCCTCTCTCTTTTGGGAATCAGCTAACCGATGAATACGTGGCCCTGTCATCGTCTTTCAATCGAAAGGAATTGGCCCTATTAGCGCGAAATGGGTTTGAGATTGCATTGCTGGAAGAAGAGAAGCAGTCGAGTTTCCTCAAAAATCTCGATGGGATCATTGCCTTGGAGGACTGACATTGGCCCAAGATCAGATGAAATGACACACGAGACGGATCACGGAGATTTCCAATATTCACATGATAGATAAGCCAATTGATTTCGAAGTGCCAGAGGAGAATAATCACCAGCGTGCAGATCGAGTACTGGCTGATGCTTTCCCTAGGTGGAGTCGTTCACGCTTGCAGCGTCTTTTCGATGAAGGCCAGGTCTGGCTGGACAATGAAGCGATTAGTAAAAGCAGAAAAGTTTCTACTGGTGATTTTCTTTCGTTCTCATTTCCTCGCTCCTCTTCGAGTGTTTTGCGGCCCAGGGCAATTCCCTTGGAGATCCTCTTCGAAGACGATCATGTTCTTGTTGTGAACAAGAGTTGCGGAATGATCGTGCATCCAGGTAATTCTACTGGAGAAGACACTCTTGTTCATGCCCTCCTTCACTATTGCAAGGGGAGATTGAGTAGTCTTCCGGGGAAAGAAAGACCAGGAATTGTACACCGTCTGGATAAGGATACTTCGGGTGCCATTGTCGTAGCAAAAACGGATGTGGCCTTTAGAAGCCTGAGTGCCCAGTTCTCTAAGAGATCGATTGAGAAGAAATACACTGCGATCTGTTCGGGTGTTCCGGTTCCAGATTGCGGAGTCATTCGTGAGCCGATTGGTCGCCACCCGCGGGTTCGAACGAAGATGGCCGTAGTTACGACAGGTAGACCGGCTTACAGTGAATGGCGACGAGTCAGAGTTTTTGGGGATCGATATTCTTTGCTTGAAATCTCAATACAAACTGGAAGGACGCACCAAATTCGAGTCCATTTGTCTTGGATTGGTCATCCCGTGGCAGGCGATTCCACCTACGGGTATCGGGTGGCGAAAGCATTTCCCCGGACAATGCTTCATGCCCAACGAATCATATTCAATCATCCGGTGAAGGATTGTAGGTTAACATTGGAAGCTGAGCTGCCTACTGATTTTTCAGTTGCTGTCAGCGACTTGAGAAAGCAATTCGATAGCTAGCCCAAATTGTAGATTGTAGTAAGATTGGTGGAACGAAGTTACTCTGCTATATTCTGCAATGCTCAGGATAACTCTTAGGGCGGTAGGAAAAATATCTGCTCTCGATTTGGGAAGATGAGGCACCTCTTTTCTCTTCTCGAGACTCACCCGTGAGAGATCGGTAAAGAGGTTACGTAGGAGGTTTACCGGGATTATTGGCAAAAATTCTGTAGATTGGGGTTTAATTCCTTTGCTTAGGAGAGCTCGGATGTAGGCGAAAGTGCCTCCTATTCCGATAAACGGTAATTCGCTTTCCCCGAATATGAGCGAGCTCTTTTTTATTTCCTTTTCGGTAAATCTTGCAATGGACTGGGCTTCACGGACAGGCAATGGTTTTGCAGGATCACTCACGAATCTTTCAGTCAGACGAACGGCACCTAATGGCAAGCTGGCAATCTGAATGATTATGCCATCATGGCAGTGGGCAATTTCAGCACTGCCTCCTCCGATATCAAGGAAGTAGAATTCTTTATAGTTCTTTATGTGAGGATCCTGCTGAATCCCTATTGCTGCTGTTCGGGCTTCGTCTTCACCACTGAGGATTCTTAGTTGAATGTTAGTTTTGGAAAAGACTCGATCAGCGAACTCATACCGATTCTCCGCATCACGAACTGCACTGGTGGCCGCAATGGATGTTTTAAGGGGTTTGAAATAAGCTGCTTCTTCGAGGAGTGATTCGATTCCTAACAGACCAGCTTCGATTCCCTCTTTGGAGAGCTTCGGACGTCCTCTTCCAATGCCCCGACTGATTCTAGTTTCTAATACTTTCTGATGAACTGCAACTGTTTGGGCTCCACCTTTGGCAACCAAGAGTTTTATGGTATTACTCCCTACATCAATAACGGCGACGGTGGGAGAGGTTACGGGAGAGGATTTAAATTGTTGTGACACAATTTCAGAGAAGTGCTTAATGGTAGTCCCTCTACAACTCGTATCCCTCCTTCGCAATCAGAATAACGAACTCTCCCTTCGTCTTGCCTCCAGCCACCTCTTGGGTCACCGATTCCGCATGGCCGACGTGGAATGTTTCGTGGATTTTAGTCATCTCGCGAGCGACGCAAATAGTTCGGGTTTTACCCATCACCTCGACTAGATCTTTCAGGCTGTCGATGATACGGTGACTTGATTCGAGCAAGATCAAAGTATACTGGAAATCCCTGAATTGCTCGAAAATCCTTTTTCGAGCTTTTTGTTTTGACGAGAGAAACCCAAGAAAAAGAAATCCATCGGAGGGCAGGCCGGAGGCAGAAAGTGCGGCGATAGGGGCGGAAGGGCCGGGTAAGGGAACAACAGGCAAGGACCTTCTGCGACACTCTCTAACGATCCGAAATCCAGGATCACTGACGCAAGGAGTGCCCGCCTCGGAGACGAGCGAAACTGCTTTACCGTTAGAAAGAGCCTCAGCTAGCCGGATTGCCTGCCTCGACTCATTATGTTCTCCGTATTTGACTACCCTTCGATTTAATCCCCAATGTTCAAGCAACCTTATAGTCTTTCTGACATTTTCACATGCTATCAAATCACTTGAAGACAGAATACCCACCGCTCTCTCCGTTAAGTCTAACAGATTGCCTATTGGAGTTGCAACGATATAGAGATGACCGGGCTGAGCTGCTTGTATAGCCAAAGATTGGCTTTCTGTCTCTGGATTGGCCAATACGATTATCTAGGATGGAACCACTTCACTTTCGAAATAGCTGGTTTCCGAAAAATTAGTTCTGAAAAAGTTAGAATGTTTTTTCCAGAATTCTGCACTAATTCTGCAACGCGGGAATTCATGGCAGGCTGAAAGCTAACACATAAATTGAAGGAGCGTCTACTTTGGATTCGACTATATGCCCTTGGATCCCCCCATTCCGGGGACCCTGCCTTCCCAATCGGCTGGTCGAGACCATGGTATTGCTGTATCATCCTCTCCGAGCTTTGCACAACTGGTTAGAATAAAAACGGCAAAAACTGCAATTAGGATGAGACTAACTTTATTTGTAAGGTTCATTTTTATTTAGAAGGTTACTATAGCGATTCTCATTCCCTGCCGAGGTGCTTGGACTGGTCTAACCGACGATTTGGAAAGCGGACCATCTTGTCGATAGCGAAATTGGTAAAAGAGGGATCCGGCATTCAGTATTATGTCACGAATTATTGCTTTTAGAGGTGGTAAAGATGATTGCCGTATATCGAGAAAACGATGCCAGATGGAACTGGTTTGCCTTTTTGGGCGAAGCTCTCAGTTGTGATGTTTCGTCGATGTTCATTGGAGCAGATTCTTTATATTCCCCAAAAGGATCGTTTCACACACGTAGTTCATTTCTTCTGGAAATAGTATTTCCTTAGGCAGATATTACTTGAATCTATTTTATTGATTCCTTTTGCACGATTGGCGACGAGATGTTCAAGGATTTTGAAAACGATTTCAACCTCTCCTGTGGAATTGAGAGCATAGGCAATCGACTCCGCCGTAAGATGTTTTCCTGGAGAATTCTTTAGGAAATCATGAATACGCCTATTTAAATCCAAGAATGTGGCCGCTGCTTTCTTCCCGGCCTCAACTCCCGGCTGATTGTAAGCATTGACGTTGATGAGTACAGCGTAGAGGCCAACGGCTCGTTCAAAAAGTGCGATTAGTGCACCGACACTGGAAGGGTTTAATTCCTCTATGGACACAGTGATCGATTCACGATTCTTCTCGTAAAGGGCCGATCGAGTCCCGAGAAGGAAGCCCGCGAGGAAATCCCCAGAGGTTGAACCAGGTTCGACCTCGATTGAGTCTGAGTCTCTGTATTTTAGGACTTCGATGAATGTAACGAAAAAATTGGATAGTCCATCACGCAATTGTTGAATATAGGAATGCTGATCGGAGGAGCCCTTGTTTCCGTATACAGTGATTCCCTGGTTTACTAACTTTCCGTCGAGATCAAGTTCCTTGCCCAGCGATTCCATTACTAGCTGCTGGAGGTAGATTGGGAGTAGCCTGAGCCGATCTTTGTAGGGGACAACAATCATTTCCTTAGCGCCGATTCCTTCGGTGGCATAATACCACATCAGAGCGATCATGGCTGCTGGATTACTAATTGTTTCAGAACGTCGGGTTATTTCATCCATACTCGCAGCGCCTCTTAGAAAATCATCGATCGAAATCCCCTCGAGGCTAGCCGGGAGGAGACCTACAGGACCTGTCTCGCTCGTTCTCCCTCCTACCCAGTCCCACATCGGCAATGTGAGAAGCCAACCGTGAGAATCGGCGTAACGTTGGAGTTGGCTGTTTTTACCGGTAATGGCGACTGCGTGTTTGGCAAAAGAAAGTCCCGATGTTTCGAAAGCATGTTTTGCTTCGATCATACCGTTGCGGGTTTCGGGTGTGTCTCCCGATTTCGAAATGACGATCACCAATGTTTCGCCCAGGGAGTCTCTTAGCCGGGAGAGAACGAGGTCGATCCCATCAGGATCTGTGTTATCGAAGTATTCTGCTTGGAGAGGATTACTTTCTGGCTGAACCAGAGCCTGGCTGACGAATTGTGGGCCCAGGACGGATCCTCCGATCCCAATAATCAGCATTTTTCGAAACGGGCCGGTTTCCCCGGAGATCTCCCCTCGGTGAACCGCCTCACTAAATCCTTTAATCCTGCCCAATGTTTCATTCACCTGTGCAGTGATTTCATAATTTGGTGCTAAACTCGGTTCTCTTAACCAGTAATGTCCGGCCATTTGGTTTTCATCTGGATTTACAATATCACCTCTTTCCAAGTCCGCCATAGATTGAAGAGCTCGTTGAATGGCCGGCTCCATTTTGCTGAGGAAAGAGACGGGATAGTTCATAAGGCTGATATCTAGCGCCATCCCTAGTTCGGGCAAAGCAAGATAGCTACCCTTGAATCGTGCCCAGGAATTTGCTGGATCAGACATAACTGGTGGAGTCTGAAAGCCCGCAGGATATTAAGGCTTTATAAGTCTCTGTCAGTAACAGCTCCAGTGCTAGCGGAGGAAACCAGTTTCGCGTATTTGGCGAGGACGCCTCGAGTAGCTGATGGGGATGGAGCTTTCCAAGCGGCTAGACGCTGCTTCATGAGATCTTCTGGAATTTCGAGAATCAATTCATTTTTTTCCGCATCAATCGTGATTTTGTCACCGGGTTCGATTATTCCGATTGGGCCACCAACTGCGGCCTCTGGAGTAATATGACCAACCACAAAACCGTGACTGCCCCCCGAAAAGCGGCCATCCGTAATCAAAGCGACTTTGCCACCCAACCCCCTGCCCATAATCGCTGAAGTAGGTGCAAGCATTTCTCGCATCCCGGGAGCCCCTTTAGGTCCCTCGCTGCGAATCACGACAACGTTTCCAGCTTTGACCTTCCCATCCAAAATAGCTTTGAGGGCTTGTTCCTCTCCCTCAAAGATAACTGCGTTTCCGGTAAATCGCAGTCCCTCCTTTCCCGATATTTTGGCTACTGCTCCTTCTGGGGAAAGGTTGCCATAGAGTATGCGAAGGTGGCTGTTCGGTTTGATTGGGTTGTCGAACGATCGGACAATGTCTTGATCTTCGGGATAACGGCCCACCTTCTCGAGATTCTCTCCCAAGGTCCGCCCAGTCACTGTCAAACAGTCTCCGTGGAGGAGACCATGGTCCAGTAGTATTTTCATTAGAGGCTGCAGTCCCCCAATTCGTACAAGATGCGCCATATTGTATTTCCCGCTCGGTTTAAGATCAGCTAGAACCGGCACCCTCTCTCCTATCCGGGTAAAATCATCAAGGGAAAGGGGAACCTCAGCGGAGTGAGCAATAGCAAGGAGATGGAGAACTGAATTGGTCGAACCACCCAGAGATATCGCTACCGTAATAGCATTCTCAAAAGCCTCCAGGGTCATAATGTCGCGAGGTCGTATTCCTTTTTTAACTAGATTTAGGACCGCCTTGCCGGCATCTCTACTATCCTGCCGCTTCTCATTTGAAACCGCAGTCTGAGCGGAACTGTCCGGAAGACTCATTCCCATCGCCTCGATTGCTGAAGCCATTGTATTAGCGGTGTACATACCGCCGCAGGAACCGGGTCCCGGGACCGAACATTTTTCGATTTCTGTTAGCTCGGCATTGTCAATCTCGCCTCCTGCATGCTTCCCAACAGCCTCGAATACAGATACAATGTCAACCGGTTTGTCACGATGGATTCCAGGAAGGATTGTTCCGCCGTATACAAAAACGGCCGGGCGGTTCATTCTCCCCATCGCCATAAGGCAGGCGGGCATATTCTTATCGCATCCACCTATAGCAACATATCCATCAAAACCCTCCGCGCCTGCCACCGTTTCGATAGAATCAGCGATTACTTCTCTAGAAACGAGTGAGTAGCGCATCCCTACCGTGCCCATTGAAATGGCGTCAGACACCGTGATAGTACCGAATACAACGCCTTTCCCTCCCGCTTTGTCGATGCCCTCTCTGACCTCACTTGCCAGTTCATCGATATGCATATTACAGGGAGTCACCATGCTCCAGGTTGACGCAACTCCGATTATCGGCTTCGAAAAGTCCTCGTCCTTGAATCCTACTGCACGCAGCATGGATCGGTTGGGCGCTCGATCGTCTCCATCTACTAAGATTGCGGAGTGTTTTCTCTGATCAATATTTGTCTTGTTCTCAACTGTTTGCATTGTACGAGTATGGTTTTTCTAGGATAGAATGTGAGCTTGCCTGTTCCGATTCCGAAGACAAACTCTTTTTCTTCCTAGGAAACTCATGGAATTTATTCTCAAGAATATCCTTCGCGCATTACTCTTTTCCACTTCTGAGCCTCTTTCTATAAAGGATGTCCAAGCGGTTATAACTCGATACCATGAGGGGTTGGGCAATGCCGGAGATAGCAAATCTGGAACTAAGGATAGTTTGTCTCTCCCGTCTCGGGCAGGAGGTGGGCAAAGCGTTATGCAGGATTTGATCGATCAGGTTCCTACTCTGCTAACTGCTACCCAGATCCGTAACGCTATGGACGGGATTGCACAAGAGTTGACAGAGAAAAATGAAGTTTTTAAACTTCTCCAGGGACCCAGTGGGTATCGTATCGTTGTCCATCCCGATTATGCAGAGTGGGTTCGTCTTTTGAGAGAGGAACCGAAACCGCAAAAGTTGAGTGCGGCAGCAATGGAGGCAGTGGCTATTGTTGGCTATCGCCAACCGATCACTCGTGCAGAGATTGAATCGATCCGAGGGGTGTCTTCGGATAGTGCTTTGAGCACCTTGCTCGAACACGAACTTATCCGAGTCACCGGACGCGCTGATTTACCAGGCCGCCCGCTGCAATATGCTACGACTTTGAAATTTCTAGAGACATTCGGACTCGGATCGATCGAAGAACTTCCCGCTTCGGACGAACTATCGCCTAATGAAATTAGCGATTGGATTCGACGTTCTTCCACAAGTAGTGTCGAATTGACTGATGCCGATATGGGTCTTTCTGACGAAGATGAGTAGTCTGGCAAAAACCTCCTTAGTCGAGGAACTGATACGAGAAGAAACGGGTAGTAGAAAATAAACTCTGATGGACACTAGTAACCTAGACCTTGGTGGGCTAAGAGAACAGATCGATAACATCGATCGTGAAATTGTCGAGCGGTTGAATGCTAGAGTGAATCTCGCTGCTCAGATCGGCAAGCTCAAGGAAAAATCTGGACAGGAAGTCTATGCTCCCTCTCGAGAAATGATAGTTTTCCAGAAGCTAACGGATCTTAACAAAGGACCCCTGAGCGATGAGAGCCTTCGCGCTATCTTCCGGGAAGTGATCTCAGCTTCTCTCTCAATGGAAAAGGGAATCACTGTGGCTTATCTTGGGCCAGAATCGACTTTCACTCATCAGGCGGCAGTCAAAAATTTTGGAAATAGTGTAAACTATATGGCAATGGGAACAATTTCGGATGTCTTCTCCTCGGTTGAACTAGGAGAAGTCGACTACGGCGTGATTCCCATTGAGAATTCGACCGAAGGAGCGATTTCTCATTCCCTCGATTTGTTAGCAGAAACAGATTTAAAGATTATTGCCCAAGTCTATCTTGAAATTTCTCTCTGTCTAATTTCCCACTCATCCCTCCCCGAGATAAAAGCGGTTCATTCCAAAGATAGTGCTCTAGGGCAATGCAGGAACTGGCTCAATCGAATGCTCCCTGGCGTCGAGCAATTAGAGTCGGCCAGCACCGTTAAGGCGGTTCAACTGGCAGGAGAAAGATCGGAGGTAGCAGCGATTGCAAGTCGTATCGCTGCTGAAACCCATCATATGCCTATCGTGGCTGAAGGCATCCAGGATAGAGCGAATAATTACACTCGTTTTCTAACTATCGGGAAGTCTTCCTCTGGGCGATTAGGAAAGGGAAACGACAAGAGCAGCTATGTCTTTTCTTTGAAAGACGAACCTGGTGCGCTGCAGAAAATGCTTGAAGCGTTTAGCAGCAGAAATCTAAATCTTTCAAAAATTGAGTCCCGGCCCAGCCGCCGGAAGTTGTGGGACTACTACTTCTTCGTCGACGTTATTGGCCACCGAGATGACCCTGAGATAGTCGATGCTGTAGTCGAACTTAAACAGAATTGTCCCATGGTAAAGTGGCTTGGAAGTTATCCCAACAGTTCTTTTTAGAAAAGGTTCAAATAAATTTTCGATTAGGCTGAGGAGTTGTGGGTTCGCATCGTTTCAATCGTTTTAACAGTTTTCCCTAAGGGCGGGGAACCCATTTTCTCCGGGATATCTGAGACGCTCTAGTCGTTGTTGACGGTGGCGGTACGGAGCCTTACTTTCTCAGATGGAGGTTTCCAGTACCGCCCGATTCTGGTTTGTAAAATGGGTAACAAACACATCTGATCATCGGTTCTTCCGGACGAATCTCTTTGATTGTGGCTACTGAGTATTACAAACACCGTTGAGTTTTTTAATTTAATGGCAACATTTGATCAAAACGAACGAAATGGATCAACGGATTGCGCTGATGTTGCTTTTCGCCCACCTGTTTTACTCGCTGTCTTTATCGCAGTTGGTTTTGTTGGCCGCTTGGTGATCCCACTTCCATTTCTGCCTCAGGGAGTTTCTCTATTTGCGGGCATCTTCGTCGTTACAAGCTCGATTGCCATCTTTCTGTGGGCCGCATTAACGTTAGTTAAGGCTGGTAAGTTGATTTCAGATAACGGCCCAGCCGATTCGATCATCACAGATGGTCCCTTCCGTCGCTCACGCAACCCGATATGCTTGTCCATGATCTACCTGCAGATCGGTATCGGCTTCTGGGTTAACAGTCTCTGGTTTGTCGGCTTGGCGATTATTTCAGCAGGCCTTCTGACTTGGGGTGTGATCCAACGGGAGGAACGCTATCTCGAAAAAAAATTTGGCGAAGAATATATAGAGTATAAGAGTAGAGTGAGGAGATGGGGTTAGAGGGAGACAGGGTGAATCGGTTTTATACTCCTAACCTTTGGCAGCAACCCTCCCTACCTCGAGCTCACCGACGATAAAGAAAAAATTTGGCCGGGAGCATCTTTTCAACTACAAGGTCGTATCACCGCATCCAAAATCACGAGAGGATCATCTTCAGCAGGATATATGCGTGCACTCATCCCAGCTGGGATTCCAGTATGATCATGGACTTTAAGATTAGAACTCACCGTACCAATTGAGAACTTAGCCCTCCCTCTGACAACGGAGAAGATTCGGTAGGTGTCATCTGGGAGTGAGAGACCTTCTAGGCCAACCTTTGCAATTCCCAACTCGAGGGCACCGCATTTTCCTGAGGCGGTAGCAGAAGGGGGAAAGAGAACTTCTCTGCAACTACCCGGCAATTGTGCGATGCGGTCAATCTCGCGTTCTAGGTAGACGCTGTTGTTCATTTTGTCCGATTCAAGTGGTACCTGATTAAGATCCGATGCTTTAGCTGCTCTAGCCTCTACGTCAAAGAAGACACCCCATCCGGCCAAGGTCATGGACCCGAAGATGAAAGGTACCCAGTGTATATTATTGTCGAGATTATCCATTCCGTGCTCCATCTTTGCCGGGATGGCCATTGCATAGCCTTCTGTCATGGTGGTGGCACAGTCGCCCAGCATGGTTGCGCCATGCATGGGTGAGTAGCCTAGATGAATCTCGATTCCTTCTTTATGGAAGTGGTTTGTAGCCCCAATGCATTTCCCGGGTAGGTATGCCGAATTCCACGAAAAATTTTCACCGTAGATTAAAGAGGCGATCTCGATTCCAAGATTGGGAACCAGGAAGGTGCTTTGCTCTGGGAGAACATCGTCTCGAGCTGTATAGATTCCGTTACAAGTTGTGATTCGTTCGATATTCTCACGGAAACACCTACCAGTTTTCTGGAGAATATCCGAGTCTATTAGCCGCTCCAATCTTTCCTGCACAGCGCGTGACCACTTGTCGTAACTATAAAGGGTATATGTGAGGGCTCGGAAGTTATCAGGTATTGGAATGGTTCCGAGATTCTGAAGATCTTTAAGAAGGCCCAGGATCTCCGCACTATTTACGGAATCGTGCCCTTTGCCCTCCAGAGACTGGGTTAGCGCTTCTTGACAGCCATGGAACGCCCCGATCGTTTGAGAGCGATAAGCGTAGGCGTAGAGTCTAGCAAGCGCGACATCGTTATCGTCAATATGAAATATGCTTCGAAGGTCTTGATGACAAGTCTCAGCCTTCTCGATTAGACTACGGTAATTCTCATGGGTTTTCATTGTAACTCCTATTTCGCAATTGAGTGATAATCTCGATAGCCATTCTGTCGAGGTCATAGTCCGCTTCCCAATCCCAGTCAATCCTTGCCATTGAGTCATCGATAAACTGGGGCCAGCTGTCAACAATGACAGACAAAGTTGGATTTGGAGTGTAGGTAATATTCGTTTCAGGTAATATTCGTAAGACAGCGTTAGCCAGTTCCCTGGCTGAAAGCCCCAGGCCATGTACATTGTAAACCCTTCGTGATAGTCTCTCATTGGGAGCATCGAAAAGCAAAAGAAAGGCTCTGATCGCGTCACCAATATAGATAGCTGGGAAAGTAGCATCAGGCCCTACTTCAAAATTGAATGCACCTTTTTCAAAAGCCTCGACGAATATAGCTGAACAGAAAGCACTGGCGGCGCCACTGGCACCGCGCGGCGCTACCAGAGTTGGGAATCGGATGGAACGAAAGTCCATTCCAAAGCGCAGGTGGTAATAGTTTCCTAGACATTCACTCGCAACCTTTGTGACGCCATAGAGAGAGGCAGGCCACATTGGAGCGTCGATTTCAAGGGGTTCCTTAATGCCAGGGCCGTAGGTTGCTAACGAACTTGAAAAAGTGACCCGAGAGACACCTCCTAGCCTCGCTGCCTCTAAAACATTGCGGGTCCCAGTCATGTTAATCTCCCAGGCCAGGTTGCTTTCCCGTTCCGACTGGGCTGAGAGAAGTGAAGCAAGATGAAAAATAACGTCGATCTCGTGCTGGTGTACCGCTTGGATAATGCTTTCCAGATTAGTTACGTCTCCTTCGAAATAGAGGGTCTTCTCGAATTCGGGAGATGAGATCAGGGGATCCGGTCTCCCGTCGAAAAGAACGACTTGATATTTTCGGCGGACCAGTGGGATAAGTAGGCGAGAGCCTAGATTTCCCATTCCACCCGTGATTAAGACATTCATGTCGAGATTGGTGTCTTACGAAGGGTTCAGGCTATTGGTTGCTTTTTTTACCTGGTGTAGACTCTAGGAGTCCCTGGGAAATTAGTCTTTATTCAATCCAAGGTAAAAACAAGACCAGAATACCAACAATGACGGTGATTGCGGCTCCGCCTGTAGTTATAATGGAGGTGCCCTTGCTGGGATGCAGTGACTGTGCTTAGAGCTTGAATTCTCACAGGGCTCCTGCATCACCAATCCTGGTTATCTACGCGCTTTCAGCTTCCCTTAAATCTCTAAACTGAAATCTAAGACTACGGCCTAGACTTGTTCCTTGGAAAGCTGAGGTTACAGATGCTACCCCACTTTGATCAAATTCAGAGACCGCAGAGCCGATTTTCGCCACCGTTTCGCAGGGAAGTCTTCTGATGTTTCGGGAAATTAGTCCCAGGTGTTTTTAGAAAAGTGTTTTATGCTCGATAAGCTGACGAAGGATGATCTTCACGCTTCCACTGATACTCGGCGATGGATCCCATCCCACTTGACCCTACCGTCAGAAAGCGCGAACAGAGTGAAATCTCTTCCTAGCCCGACATTTCTTCCTGGATGAACCTTCGTCCCCCTTTGACGCATAATGATGTTCCCTGCGAGTACAGATTCTCCATCATACTTCTTTATGCCAAGACGTTTGCCAGCGCTGTCGCGCCCATTTCTTGAAGTTCCCTGTCCCTTCTTGTGTGCCATCTCTGATCCCTCCGGTTATCTATTTCTCACGAGTCGATGGATTCAATCCGAATTACTGAAATTTCTTGTCGGTGACCTTGTTTGCGGCGGTATCCTTTACGCCGTTTCTTTTTGAAAACTATAATTTTAGATGCCCGTTTATTCTCCAGGATCTTAGCGCTTACCGAAGCCCCTTCGACCAGCGGGGTTCCAATGATAGCATTTTCTCCTTCACCCAACATGAGGACGTGTTCGATTTTTACCGAATCGCCTTCTTTCGAGCCCATGAATCGGTCGACCGTAAGGACATCGCCCTCTGTCACATTATATTGCTGGCCTTGGGTTTTGATTGTCGCTTTCATTAGGAAAAGCCGCCCAGATAAATCGTCGACGCACGAAAAAGCAATACCAAAAGGAGGATGCTGATGGGGCCTAGTTCTCAGCGGATGGGTTTATGTGACGATTGCTGAAATTTTCTTGAAGATCTGACGGATATACAGAGAGTGTCTAGTTTGACAATCAAATCAATGGCTTAAGATTGGTTTTGCGCACGTGTGTGCTAGCAGGACGCATTTGAGATGTTCTTGTTGCGACCATTCTCGAGTAGTGTTACCTACCTCACTACGCGGTGGAATGTACTGTGTCGGAGGCGGGATGATTTGATATACGAACATCATCTTTCTGCGGAGATTTCCTATTTGTGGATTTGGATACGGTAAAAAAGTATTTTACTAGGGGGGAGGTGGTGGATCTCTACGCAAAGGCAGCAAATAGCCTGGGATTGTGGACCTCAGAAAAGATGGTCTTCCACAAACTTTTTAAGCATACTGATCGCCTGCTTGACTTGGGATGCGGGGCAGGACGAATTGCTCTCGCCCTTTGCGCTGAGGGCTACAAGGATGTCATTGGAATCGACTATTCAAATGCGATGATAGCGGAAGCCCGACGAGTGGCCCGTGCTCGTTGCCTTCAAGTCCCTTTTCGGGTTGGAGATGCGACCCAACTAAAAATATCTAATTTAGAACTTGATGGAGTGATCTTTGGGTTTAACGGGCTCATGCACATCCCCCGACGGGAGGGGCGACGGCAGGCCATTAGTGAAGTATTTCGTATCCTGCGCCATGGCGGGATGTTTGTATTCACAACCCACGATCGTGCGACAGCGAATTTCCGTAAGTTCTGGCGCCGGGAAAAAATGATGTGGAGAAGTGGGAAACAGAAGAAGGAACTGGATGATTTTGGTGATCGATTCGAATCTACACCACTGGGGGACCTTTTTATCCATGTTCCCAGTGCTGAAGAGATTAGGCAAGATCTGAAAGCCAGAGGGTTCAAGATCGAAGCTGACTTTCGGCGATCGCAGATCGCAAACGAGTCTTCGGCGGTTCGAGAATTTTCCGACGACTGTAGATTCTGGATTGTCCAGAAGCCAGGTCATTCATAATTCTTTCGATTTTTATGAACGAAATGTCAGAACTCGTTGGAATTTTGCGCCGGATCGATGGTAGGAGTTATAAAGCTTACCGCGACATTACTGGGACGTATCGGGTTGGTGCAGGCTGGATTTTCATTGATCATGTGCAGGCTGATCCATTTGCAGCTCCATCGAAGGTCAGATTCCGGTTGAATCAAGATCAGTCGCAGATTCCGGAAGACCTTTGGGAATCTAGAATACGCCGTACCGCACTGGAAGATTTCCTTGCCCGCCGTATGGATGAGACGATCCGATGGGCGAGACCTGAACGACGGGAAAAGGGGAAAGGCGGTCTCTTTTCCATTGATAGTGGAAGGCAGGAAGTGCTTGAGCGGACAGCTGCAGTGGTTACTAGATTGTGGGTAGAGGTTCGAATGGAAATCGGTCTGCCTGCGACAGGGCGACGAGTTCTGGGGCGTAAGGCAGAAGAGATGCTTTGCAATGCTTTGCCTGCCTTAGGGGAGAAGGCGCTGACTTGGACCCCATCAGTTGATTCTCAAGGTCGCAATTTTGTCCTATGCGTCGAGAACCAAGAGGCACTCCGACAGCAATTGGAGGAGCGTCGATTAGTTGCATTCGTAGGTGAAGGTTCGATTCTCCCGCGGCAAAGCGGGGTGAGCGATCGACCGATGGGGAGAGAAGAAGTCGTCCTCTTCAGATCGCCGGATTCTCTTCGCGTTACCTTGAATTTACCTAATCCCATTGGTGCTTTCGGCAATGGGATAAAAACCATTTCAGGCATGGGAATTCCTCGAGGAGTGACTCTGATAGTTGGAGGGGGGTATCATGGGAAATCGACTTTATTGAGAGCGCTGGAACGCGGAGTTTATGCGCACATCCCGGGTGATGGACGTGAGTACGTAGTCACTCATCCGGATGCAATTAAGATTCGGTCTGAGGATCGCAGGAGAGTTGAAAAGGTGGACGTATCGCCATTTATCGGTGAATTACCGAATGGGCAGTCTACAGAGACATTCTCCACAGAGGAAGCCTCAGGGAGTACAAGTCAGGCAGCAGCAATTTTGGAGGCGATCGAGGTGGGGGCCAGAGTTCTCTTGATGGATGAGGATACCTCGGCAACCAATCTGATGATGCGTGATGCCCGAATGCAGGCACTGGTGAAGAAGCAGAACGAACCTATTACACCTCTAACGGACCGGATTAGAGGGATTTATGAAGAAGCGGAAGTATCTACTGTGTTAGCGATTGGAGGTTCGGGAGACTACTTTGATATTGCCGACACAATTATCACCGTACAAGAATATCGAGCCATCGATAGCACTGTTGAGGCCAAAAAGGTTGCTATGGAAATGCCTAATCTTCGGGCCTTTGAGACAAAGGCTCCTTTCCCTCAAGTTGTCCAGCGTATCCCGTTGGCTCATTCTCTCAACCCAGCGCGAGGCCGGTGGCCGGTGAAGATCGATGCTTTTAAGGTAGACGTGATTAAATACGGTGAAACAACCATTGATCTTCGTTGCGTCGAGCAGGTTGTGGACTGTAGCCAGACGAGGGCGATAGGCTATGCGCTTTACCTTGCCTCTCAGCGCTTCATGAGTCGCGAAGCGACACTAAGTGAGGTCCTGGACAAAATTGACGAATTCTTTGAATGTGAAGGACTAGATGCTCTTAGGCAAGGCCGCAGTCAGAGATCTGAACGAGATCTCTCTCACCCCGGAAATTTTGCGCGGCCACGACGCCATGAGATCGCGGCAGCACTAAATAGGTTGCGGACGTTATTGGTAAAGCAACAATAAAATCTGAAGGAAGTAATTCCATGTTCGGGAAAAATGCTAATGTATTCCGTATCCCCGCATTTGAAGACTAAACCGAAATAGCTATTCTAGTAGAGGCCAGACGATTCGTAGTTAAGGAAGGCTTGCGTCTTTACCGTTTAGCCTTTCTATCATGGCTCTTTCCTCCCAGACTATGGGAGCCCGGATTCCACGAGAGCATTACGAATACATATTGCCGTTCTGCATCACTGATCCTTTTCAGGGGAGGTCTAACTACCACTTTGTCTATGCGGTTGAGGAGTGCCGAGTGCTTCTTTCACACGGGTGTCCATATCGAGAAAGGCAATGAAAGAGACCAGAATAAGGGCTAAGAGGTCACGGGGCCTCTTTGGCTTTGGAAGGCTTTAGCCCCAATGCCTCAAGGAGGGCTCCGATTAGCGTTAGCAAATCGCCTGGCTTATCGCTTTTGCTGCTTTCACGAATAATTTCCTCTCCGGTCGCGATTTGCCGTTCCAGCGCTTCCTCGTACTGAAGTTGAAGATCCTCTTGCTTCCGCTTCATATTGGCCAACTCTTCATCCTTCTTTGCTAAAACACCTTTCAGAGTTTCCAATTCATCGATTTTTTCGATATCCGATCCGATGTTGGCTCGTGCTTTTTCCAGTTCTTCGAGTTTTGCCTGAGCTTCAGCGTAGGAAGCAGACAGTTTTTTCATTCGATTCGCCAGATCCCTCAATGCGGCTTCGGCTAGCCGGCGTTCGTCTGCTTCCTGGATAAGCCGTTCATTCAACTCGGCAACTCGCAGTTCCCTCTCCTCTTGTTCTTCCTCAGCCTTAAGTTTGGCCATCCGTTCCGCTTCCTCAGCCTGTTTTCTAGCTTTTGCTTCCTGTTGAGCAGTCTGTTCCGCCTGTTTCCTTAATTCAGCGTTCTCGATTTCCGCCTGTTCCAGATTTCGTTCCCATTCTTTAGATTGAGCTCTCTCCTTCTCAATCGCCTCTTGATGCATGTCAGCCTGCTTTACGTAGAGTATCCAGCTGCCCCCAAGAAGAACGACCAGGATCAAAATCAGAATAATATTCTTGTTCATCTCCAATCAAAAGGAAATCTCTACTTCTGTAATCTGCAAGCTTCGAATACCGAGAGAAAGGATTTTAGGTGTCTCGCGTGAGATTAATCTAAAAATCATGGCAGAAAGTGAAAGAATCTGGTAGATCCGTTGGTTCTTATGAGAGAATTTTTGAAGTCCATTCTTAGACAGGTTGGGGCGCTTCTCCTCGCCTATACTGTCTTCTGTCTCTTTCTTGTATTCTTTTTTGTCGTGCTTGGCTTCCTGATCGATGGCAAAGGAGTCGCAATCCGTGATCAATCGATCCTGATCTTTGATCTAAACGTCAATATCAAGGATGCACCCCGATCTCAGACCATATTTGCTTCCTTTGCTGAATCGCTGCAAGGTCCCCCAACTCTTGAGGTCACACTTAAAGATACACTTGACGCGATTAAGCGAGCAGCGAAGGACGATCGGATTGCAGGGCTTCTCCTTTTCGGGAGTCGGAATCCTGGAGAATCTGGATCCAATTATCCGAATTTGGCGGAGATTCGTAGGGCTATCAAAAAATTTAGCGAGGCGGGAAAACCGGTTCTTGCCTATCTCATTGAACCCTCGATTCGTGACTACTATCTGGCAACTGCAGCTGAGAGGATCATCATCAACCCGTTTGGGTATTTGAAATTGAACGGTCTTTCCGCGAGGATGGCGTTTTTGGGCAACGCTTTTGAGGAGTATGGTATCGGGATTCAAATCTCGAAAGCAGGCCGGTTTAAATCGGCATCTGAGGCCTTTACGCGAGATGGAATGAGTGAAGAAAATAGGGAGCAGACCGAAAGATGGGTTCATGGTATTTGGGATTTCATTCTCGATGCAATTTCTGAAGAACGTGGAATTTCTATTGATGCACTGCGTCGCCTCTCCAGTGAGAGGGGATTGTTTTTGCCAGCAGATGCATTGGGAGAGGGGCTAGTGGATGCTGTTCATTACTACGATGTTGTCTTGGAGGAGATGGGGGAAATCGCTGCTTTCGATGATTCGATCGAGAGTTTCGCCCAGGTAAGGCTTCCGCATTATATCGAAGAGGGACGAGTTCAACTGGCTCCGCAATTTGATCAAGACGATCGAATTGCAGTTGTCTATGTAGAGGGCGAAATTGTGAGTGGGGAAGGGGATGGTGTTCGATTCGGAGGTGATAGGATAGCGCGGGAACTTCGAAAGTTACGGCAGGATGAGGGAGTGAAGGCGGTGGTTCTGAGAGTCAACTCACCTGGCGGAAGTGCCTTGGCTACTGAGATCATTGAGCGTGAAGTGCAACTTTTGGGGAGAGAGAAACCAGTAGTAGTATCAATGGGCGGCTATGCTGCTTCCGGAGGCTACTGGATATCAACCAGCGCTGATATTATTTTTGCTAACCCTTCCACCATCACCGGATCGATTGGAGTCTTTAGTTTGTTTCTAAATCTGTCGGAAGTTGCGAATCGACATGGGGTTACTTTCGACGGAGTGAAGACTTCTCCTTTCGCCGAAATTTTTGATATAACGCGAGCCAGATCGAAAGAGGAAATCGCCGTTATCGACGAATTCACTGAATCTATTTATGAAGCGTTCTTAGAGAAAGTGGAAGGTGGTAGAGGCATGCGCCGAGAGGAAGTAGAAGCTATCGCACAAGGACGCGTTTGGACTGGAGCGGACGCGATTAAGCTTGGGTTAGTCGACCGGATCGGTGGCCTAGAAGCAGCGATCGATGAGGCCGTTCATTTGGGTGGCCTAGCTGCTGGTTCATGGCGGCTTGTAGAGATTCCTAGACGCAAGGATTTCTCTAGTATCTTGGAAAATTGGATCAAGCGAAGAGATGGGGAGCCTCTTCTATCCAATTACAAGATGTTGCCGCATAGTATTGGTAAACTTTTGTCCGGATTCATGGTACTCCAGGACCTCAACGATCCCTTGGGGATCTATGCTAGGATGCCATTCCTTGTGACTATGGATTGATTCGAGAATTAATTTCTTTCGCTTCAAGACCTTTTAACTTCGTCCTTAGGTTGGCTGATTCGGCCCTTTGTTGAATTGGGTTTCGCCCCCGGGCTCATTAGGGACAAGCTGGCTCCGCTGACTTATGCTTGGGTTCAATAATAAGTCGCACCAACTATCATAGGCTCCGGCTCACGACCGGAGAAGCGCTTCCTCGGGTCCCGCACTCTTCCTACCCGTGAGTTGTTGAAAGAAGGTATTGTGAAACTACTGAAATACTTTGAACTGCTTTCAAGTAGGATCCGCTACTTACTTAAGTAACCGCAGAGGTCAGCTCATGGGAGAAGGATTTTTCCAATTCCTCTTTAGCTTCAGAGAAAAGCTCTTCTCGATCTTCGGGGCTAAGCGCGCGCCAGTGGAGGAAATGTTGCCGGAGCTGTGAGACAAAGTCTCTATTGAGGCGGAGCCAGGAATCCCGGGTACCGGAAAGTCGTTCTATCTCGATTCGGACTTTGTATTCTCGTGCTTCTTCGTCAGGCGGCATAGCAATAGTGAGATTCTGGGAGACTGCTTGGTCGAATGGTTTTAGCCAAACGGTGGCACTTATTGCTGGAACATAGGTTTTATCTACGAGGGGATGTTTTTCCGGTGCGACGAAGAATTTGGGTTGATTAGAGAAAAAACGTCCTGAACCTCCTTCCCCATGATCGAGAAGTTTTCGATCAAAAAACGCAAGGATACCTACACGGCCTTCCCGGTTGAAAGTAAAGGGGAGGTGAAAGTGCAGAAAATTTCCTTGAGGTTCCGGAAGGGACCAGCCGGCATCTTCGGCCGGTGCGGCGATCTCCATAGCTGATTTGGCAGGGAAGTAGGTCGAAAACAGGACGGCACCAAAGAGGACCACAGAAGCGTATATTGTAGTAAGTGAAGTGAAGGTCATGTTCAGGCCGCCGGTCATATCGAGTGCGGTGAGAATACGACCCGTGCCCTGACTTAAGATATATCCCAGCACTGAACCTACTACTGCGTATACGAAAGCTTCAGTGAGGAACATGAAGAAGATATTTCGGGGGGCGATCCCGACGGAATTGTAGACATAGATCTCGTCTCGTCTCTCATAGACTGATCCACGCATAGTGTTGAGAACAGTAAAGGCAGCAATGAACAAAGGGATTATCAGATCGAGGAAATCACCGATTTTTGCTTCTCGGGTGTGACGTCCCCAGTAGGCCACACCTTCAAGACCATAGGAAAGGGGTTTAGTGGTTTGTTCCAAATATCCGTTAATCACCGTTTTGATTTCTTTGCGCCCAGCCCCGGGCATCGAGATGGCTACCGAGATGATTCTTTCATCTCCTTCATTGACGACAAATCTGTGATCGCTGTAGGGGAGTAGAATAATTTTGTCAGCTGGAATTTTCGGCTCGTCTTCGCTGGCTACGACCCCGTTTGCCGTTTTAGTCAATACCTCGATAGCAGTAACATCGAATGGCAGCACGCGATAGCCGTCGAGATCAGCCATATTGTTGTAAGCTTCAGAATCAAATATACCACGGACTTCACATTCTTCACCGTTTATCCAGACTATCACATCTTGAGTGTTTACCTGATGGACTGATATGCTTAACCGCTCAGCCATAGCATCCGGAATGAATACAGGAATAAGATTGGCGGAACTAATTTCATCTTGCTCCGTGAACCATTCAGTATCAGTTAGGATGCGGATTTGGTTTCGAATCGGATCGTTGTGTTTGAGACGAATGACTGAATCAAACCCGACTTGTCGGGTTTGAAGACCTTTTTTGTAACTGATTTCGAGATCTGGGTTACGGCGCCGGAGCCGGAAGTCTTCGTGACCGGTCCGCATAAACCGAGGACAAACTTCGTAACGGTCCCCATATTTCTCTTCTATTGCCTGGATCTCACTGGGTCGGAAGGCAGCCATTTCTTCCTGCTTTAAAAGAAACCCATTATAAATTGCTTTCCCAGTGGCGACGTTATCCTCAACAAGGTCATCTTGAATGGAAGCAAAGCAAATGATGACAAAAGTAATCATCGAAAGAGTGGCACACGTAAGTCCGGTGCGGGCCTTCCGTCGGTTCATATTATTCAAGCCTAACATGAAGGCAGAAGCAATTACTCCTAATTTATTGACCTCAGCCGCATCAACTTTCCCTCGTTTTTTCATGAGCTCGTTGAAGCTCTCTTTGTATTTGCCCGTGAAGAGAATCGTTATTCCCGTGGAAATAAGAATGATAATAAACCCCAGCAGAATCATGAGAGAGGATCGAACCATCGCGAAAGCTGGATGGAGGATGCGTAAGAGTGCAAAAACGACCAGAAAGATGATTGCCTGGGCGATTATTTGCTTACGGACATCAGGGAAACAAAACATGAGTTTTTCGAAGAAGAAGACAAAGGGCACGAGCAAGGCGAGATACCAAAGAATCCCTACAACGGCTTCCATAATAGATTCGCGCAGTACAGGATGGTTAAGGGTTGCGTAGGTTACGGCCTGGCGAGCCTCACGGATCGAATCCTTCTTACTCAAATTGATTGTCTGACTCTGATCGATATGGGTCGTTACCTTTTCATGGTACCGGTTGGTTCTCTCGTCGGCCATCCCGTAAGAGTTCTGTAGGTCGAGGCGTCGACCGTTAACGTAGGCCATGGAATGGGCCACTTCGGCGGGAAGATTGCGCACAAAAGGGTGATCACCGACCAGATAGCCTTCGCCATCAATCTCTTCCTTGCGGTCACTGAGCGGCATTTCATCGACATTCGTTAGGAAGGCACGGGTGACCTTCGCGCGTTCGTGTTCTTGGGCTCCTGATTGCAGCTCTACGAAACAACGCTGGTCAGGCTCTAGAAATGTGGCAACGAGTCCCCGGTTTTCAAAGAAGCAGAATCGATCTGGAGTTGCCATTCCTTTACTCCGGATCATCTTAACCCCAGCATACTCGCGGAGGGTCTGCGGGTTGATGAGATCTAGAACCGTAATGGGGGCGGCAGGGAAAATTATGAGGGTGAGATCCTGTGCTTTCCACCATGGCACTTTGGTGGACTTGAAGGATCGTTGGGTAACATTTCCTTCGTCCTTAATGTGGGAGATTATACCGTCTTCTCCGATCCTCACAGCGAGGGGTGCGATTAGGCCTGAATCTCTACCCACGCTAGAATAGACGGGGAATACGTTGTAGGTTCGGGAAACCCGATAGCGACCGTAATCATCGGTCATGAGAATGGGGTGACGATAGTGGCCAGGGAACGCCCAGACATTCTTGTTGGTGGGAGAGCGACAGGCTACGAGGGCGTCTTTGACGGGATAATTGGGTATCAAGGACTGACCGATCTCGGCAGCCAGGACACGTCCTCCGAATTCTCTACTTACTTGGTTAACTGAAATATGATGGGCTTCAAGGCTGCCGTTTGCATGAGCCAGGGAAAGGAGAGTTTCGCCGACAATCTTAAATGTATTGGAAAGAGTTTCTAGATCTCGCATGAAAGGGAGATCGACCGGTGATGCGTAGTGAGAGAAGCTTTTTATTCTCTCGAGGTTGTAGATGTAGAATGTGGGAAATCCGAGATTTCCCCAGTATGTCGAAACATTGCGAGAGACAAAATAGCCAGTATGTCGACCGATCAACTGGTCCTGCCTCTCTCCCGCAGGAGGTACCTCCAGATCAACCCCAATCGCTAGGCGTCGTTTGGCACGATTCATTATTCGAAGGGGAATCGTATGGATAGTGGATTGGATATTTGCGACACCAGATCCGCTACTCACGTACTCCGTTTCCTGATTGCTTTGAGGTGGGGCCGGAGCCAGTCTAGTGGAGAACAACCCTATACGCTCATATTGACTGAATAGGTTCAGAAGGTTTTCCTCCTGCTTTAACTCACGGCGCCGGCGATCGTGAAGGCGTTTAAGATCCTTCATCCGGTGGAGAAATCGATTGCGGATAGAGTATTGCTCCACCGTTTCTGGCTTATTCCGGAGCAAGCTGCTCATTTGGTAACCGCTGGCAACATAAGCATCGTTGTATTCTTTTCGCGCCTCGAGATAATTGTGAAAAGCTTTGCTGTCGACATTGGCAGTACCGCCCTCGCGTTCAACCTCGAGCTTGGTTGCCATGAGCGGCTCACTTAACTCGAATGCCAGAGTTTTAACTACGTATCCAAATTGTTCTTCAGCAAATTTACGGACGGTCCGATCAAGCTCGCGGAGCATCTGCTTTGTCGATTCAGGGTCCCTCGCAAAATTCTCTATCTCGAGCAATCTGAGAACCTCTTCTACCAGTAAGCCCTGACGCTCATTTTCCTCCCAACTAGCAGCGAGGAGTACCTGTCGGGGATCGCCGTCGTCCAGCTCCACACTGTCAAACTGATCTCGGTTTGAGGCAGCCTCCCCTAGATTAAGCGATCGGTCCGGCTTAAAGTTTCGATTCCTTCTACCAATAACACGCATTAAGTTGTTGTGCCCCTCTTCGCCCATGGAGCTGGACCCCATGCTAGCAAAGATAATATCGCGCTGCAGAGTTTTAGCGTAGGGAAGCAGCCCTTGTAGGAGACGAAGCTGAAATGCTGGCGAGATAGCCGGCAGGATGCCGGGCGCTAGATCTGGGATAATCGATGGAGCATCATAGGGGGCCACAAATAGGATGGCTTCTTTGGATGGTTGGGCGGACCTTAATACTCCGAAGAGGTTGAGATCGTCGACGCGCTTATAGTCAACTCGAACCCGGAGATGAATTTCCTTACCAATATAGTTAAAAATCTCCTTGGTGGCAGCCAACCGAACGTAGTTGATCGGAACACTCGAGACCATTGCCCAGGTGTCGTCACTAGGGGAGAATTTCATCCATGGGGCACTGTGAAGACCTTCTGAATGGGAGATAATAAGGGCCTCGATCCCGAGATTGGCGTAGCGGGTCCAGTCAAAGCCATACCCCTGGGGAACGTTTTCTTCTCGACTATCAATAAGGCCAATGCACCCGTCAAAACTTTGTCGAGTATTAAGAGTCTTCTCGTTTATAAGAACAACCTCTCCCACCATTCCCCCGGGTGGAGTCGCAACGGCTTGTAAGAAATTCGGAAAGAAAGGGTAAATCGAGACGTTATCAATTGGCTCTAGATGCCACGGGCCCCCATCGATGTTCCGATGCACCTGGCTGATCTCACGATAGGCAGTTTTGGGAGCAACAGATTGAAATTCCTGGGTATAAATTTCTAGGCCGGCCTGCTCATAAGCATTTCGGATGTGATTGGCGGTTTGGTGATAACCAGGTTGGCCTGTGAATCGAGATCCGAGATCAAGGATAGCCTGGTGCTCATTTTTTACCTTTTCTACCTCCACCGCATCCTGCATCGGGGTCATAGGGTAGTCCTCGAAAGGATCAAAGCGCTGGAAGATCTGATCGGGTGAGGCAAGATAAAAGTAAACCAGAGCTAGGACCAGAAAGAGAGCTAATCCAAGAAGCGCGGCACTGATTCGACCCGAATAGGTCTGGTCATGAGAATATGGAGTTTTGTCCGACAATTTCAGTATATACTGATTGTGTTCGCCTTGTTATAACCTATTACGCTGAAGCTGCAACTAAAGAACGACATCAGAGTACAATTGAAAGATATAAAAACAGTTTAGGGAATTTTGTTCTTTAATTGATTTTCAGTGATAATGGATTTGGGGGAATGAGGTTACTATCTGTGATAGCCCGAATTGCAATTGGGTTTTATTAGCCACGCAGAAGCTACTTAATGGAATTTTAAGAATCAATTTCGAAATCGTCTTGTCTGAGGTTCTGAATTTGTACCATATAGGGTGTTGGAATCCTTAGTTGTTTTTAGGCATCTGTTTCAATGACCATCAGGTCAAATCATCCCGAATTTAGGGAAGAACTTTTGTCTTTTCAAACAGCGACATCTTCGCATATGAGCAACCTGGTCAGACTTAAGCGATCCTTTGGACGGTCGGCCTCACAGAGGGTTTAAGAAGAGTAATGGAAAAGGTTCTCCAAGTTGGGTTAATAGGAGTTGGAAGCATAGCATCCCGCCGCCACCTCCCGGCTTGGGGGAAGGAAAAGCGTGCTGAAGTGGTGTCGATTTCTGATGTGGATATAGAGCGGGCCAAGAGAGTTGCGGCACGTTTTGGTATAAAGCGAGTTTACGAGGATTACAGGGAAATGATCGCTAAGGAAGAGCTCGACATCTGTGACATCTGTACGCGTTCCGGGACTCACGTTTCAGTGGCAAAGATTTGTTTGAATCTGGGAGTTCATGTTATGTCTGAAAAGCCGATGGCCATGACTTATGAGTCGGGGCGAGAGCTCTTTGAGGTAATTCAATCATGTCCAAAAATGTACACGGTTGTTTTCAATTATCGATTCTCACCCCCAGTAATTGCCCTCAGGAGGCTATTGTGCGAGGGAGTGTTGGGTGAAGTCGAGTCGCTTCGGGTTCAGTTTGGCTGGAAGAAACCGGACTATCAGGATCAGTTCAAGGAGGAGTACCCCAACGGTATTCTCTATGAGACAGGGATACACGACATTGATCTCTGTATCTCGCTTCTCGGGGAAGTCCGTAAAGTCCAGGCATATCCTGAGTGCACTGAGGCTGGGGCTACTCATGCCCTTACTTCTCTTATTGAGCACTCAAGCGGTGTCAGTTCAAAGTTACAGGTTTGTTTCTGTCATCCGCGGATAGAGCATCTACTTGAAATTGTTGGCTCCAAGGGAAGTGCAAATATCGACTTCAGAACTCTACAGCTCACAACCCATGGGATAAACCATAGAATGGGAGTTACGTCCTATTTAAGGAGAGCTTTTGTATCCGTAAAACATTCGCTGAGACCGAAGCAATTCCTGTTTGGAGGCCAACTCCCTTTTGACTGTATTGTATCAAATTTCGTCAATGCCGTGCTCTTTGAATCGCCCCTCCTGGTTTCGCCGCCAGAGGCTTTTTACGATTTGCGAGTGGCTAACCTTCTCGATATCTCGACTCGAACAGGAGAGGCCCAAATTATCGAATAAAGGGAGCTAATCATCCTTAAGAGTAGATTTTGTTCGGATCCGAATTTGGTTCATGTGTCTCCAGTCAACTTCATCTCACTAGCTCCGGTACGCCGGACGAGACCGACTTCACCAATTCTGAAAAACACACCTGTTAGCCATGATTCGATATTATGTAATTCAGATTAGCTGAGAATTTTCCTGGGACGAACCGCAATCCCTTGGTGCGAAGAAATAAACATGGCCTCGATTAACGCGATGTCACGTAATCCTTCTTGAGGTGTGTTCTGTGTCGGGAAAGTCCCATCTGAGCACAGCAATTTGACAAAGTGCTTCAGACTCTCATAGACACCCCCTTCGTTCCAGGGATCATTTGGAAAGTAGTAGGTCTTCTTTCCGGACCTTTGGAACAGCTGCATATATCCGGCCATGAAATGGGCATGTACGGTTCCGCGAGATCCCACAACGCTCAGATCTGGCTGCTTTTTATCAAGTTCCTGGGCGGCAAGAGAAAGGATAAAACTACCTTCTACTCCATTGTCGAAGTTAAGCAGGGCTTGAAGAGTATCAGCCGGTGGCAGATGTGATTGTCGTTGGTTGGCTACGGCACGAACTTCTTCAACCTCGCCAATAACCTTCCGCAATAACGCCGCGAAATGTACCCCTACATCTAGAAGATGGCCGCCCTGGTAGTTCGGTTGACCTCTCCAGCTCTGGGTAGTTTCAGGAGGGAAAAAGAAAAGTTTACGGAATTGTACGAGCTGAGGCTCGCCAATATCTCCTCCCCTTACAATCTTTTCTAATTGGCTTACGCTTGTCTTGAAGCGCCAATTCTCACCTACAGCCCAAATCCGAGGGATCGACAGATTCTGGCAGAAATCAAGAAGCCGGAGTCCCTCATCCACGTTCGTGGCACAGGGCTTTTCGCTAATGACGTGTTTCCCTGCGTGTAATCCTGCGCCTATGGCCTTGGGCGTAGTAGGGATGGGAAGAACCAAGTCAACAGCGTCGATCTCTCTATCAGAGAAAATTTCCTCCATTTCCTTGGATTGGCGGATTCTTGGTCTTCCTAGTTGCCTTGCCGTTCGTTTTAAAGAGTCTTCCGAACGGCTGCAGAGAGCGACGATTTCAAGAAGCCCCTGGTTCTCCAATCGGCGCAAGGCTGGTAAGTGAGCCAACTGAGCGAACCAGCCGCAGCCAACAAGCGCTAGGCGAGGACGGTTCTTAACTGTCGCAGTGTCTGAGCGCAGAGCAAAACGAGCTCTCTCCAAAAAATCAACCGTGTGGAGGCGAAGCTTATATGGAGCTTGGCGGATGCTTAACCAAAACGGATTCATGCTAACGGGCATGGGGATTTCTGTGATGAAAATGCAACTGGATCCACCCACACGGGGCTTAGGATGAAATTTGCCCCGGGTTCGGTCAACCTCCAAAGGCATAAGTCCCGATTATGAGACTTGGGAATCGGGGCTGTGAAGAAGTGCTTAAAATTGAATACTTAGCGAAAGGGAGGGATCTCGATTTCCGCAACCTGCCTGCCTTTATTGATTTACCCGAATTTTTGGCTCCGGGGTGAATACTCAGAGGTTCGGATACTACAAAATATAGGTGTGATCGCCCCTTCTGCTCTGCTACCCGTATCGTCTTAACTTATTGATCCTTTGGCTCTTCTTTGTGCCGGTAGCCATTAAGGAGGCTTCTTAGTGCCTCAGTTTGCGTTCCTGGCGGTAGTAACTCAATCGCGAGTTGAAGATATTCCGCGGCCTTAATATACTCCCCCTGAGAGGCGTAGGCTGCTGCCAAAGTTTCGAATATGACAGGATCTGGTTCGCTGTTGAGCAGGGCCGCTTGCTTGGCGAGAGCTATTGCCTTTTCAGGTGCTCGCAGATTGGTGTCGTTTGTTGTGGCATAGACCCATGCGGCCACGCCTAAGGGGGCCGGCCAGTTGGGATCAATGCGTCCTGCTTCCTGTAAGGCTTTCAAGGCCTCAGATTGCAGATCGATGGCGATTAAAGCGATTCCAAGGTTGTAATGTGCGATAGCCAAATCGGGCTGGGTACGCACCGCTCTGCGATATTGGCCAATGGCTTCGACTAACCTGCCCTGTTGTTGCATCAGGCGGCCCAAAAGGACATTCGCTTTAGCCAGTTTTGGATTTACGGAGAGCGCCTGGCGATAACGATCCTCCGCTTTTTCGAACAGGCCTTGGCTTTGCAGGGCTTGACCAAGGTGTAGTTGAGCTTCGGCCCTTCCGGGATCGTGTCTTAAGACTTTTCGAAAGTGACTTATCGCATCATTAAAATGCTGTTTGCTGCTGAGAACTAAACCCAGGTTAAAGTGCGCGTCAATATAGTCGGGTTCGGACTCGAGGGCCTTTCTAAACTGGTTTATAGCTTCTTCAGTTTTCCCCGTTGTTTGGAGGGCAACCCCAAGGTTATTTCTCGCCTTTGGTTGGTGCGGATCTAGGTCCAGAGTCCGGCGATAGTGTAAGATTGCTTCATCAAATGAGCCGATACTATCCAGGCTCTGTCCCAGAAACAGTTCAATATACGCATTGTCGGGCATTTCAACAATTGCCTTCCGGAGGTACTTAACAACATCCCGGGTAAATTCGCCCTTTTCGAACTGTCGCGCTAACGAGATTGCGCCGATAGGGCGGGGTTTCTCTTCCCAACGTCCGGGGAATGGGACGGCCCGGGCTAATTGCACATCTGTGTCCGCCTCGAGATGGTCCACGTCTGCTAGTAAAGAGGTGATGTCAACGGGCCCCCGATAGACAGCCCGAATCCTACCCTCGGTGTCGACGAGAAAACTCGTGGGAACGGCCAGAGGGATTACTCGATAGAAAATCGTGTCGAGGAGGATTTGAAACTTGTTTAACATGCTTGGTGTAGCGAGCCCTCTGGGAAACGGGAATCCAATCCGCTCTAGATGTTTTCGGGCGTCCGAGGGTTTTGTAGCTTTGTTTTCATCCAGACCGTCCACACTCAAAGCAAGTATTTCTAATCCAGCCTTTCTAAGTCGGTCTTCATTTTCGGTTAGATCGTTAAGTTCCGCGTGGCAGGGCACACACCAGCTTGCCCAAAGGTTTATCAGCAAAGGGCTGTTGAAGGTCTTCCCAATCGAATAATTGTTCCCATTCCAATCTTGATAAGATAATATTGGTGCATCAGGCCCCATTGGGAGGAAGATACGGCCTACGGTGCTGGGGGCTGAGGGATCAATGCTGGAAGCAGTTAGATTTACCCTTCTAGCTGGCGCAGATAATAATTCTGCCCGGCTGCTTCCTTCCACAATTGTGTAGCGCCGATCTGCTTCGATGGAAGTGAAAGTTTCTTCTAACCCGCCCGGCCAGTGGACTACCAAACGGTCGATATCGGATCTCGAGCCCAGACCGAAATGCAACCATTTACTAGATTGGGCGACAAATCCGCTACCTGCGGAAAGAGTCTTAACGAGCCTGGTGGGCTCTTTTTGCTCGTTGTCCATATGAATTGCGACGCGTGCGCCGATCGCATCACGGTTAACGTGTTTACCGATTAGACGAACGGCCAGATAGTGATTCGTCGACGGTGTGTCGTTGCGTACAAAACGCACCAGTGGAGCCGTACGATTGGAAATCCAGAGGTCCAAGTCTCCATCAGAGTCCCAATCAACGGTTGCTACACCGCGCCCGTCGTCAATGAAGTCTAACCCGCTCGTCGCCGAGATGTTTGCGAACTTCCGTCCCTCTGTATTAAGGAAGACACAATTTCGCTCGTAACCGCTAAATGAGCGACCTTCTGCCAGCATGCGGTAGAGCGTTTGGAATGCCTCGACATAATCACTTGCTGAATCTATTCCGACTGGTGTAGGTGGTGACCGCGACACGACCTGCCGCCAAAAGAAACTTCACAAATCTCCACTATCTGGAGCACTAACAAAGCCATTGGCAATAATAAGATCCTCCCATCCGTCATTATTGACATCTGAAAATACGGAACTCCAAGCCCAACGCCCCATGGTAACTCCATAAGCGACGCTGACATCGGAAAAAGTACCGTCCCCATTGTTGGAAAAAAGACTGTTTCCTCGGGCGAGACGCTGGAGTTTAACCTTAGTCGATCGGTTGGATCCTGGCTGGAATTGGGGGTGAAAGGTGATCCGTCCGCCGGCGGAAGACCACATATTTCCGATATAAAGATCCATCCATCCGTCGCGGTTAAAATCACCCCAATCAGTCGACATACCTGAAGCCATGTCTTCGATTCCGGACTCAGCCGCGACATTTTTAAATTGTCCCCCGTCGTTGCGATAGAGACAGTTGCGGCCAAAATCATTGGCTACGTAAAGGTCGGGATCTCCATCTTGGTCATAGTCCTCCCAGCTGGAGGCGAGAGTCCATCTTTGATTGTCAACATCTAGCCCAGTCTCAACCGTGGCATTTGTAAATTCCCAATCGTCATCATTTCGCAACAACAAGTTTCTAGGTCCATTGTTAGCGTCGTGGTACGGGACGGGATTTGGTACATCCCAGGTTAGACCGGGCCGCATATAGCGGCTAACGTAGACGTCGAGATCTCCATCAAGGTCGTAGTCGGCGGCTGCTAATCCAAATGCTTGCTCCGCCTCCTTAATCATTGTTTTCCGTTCAAAACGCCCATGCCCGTTGTTGGATAAAAACATCAGACCGGAGCGCATACCCAAGACGAGGTCTTCGTCGCCATCATTGTCCAGGTCGACGAAGAGAGCACAACGAGTTCGATCCAACCAGTCGACGCCCGCCCACTTCGATCGGTCGCTGGCTGTGCCGTCGACGTTTTGTATCAACAGTCGATTCGGAAGTCCACCGTTTTGACAGAAATACACATCATCCAATCCATCTCCGTTGACATCACCGACAGCAAGCCCTTGGTAGGCGGGAATATCGATCGCCATCGTAGCTTCAATAAGAGCTGACCAGTCGAATGTACCACGTGACATTTGGGAGTTAAAGTCGTCATTCTGGCCCACCACGGACGCGGTACAGTCGGAAAATAAAACCTGCATATTGGAATCGACTTGTGTCTGCTCATACTCTGTCAGAGTGATGGATTTTAGGAGTGGTGGTTGGGATTCTTTGCCCTGCGTCCATCGGCATATCCAAGTCGAGTGTTGTTCGAGAGAGCCTGTCTCACGAAGTCCGCTAAGCGTAAAGTATTGTTCGGTGGTTGTTTCCCCGTTATCGTGCTTTTGGACCCGAAAGATCTTTACCTCGAAGCGGATGTCAGAAGCCCCTTCGAAAGGGGTCACAAGATCTGCAAGGACATTAGCCAGGCCCTCAGCACCTTGATGAGGTTTGTTGTCTTGAACATTTTCCGCAGAGCCTAACCAGAACTTTACTGTGATGGCGCGATCTTCAAATCCTGTCTCAAGATTCTGTGGGAGCAGGTTTGTGGATGAGAATCCAGGTGCTGCGAGAGTCTTAAAATCCGACTGGCCTATTTTTGATGGGTCAAGTATCAGTTCTCCAATACGCTTTAACTGCTTATTTGCGAGTTCGGCAAAGACTTCTGAATCCCATCCGTCTATTGTCGGATCGTCTGTCTCAGGTACTGGTGGTGGCTCGTTTGGTTGGCCGCCCGGCGTATCGTCTCGGGCGAATGCTACATGTCCGACCATGAAAAGAATCACTAGGAAACATAACTGGCGGAGGACCGGTCCAAGTGATCCACCTTTTTTACCGATCGTCCGACAGAAATACCTAGGCTCCTGCTCTATTATCGCCATGTCAGCATGGTTGTTCTATTATCAGAAAATTACAATACCCATTAAAAGTGTAGGGCCATAACTCTTCGACACGGACAAATATGGTTGGAGATAAGAATGAATAAGGGTTGTCTAGAAGAGACCCAGATTCGATGCGATCGGGGATTAAAAAGAAAAAATGGAGCAGTCGTAGGGGAAGTGATAGCCGTAAGGTGTTGTATGACCTTCGGAGGTAGTTTTCGGATAGGGATTAGAGATTATCCCTTTGGGAGTGTGATAATTACCCGATCAGAGGGCCATTTTCAGATATCAACAACTTGAGAGTTCTCTCAGGCGAAGATAGGCTTTGAACGCTTCAGAATTCCCGATTTCGGAGTCTCTCCGAACGTCGACGATCTTGTTTTTAGTGGAGAATAGGTTGTCTCCAATTAGGGTCTTGTCGTAACTTGAGATCGACAGTTTCCTTAGCAGAAGGTCGACCTTTTTCGGATCATGTAGGCTTGTGTTTTCAAGAAAGATCCCGGTTCTGTTTTTCTTGTGAAACTGGATATATAGATCGGAGAGAGAGACATATTTTTCAATGAATGAAACAATCGATTTAGAATAGTCCCAGTAAGCCTGAGCTTGGACCGATTGGAATTGCGATCCCGGTTCGCGAAACAGGAACACAAACTTACTTTTTGGGAATAACTGTAATAGAGATTCAAGAGTATCTTCTGAGCCGACCTCGATGTCCTTAAATCCGAATCGCAATCCTCCATGCAAAGGTTTCAATAGGGCGACTATGGAATGTTTTACCGAATCTGAACATTCCTCGGTGTTTAGGGCCATTGGGTAGATCCGGGTGTGTTTTTTTTTCGCGAAGCATTTCTCGAATCTTTCATAGTTGTCTCGAAACTGGTCATGGAAAAGGCTTAAAGATTTCAAAGTATAAAGGAGCTGTGCAACGATTCCTTTGCTTTCCCCCGAGACTGTAATCTCTTCGCTAGAATTGAGAATGCGTTGGAGAGCTGTTGTTGAACACCTTCCCAAGACTCCAAAGATGAATATGTGCTTGCCATTACGAAATCGATTATAGTCTAAATCGGACTCAATAAATTTGGACGAGCTGTTCCGGAGACGGCTATATAATCGGCTTAGCATTGTGTGGTGTCTGCCAATCGCGGTGTCTCGATGATAAAAGCATCGAGATTTATTTCTCTAAACGGTTGTGACTAGTAGGAATGCCCTGGAGGGTCAACCAGTGGATCTATTAGTTTGGATGTTCTTTGGGGACTGATACGGTCCTCCGCTGATTTGTTGCTGAAGGGTTGCTTATTACTAAATCTAGCGTTCGGGCAAGAACGTACACCGAATAAATTGTTTGAAGATCGCGAGCAGACAATCTGAATCGACAGATCCATAGACTACGGTGGGGTGACTGACTTCCCCAACCTGCCCGTTAGACCGTGAATAATTGCGGACCAAAGGAGTTTGGTGCTTCCCAATTTCTGTTTACGCCACAGTAGAATACCAATTTGTGTTCGAGCTGTTTTCAGGATTAGTCTGATATAGGACATTAAACCGAAAAATCCGTATTTTTTGTATGTGAAAATAAGATTTCTTCGCAGATAGTAGGATCTCCAAGAGAGAGGGGCTGTGAATAGGCTCTTGTCGTGTTTTTGCCCACTATTATGCACAATCCGGCTTGTTGGGATGTTAAGGATTCTTCCACCGTTTGCTCGGATTCGTAGTGAATACTCGAAATCGTCGCTATATATAAAGAATTCCTTCAGGGGGAGCCCGACCTTAACGATGGCGCGGCGGCTTACAAGCACTCCCACAAAAGTGGCGAGATCAAGCTCGAATTCCTTATTTTTTGTGTAGAAGTTTTGGGCAATTGGTTTTGGGGTTTGCATTGGGGGTCGGAGCAAGCGCCTGTCGATGAGACTTATGCTCCTGTCGGGATTTAACACGGTAGAGGTCAGGGCATAGATGCTTGGGTCCTGCAAAAGATCGGGCTGAAGCAATGCGTTTAGAGCGTCGGAATCGGGTTTGGCGTCATCATCCATGAGCCAGACCCAATCATACCCTAGGTCGTTGGCTAACTTCATGCCTTCATGAAAACCGCCAGCTCCCCCGATGTTTTCCGGAAGTAAAACGTGCCGCGCGAAAGGAAATTCCGAAGGGGCCATCTCTCCCGTACCATCCGTGCTCGCATTGTCGACGACAATGATCCTTTCCAATGACCTGGTTTGGCAACACAATGCGTTCAGGCATTCGCGTAGGAGGTTTTTGCGATTATAGGTGACGACGACCGCTGCAATGTGGAGTTGGCGAGGGTTCATTACTACGATTTACTTTCGGGGTTATTTCGAAGAAGTGACAAGATTTCATACCTCCACTCGTAACGTTGTTCCGGCAATAAGACCATCCCGAATAGAATCTGCAATACCCTGGAACACCCATCGGGCATAACGGCCTACCTGGAGGATGTTATGCTGATCGAGGATTTCTAATGCTTCCTCTTTCCACTTTGAGTTCGGCCAGGACCAGGTATAGGCCACATCAATCCAGGTGGGGTCCAACACTTCTACATCTGAAATCCAACCCCAATCCTGGAGTTCCTTAACGACAGCGTGGCCCAAAACCTCGATCTCGAATTCCGTTGGTTTTTGACCCTGGGGAAAAGCCTTTTCGACGTAGACACTGACTTTATTTTTGGTTGTACGATCTGGGGCTGGAAGAAACGAGCTATCCACATTACTGTAAAACCCAACCCGATGAAATTGGGCTTGGCTTTTGGGGATATAAACCCAGTGGTCCTGTGGGGTTTCTGGACCTTTTGTGGCTCCTATATTGAGGACGAGAACAGATGGGGAAGGATTGGGTTTTTGTTCTGTCTTAAGACCAGTTAACTGGAGCATCCTATTTAGGGGAAGAGTTGAAAGCAATCGACCATAGCTGATCGGGCGAGATTCTGTAAAATGCACTTCCTTGCGCTCTAGATCAATACTCTCAACTCGATGGTTGTAGTAAATCTCACTTCTGGCGGCCATCTCTCGGGCTAATACGTCAAGGCCTCCTTTGGGGTAAATATAAGTAGCGTTATATCCGACGGGCGGGACTTGAGCAGATGCGCCCTGCCGGACGAGCCGGATGTCCACCGGGGACTTGTAGGCATCCTGAGGAGCGATCTTTTTACACAGTCCGGCTGTGTAGAGATAGTGGAATGGATCAAAGAATAGCTCGCATAGAGTTGGCCCCAAGTTCAGATGCAACCAATCTGCCATAGTTTCCACTTTCTGGTTATTGCAGGGAGAAGTTCTTTCCATCTCCTGGAGTGCTTTGGAGGCTAATTTTGAACCAAGATAACCCAAGTGATTCTGAAGTGGATAAGGCACTAATAGCCCTTGATCCGGAAGATAGATGGAGGCCTTTCGGGAATAGGATTTTATCGGGCTGATGGAGCGAATGAGACGAAGAACCAGAGGGTCTGCTCCAAAAATCCAATGACCACCTCCGATTTCAAACCGATAGGCAACTTCATCCTTAGGTTTAGCTTGAAGGCGTTTCTTCCCTCTGGGACGCATATAGTACGAAGAACAGATCCCCCCCGTCGTCTTTTCTGCCTCAAAGACTGGAAATCCAGAAGCCAGCCCAGCCGCCAGCCCAGTCATTCCGGCTCCGAGAATGCAAACGGGATTATGTCTTTCCAGAATTCTTCTCATCCTCATTCTTAACTTAAATTGCAAAAAAAGAGTGGTCCCTTTCGGCATTCATTGACACTTGGATTGCACTGGATGTTCGGCATTGAAAATCGACGAGCATAGAGAAGAGGGAGAAGAGAATGCTGGCTACAACAATCCAAATTGCAACTGGGTGCTGTCGGCTATGTAGAAAAGGAAGACGTTAATGATGAAGAAAACACCTTGGGCGACTATGGCGGCGAGAAAAACACCTGCCGAAAAGGGCAGTAGCTTTTCGCGAACAGTGGCAGCGCCACCAAGTTTCAATACCGCGTACCGGATTACGCAGGCAACAAATAGACTGGCCCAAACATGATACATGACCCAAGTGGGCCCTAGAACAATCCCACCGGGATGGAACCAGAAGCCGGTGAATGTTTGACGAAGCAAAGTAACAATAAAAGTGAGTGTTCCAGCATAAGCGAACGCCCAGGTTCCGGGATCAATTGTTCCTTCGCCTTTCCCTGCGGTTGCCAGGGTAGTTTCCAAAGTGGCTTCAGAATGATATTTATTGTATTGGGTAGTCCATGCAGTGACTCCCGCATAATCCGTCGAATCTGGAAAACTGTCCATTCCCTTGGCGTAGACACCGGAAAGGACGATCCAGCCGCCAATAAGGAAACCTCCAAGAACGCCAACAATATTTACCGTCAGAATGGCGCTGCGCTTGATACGAAAACGACGGCTAAGTTCGAGAAACTCGAGTTGTATGCCGGGGATCAAAAGGAATCCGTGGTATGCGATAATCATGGAGACGAGAGTAGCGAACATCACGCCTTGGGTGCCAGAAACAGTCATACCGCCAGTGTACGCTACAATTACCATCAGGTGTGGGAACATTACACTCGAGGGGACGCCGCAATCAGCGCGAAGCTTCATAGCGACAAGACCGAAGCTTAAGAGAGCCAAAGTTACCACTAGTGCTCCGCCCAGAGGCATACCAATCATATGTGCCCACAGGGCGATCCCGAAAACGGCGAAAAAGAATAGGAGAAGAGCGCTTCTGCTTGAGAGAACCTCGTCGCCCCTTTCTGTGCTGCGGATTGCAGATCGGAAAACGCGGAATAGGTACTTTCTCGAAAAAAACAGAATTAAAACAGAATAAACTAAATATCCCGAAAGTCTCTGCTCAGTCACGTAGGGATAGCCTGCATGATATGTCAGGCCATAAAATTCTCCGACTAGGAACTGGGCTCTGTATAGAAAAAACCCCAAGATGAGACTCAATAGGACATTAACTTCGAGGAACATAGCTAATCCCAAGTACAGCGCCAGGACTTCGAGACGGCACCCGGCTAGCATCCGCTGGAAGTAGGGATTGTCGATGTAAGCGTTGAGCCGTAAGTTGATATCCAAATTGGGTATAGCGGAATTAATGTCGTGAAGGCCACGGAGGAAACACCAGATGAAGGCCACCACAAAACCTACCCACATAAAACGGTTTTGCCATCCCTCTGGTAATAAGCTATCAGTGAAAGTTTGTCCTCGCTTGTCGCCAAGGAAGAAGAGAGGAATCTGTGCGAAGGAAAGGGGAAGACGCTGGTTATCTACCCATTCGCGTCGCATAATCACCGCAATAGCAAATGTTGCTATGAGGATCAAAACCAAAAAAGCGCCCCACGAGGTCAAGGGTCGAAGCCAATCCTTCCAGGGAATATAAGCCGTGAGCAAATAGCGTACTCCAGCTAGACTAAATAAGTGATCCGGTTTAACTAGGAGCCCAGTTTGCTCTTTTTTCGATAATTTGGCGAAATCGCTCTCACTGATTACCATACGGCCCCTAAACGAACTCTCGATTGCAGCTACATTGAGCAACTGTAGATCGCGAAAGACAACCCGACCTTCTCCGTGCAGACCGATTTCAAGGATGATGGAGTTCTCGACCGTTGTCGGGAACACGAGCCCATACGTACCCACCCGACGAAAACCGTCAGGGCGCGAAAATGTTTTCTCCGCCTCTTCAGTTGAGGCGAATGCCTCTTCGAGGAAATGCATCTCAGTATCGTGGTAGACACGACAATAGTAGTAGGATTCTGCGCCAAGACTTTCCGCTTTCGCAAGCACTGTGAGCAGGTAGGGCTGTCCGAGTATGACCCCCTCTTCTTTTCCCGGCCAAACTGGCAAGCTCACTCGAATATGGGAAACCTCTGATCTGGCGTATTGCTCAATAATTGGTGCCTGCTCAGCCTGTTCATCGGATAGCGCGAGGATTTCCCATCGAACTTGGCCCTCTTTCCCCACTGTGGGTTTCTCCGGATGGGTGAGGATATCCTCGGTCAGGTTGGGGCCATGGGGCCAGAGATTAGTGTTCATTGCATCGAGGTGATCAAAACTCTCACCTCGCGGGAATGTTGCTACACCAGGGACGAGATAGCGCCAGAAACCAACAGTCATGATCGGTGAACCCATAAGTGCGACAAAAAGGACACAGAGCAGCTCAGCTCGAGACAGCAATTGGTATCGTGCAAGAATTCTGAACAGAACAGTGAGAAAAAGTAGAACAAGGAAAGCCCAGAATGCTGGAACTGATAGAGCGCTGGACCCGAGTTCCCTTCCATTCTCGAAACCAGCCCCCATGAATACTCCACCCAGCTCGATAGAGACTGCGGTTAAGATCAGCACAATTAGTGAATAGCTGATAACCCGTATAATCGAAACGTTCATTCCTTACAAGAATGCATTACAGACTTGGTCCAAGATTTCATTCACTTAAAGAAAACTAGTAAAGGCTTGTCGACGTGTGGACCGTTGCAGTCAATCGAAATACACTAGGAGTTTGAAAGAACCATGACTAGGATACTATAATAGTGTAGGTCAGTTGTAGCATAAATAAACGCTCTTTTATCTTGTAAGGGGTGCCATAATTTGATGTTACCGTAACATATGGCCAGTGGACGTATTTCAATGCAAGATATCGCCGAAGCCATCGGGGTATCGCGGATGACAGTTTCGAGAGCACTCCGAAATGACCCTAAGATATCCGCAGGTACAAAAACCCGGGTCCGTAAAGCGTGTGAGGCAGGTGGCTATCAGCTGGATCCTCGTCTGTCCGAATTGATGAGTCATCTCCGTCGAACCAGAGAACCTCGTTCAACGGAAACCATAGCGTATTTGCACTTATTGCCTGAAAAGCCGGCGAGTAATCCCGACCTCAATGAAGGGCGCATCTTTGACGGCTGTCGTTCTCGAGCTAGGGAATTGGGTTTTCAGCTCGATGAATTCCCATGGGTGCCGTCTGATCTATCGGTTCAACGATTGGCGGGTATACTCGAGTCCCGAGGGATTCGCGGGGCAGTTCTTCGAATTACAGGAGCTTTACCTAAGGGAATTGGCGAATTGTACTCCCGGATTGCGATAGCAACACCAGATGAAGTGTTGACGGCTTTCAATCGAGCCGTTCCTGATCATTTCCAGGGAATGTCTGAGGTTTTGAAAAATTTATGGAAAATGGGATATCGGCGAATTGGGTTTTTTTATCAAGACATTGTCAAGGACTGGGCAGCGGATCTGTGGATGGCAGCCTTTTGTTATCGCCTTACCGAATTGAAGGCTTTTCATCGAGACAGCATCAAGATTGATTGCTTGAAGACTCCGGAGCTTCTTTTGCAATGGATAAGGAAGTTTAAACCCGATGCGATCATCTCACACTTGCCGGCTTTTGAAGTTATCGAGCTAGTTCGTAGTGAAGGGATTAAAATTCCTGAGGAATTAGGGGTTGCCACGGTTTCCTGGCATCCTGATCAGTCCAATATAGCCGGGGTCGATCAGAATTTGGAATATGTTGGAGCTGCTGCTATCGACATGATAGCACGCCAGTTGACCCATAATGAATCTGGAGTTCCGTCCTTCCCAAAGAAAATGCTTATCTCATCTTCTTGGAAATCTGGATCAAGTATTAGGAAAATTTGAGATATTGGTACAGGAAAGGCGAAAATCCTGGATTACTGTAACATTAATTTTGGTGAGATTCGAACTTGCACTTTGCGAGTTTAGGAGTTTTTTTACTCGGTCAAAGTTTAATTCTCACTGACTCAACATACCCAAACTGAGCTTACGTGAACAAAGAACGTAGTCCTTGTTACATGATGAGGAGCATGCGCCTCGCCGGCGTCGCTCCTTTTCGTCATTTGAATTTCTAGATAAATAAATAAACCCACTGATCGGTTGTCTGTGTTGATTACCATTAACTAAGCCGGCCGGTCTAACGTTTACCAAACCAAACCAAAACTGAACAGAAAACAAAACCAAGTACATGATGAATAAGCGATTAAGCGAAATTCTGAAACATCGTCTTGCGTGGTTTATGATACCACTTTTGACGATTGCTTTCGCTCCCGCCTATGGACAGGACGGGGAAGAAGGCGAGATAATGGTGCTTTCGCCGTTCTCCATTGTGGAGGATACTGACGAGGGATATCTCGGAAGAGAGACTCTTGCCGGTACGCGTGTGAAAGCCGACGTGAGGGACCTTGGAGCGTCCATTACACTGTTGACCGATGAGTTCATGGACGACATCGCCGCCAACGACCTGATGGAAATTCTACCTTATGTTGGCCAGACGGAGGTTGGAGGCATCTTCGGAAACTTCTCCGGAGAAGGTAATACCAACTTCTTCGGGCAGAATAGACCCACAACGTTCTTGCGACAGCATCCCCAGACCCAAACACGGATCAGGGGGTTGGACGCCGCGGATTTGACGAGAGATTACAGTCTCACGGATCTTCCGTTAGACGGTTACATTGTCGACCGTGTGGCTATTCAGAGAGGTGCTAATTCAATGCTTTTCGGCTTAGGTAGCCCTGCCGGACTCATTAATAGCCAAATAATAACCGCCCGAATGGACAAAGATCAGTTCAAGGGTGAGTTTCGAACCGACAACTACGGAACCATTCGTGCAACCGTAGATGTTAACAAGATAATCTTTGAGGATAAAGTAGCCGTCCGAATTGCAGCACTCTATGAAGATCAAGAGTATGTGCAGGAACCTACCTTCGAAGAAGATCGCCGAATCTTTGGAACGGTTACCTATAAACCATTCCAGTATACCACGATTAAAGGTTCATTCGAGGCTGGCAGGATCAAGTCAAGCCGCCCCGATATTATGGCTCCAGTAAACGGAATGAGCCAAACCTGGTTTGACGCGGGTATGCCGGTTGGAACTTGGGATTTATACGAGAAAGATAAGCAACCCCCTCATCCTATGGCGACGGGTCCTTTCTGGGGACACATTCACGCGCCTTACGAGGTATATGCTTCATCTAAGGCCTCGCCGAATTCCCAATTTAATGGCGTAGGGTTGATGCAAAGACGGACGAAGTCCCGCATCGAATGCTGGACTGAGAGGGCCAATCAAGCCAATCCGAATGCAGATGGAACTCTTCCAGGTCTCCCAGAAGTAGGAACCAGGGGAACGAGCTGTTATGAGCTGAATGCTGACGGCACGAAGGCTACAAACGCAGCAGGGAAATATATCCCAATCGTTGATCCAATCGGGCCAGTAATGTTCTTCACATCGGGATTCTTCCACCCACAAAATATTGGTGGTGGAAGACAAGGTAACGATTTGAACTCCACTTTTTGCGATGTTAATGCAGTAAATGGTGGATCACTTTGCCATACCCGAAGCCAGGAAGAAACCTTCTCCCTTGAAGATATCAACTGGGTTCATTACGATAAATACAAGTTCCACTCCCCAGAGGCAGGCGAAGAGAGCTTTACTGCGTTTGATGTAAACTTCCAGCAGCTCTTTTTCACCGATAGGGACAATATGAGCGGTGGTTTTGAATTCGTTTGGCACGTTGAAGATTACAACACGAACTTCTTTGACGGCCAATGGGATGGATTGATCAGCGGTATGTTTGTTGACATTAATCCAGTCCTGTTTGACGGAAGAGACAACCCGAACTTCATGCGTCCAGCAGTTGCCAATTTCAGGCCTGAGAATCAGCATAACGCATGGGAAAGGCAGTCAAAGCGCTTCACAGCTAACTTCTCCATTGATTTGGGTAATCAAGAGGGTTTCTTGAGGCACTTAGGCCGGCATTCGATCACAGCGTTATACAATGACCAGTATAACCATTACTTCCATGGTGAAGGATTTACCCGGCCAGTTCCGGCTCCAGTAAATAACGATGAACGTGATTCATGGTTCGCATCTATTGGATCCAATGTATTCCAGCTTGGTGGTGAACATGGTTACATCTGCTATGTCGGTCCTCCGATTGCTAAGGGAACTCCTCGTAATCAAGTAGTTATCAATGACACTTGCCCGGCCTCTGCTCTTCCTAGAAGGGGTGAGACCTTTAAGGTAACTGTATGGGATAGATATGCTGCCAGCGAGAACGCGAATGGCCAGACCTTCACAGAGGTCAACGGTCAGGTAACAGCTTGGAGGCACAGAAAAGTTAATGTTGCCTTAGAAAACGCTGAGTCGATTGTATTCATCAATCATAGTCATTGGTTGGATGATCACGTCGTCAGCACACTTGGTTGGCGCCAAGATGAAGTTTTCCTCGAGAACTTCCCTGGAAATAAGGATACCTTTGCACTGCATAAGCAGGATTCGTGGAGCACCACGTCACCGGCTGGTAACGCAAAGACGACTATTTTCTCCTGGGGACTCGTAGGTCACCTGCCGTCAGCGCATTTGCCGGATGGTGTTGGAATTAGAGGACATATCAGTAGTTCGGAAAACTTCGTCCCCGCAGCGGGCCGAACCAACGCCGAAGGTATGCCGCAACCAGCTCCTGGTGGAACGACCGATGAATACGGTTTTAGTTTCGATGTTCTCCAAAATCGCGTGACTGTGAAGTTGAACTGGTACGAAAGTGCCATGGCTAATTCTGCAGTTTCGACGGCCATTGGCCATAACGAGAACTTTGGTAGTTCGTTGATCTTTGGACCAGCTATCGGATGGTTACGTGAAGCAGGCAACCAATTCGATGACGGCGATCCATATGGTATAGTAGCCGCAATGGAAGCAACAGCTTTGGCTATCGTTGGGACGGCATCCCCGACCCACCAGAAAGCATGGAGCTGGACTCGCCCAACTCGGTTCGACGCATCTGAAGGTGATCCAGCTAACACGGTGCAGGTTGCTGACACGGTCAGTAAAGGATTTGAATTGGAGGTACTTGGTTCCCCAATTAAAGGTCTTAACCTCGGTGTAAACATCTCCAAGCAGGAGGTCGTCCAAACAAACATAGCTAAGAGCTTTATAGCCTTGTTTGAGCGGGAACGCCCAGAATTGGAAGCGATCTCAATCGCATCTAACAACGGGTTCACCTATAACTCAGCAGAGTTCGGTATGCCAACTCCAGCAGAGTATGTCCGAATCGAAACAGAGATGGCCGCTATCAATGCTGGTAGCACCGCCGCCGCACCAGTTCAGGAAGCTGGTTATCAGACTACGATCAATAGTCTGGCCAGCCGAGTTGAGCAGGTTAAACGGACAGACGGTCAGGTTAGTCTTGAAGTTAGGGAATGGCGTTTCAACGTCTTCGCTAATTACGCTTTCCAGGGCGACGGATTCATGAAGGGATTCGGCGTTGGAGGAGCGTTGCGTTGGCAGGATGAGGTAGCCCTCGACTATCAGTCTGAGATCTTCACTGACTCGACTGGAAGAGAGCTCTTAGTCGCCAACCTTAATAGCCCGATTAAAGACTCACCTCAAACCCAGGCTGATGTCTGGATTAATTACAGAAGGAATATCTTCGATATGGATTGGACTTTCCGACTTAACGTTCGGAATGCGATTCGTGGGGATGCAGCCGTAGCTGCCATCGGTCAGCCGGACAATCCTCTTACGAAAGTTGCCATGTATCGTATAGTGCAGCCGACTACTTACATATTCTCGGCTTCATTCGCCTTCTAAAGAGGTTAGTTTAACTACAATTACAAAGTTTAAAAACGGGCTGGAACCTTGGTTCCAGCCCGTTTCTTTTGTACCATTTAAAAGTTTTCCTCGTGACGGACGTAATCCAATAAAATTGGAATAGGCTATGATTCTTGATCAATAAATGTAACAGGAAGATTGTTTTATTGCTTTTGGGGTTTATTGTTTTCTGAACAAGAATGTGGTTTGCTTTATTTCCTTAATATTAATTTAAATTAAATTAGGATTTGGTTTCAGTTGTGATCATTTCCTTTCCAAAATAAATTGATTTTCCGTGTTATCAGGGGCCTGGTCCTAGGATTTTGTGGGTTATCCATAATTTTGGGACTCTGGGCAGTTTGGTTAGGGCCGGCTATATTGGATAGACCGCTTTCCGTTGATCCAGTTCTTATCTCTGAGGCTGAAAGTCTCAGGAATATTCGGATCAATAAAGAAAATCCCCCGACCGTTTGGCGTCCGGTTGATTATAATTTGGGCCAAAAAGCTCCTTGGTGGCCCAACGGGGAATCTCCAATTTTATCTGAACTTGTATACGAGGGAAAACTTCCAAAGGTATCCGATCGTGTTGGTTCTGAACCTGTAGTTTTGGAAGGGTACGACGGTATAGGGAGTTATGGCGGTGCATTTATAAAAGCAGAACTTGTTACAACTGGAGCACGTATTCAACTCGCTACCCATTATAGTGGGTCTTCCTTAGTTAGGTGGTCGCCCACAGGTTATCCTATCGTTCCACACTTTGCAAAAAAATGGGAAATTTTTGACGAGTATAGGGAATATATCTTTTATTTGCGGAGGGGTGCTCGGTGGTCCGATGGGCATCCTTTCACAACAAAGGATCTTATTTATTATTGGGAACGGGAAGCCAACGACCCTGCCGTTAGTCTGCGGGCCACTGACATCCTGTGGCACATGGGGAAACGTCCGATTTTTACAGCAATCGACGAATATACACTTCGTGTTCGTTTTGAAGATCCTTATCCTGATTTTCTTGACCGTTTAGCTACTTGGCACGGACAAGAAATTTTAGGTTCTCCTGCACATTATCTTAGTAAATACCATCCGACACTTGGTGACCAAAAATTCATTGAAAAAGAAATGGAGAGGAAGGGGATCCCAAATCCATCCTTGCTTTATTCATATGTAAAGGGATGGAGTAATACCGAACATCCTCGTCTTTGGCCTTGGATTTATCGTACCTATCAGCCTAATCCTCCCTATATTTTTGTACGGAATCCCTATTATTTTGCGGTAGACCCCGAAGGTAATCAACTCCCCTACATCGACCGATTTATTGTACAAGAAAGGCAGGGAGATATGGCTGATGTCGCTGCCATCAATGGTGAATTAAGCTATCGGATGGGAATGCCTTTTCGGTTATATAGTTTGGCTATGGCACAACGTCACATAGGAGGCTATGAGGTGTATCACTGGCCTCGGTTAAATGGTACGGAATTTCTTATATTCCCGAACCATAATTTGAAACCTTACTCGAACGATCCAGAAGTGATAAGGAAGCGAGATCTTATTCGGAATAAATCATTTCGCCAGGCCCTTTCTCTAGCCATGGATCGTGAATTTATTAGCAAGGTTGAATACAGCGGGTTGTTGGAGCCAGCACAATTATCGCCTGCTCCCGAATCCAATTTTTTTCACGAGGGCTTAAGGAATTCCTACATTGAATACGATTCATTACGGGCTGGGGATTTACTCGATAAAATAGGGCTTTACGGTCGGGATAAAGAAGGATTTCGTACCTTTCCTGATGGGGAAAGGTTGTTACTCTATTTCGATTTTCTCAGTTTTAATCAACGTGATTTGGCCCAGATTATAGCTGCCCAATGGCGGGAGGTAGGTTTACGGGTGATCGCTCGCTATCGAGCTCCACGAATTTGGTACACTGCTCTTGATGCCCTTGAACTTGAACTTTCAGCTGGGGGTATGAGTGGAAAAATGAACCTCCTTGTTGAACCTAAAAATTATGTTGCCTCGAAACAATCTCATTGGGCACGAGGATACGGGAATTGGTATTCCCAGGGATCTTTGTTTAAAAATCCGGATGCATCTGGCCGCGGGGCGTTTGAGCCACCCGAAGGTTCCATTTATCGAAAGGTAATGAAATTGCACAGCGAGGCTGCTATGGCGCCGACGCTGAAACAGCAACAGATAAAAGTTAAAGAGTTCTTAGATATCACAGCTGAACATCTTTGGGTGGTCTGCCCGGGGTTTGCTCCTCCCCTTGCTGTTATTGTTAAGAACGGACTTATGAATGTTCCTCGCGTCGCTGTATATAATGCAGATTTTCAGGCTCCCTCTAGTGGTGGCGTTGAAACCTTCTATTGGGAGAATGTTGAAACAGATCCTGAAGTTGCAATAAACATTAAGGCAGCCCTGGGTGAAGCCAATCCCAATCTGGGCCCCGAAAATGATCAGGAAATAGACGACAAAGGATTAGGCAAGTTAATCAGCTTTTCCGTATGGATTACCATAGGTTTAGGATTGGTTCTTGTAGCATTTAAACATCCATTTATCGGACGTCGGTTAATCATAATGGTGCCGACTCTTGTTGTGGTTTCACTCTGTGCATTTGTCATTATCGAATTACCACCCGGAGATTACCTTACTTCCTATATGGCACTTTTGGAGGTTGGTGGGGACGAGGTAGATCAGGAGGCCATTGAAGATCTGCGGGCCATGTTCGAACTAGATAAGCCAGTTTACTATCGATATTTCAAGTGGGTTGGCCTTGTGTGGTTTACGACCTTCAAAGAAGGAGATAGGGGTTTGTTACAAGGTGATATGGGGTTAGCAATGGAATCGCAGAATCCTGTTAATGACATGGTTGGTGATCGTTTGATCCTAACCCTCTGCATCAGTCTTTTTGCAATACTATTCACTTGGTCGATAGCACTCCCTATCGGTGTTTATTCCGCCGTTCGGCAGTACTCAGCCGGTGACTACCTAGCCACATTCATTGGGTTTATTGGCATGTCGGTCCCTAGTTTTCTGCTTGCTCTTATTCTCATGTACCTTGGCAACCGTTTTTTTGGTATTTCAATCACTGGGCTATTCTCAGCCGAGTTTGTAGCGCAGCCCTATTGGAATGGGGCTAAATTTTGGGACCTACTCAAACATGTTTGGGTTCCTGTGGTTGTGGTAGGTTTCCAGGGAACTGCAGGCATGATTCGCATTATGCGAGGTAACCTACTCGATGAATTAAACAAACCCTATGTTAGCACTGCTCGAGCAAAAGGTGTACGGCCTTTAAAACTCCTAATAAAATATCCTGTCCGTCTTGCTCTAAATCCATTTGTTTCAGGTATTGGAACCCTCTTCCCACAACTTATTTCCGGAGGTGCAATTGTGGCCTTAATTCTTAGTCTTCCTACGATTGGTCCACTGCTGCTAAAAGCTCTTCAAATGGAGGACATGTATTTAGCTGGTTCTATGCTAATGATCTTAAGCTTGCTTGGTATAATAGGCACCTTGATTAGTGACCTGCTCCTCCTTGCCCTCGATCCTCGGATCCGGATGGAGGGAGCCGCCGCCAATTAAAATTTCAGAACCCCGGCTCGGTCTCCTTATCCAGTGGGTACATTGGGCGAGGGGCATTTTTGTAAGGTAAGGTTGTGACATCAGCGCTTGTCGATCCCGGTACATCAGCGTAAACGATCTCGGAGGCGAACTGCTCGTAGAATATGCGAAAGCCATTTGGAGATTTAGCTATTACAAAATCGTAATCAAGGGGATCTTCTCCCATTGCGAGGAAGAAAGCCGAGCAGGTCGTGGAAGCAGGTTTTTCCGAAACGACGACGGTATGTTGGTTTAAATGAAATGTGGCAGTACGCCCTGCACATGCTGACAGGCCGCTATTAGAATAGACACCATCTGTCAGGGCTCGCACATAGACCTCTACTTCAAGAGGTATGAAACGTTCCTTATCGATGGTTCCCCCGAGACTGACCTTGATTCTACTACCCACGCCCTGTTTAAAGGCTTCAAAAACTGCTGGAGCGTCTACGATTGGAATTAGCGCACGTTTTTTATAACCGTATTTAAGCAGCCCTTTTAGGATCTCATTACTATCTCCGGATGATCCAGATGCCGTTGAGTCCGCCGGATCTCCGCAAACCGTTAAGCCCTCTTGCTCCTCTGCCTTCAATACAATACGTTTCATCGAGGTTAGATCTGCGAACCATAGATTGCGATTATCCCACATGAATCGGGCCAACTTGAGAGCTTCTTCATTTGCCCAAGCTTGATCTCCATCGACCGTCACGATAGCATTCGATCTAAGATCAGGGACGTCAGTAAATGGGTTGCCAATGTTAACCCCTGCTGCGATCCCCCCTGGTGATGCTTCAATTTCTTGGCAAATGCGCATTGCCTCTCCAAACCTTCCCGTTGACGTTATCAATTCGTTTCCTCTTGCTAGTAGCGGAATTTTTACTCGGGCAGTTACCGGATTTTTGATTTTTCCGTCCATTATCCCTAACAGGTTTTTAGCCGCTCTTTGCCCGGTCTCTCGCCCATCGACATGAGGGTATGTGTGGAGGAACGAGATGGCATTAATGCCTTCGAGCATTCTTTCGGTAATGATGCCATGTAGATCCATCGGAGCTGTTAAGGGCACATTTCCCACATGTTTTCGAACTCCCTGAACCACACGTCCCTCCGGATCATCCTCAGCCTCCCCAGCCATCGCTCCATGAAGACATAGGCATACACCATCAATATTCGACTCACCTTCGACTGCTTCCAGAAGTTCGGAAATCATTCTTTCTAGAGCAGCCGTCTGTACTAACCCACCTGTTGTGTCCATCCAGGCAGCATAACTTGGAACAATCTCGATGTCCTTTCGGGTCTTTAGGACTTCAATGACTCCCGTAGTTGTCGAGGTTCCTTCGCCGAATGCTTTAATAATATCCTTGCCCCACAAATGGTTAAAATCCTCGTATTTGGAAAGCATAGGATGGAAGCTTCCTACCTCATGCGTAAACGTTGCGATCAAAACTCGTTTCATAAATCTTTTTCTAGTTCAAATGATGTTATAATTGGTCATAGATTGGGTTTCCCCTATTATATTATTCAGTGTTTAGTAGAATTAAGAGTTTAAATGGGACAAAGCTTAATATCACTTGGCGTAAATCTTGTAATAATCTTTAAATACACCTTTCACTGGAAAATTTAGATTACTGACGTATTTAATCTTAGCAATTCGATCTTGATTTTTAGATTGTGGCTAATGCTTATCGTAGGTACGTTAGGAATAGAGTGATTTCAGGATTGGCAAATTATATAAGGGCAAAGAAACAAAGAAGGTGTATATTCTACAAAACGAAATCACTATTAGGTCCAGGCTTACATATACTTATCGAAAAGTTTGCAAACAAGGGAAACGATGAATACTGACGGTAGATTGCTGTCTGATATCCAGATGCAGCAATTTCTTGAGGATGGGTATATAATAATCCGATTAGATGAATCTGATTGGTTTCCTAAGAATATTCGTGGTCAGATGGATGACTTGTTGGCTGAGGAGCCGAATCCAGGCAATAATCTATTACCACGTATACCTGAACTGGCGCGGGTTTTCGAAAATAAGGCAGTCTCCGGTGCCCTCGAAAGTATTCTGGGCCCGGATTACCAGATGGAGGATCATCGCTTTCCCCATGTGAATAAACCCCGTAGTCAACCGCAGAACGTCCACAAGGATGGAGCTTGGAGAGGTGACCACCGGACGCGAAAAGTATTCGGGTTTTACTATCCTCAAGACACACCGGAGTCGCATGGCCCGACTGGTGTATTACCTGGAAGTCAGTATCTCAACCAATTTCCTGAAAAGATACCAATTCTTCCACTCACAGCAGATGCGAGTGTTGTTATTATAGCGCACTACGAAATTTGGCATCTAGCAACGGCCAACTGCGAAAACCGTTCCCGCTACATGATGAAATTTCAATTTACCCGAATGGCTGATCCCGATGAGCCGACATGGGATCTGGCGAATCGGGAATGGGTGACGGATCGACGATTGCTTACATCAATGTGGCGTTGGCATTTGGGTGGAGAAGCACCGGAGGCTACTTCATCTACCGGTATGAGATTGGATCGAGATGGTTTACTGTCAAAATTGAGAGATCCGTCCGAAGCAACAAGAAACGAAGCGGCCTACCGGTTAGCAGATTTGTCTAATGGAAATGATAAAGACCTGATTATCAAAATTTTATTAGATGAATTAACCGGAGATGATGCTAATGTTGCACAGAGTGCGGTTTATGGTTTGGCCGCGATAGGAGTCCCGGCCGTAGATCGGTTGGTCCCACTTTTAAGCTGTAGAAACAAAATTGCCGCGTTGGTTGCTCACGCACTGAGTGAAATGGGTTCGGCATCCGCGGGAGCAGAATCCACTTTACGAAATATGCTTGGAAATGATGATCCTGTCATTCGTCGGAGGGTGGCGGAAGCATTAGGAAATTACCAAGGAGCTGAGAGCGATTTGACAGTTCGAGCCCTAACGAAGCTTTTTAATGACCCCGAAAGAAGGGTACGGGGGGCGGCTGCATCTTCCGTCGCACGGCTTGCAGATAGTTTAGGGCCGGAGGTGTCAGGTGACTTGATTCAGACACTGAAGGCAGCTCTCTTCAATGAAGATCGATATGTTCGAGGACTTGCGGCACGTGCGCTCGAAAGAATTGGAACACCTGAGGCCATTAAAATAGTACTCGAGTGGCTGCACATTTTCCGTTGGTGTCCACTAACTACTGAGAAGAGCCCTTTCTAGAACTATTGAAGGCGAATCTTCCTTCTGATTCTAAAGGGAGGTCAATGTTTAGTTCAAGGTGCTCCCTGGGACAGAGAAGGATCGGCTTGAAGAAGCGTCTTGAAAAAGAAAACATTAAACCTTCTCAAGGATACGTGCATTACGAAGAAAAGTGATTAAGAAAACCAAAGATATTCCAAGTTGTGGAGTAAGATATGCTAATAAGGGAATGGTCGCATCGTCTTCGCTTCTGGCAGCTTCGGCAGGGATCAATATTCTGCAGCGAGGTGGCAATGCTTTCGATGCAGCGATTGCGGTAGCGGGAGTAGAATGGCTAGACTTGCCAGCGCAGTGCGGATTGGGTGGCGATGCTTTTATCGTCTTCTATGACGCCAAAAAGAACCGAGTGGTTGCGATTAACGGTAGCGGTGAGTCAGCTCGAGCAGCTCATCGGGAGTACTATACGGACCAAGGTTTAAAAACGATGCCGCTTGATGGGTGGCATGCTGCTGCCGTTCCTGGTGCTCCGGGTGCGTATGCTGTTCTCAATGAGACTTTTGGCACAATGTCCCTTGGAGAACTGCTTGCACCGGCAATTGCGTACGCCGATGAGGGTATCGTTGTCTCTCCTGAAACGAACCGATTTATCGCGGGATCGTCTGTAACGCTTGGCAAATACCCTGAATCAGCAAGGACTTATATGCCTGGCGGAAAAGTTCCTAAACCGGGGGAACGGTTGGTACTTTCCGATTTGGCACAGACAATCCGAATTTATGCAGAAATGGGGCCAGAATCCTTCTATCGAGGAGAGATTGCGGAAGAGATTGTACGTGCCTCCAATGCGGAAGCGGGATTATTCGGTGCAGAGGAATTCTGCGAACAGGAGACCGATGTTTATGACCCCATAAGCATCAATTATCGTGGTGTTGATGTTTACACAACGGCTCCGCCGTCGCAGGGAATAATCGGTTTGGAATGGCTCAACCTAATGGAAAAATTTGATTTTAATGCAAAGGGATTTGGCTCGGCCGATTCTCTACATCTAATGGTTGAGACGAAGAAATTAGCCTTTTCAGATCGGTTGGCCTACTGCGGCGATCCTCGATTCATCGATGTTCCGTTGGATATACTTCTTTCCAAGGGTTTTGCGGAAAAGCGACTTGAAGCGATTTGTCGAGAGAACGCTAACAACAAACCTTCGCCTGGTGCGCTACCGGAGACAGGTGGTAATACGAGCTATTTTGCAGTAGCTGATAGTCAAGGCAACGTTGTATCGCTTATTCATAGCCTTTCAAATGCCTTCGGTTGTGGTGTTGTTGCAGGTAGGACAGGTGTTATGTTAAACAATCGAGCAGGAAGGGGATTTACCTTGGAGGAGGGGCATCCTAACGTAATTGAAGGAGGGAAGAAGACGATGCACACCTTGAACTGCTACCTCCTTTGTCGTGAAGGGCAACATTGGACAGCGATTGGGACGCCTGGTGGAGATAGACAGGTTCAGTGGGACGTGCAGGTGATTTCGAATATGATCGATCACGGTATGGATGTGCAGCAGGCAGTGGAATCCCCAAGATGGGTGAGTTGGCCTGGGACAGACCCGGCTTTTATTGATATTCCTCTACAGTTCCGTTACGAAAACCGATTTGATCCCGGCGTGATCGTAGAAATGAAACGCCGAGGTCATCTAGTAGATGCGATGACGGAATGGGGTGGTGGCGGAGCTCTTCAGGTTATTGCCAGAGATGACACTGGTGTGCTTCACGGAGGTTGTGATCCACGATCAGGAGGTGTTGCGCTGGGATGGTGAGAAATCTTTTTTCAAAGCAGAGTAAACCTCAAATGATATAAAATTCCAATGTACATAGCTTAATTGCGACTTCATAACTTTTTGGCCAGGTCGTAATGTTCCTGTTAGTCGGCTGGTTTGATTCGGAAGCCTTGACTGTTTCTGGGAACTTAAAACCTTATAGCAATCCGAATTGCAGTTGCGTGCTGTCAGCAACGTAGAAGAGAAATAGATTAATAATAAAAAAGAATCCTTGGGCAGTTACTGCGGCAAGGAAAATTCCAGCCGCAAAGGGTAGCAGCTTTTCCCGTACAGTGGCCGCACCACCAAACCTAAGTACCGAAAAGCGTGCTAAGCAGGCGACAAATAAGCTGGCCCAGACGTGGTACATGACCCACGTTGAGCCAAGAACAATACCGCCTGGATGAAGCCAAAACCCAGTGATGGAGTGTCGGAGAAAAGTCACCAAAGAAACTAGTCCTCCTGTATAGATGACAGCCCATGTAGCGGGTCGAATCTTGGGATTTTCTGATGTTTCTGAGATTTCTGGAGCATCCGTAACTGCTTCGGCATTAAGGAGATAATAATGAGAATCCCAAGGACCTTTCGCATAGTAATGTGCATCTGGGAAGCTATCCATGCCATTCGAGTAGATCCCAGAAAGAACAATCCATCCACCGATAAGAAAGCCACCGCCTACCGCCACGATATTTACGAGGAATATAGTGCCACGCTTAATCCCATAACGCCGTCCGAGCTCCAAGAATTCTAGTTGCATACCGGGAATCACCAAGAATCCAAAATAGACAAGGACCACAGAAATTATTGCAGCAAACATGACCCCCTGATCTCCGATTACTGCTACTCCACCTGCGAATGCGACAAAAAAATACATATGCGGAAACATTACGCTTCCCGGCACTGCACAATCAGCACGCAGCCTCATAGCCACAAGACCGATACTTAGTAATACTAGGAAATTTATGAGTGTGCCGCCTACTGGCATTCCAATTATCTTGGCCCAAAGTGCTATTCCGCCAGTGGAAGCGATCAGAAGAAGAATTGCTTGTCGGTTAGAAAGGACCTCTTCCCCTTGGCCCACACCTTTGACAGCGGTTTTAAGAAAACGATAGATATATTTTCTAGAGAAGAATACGATGAGGATCGAATAGACGATATATCCTGACAATCTTTGATCTAGTTGGTAGGGGAAGCCGGCCTGGTAGGTTAGCCCGTAGAACTCTCCGACGAGGAATTGGGCTCGATACAGGAAAAAGCCAACGAGAAGGCTCATAAGTATGTTAAGCTCAAGGAACATGGCCATTCCCAAGTACAGTGCTATCACCTCTAGGTTGAGCCCGGCTAGCATCCGCTGGAAGTAGGGATTTTCGATATAAGCGTTGAGCCGCAAGTTGATATCCAGATTGGGTATATTGGAATTAATTTCGTGAAGGCCACGGAGTAAGCACCAGATAAAGGTCACCGCAAATCCTGCCCACATAAAACGATTATGCCATCCGTCAGGTAACAAAGGCTCCCTATCGGTTTCTTGTTTTTTGCTCCCCAGAAAAAAGGCAGGAATTTGAGCAAATGGAAGAGGAAGGCGCTGGTGGTCGATCCACTCCCGGCGCATAATGGCGGCAATTGCAAAAGTTGCAGCGAGAGTAAGAATGAGGAAAGAGCCCCATGATGCCAAAGGTCGGATCCAATCTCTCCACGGGATGTAAGCTGTGAGTAAATAATGTATTCCAGCAAAGCTGAAGAGATTGTCAGGCTCGATCAGACGGTTCGCTTGTTCGGTGTCCGTCATTCCCTCCAGGTCCTTCTCTAGTAATACCGTTCGACTCCTGTACGCACTTTCGATCGCCTCGACGTTCATTACCTGAAGATCACGAAAAACAACTCGGCCGGTACCGTTCAGGCCTAATTCCAGGATCACGGAATCCTGAACTTGTACAGGAAAGACTACACCGTAGGTTCCGAGGCGTCGGTAGCCCTCCTTTTGTTGAAAAGTCACTTCCGCTTCTTCCGAGGAAGAGAATGCATCCTGTAGGAATCGTGCGTTTTTGCCATTATATAGCCGGCAGTAATAATAAGATCCGGGAGTAAGTCCCTCGGCTCTTGCCAGCACACTGATAAGGTAATTTTGGCCGGGGATAACTGTGTCTTCCCTTCTATCTCCAACTGGTAGGTATACGCGTAAACGGGATTTGGCTGATTTACTCGTATGTTCGATTAGCGGTGCTTGTTCGATGTGCCCATCGGAAAGAGTCAGATAGTTCCATTGAACACTGCCCTGCGTGTCCATGAACATCTCCGTTGATTTAGTTAGAACCCCTTCTGTAAGATTGGGACCATGTGGCCATAGATTTGGATTCACCGCATCGAGGCCCACAAAATTTTCGGCACGGGGATAAGCCATCATATTGGGAATAGCAAAACGCCAGAACCCCACCGTGATAATTGGCGAAGCCATAAGTCCGGCGAAAAGAACACAAAGGAGTTCTGCACGCGTAAGCAGTTTGATACGTGCAAGAGCCTTTAGGACAACGCAGAAAAAAAGCAGGACTAGGAAAGCCCAAAAAACCGGAATTGATAATGCATGAGAGCCAAGTGTGCGCCCCCCTTCCGACACAGTGCCCATAAACACTGAACCAACCTCAATAGAAATTGAGGTTAAAAGGATCGTTAGGAGCGAAAATACAAGGACTCGAGTTACGGAGAAATTCATTATTGGGAATACACTAATAGAGAATATCCATTGGTAGAGGCTCAAGTCTGAAATTGCATAAGCGGATTTTGCTATATTTTGGCTCCCTTTGATACCCTATGTTACGAAGGGCTAATGTAAGGAGCACTGATGCTCCTTTAAAAGGGAGAAAAGGGTTTTTCGGGTTTCTGCTATGGTAGAGTAGAACTAGAATCACAGAGCGCGACTGAATTTAGGACTCTAGATTCAGTTTATCGACTCTCAAAAATAATACCTTTTCGCTCAAGTTCCTTGTAAAACGCTTCAAATTTCCGACTGCCGTTGTCGGGGATAACTTCGATACTCGAACCCTTTTCGCAGATAGGTAACCCGGTTTGGGTGTAGCGTCCATGAAAGGTACTTCGATTGCCGATGATGCAGACACTCTCGCCGCCTGCTCGTGTATAGCGATAGATATGACGAACCGTATCCACATGAGAATAATTGACTGCATATTTTCGGAGGGCTTTCTCGTCAATCTCGATTCCAAGGCCGGGGCCATCCGGAACTCTATAATAACCGGCATGCACTTTAATCGGGTGTTCGAGTAGCTGAGATTCCCAGATGTTCATACAGGTGATGGCTGGCCATCTTGCTTCTTTGCAAACAGATCCTATATGAGCGGCCCAGGTTGTTGTAATGCCGGTGCCGACTAATTGCAGCCAAAATGGTTTATTGGCTGCCTTTGCAAGGGCGCTCTGTTCAGTCAGCTGAGACGCGCCCCCGCCGATTATGAGACCATCCATTACATCTTCTCGCAAGGCGGTCATGATTGGGGGTCGGTCAAAATGCATTGCGATCGGACGGTTAAGACGTTTTCGTAATTGTAAATTTCCCTCAACATCCTCTTGGGGTATTGGAGATTCGATCATTGCCAGTTGCTCAAATTTTTCGATCGACTTTAGCAACGGTATTGCATTGGCGGAATTTACGAGGTGCCCATTGAAGTCGAGATCCAACTTGAACTCAGTTGGGACAACACGCGCAACAGTGTCTAGGCAAGCATGTAGATCTTGCCACGGCCGTGTTTTGAATTTTGCCGACATGTAGCCTTCCGCAATAGCATCTCTGCATTCTCTCTCCCACTCCTCCTTTTCCATGTCACATGCCCACCATGAGATTGGACACCAGTCGCGGACCTTGGATCCTAATAGACTGTGCACGGGCACATTTTCATTTTTAGCTACTGCATCAAAAAGCGCCATTTGTACACCTGACCCAAGGCCGTCGTTCCATAGCAGACCTGCGGCTTCTTCCCCGACAATTCGTTTTTCAATGTCGTCAGGTACAGTAGCATGAGTGGCATGGACGATTGTCTCTCCCCATCCTACGATACCGTTGTCCATCGTTAATCTACAAAGTTGTACAATACGCCAAGCTGGAATCCAGTATTGGAGATGTTCACCACTGCGATGGGTGAACGGGACATCAAGGTTAGTGAGTTGGATTGCTGTAATTTTCACGAGTGATTCTTCTCGTATCGAAGAGAATGCTTCCTTTAACGTTTAGCCTACACCATGTCAATGGTCCCAATCGTACGCGAATATAGTTTCTCCTTGGAAATTAGCTTCCCGAAAGAGTTTTTGTTGGTTAGGATTGCTTTGTAGATGCAACGATAAGGTGTTGATGATATGGGAATCTGGACTTTGCCAAGTGTCGGTGTTTCTGAATCGAGGGGGGCACATTGTAGGAATGCTATACCGTTTAGCGCGCTTCTCTTCGAACCTCAAAGAGTATGCCTGGCAAACATGATCTTCTACTGGATTTTTGTAGCTGAGAAGAAAGAATTCATACCATGAAACTGACCAATCCTGAACTGATTAGGGAAATAACGAGTAACTGGCACGGAGCACGGGATTCTAATGGTCGGCCGTTGGTATCGAATCATATTCTCAAGCAAATTAAGTCTGTTACGATTAGAGAGGCTTTTACTGTTCTTGAAAAGCACGGATATGAACACAACTTCGAGGGCAATTGGAAAATCCTGCACCCATTGAGAGTTTTAGTCGGAAGGGCGGTGACATGTCGCTGGGTTCCGCTGCGTCCGGACCTTCACGAAACGATCATGAAGCAAGGAGAGATCGAGGGGAGGATTGGATTCCCCAACTCTTGGGTGATTGATGAGATCGTTGAGGGCGATGTGCTAGTGGCCGATCTTTTCGGTAAAATAAACCTTGTCGGTGACAATCTTACCACCGCAATTAAGAAAAATGGTGGTCATGGCATGGTTATTGATGGTGGCCTTCGCGATCTACAAGGGATCCTGAAGTTCGCAAATTTTGGTACCTATGTAAGACGAATCCACCCCGAGGCTATCCCTGGAGTGACAATGCCAGAAATCAATGGTATCACCCGTATCGGGGAGGCCACATGTATACCAGGCGATGTGATCCTCGGTACAATGGAAGGGGTGATCTTCATTCCGCCACATTTGGTAGAGGAAATCATTTATTATTCTGGAAAGAACACTCCTGAGGGATGATGTAAAGGAACATCGTACGATGCGATTTCGTCGCCACACACTCTATCAAGGTCAGCCTGCTGAACGGTTGTCCTGCGTTGTTGGAGATCTTAATAATGATGGCAGGCCTGAAATCGTTATCGCGACGCGAAACCCGGAACAGATACATTGGTTCGGTAGGACTTCCAACGGTATTTGGCAACAGTACCTTATCGATGACACCTTCCCTAGTATTAGTGTTGGCGGAGCACTTGTTGATCTTACTGGAAATGGGCAGCTTGATCTCATAGCTGGCACAAGCGATCGAGGAAGTCATGTTTTTTGGTGGGAATGCCCGACGAATCCCACTGAGAGGTGGATTCGTCGTGAGGTTTCTCAGCTTCCTGGAAGTCGCACACACGATTTGTTATTAGCAGATATCGACGGTGACGGTAGGCCAGAGTTGTACGTCTGGAATCAAGACGCTGAGACGCTCTTCTGGGTTCCGCTGCCCGATGATCCGTATAGCTGCCCCTGGCGGGACTTTAGGCCAGTTGTTACTGGAATAAATGAGCAAGCCCTATCGGCTGCTGATGTTGACGGCGACGGAAGACTGGAACTGATCGCTGGGTGTTCGTGGTATCGCCTTTTGTCTAATGGGAAATGGGAACGACATATCTACACAAAAGACTATGGAGGGGTTCGAGTGGTTTCTGCAGATTTTGATGGGTCTGGAAAGTCGCAAATTGTTGTTTGCGAGGTAGGAGCTGATATTGGACAGCAGTACGGACGCTTGGCTCTTTTCCGGCCAGGTGCCAGTCCGGAGGATCTATGGGAAGAAGAAGTGCTACATGATCATTTGATTGACGCTCATTCTCTGCAAGTTGCCGACTTCGATGGTGATGGATGTCCCGATATTTTCGTTGGAGAGATGGGGCTGAAGGATTGGGAAAATCATCCGCCATCCCAGCGGATCTTCTTAACCCGCGGAAATCGGATGGAAGAGCACATTATAGATCTTGGCGTCGGAACACATGAAGCACAAATTATTGAATTAGATGGGCATATTGGAATAGTGAGCAAACCCTATCGATCGCTACAGGATAGTTCTGTGCGGCCGAAAGGAGTTGATGCTATCTACCTTTATATGCCGGATTGAATAATTTAGTAATCGCCTGAGATTTTTTGTTGAACTATCATTGCTAATTACTGTATTGGGATTGGACCAGCCGAGGAGCTAACTTTCTAGGTTTCCAGTTTACATCAAAACTAAGGGTTGATTAGCTTCAAGGAAGGGCAAAACCAGAAGGATGGAGGAATAGACTCAGCAATCTTGGGGTAGGTAAATACTGGAGTCTAGTTTTGCCGACTATTGAGAACTGATATGGGAACCTTCGAACTAACTTCTCATCAGCGTGAATTCATGGCTGTCTATGGGTATCTTTCTTTCCCGGGTCTTCTCACTGACAAGATTTCCGACATCGAAGAGGCTTTTGAGACCCTTATGCAGAGGGGTAGTGGGGCGACTCATGACGGGGGACAACGATCATGCATGGTTCCCTTTCTCAATCACAGTGCCTACCTATGTACGCTGCTCGATGATGATAGGATCAGCGGTATTGCAGCTGGGCTGTTGGGGGAGAATTATCAATACTGGAACAGCGATGGGAACTACTATGTTGGTGATACTGGCTGGCATTCGGATACGATATGGCCACCTCCCATTCGTTACTACAAGATGGCCATCTATTTGGACACTGTAACGCGGGAGACCGGTGCGTTGCGAGTGATTCCTGGAAGCCATCGATCTGGCGAAGCGTTTGCGGAAATGCATCATGACCAACTCTTTCGGAACAAGGAAATGTTTGGTGGGCTGCACGGTAGTGAAGTACCGGCGGTTGCGCTGGAAACGCAGCCCGGTGATTTGGTCGTGTTCGATCACGCCACTAAACACAGCGCATGGGGGGGAGACTCAAAACGACGCATGTTCACGATAGTGTTTACGGAACACCATTCGGGTTCGGGGTTGTCGCACTTTCAGGATAATGTCCGCGGTGCTGGTTACACTAGAAAAGAGGTTTTTGGGGAAACCTCCGACGGGCCATTATTGAAGGATTGCCCACCAGAACGCCGACGCCAGCTGACTCAGCTTCTGGAAAATATTCCAGACACTGTAGAATCAAGTAGTTGATTACCTATAATATTCATGTGCGAGGTTTTTAAACTATGGTGCTAATTGTCTAAGCGTGATCGAGTGTACCACAGCCGCTCAGCTGAATAGCAACAAAGAAAAAAAGACTCAAGGCTATGACAAGAAGTTAAGGGCATTCGAATGTCGACAGGAACTCCCAAACGAGCCATAAATCCTCTGTCTGTGAGAGAATATGACGAAACCTATATGTTCGATCTTCAGGGTTACCTTCTCTTGCCTGGAGCAGTAACCCAAGGCCATTTAGATAGTCTTAACCAGGAGATAGACGCCTACCGCGATATTCAACCGGACGAATGGCGAGGTTGTGTTCACTGCCAAATGCACCATCCCAAACGTGGTTTGAACCTGCAGAATGTAGTTGAAGGTGGGCTACCTTTTGAGGAGTTAATCGATCACCCTGTTTGGATCGATAAAGTTCGAAACTTTGTGGGAGAGTCTGAGGGTCTCTTTATTGACGAGAATTTTGTTTCCGTTCGCGGACCGGGTGAATCTATAAATCTCCATTCAGGTGGTGCCAGTCGCAATATCCGCAGTCAGTTTCGTTATCACGATGGGAAATTCCATTGCGGAATGATAAATATCCTTCTGGCCTTGACTGATATTGGACCTGGTGACGGCGCTACCTTAATTGTTCCCAGTTCCCACAAGTCAAATCTTCCCCATCCTACCTTACGCGGAGATTACAAGGATCTCATGGGTACCTCAGCGGATGGTGCAATCGGGGCTGTGGAGGTCCATATAAAAGCCGGCGATGCTATACTTTTCGTTGACGCTCTTGCCCACGGTTCGGCCGAGCGAAAAAATTCTGGAGAACGACGTGTTGTTGTCTATCGATATGGTCCCCGGTGGAGTAACACCCGGTTTGGTTATCAGCCATCCTCAGAGTTGCTTCAGCGTCTTAATCCGACCCGCCGTAGCATCATCCAGCCTATTGCGCCGCTTCTCCCTTGATACCAGTGAAATGCTCAGCAGTTTCTGTGGAGGAAGGTGTCCGTTAATAGGCAATTAGATTCAGTTGTAAAATATAGATTGCTTTGTACGGTCCGCAATTATCTGTTGAATTGAAACCTCTAAAAATTTCCAGGAACGTCGACTATTTGGAAGCGGTACAATGATTCTCTTAGACGTTTCACACACTTCACACTGCCCGTCCAATACGGGGATTCAGCGGGTCTGTCGCAGTCTATATAGGGAACTGCAAGATTCGGATCTGTGTCTTCCGGTGTGTTATGATCCGTACCTAAAGTCCTGGCGGATTCTGACTGCTGGTGAGGTAGAAAATCTTTCACCAAATGTAGGAAAGCTTTCTCCAACGAATCGCAAATCCATTTGGAACAGAGGACAAAGACTCAAGGGGAGGTGGGGTCGAATCTTTCCGGTTTTGGTGCGAGGTACTCGTATACCGGACAAGCACTTTAGTGGTTTTTTGGTTCCCGAAATATTTAGCCCCAAATTTCCCAACGTTGTAAATGAACTTACGCCTCGCATAGCGGGCCCTAGGACAGCCTTGTTCTTTGATGCCATCCCGATCGGATTCCCTGAATATACGCCGCTGACAACGGTGAGGCGGTTTCCCCGTTACCTAATGGATCTCTTGCAATTTGATGGAATTGCCGCTATCTCGGAGACGTCGAAACGTGATTTAATAGCATTCTGGGAAAATAATGGCGTTGTAAAACACCCCCCAGTTGAAAGTATTCCTTTGGGAACTGATTTTGTCAGCGAATCCCTTATCTGTGCGACATCCGATCCGGACGAAGTGCGTCCTGTTATTCTCAATGTCAGCACCATGGAAGGACGTAAAAATCATCTGAAATTACTCGAAGCGGCGGAAGCTTTGTGGAGTGCTGGAGTTTCGTTCGAGCTTAAAATAATTGGGGCACTTAATCGCGAAACTGGGGGACCGGCGATTGATTTGTTAAAAAGGTTGAGACGGATGGGACGCCCTGTTTGTTGGATCGGGCATGTTAGTGAGAATCGTATTCGCGAAGAATACAGAAAATGTTACTTCAGTATATACCCCTCTCTCTATGAGGGATTTGGCCTTCCCATCTTGGAAAGTTTAAGCTATGGCAAGCCTTGTATTTGCAGCGACCGTGGGGCTCTTCGGGAGCGCATTAAAAATGGGGGCTGTCTCGTCCTCAGCGATGTTACAGACGAAGCGATTGCTGTTGGTATGCGGCGCTTACTCGAGGATCGAGAGCTCTATCGAAAGTTAGCATCCGAAGCAAAGAGTCGGAAGTTCCGAACCTGGAAAGAATACTCTAACCACCTTATAGACTGGATGGACTCACTGCGTTCCAATACCTCTCAAAGGATGTGAAACAGATTAATTTTCCTTGTGGATAAATAGCTGATAGTGTGCTTCCCTTTCTTCGATAGGAATATGGTTCTATCTGTCTACGAGCAATCTCTGTGATATCATAGCAAATATTGCTGTTATAAGATACGCGTAGATGGTGTGTATAGGCGGTTATGGGGGAGGGAGAGGAATTGTGAATTCCTGGACAATTCCCTTGCCTTCTACTTCGTCTGGTCGTTGCGGAACCATTCGAGAGCAGAATCGAAGAGGCCAGGAAAAAAAACATACCCGACAATGGCCAGTGTGATGAGTGTGACCAATAAAAGGAAGACCTTCCCCAGTCTGTAAATGACATAAAAGACAATTAAACCTGTGACGATAAGGATGATTATGCCGGTAGGCTCTCCTGAAAATATCGTGTTCCAAATTTGGTCCATGTCGACATCCATGGTGGTTCCGGGTTAAGGGTAATAAGCTTCAGTCAACCAAATGGAGAGTGAAAATAAATTTCAGAGCTCAAGTTATATGATTTTAGTTCTTTCTGAGAAATTTTATCGCGGAATTTGCCACTGAGCGTCCCCGACCGGTTTTTGCAGTTTGTTCATCATATTGCTCCCGCTAGCAACCCTCCATCTACGGGAAGGGATATGCCAGTTATACAGGCCGATGCATCAGAGCAGAGGAACACGACGGCGCGACCGATATCTTCCGGCGTGCCACGTCGACGCAATGGCACGGAGTCGAAGAGGGATTCATCGATGCTGCCAACAGACGGAGGGGGGGTGTTGAATTCGTGTTCGGTATTCATATGGCCGGGAAGTACAGCATTACATCGAATACCGTACTCTCCGAGATCGACTGCCATGCTCTCGGTCAGTCGCAGTACTCCCGCTTTGGTGACCCCATAAGCTGTATCCCCTTTCCAAGCTCTACGGCCGTGGACCGAAGATGTGCTGACAATACATCCTTTGGTACCCGTCGCTACCATTGCGCGGGTAGCCTGTTGACTGCATAGATAAAAGCCCTTGAGGCCAATATCTAAGTTGAGATCCCAGTTTCTCTCAGTCAACTCTAGGAATCCCTGGGACGTTCCTCCGTACGGATTGTTAACAAGGATATCGATTTGGCCGAACTGCTCAAGGAAAGTGCTAAACATTTTCTCGACATCAGTAGGCTCTGAGATATCTGCAGGATAGAATTCAGATTTGCGATTCAACTTTTGAATCAATTGCACTGTCTCCTGTGCATCGCTATCCACTGATAGATCATTGATGCCCACATCGCAGCCGGCCTCTGCCAGAGCAAGAGCTATTCCGCGTCCAATCCGTCTTTTGCCTCCTGTGACCAGAGCTTTCTTTCCTGATAGTGTATAAGCTTTAGACATGTTTATTAGGAGCCATTACAATCCGAATGATTGTCAAACGGCAAATTTCTAGTTAAGGGAAACGAATTATGTTAAAAACATCTGCAGAAATCTAAGATTCCATCGCAATTTGGCAACTCAATCTCGAAACGTGATGGAAGTTTTCGCGCGGGTTATGGTTCAGCTCTGTATGTTGGATTTCATCAATCTTACGGTTGAACAATTGACAGCGACAGCTGCTGAGCGGTAACTCCGTGGTTGGAATTAACCCTTTTAGCCATCCATCACTGCTTTTCTTTGAAATAATTACCTATGGCCTCATCAAGGGCGTCTACAACTAAAACGAAACGGTTCGCTTGGAACTATGACGGATACAGAGGAAAATTATGGCTCTATCTGATAACTCAATAAAACGTGCGGCGGAATTTGTTGCTAAAGGGCGGTTGCTGCCTCCTTCGCCAATCGGGTATCCGGATGTAGAATGGGAGCCAGTTGATGCAGAGGATAGCATGATGATACAAGATGCCTTACACATCCTTCTGACGGCAAATGGTTATGGGACAGTCGTGGGTACGAAAATAGGGTGTACCACAAAAGTAATGCAGGATTACCTTGGCGTGCCACATCCGTGTGTGGGTGGAATATTTGATACGACCATTCAGTATAGGATCGGTAAGGTTGGGTTTAAATCCTTCCTTCATGCTGGGGTTGAATGCGAAATTGCCGTAAAACTTAAGTCTTCAATTTCAGCATCGGGGGCGCCTCATACTATCGACAGCGTCTCAGAAGCTGTTGGGGCGTTTTTCCCCGCTATAGAAATCGTAGATGATCGTTATGTTGATTTCTCTGCACGTGAGCCTGATTGGCGGATTTGGTTGGCCGATGATTTTTTTGGTGCTGGAATTGTATTGGGCGAACCTGTGTTCAATTGGTATGCTCTGGACCTTTCTAGGGTGCAGGGATCCTTGATGATCAATGGTGTTGAAGTTGGTATGGGACATGGGCGGGACATCATAAATGGACACCCCTTGGAGGCCTTGGTTTGGCTTGCGAACTTCGAGGCTAAACGTGGGCGTGACTTACCCAAGGATTGGATTATCATGCTTGGTAGTATTGTACAAACTAAATGGGTAACTATGGGCGATATTGTAACCGTGGAAATAAAAGGGCTAGGAGAGGCGTCCGCTCATTTTGTATGATTGCTTTTAAGATCTTTAGGAGTTTTCTGGCAGATGTCGGTTGAATCTTTATCACGCCGGATCGTGAATCCTTCCTGGTAAAAAGAGAATATAAGATAAAGGAGAACACTTACGGCGGAATAATGGGCCTGAATATGATAATGATACACTAATTGGTGCAGGTTATTTATTAATTCAGGAGTCAATCGATTTTTTGAAAGAGGGGCTAACAGATACCTTGGAACCCCTTTAGAGATAAGTAGTTATAATTGCGTGTTACAAATGGAACTACAGGGATGAAAACGCCGATACACAAGATTACCGCTGGTCAGGAACTTTACGACAAAGCAAAACGATTAATTGTTGGTGCTACTGGACTGTTTGGGTTCCGGCAGGAGCTTAGAGCCCCGCAACAATGGCCCCCTTACGCCGTCAGGGCACAGGGATGCGAGGTTACCGACCTAGATGGTCAGACTTATGTGGACATGTCGCAATGCGGTATCGGTGCTACTGCGCTTGGATATGCTGATCCCGATGTTACCGAAGCTGTTGTTCGTAGTGTGAGGAATGGATCGATGTGCGCTATGAATCCTCCTGAAGAGGTTGAACTAGCTGAGTTGCTTCTGGAGCTTCATCCTTGGGCTAGGAAGATTCGTTTTGGACGATTAGGAGGTGAGACCATGACAATTGCCATCCGGATCGCTCGGGCGAGTACGCGACGAGATAAAGTCGCGTTTTGCGGATACCACGGATGGCATGATTGGTATCTTGCTGCGAATATGCCGAACCAGGAAGGGGGAATGGCAGATCGGCTGGGCGAATGGCACCTGCTGCCAGGACTGGAGCCTTTGGGGGTGCCGCGTGGTTTGGCTGGTACGACGATACCCTTTGCTTACAACCAGATCGAAGAATTGAAAGCAATTGTAGATGCTCATGGATCGGAGTTGGCTGCGATTGTGGTTGAGCCTACACGGAATTTCGAGCCGGAGCCTGGATTCTTGGAAGGAGCTCGTGATCTGGCTGATCACTGCGGTGCTCGCCTCATCTTCGACGAGATCACAATCAGCTGGAAGCTCTCTTGTGGCGGTTCGCACCTAAAGTACGGTGTTTGCCCCGACATGGCAGTGTTTGCCAAATCTTTGGGCAACGGTCATCCTATGGCAGCAATACTTGGCTCGACTGAGACAATGGGTGCCTTTCAGGATACTTTCATCTCAAGTGCTTATTGGAGCGAAGGGGTCGGCCCAACGGCTGCCCTGGCAACCGTCAAAAAGCACATGCGCATCGATGTGCCAGCTCATCTCTTTCGGATTGGCACCAGATTGCAAGAGGGGTTAGCGAAACTTGCAGAGAAGCATCGGGTGCCATGGATGTTTTCCTGTCACCCTGCGCTATTGTACTTTGGAATCGATCACTCCAAGGCGAACGCTTTATTCACGCTGTGGACTATTCGAATGCTAGAGCGCGGGTTTCTTGCGGTTGCAGGAATGTACCCCATGTTAGCACATGAGGATCGTCATGTTGATGCGTACCTGAAGGCTGCCGATTCGGTGGTGGCAGAACTAGGAGAGGCTATTCGAGAAGACGATATCGAGCAAAGAATCGGTGGGTTAGTAAAGGAATCCGGGTTTCATCGTTTGGCGTAAGGCAAGCCATAATCTCGAATTAGCCAGAAATTTTGCAAACCAGGAGTGAATGCCATCATTTTTTCACTTAGTTCCAAGTTGCTCTTTTAATAATTTTACTGCCATTGCTTCTCGGTTTTCTCTACCCTGCCCATCTAGTCCGAGGTGCTCGGGGCATATTAGACCGTCGAAATCGGCATCTTGGAGTAACTGTAAAACTTTTGGAAAATCAACATTGCCTCGTCCTAAGAACACTTCATCCCACATTCTCCAATCACCTAGCACATCACGGGCATGGGCGAAGGGAATACGCCCTTTCACCTTTTCAACAGTTTCATAAGGGTCATCTTGAGCTAGAAGCAGAATGCCTGGATCATACGTCCAACCGTTGAAAGGGCTATCTGCTGCCTGGAGTAACCTTGAGATACTATCGAAGTTCCAAATGAGATATTCGGGCAAGCAGTGACCATGTGTGGCAATTTTTACCCCGCTTTTCTCAGCCTGTTCTGTAAAACGACGATAAATGTTAATGACCAGTTGCCATTGCTCTTCCCTCTCACTTGCCTCGGCAGCTTTCATGAAGTTGTAAAGGAGCATCGCTTTTACTTCACATGAGCCAAGCACTTCAAATGTCCCGCAGACTTCATCGACTTTTGACTCCCACTCATCGGTTTTTGACAAGACGTCAATCTGTAGGGGTGTCGGGATCATGACCTCTACTTTCTTTCCTGCCCTCATCATCAAATCCTGGACTGTCATAAGGTGATCTTTATCAGGTACGCCGTTCTCCTGGTATCCATCGATGGCCTGGCAATGCATGCAGACGGCATTAATGTCTAATTTCTGACAATAATTAATGAGTTTTTCTATATCTCGTTCACCCGTGTGGATTCCTACTTCAATCATTGCATTTCCTTAAATATTTCCCGATCGGGAGTCTACATGTACAGCGTTCGGGGCACTTATAAGTGAGTTTTCTGCTCTATTATGCTCCGTTGGCTAATTCAGTGAATTATGCATGGGGAAAGGTTGTATTTTCTAAGGAAGAAAAAGCCTTTTTACCATTTCTTCCAAAAAAATTCGGTCTCGTAAATAGGGTTACAGTATTTCGTTTCTGGGTGGTCCGTAGCAAGGGAAACTGGCGAAATTAAGATTCCAATAGAATACTAGCAAAAGGAAAGGACTACTAAGAACGGGTGGCTTCGTAGGATGCAACTTGTTTAGGGCCCCATAATCTTCGGTTGTAAGCGGAGGCCTAACAAGTAATAATAAGTTTTTATGCCAACGTTTTTATTTCGAAGAACAACCTAATTAGGGAAAATGGGCGGTTGAGTGAAAGCTGTAATTTCTCGCCTTGTCTAATCAAGGCGAGAATCCTTAGTAGTTTGATGTAGGAAATTTTATTAATCTAAATTTTTGCCCTCGGGGAAGGTATCACCCGTTTATCACTCTAAGGATGGCGAAAAACTTTCAAATTTCCATTGAATCCTTTCCCGAGGGGTTTGCGTAATTTGGCTTACCTAAACATTAGTTGAGCATTTAGAAGTTCCGATTTAAATCCAAGTACAATTGGTTGGGTCGAGTTGACATTATTAGGGGAATGTTCAACGTATTTAAGATCACCTTCCAAGGATTTATGTTCCTTGGTTAGGGAACAGTCTTAAGGAAACCTAGAACACGATTGGAGAAAACATGGATAGTATAAGTAAGTGTCCAGTTTTAGGAGGACCTGATCGACACATGGCGGTCGGAACAACCTCAAATCAACACTGGTGGCCGAATCAGTTGAATCTGAAGATTCTGCACCAAAATTCCTCCCTTTCAGATCCGATGGGGGAGGATTTCAACTACGCTGAGGAATTCAAGACACTTGACCTCGATTCCCTCAAAAAGGACATCGATGAGGTGATGACGACATCTCAATCTTGGTGGCCAGCTGACTACGGCCACTACGGACCGCTTTTTATCCGAATGGCATGGCACAGCGCAGGGACATACCGCATCGGTGATGGCCGCGGGGGTGCAGCTTCCGGTACAATGAGGTTTGCGCCTCTTAATAGTTGGCCCGACAATGTAAGTCTGGATAAAGCCCGTAGGTTACTTTGGCCAATTAAGCAGAAGTACGGTCGGAAAATCTCCTGGGCTGACCTGATGATCTTTACCGGGAACTGTGCCTTAGAGTCGATGGGTTTCAAAACCTTTGGTTTTGCCGGGGGGCGTGAGGACGTCTGGGAGCCCGAAGAGGACATATACTGGGGATCTGAGACTACTTGGCTAGATGACGAACGTTACACTGGCGACAGGGAGCTCGAAGAGCCGCTTGGTGCTGTCCAAATGGGCTTGATTTACGTTAATCCTGAGGGGCCAAATGGCAATCCCGATCCGCTCGCTGCAGCCCGGGATATTCGAGAAACATTCGGGCGCATGGCAATGAATGACGAGGAGACGGTGGCACTCATAGCTGGAGGACATACGTTTGGCAAAGCTCATGGTGCTTGCGATAAGGACGGTCACATTGGTCCCGACCCTGAGGCTGCTAACTTAGAGGAGCAAGGTTTCGGCTGGAAAAATAGTTTCGGCACTGGAAGCGGTGGCGATGCTTTTACTAGTGGGCTGGAGGGTGCGTGGACGACCAATCCGGTAGAGTGGGACAACAACTACTTTGACAACCTTTTTGGTTTCGAGTGGGAGCAGGTGAAGAGTCCTGCAGGCGCGACACAGTGGGTTCCAGCAGATGGACAGGGCGTTGATACTGTGCCGGATGCTCACGATTCATCGAAGAACCACCCACCTATGATGTTCACGACGGATCTCTCACTAAAGACTGACCCGGTTTATGCGGCGATCTCAAAGCGCTTCCACGAAAATCCAGAGGAATTTGCAGATGCCTTTTCCAAAGCCTGGTACAAGTTGACGCACCGAGATATGGGACCGCGTACACGGTGTCTTGGGCCCTTGGTTCCCGAGCAGCCACAGTTGTGGCAGGACCCGGTTCCCGATGCCACCGATGAACCGGTAGGAGAACAAGACATCGTTGCGCTTAAAGCTAGGATCCTCGAATCGGAGCTGTCTATTTCCCAACTCGTATCAACCGCTTGGGCCTCTGCTGCAACATTTCGAGGTACCGACAAGCGTGGAGGGGCTAACGGGGCACGGATACGCCTGGCCCCGCAGAAGAATTGGGAAGCCAACCAGCCGGATGAATTAAGGAAAGTTCTGCAGATTCAAGAGAATATACAGGAGGAATTCAATAGCTCTCAGACTGATGGTAAAAGTGTTTCTCTTGCCGATTTAATCGTTTTGGGCGGATGCGCTGCGATTGAGAAAGCGGCGAAGAACGCTGGGCACGATATACAGGTTCCCTTCTTTCCGGGGCGAACGGATGCGTCGCAGGAGCAAACTGACGTAGATTCGTTTGCTGTTCTCGAACCCACTGTAGACGGGTTTCGGAACTACTTTGGAAACGGGCATACGAGATCGGCTGAGGAGCTTTTGGTCGATAGGGCGAACATGCTGATGTTGACCGCTCCAGAGATGACGGTGCTTGTAGGCGGCATGCGAGCTCTGAATACAAACGTTGGGCAATCCGAACTCGGCGTTTTTACTAAGCGGCCGGAAATCTTGACTAATGACTTCTTCGTAAACCTTCTCGATATGAGTACCGAGTGGCAGGTGTCTCCCAGATGCGATTACTTCTACGAGGGACGTGACCGAGGGACGGGCGAGCTCAAGTGGACGGGATCTCGCGTCGACCTCTTATTCGGTTCGAACTCCCAACTTAGGGCTATTGCGGAAGTATATGGGTGTGACGATTCGCAGCAAGCGTTTGTGCGTGATTTCGTGGCCGCTTGGGATAAGGTCATGAATCTCGATCGTTTTGACCTTGCTTGATTTCGTGAAGTGCTTGTAAGGGGGCATCTCTGATTGCGACTGCTAATTAGCGGTCTCGCGACGTCAGCTCCGCTTAAGATTGCGCATGATGATTTGAGGGTTTCTTTATTTTCCTGATAACGCGGGTCTACATTTTTATCGCATAATCGGATCGTGAAACTGTCGGGTTCTTAATCCCAGAAAGGTTCATCCTCTCTAACTTCGGCGCGGAGCACTTCGGGTACGAGCTCGATGCCCAACCCAGGGCCGTTTGGAACTGCGATTTTACCTTCCAGCAAATCGAAACCGTCAAGGCCGCCCATTTCAGAGATGGACGGCTGAGAGTAAATCCGCGTCTCGCTCATGCTGAAATTACGGACCATGGCGCCGAAGTGAATGTTAGCCATATTATGTACGAGGCTCCCACAATTATGCAGGGCCACTGGTAACCCAAAATGATCGGCCAGTTCTGCTATTTTCCGACCTCCGCTTATACCGCCGCACCAGCAGAGATCGGGGTGTAACACATCGATTGCGCCCTCAACGATGAAAGGAAAGAAATCACGGAATCCTTCGATCTTTTCACCGGTGCATATAGGCACGCGGGAAGCAGCCCTAAGTTGTTTGTATCCGTCGGAATGCCATACCTGGATAGGGTCTTCAATCCAGAGCGGACGGACTTCTTCCATTGCCTGAGAAATGTTGATCGCCGTTGGTATGTCCCATTCATTGTGACAGTGAACGATAATATCGATATCCCAACCAAGAGCATTGCGTATGGTAGTAAACCCGTCACGAACTAATTTGAGGTCACTTTCCTTCAACGTCTGATTCGGTTCAGCTCCCCTGAACGTTCTGGAAAGACGGTTTTTATCCAGCAGTTGTTCGAAGCCAATCTTTAGGGTTCGGTAGCCGTGAGGATGAGCGCGAAATTCCTTCACCCACTCATCGACTTTAGAGCGATCATTTGGAAGGCCTGGTCCTCCGTAATACAGTTCGACGTTTTCGCGAAACCGGCCTGTGAGCAGTTTGCTGGTCGGGAGGTTTAGAATCTTTCCCGCTAAGTCCCACAGAGCGATATCTACGCCACTGATGGTTGGCACATGGGCTTGGTAGGTGTGTTGAAGACCCATCATCTGGTGATAAAGCTTATCTATGTTCAGTGGATCGGCACCGATCAGAACCCTCTCGAGCCACTGCAGATTAGCGCGGGTAGCAGGACCAGCCGCACCTGCCTCACCGATACCATAGAGGCCGACATCGGTTTCGACCCGGACGAGACTTTGCCCAGCCGCATTTTTAAGCTCCATTGCCTTGAGACCCGTGATATGCACGCTATCCCGTGCGTTCTCTATGCGATCATCAATACTTGTCATGGTTTTTTATGTCTCGGTTGTACGGTCCACGTTTCTTTAAATTCAAAATAAATTAACTTTTGATAAAAACAATGAGATAATAATAGTCTAGTGTCTGATGCTCGCTCCAGGAGTCTTCAGCCAGTACATTCGACCTATAGCATGAGATTTCCCACTTAATCCCTAGATGTCAAAAAGGTTACATGTTCCGTTTGGAGGATGCTGACTGATTCCACTTCACATCGTGAACGGAATTGCTCAACGGAGTAAGAAGTACCGGGGAGATGACGGAAGAGTATATTGGGTTCTTTCCGGAGTTGGAGGAGGGGAAACTCATGGAGGACGGCGTATTCTTGCCGTTATGTTTCCCCTTTTTCACCTTAACCGGGTATCTACATCCTTTGCTTGGGCTGCTGCTTCGGGGAGTCTTCCTAGCTGTAGTTTTCGTAGCTCGAATGTACTGAGTTGATCATCTCCTTCGACTATTTGCACAAAACAATCCATGGGGACGTCTTCAAAAGTCTGAGTGAGTCCAGAAGTCGGCCATTTGATCTCGAGCCGATTGATTCCCGAAGCCTGTCCGAGCCCAATGTTTTGCCGCAGTGGGTTCGATCCGAAACTTCCTCCGCTATTAACGTGCCGGTAAATGGAACGATTGCCGTCTCCTTGCTCCACAAAAATATGAATCGAAGCACCAATAGCCGAGCGGTTGGAAGAGGTCCCGACTAATCGGATCGCAATCCAATGGTTATCGAATCCAGGATTCTCAAAAAGGGCGTCATTGTAACGATCTCCAGGGAGAATCCCTCCCATCTGTTCGAAGACATCTTGATCGCCATCGTTATCTAGGTCTGCGAATGCGATGGCGTGTCCCTTTTGGAGGTGGCCGAGTCCAGAGGCCGTGGTGATGTCGGCAAAGGATTCTCCGTTTACGTTCCGGTACATAACGTTGGGTGACAGCGCTTCGTAGTCTGGGTATCCGGTTCCGAGGTAGAAGTCTAGGTAACCGTCGTTGTCCAGATCACCGAAATTGGCGCCCATGGGTAGAAGGAACTTTGTTAGGTTCCGTGCTGCGGCGACTTCCTCGAACCCATATTTCCCGTTGCCTCGATAGAGGCGGGGCATTTCGATACTTACTCGCAAACCGAGATATGTGGCAGCAACTGCACCTATGGCGTCCTTTGTCCCTTGATAGCTTGGTACGTAAAGATCTAGTGCCCCATCGTTGTCGAAATCCCAGAACCATACGGGAAACGAAGCCAATGGTTCGGTGACGCCTAGAAGGGGAGCGATATCAGAGAAGGTGCCGTCGCCGTTGTTGTGATAAAGGCGATTGGGCTCTCCCAAAGATGAGGTGTAGAGATCAGGCCACCTGTCATTGTTGTAGTCGCCCCAAACGACGCCTTTGACGAAGCGGAAATTCTCTACTCCAGCCTCCGCTGCGACATCGGAGAAGGTGCCATCACCATTGTTACGAAAAAGCTGAGATGGTGCCTCAATTCTCTGACTCCCTTCTGTGCCGCTGTAGAGTTTTTTGGCGAATCCCTTACTGTGTTCATTACCAACGTAGAGATCGATGTCTCCATCATTGTCGTAGTCTGCCCATGCAGCTGTTTGGGTCGGATAATGTACCTCTCCTAGTCCGGCCTCGAAGGTCACATCGGTAAATGTGCGATCTCCGTTGTTTCGGATTAATGAATTGGGATGGCGTCCCCCATCGGCCATCCAAGCCCCTCTTAGCACATAGAGATCGATGTCTCCATCATTGTCGTAGTCGGCCTGGACAGCGTTGATGCCACCATAAAGATCGGCTAGTCCTGCCTGTACACTGCCGTCGGAGAAAAAGCCGTCCTGGTCGTTCCAAAAAAGGTGAATCCGATCGTTGGGATCAAAGGTCGTCGTGAAAACGTCAAGATAACCGTCACCGTTAAAGTCATCGATCACGGCACTACCGTAAAGGTTGAACGAGTCTAAACCAACGCGCATAGCAATGTTTTCAAATTGAGCGAAAGGTTGTTCCGACTCAAAGACTTTAGGTGGGATCCGATGGGCTGTTGGTACGTCGTGAGGATATCCGCCGACCGTCATGTATGCTATATTGAGTAACCATTGAGTCTTATATTGCATATTGCTCTCGATACTGGGTCGGCTTAGTAATTCGGTAAACATTTCGATGGCTTTTCTCGATCCAGTTTCATCGATATGTAAGCCGGCGTTCCGTATCGGAAGAATGCAGCTTTCTGGGTTGTTGCGTAGACAGCAATTCTGTGTTTCACCCATCCTCAGGTAAGCTACTCCAAGCTCAAAGAGATTGTGGTTATCCCATCCTTTTGGAAGGCGATGGACAACATCAGGGAGAAGCTCGTAGGATTTTCTAAGGTGTTCGATAGCTTGTGCCTCATTGCCGAGGCGAAGCTCAAGCATACCGACTTCGAAGTTTCCGCGCCACCGACTATCGGAAGTCGCAAAGGGCCCCAGCTCCTTAAGCTGACGTCGCTTAATTCGCACCTCACGATCGCCGAGCCAGATGTTTTCATCTCGGCTACGTGCTTTGATGTGTGAGAGCAAAGAGACCATTTTTTTGTGGCCTTCTGTTTGGGGAGGCGGTCCCGAGCCTGTTAAAAGGCACACCATTACTGTCGAGATTAGGATCTTTCTTGGGTAGTCCAGAAAAATACTTCGTAGCACGGTATGGTCGACTATTACGGCCATTGTCTTTGGCGTGAGTTTTACCGACGCAAGTTTATGATGTTAATATTTTATACGAATTCTAACGTGAAGCCAGTTTTCGTAATTTCCAGGCAGATTTGTCATGGTGTAGAAGTTATTTGTTTCACTGAATCAACCCTAAAGCGACCACTTTGTCGCTGCGACGTGGGTTACACTGTCTCCGAGGGTAAAGTAATAGACCGTGAACAGCGTACCATCATTTAGCTCGACCGTTTTCGGATAGCCCAAATCAGGGGAAACTCCTTTCCCAGATAAAATTCCATCAGTTGTAAGACCATCTGCGCGTAGTACGATTTCATGGTCGATGTCCCATGTCTCACAGCCGTCGCGGGAAAGACAGGCACGTATCCCATACGGGGATCGTCGGTGACCATAGCTGCACAGTACATCGCCATTTCTCAGCAACAGTAGCTGAGCCGGATATCCCCACATTGGGGTTTTTTGGACCGGACTCCAGGTCTTGCCCTGATCACTTGAATGGGTCTGCCAAAGGTATTTCTCCTCGATAGGAATACTCTTACTGCTGCTGGATGTTCGGACCATTGCAAAGATGCGACCGTCCTTTAGGTGCAGAAGACTGGCTTCGTTGAACGGATGTACTCCGCCGTCGAAGGCCATTTCAACCATTTCCCATGTATCGCCTGCATCCTCAGATCGAAGAACCCAGGCCCGGAAGGGGTCACCGGCCGAAACACTGCCGTACACTTCATGTAAGATTGTATCATCGGGGAGGATGCAACTGTTCAGATCGGTCCCGGTACGGATGAGCGCAAAAAACGGTAGTTCCTTTCCACTATTTAGATAGCGACTCTCCCATCGTTCTGAGGCTGCCCGCTTTCGAAACATCTGGAGCCGATTTTCGACACTAAACCGAGCCCCAGGTAGTTTTCTGAGCACAAACCCACATTTTGAAAATTCTTCCTTTCTCACTGCTGGAATAATGTCTGAAGGTCGGGATATTCTGATTTGGGAGCCGTCCTTTAAGACAGCACTTCTCAGTGCCTCAGGACACTCTCGGTATAGATTACTTTTCCCATCCTCAAACCAGCTTTCCCCACCATCTGGGGAAAAAAGATCAACATGACCATGCTTTCCTCCAACCGATGCACCCCCATGAGAGTATGCAGCTCCTTCAGGGCCCCGAGCGAGTGGGGTGTGGGCATTCCAGTCAAAGTTGACCCATAGCTCGTCGTTTTCTCCCTTTACAACATGGGGGAAACTGGAATAACGGGTTTCGTCCCAATACAAAATCGAATGCTTCATGGTTTGGAATTATATGAATCCTCAGATGGTTTAGAATTGTAAGAAATTCTTATCTTTTAAAGGGGAATTTTGTTTAGGGTTCAGGCGATCATGAGATCGATTTTGGTAAAGTAAAAAGCATTGGTGGATAATGGTTATTAGAAGGTCAAAATTAATCCTCCTAATTTGCAAAATAGACATGTGTGGATGAGATCTAGGGTATTTGCGTAGGCCATCAAACTTTGAGCCATAAAAGATCATCGTGCTTGCCCTTTTATATGGGTGATAACGTAGTATGACCAGCGCGTTTACCGGAAACTGAACTTTAAAACTAAGCAAACAATGAATCCAATAAAGGTGGGATCGTTAAAACAACTCTTTGTTGATGAGATGTTCATCGAGTCGAGTTTTGGCGTGAAATTAGTAATGAATCGTCCGTATCAATTCACTGATTCTGTGCTTACAGCTGAGGGATCGAGCGAGATCGAATCCCAAATGAGCCTTGGAATTTACAGCAGTGTGTTGAAGGAGGATGATGGCCGGGTCCGAATCTGGTATCATTCTTGTAAAGCTGTCAATGGCAGCATTAATCCGGCCCATATCGGCTATGCAGAGTCAGTTGACGGTATCCACTTTACCAAGCCAAAACTCAGTTCTATCAAAGAAGAGGGATCCATATTCAGCAATATTGCGATTGCGGGTAAGTTCGGAGGTAGCTCCGTGTGGATCGACCCGAACGCTCCAAGAGAAGAACGCTATAAGAGCCAAACGAAGGTCTACGATTCAGACGTTTCAATGCAGTTCCACATGCATAGCTCCTCCGATGGTCTCGACTGGAGATTTCTCCGAAGAATAAAACTCGAGCAGCGTGGGGGTTGGGATACCCAGAGCGTTATATTCTGGGATCCCGCTATTGGGCGATATCTTCTCTTCACGCGCCATTGGTTTGCGAAGCGACACAGTACAGCCGAAGGAAATGAGAACTATCGAACAGTCCGGCGGTTGGAGTCGGACGATCTGATAAATTGGGAGAACCAGAGAATTGTGATGTGGCCCGATGACAAAGACCGGGCGACTTACGAGACAGATCATCCTTTGAATTCTGCGGCACCGGAAAACCCAAGCGGGTTAGTCCCAGTAGACTATTATGGGGCTACTGTCTTCAAGTATCCTGATCCAGATGGTGTGTACTTGATGCTAGCCAATGCAAACTGGAGTTGGTACGATCGAGCTACGGTTGTGACAACTGTCCGGGACGATTTAGATGCTGTTAGAGAGGAAACACAAAGGATTCATGGTCCTAGCCGCTTCGACGCACGGTTATCAGTTAGCAGAGACGGTGCGAATTTTCAGCGGTGTGGTGGGCGAGGAGCATTCATAAGCCCTGGCCCGGAAGGCAGCTTTTCTTCTCGAATGATATGGGCGCTGCCGAACCCAATCCTCATGGGGGACGAAATTTGGATCTATTATAGTGGTACTAATAGAGACCACGACAACATCGTTGATCCTGCTGCAGAAGGACACTTGACAGGAATCGGCCGAGCTGTTCTGCGTTTGGACGGCTTTGTGTCGGCCGATGCGTGTTATGAAGGAGGTGAAATTATTACTCCGATACTTCAGTTCGAAGGAAATCAGCTTGAGATCAATGTTGACACAGGTGGAGGAGGTTCAGTTCGTGTTGAGTTCCAAGATGCCTACCGTCGCCCGGTCGAGGGGTATACTAAGGAGGAGGCATCCTTTATGTGTGGAAATTCGGTAAGGATGCGGGTACGTTGGGGGAAGAGTTCCGACGTAAGCAAGCTGGCGGGCAAATTGATACGAATTCGCTTTATCTTGCGTGACTGCAAGTTGTACGCATTTCAGTTTACTAATACTTAACTAAGGCTTCCTGTTCTCTCAACCAATTCATTCTTGTGCCATTATTCCATTTAAAAGGGCACAACATGACTCGTTGGATGGAAGCTATCCCTCAATTTGGAGTGTGATATGAATAGTAAACCTTTGCATCTCATCTGGTTCTATTCTGTGTAAATGGTCTCCTTTTAGAGGGCGCCTTCAAGAGTTCCTTAGACCTGGCAAGATACTTGCCCAAGGGGTAGGGTATCATAGTTTAGCTATGCGTTAACTAGTGGAAGGATTGAAAAATGGAACAGAAAATTACATATCACCTTGAAATAACTAAGCGTGGAGATTTTCGTCCAGCAGCACAAGTATCGACAGATTTCGAAATCAGAAGGTTAGATATTTCTTGTCCGGAATTCAACTGGTTTATGCACCAGGCGGTAGGAGTTGAGTTCCGTTGGGGGGGACGGGAAAAGTGGGGCCGAAAAGAATGGTCGGAATACGTAGATCGTCCTGAATTAGAGACTTGGGTGGCTTACGTTAGAGGGAATCCTGCGGGATACTATGAATTGGAGAGGCAGGAGGATGGGAGCGTCAGGATTGAGTGTATTGGACTAAGGAGTCCATTCATTGGGCAGCGACTAGGAGGAGTCTTGCTGACGCGAGCGGTGGATCGGTGTTGGGAGATGGGAGCTAACCGGGTCTGGTTGACTACTTGTAGTCATGATCACCCTCATGCTTTGCCGAACTATTTGAGCCGAGGGTTTAAGATGTTTAAAAAGAGAAGCAGTCCGCCTAATGCGAGGAGAAGATCAGATCTTTTTGGGTGGAATGTGAACTGAACAGATGGATAGTTCCAGTGGTAGGAAAACAGGTAGATAGTTAAGAATCACGAAGAGATACCGGATAAAGCCGGTGCCTGATAATCCTAGTTGAGGTAAGTATCCAATATATGTCATCCTGCAGGGAGAAAGAGGACGGTTCGCCTTTTTCTGAGGGGGCTCGAGAAGACTCCGAGGCCCCATGGCCCTTAGGACAGTATAAGAAGGGGATGGATTAAGGATCTGTCATAGGGAGAGTCGCCTCAAACGTTGGAGTATGGGTTGAAAACACCGCGCTAAGTCAAATGAGGGAAATAGTAGTGCTGTTGGAGGTTGTTTTTTATGGGTCTTGGAATTGGAGGGAACAGAGGCGTCGATAAAGACCATCTTGCTCAAAAAGGGTCTGATGGGAACCAGACTGGACAACTTTTCCACTATCAAGGACAATGATACAGTCGGCATGTTGGACAGTCGAAAGGCGGTGAGCGATGATGAAGGATGTACGTCCCACCATGAGTCGTTCGAGAGCTTGCTGTACTAGGGCTTCTGATTCCGAATCAAGAGAAGAAGTGGCCTCATCGAGGAGGAGAATACGAGCATCTCGTAAAATCGCGCGAGCAATAGCTATCCGTTGACGCTGTCCGCCACTCAGTTTAACTCCACGTTCTCCGACAAGAGAATCGTATCCCTCTGGAAGATCATGGATGAACTGGTCGGCATTGGCAGCTTTTGCGGCTGAGATAATCTCACTATCAGTTGCTTCGAGTCGCCCGTACCGAATGTTTTCGGCCACTGAAATACCGAAGAGATGGATATCTTGGGCAACAACGGCGATTTGTTGACGGAGAGATTGGGTCTGAACGGTTTTGATATCAATTCCGTCGATTCGAATTTGTCCTGACTGGACATCATAAAATCGGGGAATCAGGTGCATGATGGTAGATTTCCCAGATCCGCTTGGTCCAACCAGAGCGATTGTTTCTCCCTCATTAGCCACGAAGGAAACCTGGTTGAGGTTGAAGCCATCCTTCTCATATGAGAAGGAGACATTGGAAAATGAGACCCTCCCTTTTAGAAAAGGCATGACTACTGCTCTTTCGTTGTCATTGATTTCTGGAATAGTGTCCAGAATTTGGAAGATTCGCTCAGATGCTCCAGCAGCGCTATTTAATGAAGAGTAAAGCCGCGAAATCCCCCAAACCGATCGAGTGATATTGGTGGCGTAAATAAGAAATGCGACCAAGTCTCCCGCGGTAAGGCGATTTTCAAGAACCTCGCTGCCACCGTACCAGAAAATAGTCGTCATCGAGAGTAGGAAAAAGAAGCCGATACCTGAGGAGAAGAACGCTGTAATCAGAGCACGGTGACGGTTTAGTTTAAAGAGAGCCTCGGTTTCATTACGATAACGCCGGACTTCATAGGATTCTCTCGTGAAGGCTTTTACAACTCGAATTGCTCCGAGTGCTTCTTCTGCGACAGCGGTGGTATCTGCTAGCCGATCTTGGGCCTGGCGAGATATTCTCCGGATTTTCTGACCAAAGTAGCGGGAAACTAGTACAACTGGTGGAACCACTCCAAACACTATTAGACTTAGTCGCCAGTTGAGTACAGCCATCAATATGATTGAGCCGAGCAACGAAAAGTTGTGCATTAGAAGTTGCGATAGATCTGTGGTAGCCGCGCTTCTAATGGTTCCCACATCGTTGCCGAGACGAGAGGTTAACTCACCTAACCGATGGTTGGTGTAGAAACGCAAATCTAATTGGCAGAGGTGAGCATAAACTTTCTGACGTAAGTCCGTGATAACTCGGCTGCCGATCCAATCGATCAAATAGTGGCTTCCGAATGACATAAGGGACTGAACGATGAAGAGAGCCAGCATTCCAATAGCTATTACATTGAGTAAATGACGATCTCCTTGCTCGAAAACAGAATCGAGCATTGATCTAAGTCCTAAAGGAATTGCTAGCCAGGCTCCGGTGGCGAGTGCAGCTAGGATGAAACTAAAAATGAGACGCAAAAAATAGGGCTTGCTTAGCCTTAGGATGCGTTTCCAGGTCCGCCATAATTCGGTCGAGGGAAGGCGTTCATCTGGATTTGTTGCTGCAGTGTTCAAAGGTTCGTCAAATAGGGACAGTTAGTATGATGCTTAGGATTACTTACTCGAGTGTGGCGGTAGACAAAAGATAGGAAAACAGGCGGAATTAAAGTTGGTGGAATTGTGGATTTCAGGAAGCACCAGATACAAGGTGTCCTCACTTTGGGTTTAGGCAAGTATTGGGTTCCCTTTAAATCTAGCTATTAGCCTTTAATGAAATGTGGAGTGTAAAGGTACAGCTGATCAACAGCGATTATCGATGGGCCCCGGCGTTTTTCTCCAAGTACAAATTGAAGCTTGATAAAAAAAGTGTGAGCTTATCTCTACCACTCGTACTTGAGGCCGATGTTAGCAGACTGACCGGGGTAGCGGTATCTAACAAGTTGATCGCGATTCCCTTCGTAAACGACTTCGGATGGGGTATCGGTGAGTCTTCGTACCCCACCGACGATTCGAAGGCGTTCGGACAGCCGACAACTTGCGTTAAGTGCAACTTCAGTAATACCTTCTTTAAATCGATCTTCTTCCGGAACGTCTCCCACTCTTGAGACAGTGTTAGACTGGCGTTCGATCTTCAATTGGGCGTAGAACTTACCTAGATCATAGGTAATGGCGAGTTGAAGTTTTTGATTTGGGTGATTAGCAATTGAGAGGGGTTGTTCAGGGCGATTAGGGTATTCAAACTCCGAGTTGCTGTAGATATAGTTGGTATTCAATTTTAATCCCTTCGGGAGGAGGGGAAGGCTATCAAGGGATTGATACCAAGTTAGTTCGATACCCCAGAGCGACCCGCTAGCGCTATTTTCATCCCTGCTTCGCTCAAAACCAGCGTAGGTCCCAGAAAGGAGGGTCGAAGTTCTCGAGAAGATGACGTCATCGACCGTTTTATAGAAGAATTCTAATGAGAGTAGGTCGTCGTCGTGGAGGTTATAGTCTAATGAGAGATCTAAATTGGAATAAAGTGTTGGTTTCAGGTCGGGATTTCCCTCATAGAGCTCCCGGTCTTCGAGGTCAACGCGACGGTAGGGAGTAAGAGATGAGAAACGGGGCCGTTCGATGGCCTTGGTCCAGGAGCCGATGAAAGTTAGTCGTTTGCCACGATCCATTCTTAGGTGGAGACTTGGAAAGGTGTTGGTGTATCCTGATGAGCCGGAAACGGGGTTCGTCTGCAGATATTCTCCTGAATCACTTATGAGAACTTCATTACCGGTAAAATTAGTTTCAGTTCTCTCCACTCTTAATCCTGCAAGAAAAGTGAGATATTTTCGGTGGAAGGTTCCCATACCATAGTACGCAACGATCGATTCGCCTGCATCGTAAGTGGCCGCATCGGCCCTTTCTCGGGTACGCCTCTCATTGAGCACAAATTGGTCCAGATGGTTAGCTAGAAACTGGCGAGACTTGGCGAGATCAGGAACCGTGTTGAGATTGAACTGCCCTTTCAAGAGAGACGGCCGCGAGAAATCAGAGAGGACGTCTGCTAGGGTGAAACTGCCGTTGAATTGGTCATAGACATGATCGTCTGTGATTCGTTCTCGAGAGCGTTCTCTGAATTTAAAACCAGATTTGAAGTAACCTTTCTTAGATCCAATGCGGTGGGTGTGCTTTAAATTCAGGGAAGCGATAAAATCCGATCGATTAGTGATATCTACCTGGCTGTTAAGATCCTCGAACTGAAATAGTGTAGGATCAAAAATGTCTTGGTCATCCGCTGCGAAGGCTCTGGGGATTCGGGAGTTCTCTAATCGATAATAGCCCATATCGACATTTTCTTGGATGAAATCGATCGTAAAGAAATCTGGCTGGATGTTATGGCTTTCTCGGTGGGAAATCTGGTAATTAAAACTCAGTTTGCCCTCTTCGTAGAATCCGCCGGTAGCGATTTCAGATTCGTCCGACAGATTTTCGTATCCCCTGAGGTCTCTTTTTACATCGCCCTTAGAAACAGTAACTTCAGTATTTCCAATGTCGGTGTATTCTCCGCTGGAGAACCGGTATTCAATTTTGGGATTGTTGTTTACCCAATCTTCTTCCTCCCAATTGCCCCGGAGATAGATAAAGAATCGATCAGAGATTTTGTAGTCAAGATTACCGCTTAGGCCAATCTCTGTTTCATTGCCTTTCCAAGTGTATAGGAGGTGATCTTTAAGGACGTACGAAGATTGACCGGAATATTCGATCTCCTGCCAATCCATCCCGATGCCATCAGAGCCATATGCGTTTTCCTGATACTTAAGAGTTAGACGAGCTCCTAAGCGTCTATTTTTGCCTAAGGCACTACCTATGGTCAGTGAGCCCCTTGGATTGATTTCGTCGAAAATTTCTGTGTACCGAAAACCGAGGCTGGATTTAATAACCGGGGTCTCAAGTTCGAAAGAAGGTTTAGATCGAAGGCTCACTGAGCCTCCACGTGAATTGGCATCGAGATCTGGAGTGATAGATTTAAGGACATCGATATCTGAGACTGCTTCGGTCGGAATATCAGAGATAGAAAGTCGTGTATCCTCCCCGTCGATCTTGACGTTAGAAAATTTAAGATCGGGTCTTCTTCCGAGTGCTTCAGCGACTGTTGAGTCCTGAATTCCCCGGACATTATTTTTTTTGCTGATAAGCGCTTCAGAACCTTGAGGGATTGCTGAAGGTTTCTTAACGGGTGGAGAATCGACGATAGGCTCGGGTGCCACGGGTTCTTGGGCGGTTAACTTGAAGCCGCCGACTACTAGCATAAACAAGAGACACTGAATTAGAGGGAAAACAAATGAGGCCTGGAGTATCATCACTTGAATAAACGCAGTTCTTTATTGATGGGAAAGGATTTGTGTCGGGATGTTAGGGCTATTATACAAATGAAGCCGTAGATTATAGTTGCAGGAAGGGTTGGACCCTTATGAAGTTTCGATGGCTATGGGAAGATGTGCAATAGTAACCGGTGGCGCTAGTGGAATTGGTGAGGCAATAGCTGAAGAATTGAGTAACGAAGGCCACCGAGTAGTGATAGCCGACGTACAGGAAGAAGAAGGACGTATGGTTGCTGAAAGGATAGGGGGTTACTTCTTTAAAGTCGATTTGTCTGATCGTGAGTCTTGTAAATACCTTGTCGAAAAGACGGTTGAGAAGTTCGGCGGAGTCGAGATTCTGATTAATAATGCAGGGTTTCAGCATGTTTCATCGCTGGAGGAGTTTCCGGAAGAAAAATGGGACGAATTGCTAAGTGTTATGTTAAGGGCCCCCTTTCTGCTGACTAAGTACGCGTGGTCCTCAATGAAGTCCGAGGGTTGGGGAAGGGTAGTAAATATTTCCTCGGTCCATGGGTTGGTGGCTTCCCCGAATAAAGTCGGATATGTTTCGGCAAAGCATGGTCTGATCGGTTTGACCCGAGCAGCTGCTTTGGAAGGAGGAGAGTATGGCATAACGGTGAATGCTCTCTGTCCGGCTTTCGTTCGAACTCCGTTGGTAGAGAAGCAGATTCCTGATCTGGCGAGGAATCACAGTATTGCGGAAAACGATGTTGTCGATAAGGTACTCTTGAAAACTGTTGCTATAAAGCGGGCAATCGAGCCAAAAGAGGTGGCAGATCTGGCCGTTTATCTTTGTTCAGAAAAGGCGGCCGCGGTAACTGGAGCATGTTGGACGATCGATCTGGGCTTTACGGTTTCCTGAAGAGTATTTGTTGTAGTTTATCCTCTGGAGAAGAGCGGAAAGCCGTTTTGGAAGAGTTGGATGGCTTCGATGAGGGCTTCTCCTTCTAGGGCTTGGACCTTGACCTTTAGGCTTTCAGATGTTTCACCATCAGCTATAGTACAGCATTTTTGAACGATAATTGGGCCGGCATCGATTTCCTTGGTTGCAATGTGGACTGTACAGCCGGTTACTTCAACGCCGGACTTGAGGACTTCACTGTGGACGTCAAGGTCCATGCTACCACCGAACTCGGGGAGGAGAGAAGGGTGAACGTTAAGGACTCGGTTATTCCAGGAATCAATAAATGAGGGGGAAAGGATACGCATATAGCCGATCAGAAGGACTAAGTCTACGCAGTTTTGTTTTAGAATCGTTGATACCTCATCGTCGAAATTCTTTCGGCTTCTCTCTTTCCCTTCGACATATATGGTAAGAATATCGTGTTTACGCGCTCGCTCCAGGATATAAGCATCCCTCTTGTTGCTGATGACTACTGCGACAGAGGCATCGAGGCGCCCTTGTTCAATGGCCCCGATAATGGCTTGTAGGTCGGTCCCCTTTGTGGAGCCAAGGATTCCAAGACGGGATGAACTGCGAGGAATGCTTTGGCTGATGGTTTTCACCGAGTTTTAATAGATGAGTTCTTTATCAATAGAAGGGGCAGAGAGTTTTCTAGGACAGTAGGGTAAGCATACAGAGAGATGGGTTCTTAGTTAATGAATTAGAGATTCAACCTAAAATGGCCTAGATATCATTTTCGGATTGAATTTAGGATATGGATCATGTGGAGACGTCAGTTCATTGGCTGACATTTTTGCAGCGGAGGTTGTTAAGTTTGATAACGTAGGATTCAATGAGAGCAGGGGTTCCGATATCTTCGCGATGGAAGAGGGGGCCTCCAATACGGCTCAGCTCTTCTTCGACGATGAACTCGGCTTCGGCAAGGGAAGCGGCGGCAGCGGTTACAGCGAGACTGCGAGATCCTGTAATAAAGATTTCGTCGTCTAGCTGGTTGACGGCACCGTAGGAAATGAGATCTAGGTCTCTTACATTGGAAATATCAATCTTTTTGCCCTGGACCGGCGAATCGGGATACCCGTTTGGGACAGCGTATTTACAGACGGTGGCAGCGGTGGAGAAGGTCAAATCGATATTACCGAGAGTGCCCGATATAATGGCTTCACATAGGACTAGGAAATCAGACTCAAGAAGGGTAAGAATGTTCAATGCTTCAGGATCGCCGAAACGGGCATTGTATTCAATCAGGCGAATATCATTAGCGGTCGCTATAAAACCCCCGTAGAGGATACCTAGGTAGGGCTGCCCGCACTCTCGACTGAGGGCTTCGATGGTCCTAGAGTTGATTTCCTGAGCTTCCCGAATATCGGATTCACTAAGGAAGGGCAGAGATAGGTTGGGACCGGAATACGAGCCCATACCGCCGGTATTGGGACCGGTGTCGCCAACAAATGCGCGTTTATGATCCTGGACCGGAGGAGCGTGAACAATGGTTTTCCCGTCACAGAAGCTCATTAAGGAAAATTCAACTCCCAAAAGCTTCTCCTCGATTAGGAATCCTCCACCGGATTTAACTAGCTGACTACAATATTCAAGTGCTTCGTTGTGGGAGTGAAGGTGTTCTCCGGCTACTTTAACTCCTTTCCCTCCCATCAGGCCATCATATTTCACGACATATGAATCACCTAATTGCTGGAGGTACTCTTCAGCTCCATCTATGTTTTCAAAGGCCTTGAAGGCAGGATTGACAGTGATACTAGAAGTTTCTAGGAGGCGGCGTGTGAAGCCTTTACTGGTTTCGATTCGTGCCAATGCCTTTTTGGGTCCGACACATGGAATGCCAGAATTCCATAGGGCATCGGAAACCCCGTTTTCTAACGGAGCCTCGGGACCAATTACAGCTAACTTGGCACCGCACTGCATTCCAAACCGAACCACCTCGTTTGGGTCGTTGATGTTGCCAACCTCATAGCTGGTCGCGATAGATTGGATTCCTGGATTATTGGCTGATGCGAAACAGCATATCGAGGAAGTTTGTGGAGATTTGCGAATGGCCCGGGCAATAGCGTGCTCTCTAGCACTGGACCCAACTAAAAGGATCACACTCATTGGCGATAGTGGGGTAGTCAGTTAATTTTCTCGCTGGGTTTTTCTCTCTTTTTCGAGATCTAACATCAATTGCTCGGAGAGACCACCTGTTACATATTGACCATTCATGCAGGCCATACACGGATTTTCAATTGCATGCTCGCCCTTGCGGGTAACGGCCTCAACAAGATCCTCATGGGTTTGATATAGGAGAGCGTCAGCTTCAATTTGAAGACGAATCTCTTCAATAGACCGATTAGCAGCAATAAGCTCCGATTTGCTTGGGAAATCAATTCCGTAAAAGCAGGGCGAGATCATCGGGGGAGCTGTGGTGACGAAATAGACTTTCTGGGCTCCAAATTCCCTCACCATTTTAATGATTTCCTTGCAGGTTGTTCCTCGAACGATGCTGTCATCGACAAGCATAACGACTTTCCCTCTTATTTCGGTTTCTTGAGGAACAAGCTTATAGCGAACTGATTTTCTGCGCATCTCCTGTCCAGGCATAATGAAGGTCCGCCCAATAAAAGGGTTTTTGTAGAGCCCTTCAGAATAGCGAACCCCCAATTCGTGGGCCAAAGAAAGGGCTGCAGTATTGGAAGTAGAAGGAACTGGGATGATTATATCTGGTTTTAGGTCAGGATGATTGCGTTTCCATGCTCTCGCAAGATTTTGCCCCATTCGCAAACGGGATCGATAGACGCTGACATCGTTCAATAGGGCATCAGCACGGGCAAAGTAGACATATTCGAAAACGCATGGAGAAAATTTGCCTTTCGAAAGCACCTTTGAATACCGCTCTCCTTTTTCGCTGATATAGACCACTTCGCCAGGTTGAACGTCTTCAGATTTTTCAAACCCAAGAAGCGAAAACATCGAGTTCTCAGATGCAAATATAAAATCGGACGAACCATCGGGGTAGGGGCGAATGCCCTGTACGAGAGGCCGAATTCCATGAGAATCTCTAAAAGCAAGAAGACCCTTGCCTATGATAGCGGCAACAACAGAAAAGGAGCCAATGGCAAGCTGGAAGACCTGTTCAAGAGAGGCGCAGATCTGCTCAAAGAATTCCTCAGGTTCATCTGTATCTGGATGATCATGTAGGAAGCTGCAGAATAGATGTAAGATCGCCTCAGTATCGCTGCTTGAATTGAGGTAGCGGCGATGGGTTTTCCCCAATTGTTCCTTGAGATCACTGTAGTTGACGAGATTGCCGTTGTGGCTCATTGCGACCCCAAAGGGGACACTTGCCCAGAGTGGTTGGGTTTCTTCCATACCATAGCCGCCTGAAGTCGGATATCGAGAGTGCCCAATGCCTAAATTTCCAACTAACCGGGTCATATTCGACTGGTCAAAGATGTCGCGAACAAGGCCTGTGCCCTTTTTGATATAGAATTGGTGGGGATCGCAGGTCATGATCCCTGCTGCATCTTGCCCCCGATGTTGTAGATGAATCAGGCTCTCATAAAGTTCACCTGCAACGGGCCGATGAGAAAGGATGCCGACAATTCCGCACATCAGTTTACTCCCATCATCGTATATATATAAAAATATTCCCAGCTTTAAGGATGACCCTGAGAAAGCTCAGCTGAGTGACGCTTCCCAGATGAAAGCTATCCATTTCCTGATGATTTGGTTTGGGATGTTCCGTCGGAGACAGGAGCATAAGTACGTTTGACACCGTCGATATGGCTGCGAATTTTCAGTTTCAGATCTTCTTGGAACAAGGCTAAGATTCTGGCTGCAGAAAGCGCTGCATTAGCCGGATCAACCACGGTTAAGACCGGCGTATCTTTGGGCATTTGAAGAGAGGAATGGATGTTGGTTAAATAGTCGGACCTATCAGAGAAAGGAGGGCAGGCTATCACGGGATGCAGAGCGCTTCCAGCGGTGACTCCCGAGAGGCCGTTAGATCGACCAGCTACTGTTATGTAGACGAGGGGTTCGGTATAGGCATTGAATCGCTGGATAAGCTCGATCAATAGTTCCGGAACCTTGTGGGCAGAGACGACGAAGGTCTCGTGAGGGATAACAAATCGATCAAGCCCATCGATTATTTTTTGGGCATGGGAGCGATCGGACTCCGATCCAAGCAGAATTACAATTTTCACAGATAGTTCTCCAGGTTGCGTTTGATTCGCTGAGACGTTTGTTCGTGTTGTTCGGGAAAGGGGAAGGCGCGGCCGGTGATCCTCTCATACAGGTATATATAGCGCCGAGCCAGTTCGACCACTAGGTCCTCTGGTGCCGCAGGTAATTCCGCATCGGCATAAGGGTCGCAGTGGTCCCTGAACCAGAGGCGAAGGAACTCCTTATCTATGTTTTCAGGTTCAAGACCAGAAGCAATTCGTTTTTCGTAGCTATCGGCGAGCCAATAGCGACTAGAATCAGGAGTATGGATCTCGTCAATGACTATACATTGACCGTCTTTATCCCGGCCCAATTCATACTTCGTATCGACCAGAATAAGTCCATGTTGGAGCGCCTGGCGCTGCCCTTCACTGAATAATCGAAAGGCAATGGCACTTGTTTCCTCCCACTCAGCGGAACTCATCCAGCCCTCTGCGACGATCTCCTTAGGGCTTATGGGACGATCATGTTCAACTTCCTTGGTGGTAGGAGTAAGGAGTGGTTTCTCCAGTTTTTGGTTTTTCTGGAGGCCATCTGGCAATGGGTTTCCGCAATACTCCCGAGAGCCTTGATTATAGACAGTCCATAGCGAAGTATTCGTGGATCCAGTGATGTATCCACGAATCACAAATTCGATTGGGACGACACGACATTTTTTTGCTACAGTGACATTCGGATCAGGTACTGCAAGGACATGATTAGGTACCAAATTCGCCGTTTGTTCGAACCACCAGGCGCTGACCAGGTTTAATACTTGGCCTTTGAAGGGGATGTGGGCAATAATACGATCGAAAGAACTATGCCGATCGGTTGTAACCAAAATAAGATGGTCTCCGCAGTCATATGTGTCACGGACTTTGCCCATATGTTTTCCATCAGATAAAAGATCGGTATCGGATACGATGTATTCTAGTTCTTCAACGATCCTTTCGGTGTAGTCGAGATTTTGGTTGAGGAATGTTAAGGGAAGGGAATCAGTACTCATAACAGACATGTGAAATAGGGTTAAAAAAGATGTTAGTTTGGAGAGCCTTTTTTATCAAGACAGGGTCTGGACTGGAGCGTGAAGTGAGCCGCCAAAGTATTCCTCGACGAATCTCCTTTATATTATTGAGCCCAAATCGGTCTCTCAGTGAATCGAGTTTCTGTCTGCCAATCCAGTCTTCTTTTGGATAGACGAGATAGCCCCGAAAGTCGCTTGCGGAGGTCGACCCTCCAATTGCTTCCTTGTTGGAATTGAAGAGTTCACCACTAGCTTCGATCTCTCTTAGGAGTTCAGCACTGGAACTGCCGTCGGTCAGAATTTCCCAATAAGTTTGTCTTTCCACGCGGACAGGGATTCCCAGGCGGTTCAGGGTTTTCTCTACTGAGATAGCTTCGTTATCGGTGATCAGCAATTTTACGGTTAAGGCGACCGCTCCTTTTACGGGTTTGAAAGAAGGAGTTTGGAACGGCCTTCGGTGGTAGGTCAAGGGAGGAACATTATTTTCTGACGGATTCTCGATAAAGTCGCGCATCGAGGAAAAAATTGGATCGCCCTCTAAGGTTCTTTCGGGATGCGGCATTATTGCCATGACATTGCCACGAGGATTGCAAATAGCGGCAATATTAGAGTCGGAGCCGTTGGGATTGACTGGGAATTCAGGACTTGCGTCCCCGTTTTGATCACAATATTGCAGGGTAATCTGGTCCCGATCTTTGAGTTCTGCGAGCAAATCAGAGTTTGCGAGGAAACGACCTTCACCATGAGCCACAGGAATCCTCAGCGGCCGGTTGGGTCTAAGGTGTCGGGTAAAGGCGCAGCGATCTGGAAGAGAATTGAGTTTGAGGTGGACCCAGGAATTGTAATAGCCAGTCCCAAGAACGCGTCCATTTCTAACTCTCTTGTTCCGAGTCAATGCCATACCGACTTGATTTCCTTTAAGTTCAGGAATCATTCCAGATTCAACTAGAATCTGGGCCCCATTACAGATCCCGAGAATCGGCTTTCCTAATCCCGCTTGAGCCCGCAGAATATCCATTACTGGATCTAGGGAGGCGATGATTCCACTTCGGGAACGGTCCTCATAGGAAAACCCACCGGTTAGTACAAAACCGTCACACTTTTCCAAAGTAGTGTGATTCCTGTTCCAGAGGAAATCCACGCCAGAAAGTCCCGTCCGTTGCAATGCTAGGTGGGTTTCCCGTTCAGTATTCGAACCGGGAAATTGGATGACCGCAATACGGATTTTACTCATTAGAAGGATATGCCTTTTCAGAGATGCTTTGTTGATGGAGCCTCAACGATTCGTACTTCCTGGTTGGCGTCAACGATAGTGCCGACTTCAAAAATATCCGTTTCAGGGGACAGACAGTGAATGATCTCGGAAGAGGTCTCAGGAGATACAACCATAACAAGACCAAGTCCCATGTTGAAAGTGCGAAACATCTCTTTTTCGGAGAGATCACTTAATTTCTTCAAAAGAGTAAAAACAGGAGGAATGGGCCAAGTTCCTCGCAAAATTTCAGCCCCACAATTAGCCGGAAGAATTCTAGGGATGTTGTCAAATATGCCGCCCCCGGTTATGTGAGCCATTCCTTTTACTAGATGACCTGCTTCTAGAAGGGTCAGAATCGGATCCTGATAATTTAAGTGAGGAGCTAGAAGGGTTTCAGAGATGCTCTCGGAGAGGGGCTCAGGTTGGTCATCGATCGTTAGTTTGGCCACTTCAAAGATTAATTTTCGGGCAAGAGAATAGCCGTTGGTGTGAAGGCCGTTGGAGGGTAAGGCGAGAATTGAGTCGCCAGTAATGATATTCTTCCCGTTAATAATCTTCTCCTTTTCGACTACACCCGTGACGATCCCGACGAGATCGTATTCACCATTTACATAGGTGTCAGGCATTTCAGCAAGTTCACCACCGACAAGTGCAACTTCATGATGGCGACAGGATTCAGCAATTCCTTTTACTATCTCTTCTATTATATCTGGCTTCAAATTGCCAGTTGCGATATAGTCGAGGAAGGTGAGAGGGCGGGCCCCGTGAACTAGAATATCGTTGCTGCAAGCACTGACTAGATCCATTCCGATCGTCCTGAAATTTTGTGACTTACTTGCCACACTGATCTTTGTTCCCACGCTGTCCGTGCTCTGAACCAGGACTGGTTCCTTGTAGTCTCTAAGGAGTTTCTTTAGGTCAAAAAAGGAACCAAATCCTCCGATACCGTCTAGTACAGATTCGTTGAATGTGGTTTCTACATGGGGGCGAATCCGATCAACGGCGCTGTTCCCCGCCTCGATATTGACACCAGCAGACCGATAGTCGATTGGTTTACCGGTTGCGGAAAAGCTAATCTTGGTGTTATTTCCCTTAGACCTCATTGGTTAGTAGTATGCTGTCTTTTAGTGTCTAGTAGAGTTTTTCACGAAGCCCAAAAAGCCACTGTTCTTTTGCTTTTGATATAGAGAGGTTTATTCTGGGTTCGATAGCGATCAAGGAGTCTCCGGTTGTTCGACCGATGTTGACCAGAGGAGCTTGGTGTTGCGAGAATAGGAGCCGGACTTTTTCCAAGTTCTCTGGAATTACCTCCAGAATAAAGCCTCCGGATTCTGAAAACGCTTTACGATCGAGTCGAAGCGGGCCGGGCAATTCGACGCTGCATCCAATATCACTTTGAAAGGTCATCTCTGCGAGGGCCACCGCGATACCGCCTTCACTGATGTCATGAGCGGCCAAGATCAATTCCTTTTTAATAGACTCGGTAAGGGCTGCAACTTGATTGGCAACCTCGGAAACATCCGGTTTTGGGAGATTGGCGCCCAAATGGCCATGGAGAGCATAGTAGATGCCTCCTCCACATTCGTCTTTCCGCTCGCCAGAAAGAAGTATAATTGAATCAGACTGTTTGAAACTAAAGGTAATTGCCCGAGCGGCGTCATCGATTCGTCCGAAGCAGCTGATCATGGGGCTAGCTGGGATGGCGCCCTGATGAGATTCGTTGTAAAAACTGACGTTGCCAGCTACGATAGGTAGAGGAACAGAGGGATCCCCCTCTAAGCCGATTCGTTTACATGTGTCGCCAAGAGCTTGGATACTAGCGACAAAGTCGGCCATTTGAGCTGGCTTTTCTGGATTCCCGAAGCAGAGACAATCAGTGATTGCCTGGGGTGTGGCTCCAACCGAAGAGACATTTCGAACAGCCTCTACGACCGCATTGACCGTTCCCCAATAGGGGTCGATTTGGCAATACCGTGGATTATGGTCCGTGCTTAGGGCGATTCCAGTAGCGCGAATTTCCGGAGGGAATTTCTTATCGTTGAACGGTTGTAGAACACCGGCATTCCCAGTGCCAGCTTCGACGACTGTTCTACCTTGCACCTGTTTGTCATAGGTTTCTAAAATCGGCTCACGAGAAGCGATATTTTCATGTCCGAGCATCTCAAGGAGGATTGAATTGTAGTTTTGAGGCTCTGGGATAGTTGGCTCACTCAGTGATCTTTTTGCTGGGTGGAAGGGCCGGTCGTAGGAGAATCCTTTAGTCACCTGACTAGCAGCAGCGTTGACGAGAGTTTCATCGTTGTAGCGAACAACAAATTGTCCGTCTCCTCTGATTTTGCCAATAACCCGGGCTTCGGCTTGATAAGAGACGTTAGGAAGATCGAACGTCTTGTTATAAAAATCGAGAATGGTATTGACCAAGTCAGGCGGAACGACCCAGAGAAATCTCTCTTGGGTTTCCGAACATAGGATAATTCCTGGGTAGAGTCCGTTCATACTGGTATGAACCTTCTCCAGCCAAATTTCAGCACCATATCCAGCGTTTTCAGCGATCTCAACGCTGGCGCAAGCGATTCCACCCGCACCTAGGTCTTTAAACCCTAAATCCTTGAGGCGGTCGTGTTTTCTGAGGTAGTCGAAGAGGGCATAACTTGTCTTGAGAAGATGACGTTCTAGAAAGGCATTGGGTTCCTGGACGGCTCCTTTGTTGCTTTCCTCCTCGGATTTTTCCAGTTCAAAAGAGGCAAAGTTAGCACCACCAAATCCACTGTTATCAGTCGCTTTCCCGACCAGGATAAGGAGATGGTCCTCAGCATTAGGTGGAGCATAAGAGTGAATTATATGATCTTCACGGACAATGCCGAGAGTAACCACTGTCACCAGACAGTTTTCCTGGTATCCTTCGTTGAAACAGACGTCGCCGGCGAGATTGGGTATGCCAAGTGAATTGCCATATCCGGAGATTCCGGCGACAACGCCGTCAGTGATCCATTTGGTTCGGGGCGATGAGATTAATCCAAATCGAAGCGAGTCAGCTACTGCGATAACCTCGGCGCCCATGCAGCAAACATCTCGAACATTACCCCCTACTCCAGTAGCGGCTCCTTCATAAGGAACAATCTGGGAAGGGTGGTTATGAGATTCATGGCTTAGAACTAAACCATAACGAAGCCCTTGTCGATCCTGTGCCACGGAAACGATTCCCGCATCCTCTTTTGCTCCGATGATGACATTCGGGCCATTAGTAGGAAGAGTTTGTAGATGATTCCTACTACTTTTGTAGGAGCAATGCTCGGATCCCTCTATGGAGAAGAGAATACACTCTGTGAGGGTTGGCGGTCGCTTGAGAATCTCGTCTTTGAGATGACGAATTTCCGTTGCTGTAAACTTGACATTGAGCCCCTCTAGCTGAGTCTGAATCCCCTCCACGAAGGGATCGGAAAACTTCAGGGAGTCAGGAGCCAGGGTCATCCGAATCGACTCCTAGATAGAGATTCCTTTGTGGGCGCTGGGGATATGGGCTTTGCCCCTACCAAACTCTTCATATTTCTATTTGACCTTAGAAGTCAGATAAATCATGGAAAGAAAAAAAACCAGGTGTGTCGAAATTACTTCGATTTAGAAAAGGCCTGAGTCGCTAATTCTGGATGGAAGGACGCTTTCGAAATAGTTACGTGGTTGTGGGCAAAAGACAGAATCCAAAGGTTACTCTTTTTCCTTTGGCACCAATAACCAGATCTATTTTGACGGAATAGGAGAAATGGAGGAATTCGAAGGAAGTAGCAATTCATATAAGCTACCACTGCAGTAAGGCCGGACGAATCTATTGATTGAGAATACAGTGGTAAGCGGGATGAAGATAATCTAGGATTTGGGGAAGGGTCAAATCAGTTTACATTGAGTCAAACTGATTTCAGAAAATGGTCAGAGAAATACGGAGAAAGGTTTTCGATGTGCGAAGATTGGGTAAAGGGTTGCTTATAGGTCTGAGTGTAATATTGGTTTCTGCGATCCTGGCGCCTGAACTGCTAGATCGATACCATAACCGAGTCTTGAATTTGGATATCAAGAGGGCTCCGGTTGAAGCCAAGGAGCTGCATGGAAGCCTTACTGTGGCGGATCTCCACGCTGACACTCTGCTCTGGTCGCGGAATTTCCTGAAGCGGGTTGGCTACGGGCACCTTGATTTACCGCGGCTAAGGGAAGGAAATGTAGCCCTTCAAGTATTTTCCGTTGTTACGAAGTCGCCTAGGAACCGGAACTATGAGAGCAATCCTTCGGACAGTGATATCCTGATGCCCGGGTTGGTTCTAGCGGGTTGGCCTCCTCGGACTTGGTCAAGTTTGTTACAGCGGGCACTCTACCAGTCAGAGAGACTAAAGCGCATGGTTAAGAAATCTGATGGAGATTTGCGCTTGGTTAGAAACGGTACTGATTTACAATTACTACTTGCTTCGAGGAAGGAAACAAGGGGATTAGTTGGGGCTCTTCTGGCGATTGAAGGTGCACACTGTCTGGAAGGACAGATTGAAAACATCGATGAGCTTTTTAATGAGGGTTATCGGATGGTCGGGTTGGCTCATTTCTTTGATAACGAGGTGGGCGGGTCAGCCCACGGCGTTGACAAGAAAGGATTGACCGAATTCGGGCGAATGGTCGTCAGGCAGTTGGAGAAGAGGCGCATGATTATCGACCTTGCTCACTCCTCGCCTCGAGTTTATGAGGAAGTTCTTCGGATGGCGACGCGTCCCATCGTGGTATCGCATGGAGGTGTCAAAGGAACCTGCGATTCTGTCCGAAATCTTGACGATAACATACTGAGGACAATCGCGGAAAGAGGGGGATTAATAGGGATCGGATATTGGGATGGAGCGATCTGCGATCCAACTCCGTCTTCCTGGGCTCGCGCGGTGGAGTACTCTATTGCAATAATGGGCGAAGATCATGTGGCTCTCGGTTCTGATTTTGATGGGGCGGTCGCGGTCGGGTTTGATACATCCGAGTTGAGTTTGCTGACGGCCGAATTAATGGCGTTAGGAATGAAAGAGAAGACCATCCGCAAGATTATGGGAGAGAATGTAGTCCGCTTTCTTCAAGAGAATTTGCCTCTTAATTAAGTGAAGGATGGGCATTTAGTTTAGGTGGATTTCAATCAAGATCTAAGGTCGAAATTTTATTAGGATACTTGTGACAGAAGAGACACTTCTTGAATCTGAAGCTCATTGGCGTGGGGATTTGATAATTGACCTATCGAGAAAGGGGTAAAATATATTTCTTATGGAAGACTATGAGATAGACCAATATTTGTTCGACCTTCAGGGTTACCTTGTGATCGAGGAAGTATTAAGCGAGGAGGAGCTTAGAGTTCTGCACGATCTGATTGACCATCAGGAACTTCCGGACCCGGAGGAGCAGAGAAGATTCGGGTCAGCGGCGGGGGCGCATCCAGAGCGTCCAGGATTCCTGGAATGGGGAACCCCATTTTGCAACCTACTTGATCACCCTAAGATAATGCCTATTCTTCGCTTCCGGTTGGGAGATTGCTTTCGCCTTGATCGCATTTACGGACTTCACATGCGAAAAGGTATGTCTCGGGGGAAACTGCATGCTGATTACGGAGCTACTGCCCCGAACTCTGGTGCTCGGGATGGGGAGTACTTTCACCTTAATGATAGCCGAAGTCTTAACGGGTTCTTAGTAGTGAGCTGGAATCTAGCCTCATCGGGACCCAGCTCTGGCGGATTTTGTTGCATTGCGGGTAGTCACAAGAGTAACTTCAAATTACCCAATAAGATTGCGGAAGCTCCAGAGGAATCTGCTTGTTTTGTGATACCTGAAGCGCCGGCCGGTTCTGTTACTGTTTTCAGTGAGGCGCTTACCCACGGGACTGCGGCTTGGACAGCCAAACATGATCGAAGGGCACTGCTTTACAAGTATTGTGTGTCAGAAATAGCATGGTCTGCCAATAGAGTACGACCTCCAAAAAACGTTTGTTTGTCGCCGCGCCAAAAAATCCTCTTTCGGGAACCGGCGGATCCCCATCGTCACTTTCCGTCGCTTTTTGAAGAGGGATTAAGCCCTTCCTGATCTGTTGTTCCCAAGGGCGGTACCCTCGAAGTGATGAATGCTAAATAAATGTGCGGATATTAACCCTGGCCTGCCACTTTTTCAATCCTCAGACATCCATCCCACTAGGACCTTGGTAGCGGTTAGGTTGGATGGAGTGGGCTGCATGGGTGATTTCTTTTGATATTAGGGGATACTCTTAGCCGATAAGACGAGTCACAGTTCTTTGCCGCTAAGTTGATGGATGGAGGGTGTACTTTCATCGCTGGAGATTTTTTCTTTGAAACTATCTACGGGAGTCTTTTGTTTCATGCTGGAGGACCTTTTTTATGCCTTAAGTACATCTTAAAAGCCGACTTTTACTAACGTAATGTCCAAAGTGGGCAGGAGGAATTTGGCAAACACAAGATTTAGTCGATACTATATTTTAAACTGGGAATTCCAATAATTTCAGCCAGGTTACCGATGAATGGTTGACTCTCTGTCCTCACACTAGGATGTGTACTCAGGAGTACGAGCGAGAAATAGAATGGGTAAGCGATTCACAGGTTTGAGCGACGATCTCTACGATTATCTCTTTTCAGTTGGAGTTCGGGAGCCCGAATTGCTTGGGAAGCTGCGTCGTGAAACGAATACTATGCCTATGGCGAGGATGCAAGTTTCTCCGGATCAAGGGCAGTTTATGGCTCAGTTGGTTAGATTACTGGGTGCTCGACGGACCCTCGAGATTGGAGTTTTTACCGGTTACAGTTCCCTGTGTGTAGCACTGGCATTGCCGAGTGGAGGCCGTATGGTTGCATTTGATGTGAGTGAGGAATGGACCTCCATTGCAAGACGTTTCTGGGAGGAAGCGGGGGTGGCAAGGAAGATCGAACTGAGAATGAAGGACGCGATATCGGGACTCGACGAATTGCTCATTGAAGGGCAGCGTGACACCTACGATTTTGCTTTTATAGATGCTGACAAGAAGGAATATGGGGAATACTTCGAAAGGGTTTTACTTCTTATTCGAAGGGGTGGACTGATTATGATCGACAATGTTTTGTGGGCTGGGAGGGTCCTGGATTCTAAATCCCAGGAAGAGGATACCGTCGCAATTCGGAGTTTTAATGAAAAGCTGTATTCTGATAGTCGTGTTGATATTAGTATGTTGCCGGTAGGGGACGGAGTCACATTGGCATTAAAGCGGTAGGAGGTGGTCGGATATGGAAAAACTTCGCAATTTAACTAGTACTCAGGCGGAGGCTATCCGGGACCGTTTTGGGACTCCGATATATGTATATGATGAATTGACTTTATGTCATAACGCAGAGGAGTGCCTACATTTTCCCAATGCTTTCGGGTTAACGGTACGATATGCCATGAAGGCAAGCTCCAATGCGAATCTACTTCGACTATTTAATCGGATAGGCCTTCATTTCGATGCTAGTAGCGGATACGAGTGTGAGCGAGCCTTGTTATCTGGGATTGCTCCTGAGAAGATAAGTTTGAGTAGTCAAGAATTGCCTAAGAATTTCGCAGAACTTCTTGAACAGGGCGTTTCCCTGAATGCTTGTTCCCTTCAACAGGTTGAAGAATTCGGACGAAAGATGAATGGAGGGCGATTGGGTGTCCGGATGAATCCTGGTCTTGGATCGGGAGGTACAAATCGGACGAATACCGGAGGTCCAGCGGCCAGTTTCGGTATCTGGCACGAATGGATGGATAAACTGCATGAATTGGTAGAAGCGTTCGACTTGAAGGTATTTCGTTTACACACTCACGTGGGTTCTGGGGGAGATCCTGAAGTCTGGAAACGCGCGGCGAGTATGAGCCTCGATTTGGTCAGAGAGCTACCTGAAGTTACCGTTTTGAATCTGGGGGGTGGATTCCGAGTGAGCCGGATGGAAAGTGAGGAGAAAGCTGATTTGAACAATATTGGCCGGCCGGTCAGAGAGGCGTTCTGCAAACTGGCTAATGAATCTGGTCGGCGCATTCATCTGGAGATTGAGCCGGGCACCTATCTTGTTGCTAACGCCGGATCTCTGTTGGCTACGGTTACTGACATAGTGAGTACAGGAGAAGCGGGTTTCAAGTTCCTCAAGTTGGATACAGGAATGACGGAGATTCTACGGCCGTCTCTATACGGCGCTCAGCATGCAGTGGTTGTACTTTCCCGTAATAGCACCGGAAGAAGAAAAAATTATGTTGTTGTGGGACATTGTTGCGAATCAGGAGATCTTCTAACACCCGCGCCAGGCGACTCAGAACTCTTGGAACCCCGAGAATTAGAAGAGACGACGGTTGGGGACCTCTGTGTTATCGAAGGAGTGGGAGCCTACTGTTCCTCCATGCCGGCCAAAAATTATAACTCTTTCCCCGAGGCCCCTGAGGTTCTTATTCGTGACTCGGGAGAAGCTGTCTTAATAAGAAAGCGGCAAACGCTGGCCCAGATTTTGGAGAATGAGGTAATGATAAACGACTAGAGATCGGTTGGATAAATCGAACGATTTTGAAAAATCTGGCAGGTTCCTATGACGTTATCTTTCTGACCTTCTTTAAAGAGATTCCCTCAATGTTGGTGTCAAACAATGCCTGGCTTGAAGGAGGCACTTACAACCGTTAAGGCCATGCTTACAAACTTGGGATGTACATCTCTCCGGGCGACCTGGAGGGTACGGACGCTGCCAGATAAACTGAAAGACACAAACCTAAGATAATAAACAGATCATTACGGTTCCTGCGGTTGAGGCATTCAATTTTCGTCATGGTCCTGTGCAGCTCAATGGGAATTCAGTGAAAAGCCCCCCCTCTTATGGATGTTCTGGTTCTGGGTGGGAAAGCGAACTAGTAGACTTTCTCTAGAAGGAGGGGGCAGGTCGATTGGAGGTCTGTCCAACTATGAGTCCTTCTTGCATTTTTCTGTCATTGATTTGAAGAGAAGTACAATCCCCATGAGAAAGAGAACTGCGATTGGAAGGGTGCCGTATCGCGGGTTGCCTGTAGTTGAGGAAACTACAGCAAGGAGGAATGGGCCAAAAATGGCAGCACCGCGGCTAACCATGTTGTATAGACCAAAGTAGGAGGCTGGTCTATCGGTGGGTATGAGAGAACTGTAGAGAGAGCGACTTAGGCTTTGGAGTCCCCCTTGAGCTACTCCGATGCAAGCTCCAAGGATGTAGATCGAGACGATTGGCCTACCCAAGACTTCGAATGGTTCGGAAGTCATGCCGAAGGAGAAAAGGGTAACAGAGATGTAGATAACAAGGGTTACCAATATGAGCCATTCAGCTTTGATCCTCTGGCCCAAGACTCCAAATACTAGAGAAGAGGGTATTCCGAGAACTTGGACTACTACAAGAGTAACTATCAGTTCGGATTGAGAAAAACCGAGGGCGGCTCCGTAGCCGGTGGCCATGGTAATAAGGGTATAGGCCCCATCGATATAGAACCAGTAGGCGAGAAGAAACCAGAACAGTCTCCGGTTCTCCGATCCGATTTGGTGGAAGATCACACCGAGTTCAAGCAGGCTAGTTTTTATTGCTTCCCCTACCGATTCAATGGGTTGGATTTGGGTTTCCTTGATGTTGCTCAGGAGAGGGAATGAAAACAGGATCCACCATAATGCAACGCTCAGAAATGAAACCTTGATAGCAGAGTCTGTCGAAGACAGTCCCAGGAGCGAGGGGTCCTGAATCAGGGTGATTTGGGCACCGAAGAGGATAACACTTCCGAGATAACCGAGAGAGAAGCCTAATCCGGAGATTGTATGCCGATTATTCGAACTGCTGACTGAGGGAAGCAAAGCGTCATAAAAAAGATTAGCTCCGTAAAATCCGACTGCAGCCACTATATAAACGAGTGATGCGATGGGCCAGGCGCCTTTGCCGACACACGCTAGTAGAGCTGTGGCAGTTGCACCGACTGTCATGAAAACAAGGAGAAACCGTTTCCTCTCCCCCTTGCGATCGGCTAGAGCCCCTAAAAAAGGTGCCATAAAGGCAATGATTAACCCGGAGATAGAAACCGTATATCCTTGCCAAGTCAGGGCTGATTGCGAACCGCTGGACCAATAACTTTTGAAAAAGGGCCCATAAAAGCCCGCTAGGACTGTCAGGGCGAAGGCCGAATTGGCACAATCATAAAATGCCCAGCTTATAGCGCTAGAAGAAAGGCAGATGCGAAATTTTCTTTTCAGATGTCGGAGGAGTTTATGAGTTTTAAGTATCGACTTTTGATTATCACTTGGTGTTCCGTACAGATCCGGAGTAAGCCGCCTCGGTCGTTGAGCTTTGAGGCTGATGCCCTACCAAAAGGATACATTAGTTGCCTTCTAAGATCGGAAATCAATTCCTGTCACCGATCTATAGGGATTTTCCTATTAGTCA